>JBOICV010000189.1:0-1406 GCA_050740255.1 Nevskiales bacterium | reverse complement strand
GGAACAATGTCAGGGCATCAATGCACACCGTGCCGCTGAGTACAGCAGCTATTTCTAATAAGCGTTCGGCGATCGCTCGCGAGAAGTGGCCCCACTTTGTTGGACAGTTTTTTTGGTTTCTTAAGTGATGTTCTGCCGGGTTAAGCCGCCAGTTTCTGTGGCAGCGATTTGAAGTAAGCGGTATCCGGTGTCTGTCCGTCAAGCGACGAGTGCGGGCGCTGGGTGTTGTAGAACCTGATGTAACGAGTCAGTCTGGCCCTGGCGTCGGACACGGTTTCGTAGGCGTGCAAATACACCTCCTCGTATTTGATGGTCTTCCAGAGCCGCTCGACGAAGACGTTGTCGCGCCAGCAGCCTTTGCCATCCATGCTGATCTGAATGCCGTGGCCCTTGAGCAGTGCGACAAACTCGCTGCTGGTGAATTGGCAGCCCTGGTCGGTGTTGAAGATCCCGGGCTTGCCGTACTTGGCAATGGCTTCCTCGACGGCCTCGATGCAGAAGTCGGTGGTCAGGCTGTTGGACAGCCGGAACGACAGGATTCTGCGCGTGGCCCAGTCCAGCACCACGGCGAGGTAGACGAAGCCGCGCTTCATCGGCAGGTAGGTGATGTCCATGGCCCAGACCTGGTTGGGCCGGTCGATGGTCAAGCCGCGCAGCCGATACTTGAAGATGGCATGCGCCGGATGGCGACGGCTGGTGTTGCGCTTGCGATACAGCGCCTCGATGCCCATCAGGCGCATCAGACGCGCCACCCGCTTGCGTCCCGCCGTGTGGTCTTCCAGACGCAACAGGTCGCGCAGCATGCGGCTGCCGGCGAAAGGGAAGTCCAGATGCAGCGCATCCATGCGCCGCATCAGCGCGAGGTCGGCTTGGGGCACCGGCACCGGGCAGTAGTACGCCGTCGAGCGCGGCAGCGCCAGAATCTGGCATTGCCGCATCATCGGCATCTTCTCGTCCCGGCAGATCATCGCTTTGCGCTCGTGCCGGGGACGCGATTGAGCGCGCGATCTAAAAAATCAATCTCCATGGTCAACTGCCCGATCTTGGCTTGGAGGTCCGCAGTGCTGGGGCCATGCTGCGCGGCGCGCTCCGCCGGCGTCGAAAACATTTCCACCGCACGCTCCAGCAGCTCAGCCTTCCATTGCGTGATCTGGTTGGCGTGCAAGTCAAACTGCTCGGCCAGCTCGACCATCGTCTTGTCGCCGCGCGCCGCAGCCAACGCGACCTTGGCCTTGAACGCTGCGCTGTGATTCCTTCGCGGTCTCCTCATCTGCTCTTCCTTTGGCGCCCACGGCGCCGCATGATTAGAGCAGAACATCACTTATCCGACTGTCCAGTTTTGTGGGGCCACTTCTAACGTGCGCTGCCCCAATAGTCATGGGCGCGTCGCCCAACCAGTGGTTCAA
>JBOICV010000188.1:0-18895 GCA_050740255.1 Nevskiales bacterium | reverse complement strand
GAATAGTACGGCGTGAAGTACCACACCGGCGCGATGTGCGGCGGCGTCTTGAGGGAATCCGCCGGAATGAAGTTGTTGTATTCAAGGAAGTAACCGCCGAACTCCGGCATGAAGAACATGATGACGCAGAAGACGATCAGGAACACCACGGCGCCGAGCGTGTCCTTGACCGTGTAGTAGGGATGGAACGGGATGCCATCCACCGGATGGCCGGTCCTGGGGTCCTTGGTGTTCTTGATCTCGACGCCGTCCGGATTGTTTGAACCCACCTCGTGCAGCGCCATGATGTGCGCCGCGACGAGTCCCAGCAGCACCAGCGGGATCGCGATCACGTGGAAGGCGAAGAAGCGGTTCAGCGTCGCATCGGACACCACGTAGTCGCCGCGGATCCACAGCGCCAGAGTGGGACCGATCAGCGGGATCGCGTCGAACAGGTTGACGATCACCTGCGCGCCC
Organism: Nevskiales bacterium; assembly: GCA_050740255.1. Lineage (GTDB taxonomy): Bacteria > Pseudomonadota > Gammaproteobacteria > Nevskiales > JBOICV01 > JBOICV01. The sequence goes on along the minus strand of JBOICV010000188.1, from coordinate 18,439 downwards.
CAGTACGACATCTGGCCCCACGGCAGCAGGTAGCCGAAGAACGCTTCGGCCATCAGCGACAGGTAAATGAGCATGCCGAAAATCCAGATCAGCTCGCGCGGCTTGCGGTACGAACCGTATAGCAGGCCCCGGTACATATGCAGATAGACCACCAGGAAGAAGGCCGAAGCACCGGTGGAATGCAGGTAACGGATCAGCCAGCCCCACTCGACGTCGCGCATGATGTACTCGACCGAGTCGAAGGCCAGCGCCGCATCCGGCTTGTAAAACATCGCGAGCCAGATGCCGGTGCCCAGTTGCAACACCAGCACCACCAGCGCCAGCGAGCCGAAGAAATACCAGAAGTTGAAATTCTTCGGCGCGTAATACTCGGCGATATGATCCTTCCACAGCTTGGTGAGCGGGAAGCGATCGTCAATCCAGCCGAGAAAGCCGGTGGTCTTGTGCGGATTCGCGATGATGGCCATTACGCAGCCCCTTGACTGTCCGTGGGGTCTTCGCCGATCACGATCAGCGTGTCGGATTCGAAGCGGTACGGCGGAATTTTCAGATTCAGCGGCGCCGGCACGCCTTTATAGACGCGGCCGGCGAGATCGAATTTGGAGCCGTGGCAGGGGCAGAAGAAGCCGCCTTTCCACTGTGCGTCAATTTCCGGCGCCGGAAAATCCGGCCGGAACTTCGGCGAGCAGCCGAGATGGGTGCAGGTGCCGATCATCACCAACAAGTCGGGCTTGAGCGAACGCGTTGCGTTCTTGGCATAGGCCGGCTGCTGGTCGTACTCGGAGTCGGGATCGGCCATGTCGCCCTTCACCGCATCCAGACTGGCGAGCATCTCGGGCGAGCGCTTGATCACCCACACCGGGCTGCCGCGCCATTCGAAGATCACCATCTGCCCTTGCTGCAAGCTGGCGATATCGGCTTTAACCGGTGCGCCGAGCGCCTTGGCCCTGGCGCTGGGTTGCCAGGCTGACAGAAAAGGCCAGGCCGCAAAGCCGGTGCCGACCGCGCCGACCGCGGCGGTCGTCAACGTCAGGAAGCGGCGCTTCCTGAGGTCCACGCCTTCGTTACTCATCATTCCTCTCCGAAACCCACTTCATGAATACGTCCCGCGGCGAGGCGGAGCGCTTGAAGCTGTCGTATTTTGTTGGGTAACCCCGAGTCGCGCGGCCGACCCTCGCCCCGGCGTGACGGCCGGGCGTCTGCGTGCGCAAGATACTATAACTTATTTGCCTGGCTCCTTGGCGAGCGCCACGTCCAAGGCATTCAAAAATATCGTGTTTTCTTTTGGCAGCCCGACCGTGACGCGCAGACAGTCGGTCAGCATCGGATGGCTGCCATGCAGATTCTTGATCAGCACGCCGCCCGCGCGCACAGCCGTATGCAAGGCATCGGCACACCCCGACGGCGCGCGGAACAGAATGAAATTCGCCTCGCTCGGATACGCCGTGAGCGCGGCGCGGCGCTGCAACTCGGCGAAAAGACGTGCGCGTTCTTCGCGGATTGCGGCGGCCTGCTGCGCCAGAACCTTGGCGCGCCCGAGCGCGAAAGCGACGCTGGCCTGCGTCAATACGTTGATGTTGTAGGGCAGACGGGTTTTATCAATCTGTTCGAGCCAGGCCTTGCTGCCGCAGAGCAGGCCGAGCCGCAGGCCGGCCAGTCCGAGTTTGGACACGGTGCGCATGACGAGCAGATTCGGATACTCCGTCAGCCAGGCCAGCGCATTGGCCTGGGTGAAGGGGTAGTAGGCTTCGTCCAGCACGACGAGACCCGGCGCCTGCTCGACGATCGCGCGCAAGCCGGCGGCGTCAAACGCGTTGCCGGTGGGATTGTTCGGGTTGGCGATGAAGACCAGCGCCGGCCGATGTCGCGCCAGTGCCGCCAACATGGCTTCGGTATCGAGTGCGTAATCCAGACGCAGCGGCACCCCGATGTACTGCATGCCGCAGACCTCGGCGGTCAATTTGTACATCGCGAAGCTCGGCTCGGGCGCCAGCACTATCGCTCCGGGGCGGGCGAGCGCCAGCACCAGCATTTGAATCAGCTCATCCGAGCCATTGCCGAGCAGCACTTCCGCCTGCTGCGGAATACCCATCGACTCCCGCAGCGCGGTCTTGAGCGCGGGCGCCTGCGGATCGGGATAGCGGTTAACCGCGATATGCGCGAGCTCGGTCTGCCAGGCCTGGATCATCTCCGCCGGCCAGCGGTAAGGATTTTCCATTGCGTCCAGCTTGACCAGGCCTGTGGCGGCAGGCACGTGGTAAGCCTTGAGCGCGGTGATCTCAGGCCGGAGCCAGTCGAGCGGGTCGCTCATTTCTGCCTGCTTACTTCCGATATTCAGCCGAGCGCTGATGTGCGACCAGGCCCTCAGCCTCGGCCAGCGTCGCCGCAGTGCGCGCGAGCGCGGGCGCGCCCCGCTCCGAGGCCTGTATCACACTGCTGCGCTTCTGAAAGTCATACACACCCAGTGGCGAGGAAAAGCGCGCGCTGCGCGCGGTCGGCAGCACGTGGTTGGGCCCGGCACAGTAGTCGCCGAAAGCCTCCGGCGTATACCGCCCGAGGAAAATCGCGCCGGCATGGCGGATTTTCTTCAGCAAAGCCTGCGGCTCCGCGACCGAGAGCTCGAGATGCTCCGGCGCAAGCCGGTTGGCGATATTCGCCGCCTCGTTCAGATCGCGCACCTGAATCAGTGCGCCACGTGCGCGCAGTGATTCCTCAATGATGGCTGCGCGCGGCTGCTCCTGCAGCAGACGCTGAATACTGCCCGCGACCTTCTCCAGAAATCTGGCATCGGGTGACAGCAGGATGGCTTGCGCGTCCTCGTCGTGCTCGGCCTGAGAGAACAAATCGAGCGCGATCCAGTCCGGGTTCGTGTCGCCATCGCAAATCACCAGAATCTCCGAGGGACCGGCGATCATATCGATGCCGACCACCCCGAACACCGCGCGCTTGGCGGCGGCGACATAGGCGTTGCCCGGGCCAACAATCTTGTCCACCGCCGGCACCGTCGCTGTGCCGTAGGCCAGCGCCGCGATCGCGTGTGCGCCGCCCAGACGAAAAGCGCGGTCCACCCCGGCAATCGCCGCAGCGGCCAGCACGACCTCATTCATGTCCTCTTCTGGGCTCGGCGTGACCATGATGATTTCCCCAACGCCCGCGACCTTGGCCGGTATCGTATTCATCAACACCGATGACGGATAGGCCGCTTTGCCGCCCGGCACATAAATACCGACGCGTTCCAGCGGCGTGATCTGCTGACCCAGCACATTGCCGTGCTCGTCCGTAAACGACCAGGATTCCAGTTTCTGCTTCTCGGCGTAAACACGGATGCGGGCGGCGGCGGTTTCCAGGGCGCTGCGCAGCTCGGCGCTGATTCCGGCCAGCGCGGTGTGCAGGCGCGCCTTTGGAATTTCCAATTCGCGCATGGTCGCAGCGCGACTGCGATCGAAGCGGCGTGCGTATTCGAGCACGGCATCATCGCCGCGCGACTGCACGTCGGCCAGGATGTCCTGCACCGCACGCTGCACGGCCTGATCGGCCGCGGGGTCGCGCGCGAGCAAAGCGGCGAATTCCTGCTCGAATCCGGCTGCGCGGCTGTCGAGGCAATTGAGCTTCAGCATCGTTAAGCGGCCGCGCTGAGGCGCTCGAACAGGCCGATCAGCTCGCTGACCGCCGCGTGCTTCATCTTCATTGCGGCTTTATTGACCACCAAGCGCGAACTGATTTCGGCGATGGTTTCCAGCGGGGTGAGGCCGTTTGCTTTCAGTGTATTGCCGGTGTCCACCAGGTCCACAATCAAATCGGCCAAGCCAACCAGCGGCGCCAGCTCCATGGAGCCATACAGCTTGATCAGCTCAACCTGCTGGCCCTTGGCGGCAAAGTGGCGGCGTGTAATCTCCACATATTTAGTTGCGACCCGCGGTCGGCGTCCGGCCAGCCGTTCCAGCGTACCCGGCTTGCCGGCGACCATCAGGCGACAGCGTGCGATGCCCAGATCCAGCGGCTCGTAAAGATTGCCGCCGCCATGCTCCATCAACACGTCTTTACCGGCGACGCCGAGATCGGCCGCGCCGTACTCGACAAAAGTCGGAACGTCGGCCGCTCGAATCACGAGCAGGCGCAGACCCGCGCGACTGGTCGCAAACTCGAGCTTGCGGCTCTTGAGCGGATCTTCTTCGGGCTGCACCCCGGCGCGCGCCAGCAGCGGCAGCACCTCTTCGAGGATGCGTCCCTTGGACAGGGCCAGCGTCAGTGCAGTCATAACAATAAAGCCAGGCTAAGCCTGGCGGGGAGCGAAAGGCCGCGTATTTTACGCCGCCGGCTTCTCCGCTGCCTGCACGTCGGCGATGGGGCGGTCCGGCACGCGTTTAATGCGGGCGCCGAGCTGCAGCAGCTTTTCTTCGATGTTTTCGTAGCCGCGATCAATGTGGTAGATGCGGTGGACATTGGTTTCCCCTTCCGCCACCAATCCTGCCAGCACCAGGCTCGCCGAGGCACGCAAATCGGTCGCCATAACCGGGGCGCCGGTGAGCTGATCCTTGCCGCGCACGATAGCCGTATGGCCTTCCACGCGGATATCGGCGCCCATGCGCTGCAACTCGGAGACGTGCATGTAGCGGTTCTCGAACACGGTCTCGGTGATCGCACCGACGCCCTCCGCCACGCAGTTCAGCGCCACGAACTGCGCCTGCATATCGGTGGCGAAGCCGGGATAAGGCGCGGTCTTGAGCGAAATCGAGCGCGGCCGGCGACCGCGCATGTCCACTTCCACCCAGTCGGGGCCGGTGGTCACCACTGCGCCGGCCTCCTGCAGCTTGTGACTCACGGATTCGACGTACTCGGGATTGGTGTCGCGCACGCGCACACGGCCGCGGGTAATCGCGCCAGCGACCATATAGGTGCCGGTTTCAATCCGGTCGGGCAAGACCGCATAAGTGGCGCCATGCAGTTTCTTCACGCCATCAATGCGCAGCATCGAAGTACCGGCGCCGGACACGCGCGCACCCATCGCGTTAAGGCAGTTGGCCAGATCCACGACTTCCGGTTCGCGCGCGGCGTTCTCGATGATGGTGGTGCCCTCCGCCAGCGCCGCCGCCATCATCAGATTCTCGGTACCGGTGACCGTCACCGTTTCGTGCACCAGGTGCGCGCCCTTGAGGCGCTTGGACTTGGCGCGGATATAGCCGCCTTCGACCTTGATCTCGGCGCCCATTGCTTCCAAGCCGGCCAGATGAATGTCCACCGGCCGCGCGCCGATGGCACAGCCGCCCGGCAGCGCGACCTCGGCCTGACCGTGTTTGGCGACCAGTGGCCCGAGCACCAGTATCGAGGCGCGCATGGTTTTCACCAGCTCATACGGCGCGACGAAGGAGCGTAGGGTCGAAGCATTCGCCTCCACCACCATCTTCTCGCCGATCGTGACCGACACACCGAGCTGGGCCAGCAGCATATTGGTGGTGGTAACGTCCTCAAGATGCGGGACGTTCTGGATGATCAGTACATCGTCGGTCAGCAGGCAGGCCGCCATGATCGGCAGCGTCGCGTTCTTGGCGCCGCTGGCGCGAATCTCGCCGTCGAGAGGCGAACCTCCCAGAATCTGCAGTTTATCCATGCCAGTTTTTTAGTCGGGTACTTTGGTCTTGAGCGCCAGCGCGTGGATTTCCCTGCCCATTTTTTCTCCCAATGCCGCGTACACCAGACGATGCTGGGCGAGCATGTTCAAGCCCTTGAACGCCGCAGCACTCACCTCAGCCTCGAAATGGGTGCCATCCTCGCCGCGTACGTCAACTTTGGCGCCGGGGAGTCCCGCCTCGATCAGACCTCTGATTTCTGCCGCAGTCATAACGCTAGTTTAGGGCCTGTTCCCACATATTTCGCACGGGGCGTTGCTGAACAGGCGCTAAGGCCTGAGCTTGTAACCGCTGCGCAACAGCCACAGACCGAGCGCTGACGTCAGCAACGCGAAAGCACCCACCACCGCCAAGCTTTGCGCCGGCGCTGCATCGCTCACACCGAAAAAACCGTAGCGGAAACCATCAATCATGTAAAAGAACGGATTGTAAAGTGACAATGTGTTCCACAGTTGCGGCAGATCGCGAATGGAATAGAACACGCCGCTCAAGAACGAAAACGGCATGATCAGGAAGTTCTGAAAAGCGGCGAGATGCTCGAATTTCTCCGCAAACACCGCGGCAATCAGGCCCAGCACGCCCAAAGCTACCGACACGAGCACCAGCATGCCGAATGCGACCAGCGGGGCTTCGAGCGGGAGCGGCATAAAAAGCCGTGCAACCAGATAAACACCACTGGCCACGACTACGCCGCGCAACAAGGCCGCCCCGACAAAAGCGAGGAAAATCTCCAGCGCGGACAGCGGTGTCATCAACAGGAACACGAGATTGCCATTGATTTTTGACTGAATCAGGCTGCTGGAGGTGTTGGCGAAGGCGTTCTGGATCACACTCATCATCATCAATCCCGGAATCAGGAAGGCCGCGTAGCTCACGCCGTCATAGACCTCTACGTGTGCTGCCATCACCTGCCGGAACACCAGTAGATAAAGCACCGCGGTAAGCATCGGCGCCAGTACCGTCTGCCCCGACACGCGCCAGAAGCGCAGCACCTCCTTGCGCAGCAAGGTCCAGCAACCGTAAGCATTGAAGCTCATGCCGTAAGCTCCACGAACACATCTTCCAAGCTTGGATCGCGGGTATGCACGTCAAGAATTTTCAGGCCCGCCGCCCGCACCGCTTCGATCACTTCGCCGATGCGGTCCTGATCGCGTTGCAAGCGCAGTTCGATCTCACCGCCTTCGCGGGACGTTAATATTTCCTGTAGTCGCGCCGGCAACAGGGCCGGCTCACCTTCCAGCCGCAGCCGCAGGAAGCGGAACGGGTGGCGTGCCAGAAGTTGCGCCTTTTCCTCCAGCACTGCCAGCGAGCCGTTGTTGAGAATTGCGATGCGATCGCACAGCGCTTCCGCCTCTTCCAGATAGTGAGTCGTGAGCATGATGGTGTGGCCGTCGGCGTGCAGTCGCTTGGTGAAGCGCCACAGCGCCCGCCGTAATTCCACGTCCACGCCGGCGGTTGGCTCATCGAGAATTATGACCCGCGGCTTATGCACGAGCGCCAGTGCGATCAAGACCCGGCGCTTCATGCCGCCGGATAGCTGGCGCATGTAGACGTTGGCCTTGTCGGTCAGTTCGAGCTGCTCCAGTACATGATCAATCCAGGGCCATTGCTCACGCCCGCAACCGTAGTAGCCCGCCTGATTCCGCAGCAACTCGCGCACCGGGAAGAACGGATCAATCACCAACTCCTGCGGCACCACGCCGAGATTCCTGCGCGCGGCGCGGTAAGCGCTCACCACGTCGTGGCCCAAGACTTCCGCGCTGCCGGCGCTGGGTCGCACCAGGCCCGCGACGATATTGATCAGAGTGGACTTGCCGGCGCCGTTGGGTCCGAGCAAGCCAAAGAATTCACCGGGACGGATGTCGAACTCCACTCCCCGCAGCGCAGGTAGCGCGCCATAGCGCTTGTGCAGATTGCGTAGCCGGAGCGCGGGCGTCATAGCGGGCGCTCAGTATAATGGCCGCATGCCCGCTGCCCGCAAACCCAAGCCCGGATTGGACGCCGCCAAACTGCGCCGCGCCGGCCGGCGCACATTGTAAATCGAAGCGCGCGCGCTGACCGATTTGAAAGGGCGCATCAACGCGGAATTTGTGCGTGCCTGCGGACTGCTCTACCGCTGCAAGGGCCGCATCGTCGTCACCGGCATGGGCAAAAGCGGCCACATCGGCGGCAAGATTGCGGCAACTTTTGCCAGCACCGGCTCGCCCGCATTCTTTGTACACCCCGGCGAGGCCAGCCACGGCGATCTCGGCATGATCACCGACCAGGACGTTGTGCTGGCCTTGTCGAACTCGGGAGAAACACCCGAGGTGCTGGTGCTGCTGCCGCTGCTCAAGCGCATGGCCGTGCCTTTGATCGCGCTGACCGGCAAAGCCAAATCCACTCTCGCCCGCGCTGCCGATGTGCATCTCGATGTGAGCGTCGCCAAGGAAGCCTGCCCGCTTGATCTCGCGCCAACTTCTTCCACTACGGCGGCCCTGGCGATGGGCGATGCGCTGGCGGTGGCTTTGCTGGAAGCGCGCGAATTCACCGCCGAGGATTTCGCCCGAGCGCATCCCGGCGGCGCGCTCGGCAAACGCCTGCTATTGCGCTTGACGGACCTGATGCACACCGGCAGGCGCGTGCCGAAAGTGCGGGCGTCCACCAGGCTGCTGGATGCCCTGGACGAAATGAGCGTCAAGGGTTTGGGCATGACGGTCATCGTGGATAGCGGCAACAAGCTGGTGGGCGTATTCACCGACGGCGATTTGCGGCGCACGCTGGATCGTGGCCTGGACGTGCGCAAAACGACCATCGAAGCGGTCATGACCCGTAAGCCTAGAGCCGGGCGCAGCGACATGCTCGCAGCCGAAGCCCTGCAATTGATGGACAAGCATAAAATCAACGCCTTGCCCGTCGTTGACAGTAGTAACCGCGTCGTCGGCGCGTTCAACATGCACGACCTTTTACGCGCCGGTGTTGTCTGAGCGCCTGGAACCCGAGAGAGAAAATGAGCAAACTCGCCCTCCCCCAGCTCAAAAAACGCGCAGCCGGCATCAAGCTGGCAGCGTTCGATATTGACGGCGTGCTGACCGACGGCTTGCTGTATCTGGGACCCGAGGGCCAGGAGTTCAAAGCTACCAGCGTGAAGGACGGCCATGGTCTGGTGATGTTGCGGCATGCGGGTGTCAATCTGGCCGTGATCAGCGCCCGCCCCTCCGCGGCGATGGCCGCGCGCTGCGTCGAGCTTGGCATCGAGCACGTAGCGCTCGGTGTACACGACAAATTGATGACGCTGAAAAAAATGCTGGGCCGGCTGAAGATCAAGCCCGAGTTCGCAAGCTATATGGGCGACGACATGCCGGATCTGCCGCTGCTCGAATTGTGCGGTCTGGCGCTGACGCCGAGTGACGCGATGCCGTCCGTGCGGCAGGCGGCGGACTGGGTCAGCCGCTATCCCGGCGGGAAAGGCGCGGTGCGGGAAGCCTGCGACATGCTGATTGCGGCGCGCGGCAGCGGCAAAAAATGAAAGGCAGCTGGCCGGCGGTGCAATGGGGCCTGCTGCCCATCCTGCTGGTGCCGGTGGTGCTGAGTTTGTGGCGGCCACAGGGCGGAGAAAGCTTCGAAGCGTTCGCGCCGGTAGCGCCCGACCAGGCGGACTACTACATGCGCGACGCCCGCATGAGCGCCATGGACGAGGCCGGCAAGCTCTTGTACCAAGTGCAGGCGGATGAGGTGGTGCACTTCCCCGATCTGTCCACCCAGCTCACGCGGGTCAACGTGCATTACCAGAACGATGAACGCGGCTTGTGGCGGCTGAGCGCACTGACCGGGCGCATGCCGCCGCTTGCGGCCGACGGCCAGGAAGTAGTAGAGCTTTCCGGCGGCGTCACCATTACCGGTCAGCGCACCGGCACCGACCCGCGGCTAACCCGGGTCACCACCCCGGATGCCATCATCCAACCCGGCAAGGGGACTCTGCAGACGCGCGCGCCGGTACAGATCCGGGAAGCAGGAATTGCGGCCGATGCCGAAGGCATGGAGCTTGATATAGTTAACGATACGCTGGCCTTACTCAAAAACGTGCGCGTGCGTTATGTTTCGCAACCTACTCCTTAATTTTGCCGTGACCGCAGTGCTGGCGGGTGCCCCCGCACAGGCGGCGCCGCGCGCAGAACCCATTAACATCGAGGCTGATCAGGCGGATTTAAGCGAGGCTTTGAGCACCTATTCCGGCAACGTCCGGGTGGTGCAAGGCGGCGTCACGCTGCGCGGCAGCAAGCTCACCGTGCGCAAGCTGGCGCAGCGTAGCGCGCGCGGCGAAGACCAGTTCCAGCTCACGCTCAGCGGCGGCCCGGCCACCATCGTGCAGGAGCCGGATGGCGAAGGCCAGCCCATACGCGGCGAGGCTTCCCGGATCGATTACATGTCCACCTCTGAAATCCTGGAGTTGCGCGGCAACGCGGTCATCAATCGCGGCGGCGAGGAAATCACGGGCGACAATATTCAATACGACTGGGCAGCGCGGCGTACCCTGGTCAACAACCGCGCCGGTGGCGGCCGCGTATCCATCACCTTAACGCCCGGCAAGCGCTCTGATCCCACGGACGAATAATGCGACCGGCGCCGCTTGACGGGGGTGCAGCGCGCCTGTTGGAAAAACTGACAGCTTATGCCTGAGACGCTCAGCGCGCGGGATCTGGCCAAACGCTATAAAAAACGGCCGGTCGTGCAGGACGTCTCCCTCAGCGTACAAAGCGGCGAGGTGGTCGGCTTACTCGGTCCCAACGGCGCCGGCAAGACCACGGTGTTCTACATGATTGTCGGGCTGGTACGGGCCGACGCCGGCCGCATGCACTTGGCTGAGCACGACATCACCCGCTTGCCGATGCACGCGCGGGCGCGACTGGGCCTGGGTTATCTACCGCAGGAAGCGAGCGTATTCCGCAAGCTTTCGGTGGAAGAAAACATCATGGGCGTGCTGGAGCTGCGCCAGGAGCTCAATGGCAATCAGCGACGCGAAATCCTCGAAAACCTGCTCGGCGAGCTCAATATCGATCACATCCGGCGCAGCGAAGGCATCTCGCTCTCCGGCGGCGAGCGGCGGCGCGTGGAAATCGCGCGCGCGCTGGCCACCAACCCCAAGTTCGTGCTGCTGGACGAGCCGTTCGCCGGGGTCGATCCGATCGCGGTGGGCGACATTCAGAGCATCATCCGGCACCTGCAACAGCGCAACATCGGCGTGCTGATCACCGACCACAACGTACGCGAAACGCTCGGCATCTGCTCGCGCGCTTATATCCTGTCGGCCGGCCGGGTTATCACGGAAGGCACACCCGCGCACATACTGGCCGACGAGCAAGCGCGGCGCGTCTACCTCGGCGAGGACTTCGAGCTGTAGTTTTCGGGAATTGCAGCAATAAACTTGCCAGCGCTACGCCGAAAGTGGCGTAAAATTTGCTTATGAAGCAAATCGCAGGCTTGCGCCTCGGCCAGCATCTGGCCATGACGCCGGCGCTGCAGCAGTCAATCAAGCTCCTGCAGTTGTCCACGCTCGACTTGCAGCAGGAAATTTCGCAGGTGCTGGAGCAGAACTTCATGCTCGAGCGCATGGAGGATGTGGCGACTGCGTCCACCGAGGCTGACGCCGAGCCGGGCGAGGATGCTGCCAGCAATGACAGCGAGGAAGCCGGCAGCGAAAGCGATACCGACTGGGACGACGAGCCCTATGCCAACGCGCCCGCGGGCAGCCAGGAGCTCGACGACTATCGCCAGGCCAGCCTGCATCAGGCGCCAAGCCTGCACGAACACCTGTCGTGGCAGGCGCAGCTCTGTCATTTCTCCGCGCTTGAACTGGAGTTGGCCGAGCATCTGATTGACGCGGTGAACGACAACGGTTATCTGGAAGACTGGCCGGCCCTGCAAACCCGCTTGCTCGGCATGGGCGAGGTCGACGCGGAAGCACTGGCCGGCGTGTTGGCGGCGGTACAGGACTTCGACCCGCCCGGGGTCGCCGCGCGTGACCTGGCCGAGTGCGTCACTATTCAATTGCGCCAGACCTCGGCGGAGGTCGCCGGCCGAGCCGAGGCGCTGCGCCTGATCGAAGCGGGCCTGTTGCCGCTGGTGGCAAGCCAAAACCTCGCCAGAATCGCGGCGCAGATGAACTGCGGCTCTGACACCGTGCAAACCGCGGTGGCTCTGATCCAAGGTCTGCAGCCGCATCCCGGTAGCGCCTTCAGCCGGCACGAGGCGCAATACGTCACGCCCGAGATATTCGTGACCAAGCGGCGCGGCCGTTGGCACGCCTCGCTCAACCCGGAGATTTCGCCCCGCCTGCGCATCAATGGTGAATATCTGGCGCTGATCCGGCGCGCGGACGCGAGCCCGGAGCAGCAAACCCTGAAACAGCACCTGCAGGAGGCGCGGTTTTTCCTTAATTCGCTCAAGAGCCGCAACGAGACCCTGTTGCGCGTTGCACAATGCATAGTTGAAGAACAGCGCGCTTTCCTAGATTATGGGCCTGAAGCCATGCGCCCGCTTATCCTGCGCGACATTGCAGCCCAACTGGGGATACATGAGTCCACCGTATCCCGCGCCACCGCACACAAGTACATGGCGACCCCGCGCGGGCTATTTGAACTCAAGTATTTCTTCTCCAGCCACGTCCAGACCACCGCCGGCGGCACCGCCAGCGCCACCGCCATCCAGGCCATGCTCAAGCGCCTGATTGCGGCGGAAGCGCCTGATGCGGCGTTATCCGACAGCCGGCTGGCCGAACTGCTGCTCAAGGAAGGCGTCAAAGTTGCAAGACGCACCGTGGCGAAATACCGGGAGGCGCTGGACATTGCGCCTTCCCATGAACGTAAACCGGCCGCATGACGCGGCCACAACCCGAGGAGGCGATATGAATCTGCACATCTCCGGCCATCACGTGGAAGTCACGCCGGCGCTGAAACAGTTCGTCACCGAAAAACTGCAGCGCTTGTCGCGACACATCGACGATTTGCTGGACGTCAACGTGATTCTGACGGTGGACAGCCCGAAGCATGATGGGCGTCACGGCGCGCGGCACAAGGCCGAGGCCAAGCTGCACGTCAGCGGCGCGAATTTGTTCGCCGAATCCACCGCCCCGGATATGTACGCTGCGATTGATCTTCTGATGGACAAGCTGGACCGGCAGGTGACCAAGTTCAACGCCAAGCGTCACAACCACCATCCGCGCACCGGCCAGCCCACGCTACTGCACTGAGTCGCTGCGCTGACGTAAAATTGTCCACCAGCAACATTAATATCGCGGCGGGGACTTGCCCCGCCGCAGTTTTTTAAGGGTCCCCATGAAGATTGCCGAACTGCTGAACGCCGAACGAGTCCAGCTCCGAACCGATCTGCGTTCCAAGAAACGGGTGCTGGAGGACATGGGCAAGTTGCTGAGCCTGGGCGCGCCGGGTCTGGACGAGAGCGATATCTTCAGCACCTTGATCGGGCGCGAGAAACTCGGCAGCACCGGCATGGGCTTCGGCGTTGCGATTCCTCACGGCCGCATGCAGGGACTGGAGCGCGCCGTGGGTGCATTCATGAAACTCAGTCCGGGAGTGGACTACGAATCCAGCGATGGCACGCCGGCCGATCTGATTTTCGGCCTGCTGGTGCCGGAACAGGCTACGGAACAGCATTTGCTGATTCTGCGCCGGCTCGCGGAAATGTTCACCGATGATACGTTCTGCGCCGAGTTGCGCGCCGCAGCCGACGGCGCGGCACTTTTCGCGCTACTCAATCGTTACGCACCCGCACCCGAACCGGCATAACATGCGGCGCACGCCGGCCCGGCGCGAGGCGCAGACTCTCCATGGCGTATTTCTCGACATACTGGGCCTGGGCGTATTGATCACCGGCGAAAGCGGCATCGGCAAAAGCGAGCTGGCCTTGGAATTGCTTAGCCGGGGACACAAGCTGGTGGCGGACGACGCGCCTGAGTTCGAACGCAGCGCCGATCATCAAATTCTGGGGCACGCGCCGGCACTGCTACGGAATTTTCTGGAAGTGCGTGGGCTCGGCATTCTCGATGTGCGCGCAATGTTCGGCGCACGCGCCATACGCCGCAAAAAACCCCTGGAGCTTGTCATCCGGCTGGAATCGCCTCCGGCCGGCGGTTTACCCCACCGTGATCGTCTCAGCGGCAGCCGTAGCGAACAGGCGGTGCTCGGTGTCGCCATTCCACGCATCAGCTTGCCGGTCATGCCGGGTCACAATCTTTCGGTGTTAGTCGAGGCCGCTTGCCGCGACCATAAGCTGCGCCGGCGCGGCTACTCGGCGGCGGAAGCCTTCGCGCACCGCCAGGCAGCCAGCCTGGATGGCGAGGACAAATCTTGAAAATAGTAGTCGTCAGCGGCTTATCTGGTTCCGGCAAGAGCGTGGCGCTCGGCATGCTGGAGGATCTGGGCTATTACTGCATCGACAATCTGCCGCTAGCCCTGTTAACCACCTTCACCGCCGATGTGCTGCAGGGACGCGCCGAGGAATTTCCGATGCTGGCGGTCGGCATCGATGCGCGCGCGCGTTCGGCGAGCATCCGGCTGTTTCCGGAACGGATCAAGGAGTTGCGGGCGGCCAAGATTGACATCCAGGTCTTGTTCTTCGACGCCGACAAGGAAGTCATTCTGCGCCGCTACAACGAGACCCGGCGCAAGCACCCCCTGACCGATGCCGAAACACCCCTGGTCGAGGCGGTCGAGAAAGAGCGCCGGCTGCTCGAACCCATCGCGGCCTGCGCGGACGTGGTCATCGATACCAGCCGCACCAATATGCACCAGTTGCGCGAACAGGTGCGCAACCACCTGCAGGGCGGCGATGCCGCAACGCTGTCTCTGCTATTCCAGTCTTTCGGCTACAAATTCGGCCTCCCGCAAGGCGTGGATTTCGTGTTCGACGCGCGTTGCCTGCCCAATCCACATTGGATACCGGAGCTGAAGGATTTGACCGGCCGCGATCAGGCGGTGATTGACTATCTTGAACAACTGCCGGAAACCGGGCGCTTACTCAAGGATATTGCGGCCTTTCTGAAAGATTGGCTGCCGCGCTTCAAGGCCGAGGATCGGAGCTATGTCACCGTCGCCATCGGCTGCACCGGCGGAAGGCATCGCTCGGTTTACCTGGTGGAGCGGCTGGCGGAGCAGTTCCGCAGCCGCTACCCGCAGGCGCTGGTGCGGCATACTGAGTTGCCCTAGCGGCTGCGCGAAAAGAGGTCACGAATGTCGGTCGGCATATTGCTGGTAACGCACGGGCGGCTCGGCCGCCAGTTACTCGACACGATCGAAGAGATGATCGGCGCGCTGCCCTTGTCCACGGACGTGGTGGAAATCCATCGCGGGCTGGATCCCGACAAGCTGATCGAGCAGACGCATCGCGTCGCGGATCAACTCGACCAAGGCAGCGGCGTGCTGCTGCTGACCGACGCTTTCGGCTCGACGCCGAGCAATATCGCCTGTGCCATACAAAAGCGGCCCAATACCTGCGTCATCGCCGGTCTCAACCTGCCGATGCTGGTGCGCATCTTCAATTATCCGGCGCTGGACCTGCAGCGCATGGCGCAGAGCGCCATCGACGGCGGGCGCCAGGGCATCGTCCGCGCTGAGGACAGCAATGCCTAGACTGGAACGCGAGGTCAGGATCAACAACAAGCTGGGACTGCATGCGCGCGCGGCCGCCAAGCTGGTGACGGCGGCAGCGCGCTTCAGCGCCGATGTAAAGATCAAGCGCGGCGCACGCGAGGTGAGCGGCAAAAGCATCATGGGCGTGATGATGCTGGCCGCTGGCAAAGGCACCTTGCTGAAGCTGATCGCCGACGGCGAGGACGCGCATGCCGCGCTGGACGCCGTGGAACAGCTCATCGCGCGCCGCTTCGACGAGAGCGAGTAAAACCATGGCGCTATGGCTGTCCGGCATCGGTGTTTCGCGCGGCATCGTCATCGGCCGTGTGCACAAGATGGCGGGCGGCGATCTCGACATCCCGGAGCTGACCCTCGAAGCGGCGCAGGTCGAGGCAGAGATCGTGCGTTTCGGCAAAGCGCTCGGGCAGGCACGCGAGCAGCTCCGCGAGGTACGCGCGCAAATCCCGGCCAACACACCGGGTGACATCGCTGCTTTTATTGACACCCACCTGCTGATGATGCAGGACAGTGCGCTATCCGAGGTGGTGATCAAGCTGATTCGCGAGCGCAACTGCAACGCCGAATGGGCGCTCAAGCTGCAGCGCGACAATCTGGTGGCCGTGTTCGACCAGATGGACGACGCCTATCTCAAGACCCGGCGCGACGACGTCGAGCATGTCACGCAGCGCATTCTGCGGGTCCTGCTGAAACAGGACAGGCCGCTGACCGCACCCAAGAAGCGCGAGGCTGAACCGGCCGTGCTGGTCGCGGACGACGTGACACCCGCCGACATCATCCTGTTGCACCGGCAGGGCGTGGCAGCCTTCATCACCGAGTTCGGCGGGCCGCTGTCACATACCGCAATTCTGGCGCGCTCATTAGGCATTCCCGCAATCGTCGGCCTGCATCACGCGCGGCGCCTGCTGAGTGACGACGAGCCGATCATTGTCGATGGCGAGAAAGGCCAGGCGCTGGCGGCGCCAGATGCGGCGGCGCTGAGCTTCTACCGCGAGCGCCAAGCCCAGCAGCGGCGCGACCGCGAGTCGCTCACCGCCCTCAAGCATGAACGCGCCGTATCGCGCGATGGCTGCAAAATTACTCTGCTGGCCAACATCGAACTGCCCGCAGACAGCAAGGAAGCGGCGGAAGTGGGTGCCGAAGGGGTCGGCCTCTACCGCACCGAGTTCCTCTACATGAACCGCAAGGAAATGCCGGGCGAGGAGGAGCAGTACCAGGCCTATTGCCAGGTCGTACGCGCGGTGCGCGGGCCGGTCACCGTCCGTACCCTCGATCTGGGCGCAGACAAGCAGGTCGATAGCGGCCGTTCGCAGGGTCCGACGCCCAATAATCCCGCACTCGGTTTGCGCGCGATCCGGCTATGCCTCAAGGAAACCGACCTGTTCCGCATGCAATTGCGCGCCTTGCTGCGCGCGTCGGGCGAAGGCGAACTCAAAATCATGCTGCCGATGATTTCAACCCTGCAGGAACTCAGGCAGGCGCGGCATTTGATCGAGGAGTTGAAGTCGGATCTTAAGCGCGAGGGCCAGGCGTTTAATCCCGAGGTGCAGGTTGGTGCGATGATCGAGGTGCCGGCGGCGGCGTTGGCCGCGCCCTTACTGGCGCGCCACGCCGATTTTTTTTCCATCGGCACCAATGACCTGATTCAGTACACCCTGGCCATCGACCGCGTGGACGACGAGGTCAACTACCTGTACGACCCGCTGCACCCCGCCGTGCTGAAGCTGATTCACTACACCATCGAGAGCGGCGCCAAAGCGGGTATTCCGGTGGCGATGTGCGGCGAGATGGCCGGCGATCCGCGTTATACCCGTCTGCTGCTGGGCCTCGGGCTTACCGAGTTTTCCATGCACTCCGGCAGCGTGCTGGAACTCAAGCGCATTATCCTGAACAGCGACATCGCTGCGCTGCGCGAGCAGACCAAGCGCGCACTCAATGCGGTGGACGCGAGTGAAATGCAGGAACATCTGCAGGCGCTGATTACACCAATCCACTAGTCGGCCCGCCTAATCCTGCCGGTACGACTGAATTTAGGTTAGGGGTTATCTAGCCCGCCAACACAACCAAATGCCGAGCGCCGCCGGCACGAACGCCCAACCCACGGCAACATCCAGCGCCTGCGGCGTCAGCAGAGCAATCACCAACAGACCCAAACCCAGAATCAAATCCCGATTACGCCGCTGCCCTGCCTCCATATCACCGCGCAAAGCGTTCAAGGCTTCGGCAGTGCGCCTGTCCTCGCCTGGCCAGTCGCCGGTCTGCAAGCGTCGCCAAGCAGCATGCGCGATCAGCGGCAGGCTTTCTGCCAGAGCCGGTAACTGGTCGCGGATGCGATTAAAGGTCGTGCGCGGATCGAGGCGTTCGCGCATCCAGTTTTCCAGAATCGGCTTCGCCGTCTTCCATAAATCAAGCTGCGGATAAAGCTGCCGGCCCAGGCCTTCGACG
The DNA here is from genome assembly GCA_050740255.1 of Nevskiales bacterium. Lineage (GTDB taxonomy): Bacteria > Pseudomonadota > Gammaproteobacteria > Nevskiales > JBOICV01 > JBOICV01. The sequence goes on along the minus strand of JBOICV010000188.1, from coordinate 723 downwards.
TTCAGCACGGTTTTCTGCAACAGCACGAGCTGCGGCTGCACCTCCATGCGGAAGCGCCGCGCGGTCTGGAACAAACGCATCAAAAATAGACCAAAGGAAATTTCGCTTAAAGGCCGGTTGAAAATCGGCTCGCAAACCGTGCGGATGGCGGACTCGAACTCGTCCACGCGCGTACCCTGCGGCACCCAGCCGGATTCGATGTGCAGTTCGGCCACGCGCCGGTAGTCGCGATTGAAGAAGGCGAGGAAGTTCTCGGCCAGATAGCGCTGGTCATTCGGCGTGAGACTACCGACGATGCCGAAATCCAGACCGATGTACTGCGGCTGCCGCGGATTCTCGACGTTGACGAAGATATTGCCGGGATGCATGTCGGCGTGGAAGAAATTGTCGCGAAAAACCTGCTTGAAGAAGATTTCCACGCCGCGCTCGGCCAGCACCTGAAAGTCCACACCGGCGGCCTTGAGCTGGGCGATGTCATCAATCGGGATGCCGTAGACGCGCTCCATCACCAGCACATTGGGCCGGGTCAGCTCAAAGAACACCACGGGGTGGTAGATGACTTCCGAGCCGAGCCAGTTGGCGCGCAACTGGCTGGCGTTTGCCGCTTCGCGCAGCAAATCCAGCTCATCGAAGATTATTTTTTCGTATTCCGCCACTACCAGGCTGGGTTTGAGCCGGCGGCCGTCAGCCCAGAAGCGTTCGGCCAGATGCGCGATGAGATAC
>JBOICV010000187.1:0-3785 GCA_050740255.1 Nevskiales bacterium | reverse complement strand
TCTGCATGGTGCCGCGGACTTCGTCGGCCAGGCGCTTGAGTTTGCCGGCGTACTCGCGCGCCGCCATGAGGTCGTGGATCGAGCATGGCCCGACCACGACGAACAGGCGGTTGTCTTCGCGATCGAGGATGCGGCGCACGGTTCTGCGGCCTTCGAGGACGGTCTTCCGGGCCTGCTCGCTGGGCGGAAACGCGGAGATGACGTCGTCCGGCGTAGGCAGCAATTCCTGCGCGGCAACATTAATGTTAGCTAAGGGTTCGTGTGGCATGGCGGTTCCGCGGATGACTACGGTGAAACGGTTTCGTTGACCACGGCTGGCGGCGCCGTGTGCCGGGCATACCTTCGCCAGTGCTCTCCATTCTTGCGCAACTCACCTGGCGCGCGCCCGCTCGCGCCGGCCTTCGCCTTGTCGTAGCTCGCACCGCACAACACGCTGAGATAAATCGGCAGCTTCTTCTCGCGGGTGCGGGTGGTTTCCCTTATGCCCAGCGCGTACTGGCCGACCTGGTGATAGTAGAAGACCCGCGCCCTGATCTCGGCTTCCTTCGGCCGGCAGCCGATGGCCTGGAAAATCTTGCGCATCGTCCTGATTCTTTCCTCGTCAACCTCGCGCACTACCGCCTCGACCGGGGTTGAGATGCGCGCCCATTCCCGCACCGCCATGTCGAATTGCGGATCGAATCCGCGCTCATGGATGATGGTATCGGCCACTGCGTCCAGCGTCTCCAGCGCGGCCTGCGGCGTCGGCAGGTGGGGATTCGTCGGGGTGAAGCGATTGCTCGTTCGCCACAGTTTCAACAGCGCTTCGAGCAGCGCGCGCGAATTCTCAAAATGATAGTAAAACCCGCCGCGCGTGACCTTGAGCCGCTTGGCCAGGCGGTCTATCTTGACCATGCCGATGCCCTCCTCGATCAAGACCACCCGCGCGCACTCAAGCCAGCCATCGTAGGGAACCTTGATATTGCCCTTGCGGTGGGGGGACGGAATTTTCAGCGCCCGTTTCTGCCGCGTCGAGCCCATCTGCGCCGCGCTCATGGTTAGCTACAATCCGGCCGTTTAGATGCAGTAATGTATTATACAGGCAACCATATAATCAATGAGCAAACCGATCTGGCGGCCGGCGGCGGCGCGCGTGGCCGCGTCGAGCCTCACGCGCTTCGCTGAGCGGCACGGTTTTGCGCCGCCCGATTACGCTGCGCTGTGGCGCTGGTCGGTCAAGCGGCCGGCGGAATTCTGGACCTCCGTCTGGGATTTCTGCGGCGTGATCTGCCACGATCCGCCAACCGCTCCGTTGCAGCAGCACGGCAGCCCCTGGGCCATAAGCTGGTTCCCCGGCGCGAAACTCAACTACGCGGAAAACCTGCTGCGCTCCTTCGGCGCGGACGAGGCGCCGGCGCTGATTGCTTGCGACGACAGCGGACAGCGCCAGGAAATCTCGCGCGCGGAGCTGCGCACCAGGGTGGCTGCGGTCGCGGCGGGGCTGGCTGCTGACGGCGTAGGTGTAGGCGACCGGGTCGCCGGTTTCCTGCCGAACGGCAGCGACGCCGTCATCGCGATGCTGGCCGCGACCAGCTTGGGCGCGATCTGGACTTCCTGTTCACCTGATTTTGGTGAGGCGGCGGTGCTCGAGCGTTTCGGCCAGGTTGGGCCGAAGGTATTGTTCGCCTGCGACGGCTACCGTTACGCCGGAAAAGTTATCGACCTTAGCGAACGCATCGGCAGTATCGCGGCCAAGCTTTCCGGATTGCAGCGCCTGGTGGTGGTGCCGGTGCTGCAAGCGCAGCCGACGTTGCCGCCGATCGCCAAGGCGGTTTCGATCCGCGACTACGGCGACCCTGGCGCTGCGTTGCGCTTCACACCGTTGCCTTTCGCGGCACCGCTCTATGTCATGTACTCGTCAGGCACCACCGGCAAACCAAAATGCATCGTGCATGGTGTCGGCGGCAGCTTGTTGCAGCAACTGAAAGAACACACGTTGCAGGGCGATCTGCGCCAGGACGATCGCTTGCTGTACTTCACCACTTGCGGCTGGATGATGTGGAACTGGCAGGTGTCGGCGCTGGCCTGCGGCGCCACCCTGGTGCTGTATGACGGCTCGCCCTTCCACGGCGGGCCGCAAGTGCTCTGGCAAATCGCGGAGCGTGAGCGCGTCAGCCATTTCGGTGCCAGCCCGAAGTATTATTCGGCCATCGAGAAAGCGGGCTACGCACCAAAAGACTCGCTGGCGCTCGCGGCGCTGCGGACCGTTTACTCCACCGGCTCGCCGCTGGCGCCGGAGCAGTTTGATTTCATCTATGCGGCGGTCAAACCGGACGTCCAACTTGCCTCCATCTCCGGCGGCACTGACATCATCTCCTGCTTAGCGCTCGGCAATCCCTGGTCGCCGGTTTACCGGGGTGAATTGCAAGGCCCGGGGCTCGGCATGGCGGTGGATGTATATGACGACGACGGTCGGCCGCTGCAAGGCGCCGCCGGCGAACTCGTCTGCACCCGGCCTATCCCCTCTGCACCGGTCGGCTTCTGGAACGATGCCGCGGGCGAAAAATACCGCGCCGCCTACTTCGAGCGTTTTCCCGACGTCTGGCATCACGGCGACTTCGCCGAATGGACCGGGCACGGCGGTCTGATCATCTCGGGGCGCTCCGATGCCACCCTCAATCCTGGCGGCGTGCGCATCGGCACGGCTGAGATATACCACATCGTGGACGCCCTACCCGAAGTGCTGGAGTCGGTGGCGGTGGGTTATTGTCGTCAGGGCCGTCACGGCGATGAGCAGGTCATTCTGTTTGTACGGCTGAGCGACGGCGTCGCCTGGTCGGCGGAGCTTGGCGAGCGTTTGCGGCAAGCGATCCGCTCGCAGTTGTCGGTGCGGCACGTTCCTGCGCGGATCATTCCCTGCCCGGAAGTGCCGCGCACCCGCTCCGGCAAGATCACCGAGCTGGCCGTGCGCGCGCTGATCCATGGCCAGAGCGTAAAGAATGAGGAGGCGCTCGCGAATCCCTCTGCCCTGGAGTTCTTCCGAAGCCTGCCGGCGGACGCGCTGCCTTAAGTATTGGCGTCCGGCTGCCGATCCGGATGCGCGGCGATGAACTCGGGCCGCAGGCGCAGTTGCTCCGCAATGGCTTTCAGGCGCGGAAATTTTGCCGTTTCCGCAGCGAAGCGTTCCGCGGCATACATTTGCGGCACCAGCAGGCAGTCGGCCAGCGTCGGCGTCGCGCCAAACACGCAGGCCTCATCGCGGCCTGGCGCCAGTTCCTGCTCCAGCGCCGCCAGGCCGCGCTCGATCCAGTGGCGCAGCCAAGTGGTTTTCTGATCTTCGCTGATCTTGAATTCGCGCGTCAGATAACCGAGCGGCCCCGAATTCTGCAGCGGCTGGATGTCGGCGTTGATCGCCTCGCAGAACGCCCACACCCGGGCGCGAGCACGCGCATCCGCAGGCAGTAACGCGGGCTGCGGGTACTGGCTTTCCAGGTAACTGAGAATCGCCATGGATTGCGTCAGTTTGAAATCGCCGTCCACCAGCAGCGGCACCCGCCCCTGCGGGTTCAGCTTGCGGTAGTCCTCGCTGTTTTGCCCGCCGCCGTTCTTGACCAGATGAATCGGAATAGTTTCGTAAGCAATGCGCTTGAGCGCCAGCGCGATACGCACGCGATAAGAGGCCGACGAGCGCCAGTAGGAGTAAAGCTTCATAGGCCGGTGTAGCACTCGACGGCCTGCTCGATCGCGCCGAAGATCGAGCGCCCCTCGGCATCGAGCATTTCAATCCGCACGCTGTCGCCGTACTG
>JBOICV010000186.1:0-3379 GCA_050740255.1 Nevskiales bacterium | reverse complement strand
CCGTAATCCCGATCAACCAATCCATCGGCCCGTGTCACGGGCGTACTTGATCAGGCCGCCGCGGAACGGTGGGAAACCTGTCCCGAAGATCATGCCGACTTCGATGTCGTCTTCCGAGTCGACGATCTTTTCGTCCACGCATCGCTTGGCCTCGGCAATCATCACGTCGAGCAGCCGCTTCTGAATCCATTCGCGCGTATGCACTTGTTGTGGTTGCGTGACAAAACGGGTTAGCGCCGGATTGAGTCGATCGAGAAGGGGTCAGTCCGGAATGGCGCTAAGATAAGGCAGATTGGGCTGGTACCTTCCGGTAGAATCGGTAGTCTGGCGGCATGCATGAAACCACTCGTTTTTTCCCGCCGTTTGGCCCGCTGCTGTTCGGGCGGGCGCCTCGTTCCATCACCGAGAAACTCCGCAACCAAGCCGCTCGCTTGGACGCGTTGTCGCAGTTGCAGGTGGCATTCGGTTCGCTGATCCCCGCGCACCGGCTCGCTCCCAGCGCCCAGGGTCCGAACAGCCGCCTGCGCGTGTTCAGTCCCAGCGTGACGTTCTGGGCGTTTCTGGCCCAGGTGCTGTCGCCGCCCTGCGCCTGCCGCCAGATCGTTCGCAAGGTGCAGGCTTGGTGGGCCGAGCGCGGCCAGCCGCACCTCTGCGCTGACACCAGCGCCTACTGCCAGGCACGCGCGCGCTTGCCGCTGGCCACGCTGGAGGCCATTCACGACGATCTGGTCACGCAACTGCAACGCAGTGTTAGCACCGAGCAGCACTGGCGCGGGCGCACCGTCAAGATCGTCGACGGCACCAACGTCTCCATGCCCGACACCGCTGCCAACCAAGCCGCCTACCCGCAACAGGCGTCGCAGCAACCGGGCTGTGGCTTTCCGATGATGAAAGTGGTGGGCGTGTTTTGTCTGGCCAGCGGGGCGTTGCTCCAGATCGTACGCGGCACGCTGCGCGTCCACGACTGCCAACTGTTCCGTCAACTCTGGCGGTTTCTCGCGCGCGGTGACATCCTGCTGGCCGACCGCGGCTTTTGCTCGTACGCGGCCATCGCCTCGCTGGCGGCGCGCGGCGTGGACTGCGTGATGCGCCTGCACCAGGCACGCCCGCACGATGCACGGCGGGGCCGGCGGCTTGGCCCCAGGGATCGGTTGCTCACCTGGACCAAACCCATCCAGCGCACACCCGCTTGGAGTGCGGAAGACTTCGCGGCCCTGTCTGAGACGTTGACCGTGCGGCTGGTGCACGTCGCTGTCGGCGTGCGCGGCTTTCGCACTCGCCAGTTCGTGCTGGTCACCACGCTGCTGGATCGGCTGGCGTATCCGGCCGAGGCCCTCGGGCAACTGTACTTCCAGCGCTGGACGGTGGAGTTGCATTTCCGCGAAATCAAAATCCTGCTCGGCCTGGATGTGCTGCGCTGTCAGAGTCCCGCGATGATCCACAAAGAACTCCAGTTGCACCTGATCGCCTACAACCTGGTGCGCGCCCTCATGCAGCAAGCCGCAGCCCGGCACCACGTGCCACTGGCGCGGCTCAGCTTCAAAGGCGCCCTCGACACGATGCGGCAGTGGGCCGACGTGCTGCACGCCGCGCGCGGCCAACCGCGCAAGCAAGCCGCGCTGCGACGCGCGATGCTGGCGCTGATTGCCCGCGACCAACTGCCCCATCGGCCCGGCCGCAGTGAGCCGCGCGCGAAAAAGCGGCGGCCGAAAAACTACCACCTGCTCACGGCACCGCGCCATCAGATGCGCGTGCCTGCCCATCGCAACCGCCCTCGAAAATCGTCCCAAAATGCCCTTAACTAAGCGCCATTCCGGACTGACCCCTGCTATGGGGATTGTCAAGCGAGCGTTTTATGCGGCTACATTTTTTCCTTTCTTTCTGTTAGCATCTGTTGTTGTTGTTGTTGTTCTTCGATCTGGATCGTTTTGCCTTCGTTCAAGGCTCAAGGAGTGTCCTTCGGCCTCGCATCCTGCTATCCGCACTTCAGCCGTTTGGCTGAGTGCCAGTTGACCAATTCGGTCGGCGAAGGGCAAGCTAAGCGCTCCCAATCTTTACTTCGGGAGTTTCCTCCCATGGGGTCAGCGGGGCGCGCCGTTCCATTTCGTTGGTTTCCTTTCCTTTGTGCGTTTCCTTGCGCGTTAGACCGCCACGACTAACTGCAAATCCTCGGCTCGACACCGCCCGGTCGCCAGTCGCCACAGGTCAATGGCCAGATGCCGCCCGATGGCCACGATCGCTTTCTTCTTTTGGGCCGAGGGCGTTTTCTTGTTCAGCAACACGGCGCGCCACTTGGCCACGGGCGGATAGTGCGGTTGCCAGTTGACCAGTCGCCACGCCAACTCAATCAGAGCGGCACGCACGCGCGGGTTGCCGTGCTTGGTAATCGAGCCGCTGACCATCCGGCGACCGCTGGCATAGACGCTGGGACACCAGCCGGTGTAACTGGCCACTTGACGGCGATTGCTGAAGCGCTTCCAATCGCCCATCTCGCGGCGCCGCACTTCGGTCGTTAACGCCCCTACGCCTTTGGCGCGGCTCGGGGTGGCCGCCGCTTCCAGTTGGACGGTGAGCGCTTCCACTTTTTCGTGCACCAGCTTCACGACCTCACGGGTGATCTCCAACGTGGCGGCCAACGCCGCGGGCAGCAAAGCCAAAAGCGGCTTCCAGTTCTTGTCCTGCCACCACGGGCCTTGGACGCGCAGCCCTTGGGTCAATAACAGACTGCGCCCCTGCGCTTCCAGGCGCTTGCGCTCGCGCAACATTTGCTCGCGTTGACGGCTCGGCCAGCGCGCCGCTTCCTCTGCCGGCGTCGGCACCCGCACGACGGCGAGGGCCTTGTGGTTGCCTTGCACGTAGCGATCCAACCGCTGGCAAAGCGCCAGGGCGTCGGTCTTGTCGGTCTTGACGCCTTTGCCCAGCTCGTCCCAGTTCTGCGGACGGATCACCACGTTCTCGATGCCCAAGGCGGTGAGTTGCCGATGCAAGCCGTAGCCAAACGGCCCGGCTTCGTAACAACTGTACACCTTGGCGGCAAGCTTGACTTGCTTGGTCGCCCAATCTAAAAACTGCTCAGGCTTGAACTTCTGCGCGGGCTGTGGGGTCGCATGATCGAGTTGGCGAACCACGCGCACGCTGTCGGCGTGCACGTCCAGACCCAGCTTGATGAGGTTGATGTTTGTGACCGAGACTCGCACCCCTCGGTCCTGGGCGGTTGTTTCACTGCAGTGGGTTGTTTTCATGTTGGCGGGTGTAGCGCAAAAACCGCTCACCCGCCAATACCCATGTCATCTTTATGTCATTTATCATCTTTATACTTTATTTCGCCCCACGCTTGTTGAGTAGCTCGATCAAGGAATCGTAATCGCCGTTTGGGTTG
>JBOICV010000185.1:0-9296 GCA_050740255.1 Nevskiales bacterium | reverse complement strand
AAATAAAAAGACGCCCGGTCTTGCGACCGGGCGTACGCCCGCTAGACAGGGTATCCGGCCGCAAAGCCGGGCCGCGTCGCCAGGATCTGCCGGACTTTCGTTCCGGCGGATTCTTGTGGCGGGCTGGGCGACAGCCCGCCGTTTCGGCTCAATTGTTTGGCCAGTACGGCGTAGTGTAGTCAGGCGGGCTAGGTTTCTGCATCGGACATCGCCGCGGCAGGTGTGCGGCGGCACCCCAAACGCCTGCGGGCTATGGCTTACAAATTCGCGCGGAACGCAGGGTGGCTGCAAAATTGAACGAGTCCATCTTGCACCAGGGCGGGCATACGCTTGCTCGCCCGCGGATATCAGCGCTAAGGTAGCCCTTATAAAGGGGGCACCAGCTCTCAACGAACGTCGCAGAAACGGCGGCAAGGGGAGATATGTACAACCGAGTCCATACAGGGAAGTTGGACCTTCCGTGTTGGCTGGTGCGAGGCATCGCTGCTGTCGTTCTTGGCTTGATGTTCAATCCCGGCACGGCGGCGGCCGCGCCAGCATCCACGATCGTCGAGATCCAGCGCGGCTTGCAAAGCCTCAATCTAAATCCCTATGTCGAGTATCTGGCGGACGCGAAAGGGAGTTGGAGCCTGGCGGATGTCAGGCGCGCACCTCTAGCGGGACAGTTCAAGCGCAACACCGATCGCATTTTTAACGCGGGCTTCACCACCGCCTCTTACTGGTACCGCTTGACCCTGCAAAACCGCAGCGGCGACCGCAGCTTCGGCGGTAGCTGGTTCTTGGAGATCGGTTTCCCGCTGCTGGATCATGTTGATGTCTATTTGCCCAAGGCCGACGGCGGCTGGCAGGTAATCCGCACCGGTGATCAACGGCCTTTTGCCAACCGGCCGTTGCGGCATCGCAATTTCGTAATTCCGGTGCGGCTGGCGGCGGATAAGCCGACGACGGTATATCTGCGTATTAACACCAAGAGCGCGCAAGTGGTGCCGCTGAGCCTGTGGTCTTCGCTGGCTTTGTATAAGCGCGCGCAGGACGAGCTGATGCTGCTGGGCGGCTACTACGGCGTCATGCTGGTGCTGATCCTGTACAACGTATTCGTATACCTGGCGGTACGCGACCGCAGCTATCTCGACTACATCATGTTCGTGCTGTTCTTGGGGGTACTGACGTCAATGTCCCTGAATGGACTTGCGGTCGAATACTTCTGGGGCGACTCGCCGCGCTGGACCAACGCCAGCACGCCGTTCTTCATCGCCGCCTCAACGTTCTGGCTGATCGCCTTTACGCAAAGCTTTCTGCAGACCCGGCGGCAACTGCCCCGACTGCATCGTATGCTGATCGGCTTTCAAGTTGCCTGCCTGGGCGGCGCGGTGCTGGCCTTCGTCGCGGACTATTCGATCAGTATCCGCGTGACGATGTCGCTGGCGATCATCGGTTCCATCGCTGCGGTGGTCACTACTGCGCAGGCCCTTGCCGTCGGCGTGCGCGCAGCGCGGGTTTATCTCATCGCCTGGATGGCGTTTGCAACCTGTATCGCGCTGCAAATCGCGCAAGTGACCGATTTGCTGCCCGCACATCTGTTGACCAGCTATATCGTGCAGATCGGCACGGCTTTGGGCGTCATGTTGTTGTCGCTGGCGCTGGCCGATCGCATCAATATCGAGCGCAAAGAAAAAGAGTATCTGTTGAAGGAGCGCGAGCGCGCCGAGATGGGGACCCAGGCCAAAAGCGAGTTCCTGGCCAGGATGAGCCACGAAATCCGCACGCCGATGAATGCCATCATCGGCTTCGCTGACCTGGCGTTGCGCGCGCGCAAGGACTCCAAGCGAATGGAGTTTCTCGCCAATATCCAGACCGCTTCGCAAACCCTGCTGACCATCATCAACGACATCCTCGACCTCTCGAAAATCGAAGCCGGCAAGCTGGAGCTCGAGCATCACGAGTTCCGGCTGCAGGGACTGATCGAAAAACTGGCGGTGCTGTTCTCGCAGCGGGCCGCGGAGAAGGGGGTCGAGCTGGTGCTGTCCATGTCGAATGATGTGCCGGGCATGGTGTTGGGCGACACCGTCAGGGTGGAGCAGATTCTGGTGAACCTGACCAGCAATGCGCTCAAGTTCACCGAGCACGGCGAGGTGGAGGTCAGCGCGGTACAGGAGTCCGCCGCGCCGGGCCGCGTGACGCTGCGCTTTACGGTGCGCGATACGGGTATCGGACTGACCGCGGAGCAGTGTGCACGGCTATTCCAGCCCTTCAGCCAGGCCGACGATTCCACCACGCGTAAATACGGTGGCACCGGTTTAGGTTTGAACATCTGCAAGCAGCTCGTGGAAAAAATGGGCGGGGATATCGGCGTGACCAGCACACCCGGCCACGGCAGCACGTTCTGGTTCAGGGTGCCCTTCGACTTGCCGAAGCATCAGGCCGCACCGACCGACGCGGTGGTGCCGGACATCCTGCGGGGTCTGCGCACGCTAGTGGTGGACGACAGCGCCACGGCACGCAAGGTATATCTCAATATGCTGCGCTCCCTGGGCCTGCAGCCGGAAACGGTCAGTAGCGGCGAGGAGGCGGTGCGCCGCTTCAGCGATAACCCCTACGGCCTGGTGCTCATGGACTGGCGCATGCCCGGCATGGACGGCTTGGAAGCCGCGCGCCGCATCCGCGCCCTGCCGCGCGGCGATGCCGTCCCCATCATCATGATTACGGTACATCCGCGCGACGAGCTGTCGCGCAGCGTGCAGCCCGGCATGGTGAACGCCACGCTCAGCAAACCGCTCACCGCATCGGACCTGTTCGATGTCTTGATCGGTCTGTTCGGTGCGCATATCCACCAGGGCCGCGGCCTGCCGCGCCTGAACGAGGCGCCCGGCGCGGAGAAGTTGTGCGGCGCCAAGGTATTGCTGGTCGAAGACAACCTGCTTAACCAGCGCGTGGCGGTGGAGATTCTTGAGGGACTTGGCATTATCGTGGATATCGCCAATGACGGCGCGGAAGGCGTCGAGGCCGTATCCCAGGTCAGCTACGACGCCGTGCTGATGGATATGCAAATGCCGGTGATGGACGGCCTGGAGGCGACCCGCTGGATCCGGCAGCAAGCCGAACACGCCCGTCTGCCCATCATCGCCATCACCGCGAATGTGCTGCCGCGCGACAACGAGCGCTGTCTGGAAGCCGGCATGAACGATTTCGTCGCCAAGCCCATCAATATCAGTACGCTGATCCGCGTGCTCGGCAAATGGCTCGGTGATCCCGCCACGCGAAAGGTCGAACCCGAACCCTCGCCGCCGCTGGCGCCCGAAGCGCCGCCCGATGCCGATAGCCGGCCGATCAATGTCGCCGAGGCTTTGGAGCGTCTGCACGGCAATAGCAAGCTATATGGAGAATTGCTGGAGATTTTCCGCGGTCATCACGCTGCGGATAACGAAAAATTCCGCGTCGCCATGGCCGAGGGCGACCGCCCGCGGGTTCATGTACTCATGCATACCCTGAAAGGCGTTGCCGGCAACCTGGCGATGCCGAAGCTGCGCAGCGTAGCAATGCAGATTGAGGAACGGCTGGAGGGGGATGAAGCGGTGCCGGAAGCGCTGCAGTGCCAGTTTGAAGAGGCGTTCACGGCGGTAATGGCGGCGGTTGGGCCAGCGCTGATCGAGAGTGCCAACAGCGGCCCGACGCAGGCGCCACCGGAACGGCAGCAACTGCAATAAGAAAAGCGCCCGGTCTCGCGGCCGGGCGCTCGAGTGTTGCGCGCTTAGGCTAGACCGAGCACGGTGGCTACGATCTCCGCCAACGGTGCCGGCAGCGGCAGGCTATTCAACAGGCTCATCAAGGCCAGCAGATAGTCCAGCCCGGCGCCGCCACCGACGACATCAATCAGGTCGTCAATGGGAGTGCCGGTACCGCCAGCAGGCAGCGCGCCCGCCAGGTTATCCAGCGACACGCCGCCGGCGCCCGCAGTCAATATCGCCACCAGCGGATCCAGCGGTGACACGCCACCACCCGCTACCGACCCGAGGATGCCGTCCAAGGGGTTGTTGGCAGCGCCGCTTAGCAACTGCGCAATCAAACCGTTCACTGGATTGCTCAGCGGCCCCGTCGCGCCGCCGATAGCGGCGTCGAACACCGGGGTAATCAGCGTGCCGAGCGTTGCGCCGAGCGTTGCCGTCAGCGTATCGATGCCGGATTGAATCTGCGCCGAGAAGTTCTGCCCCGACGCTGCATCGATCTGCCCGACCGGTAGTACACCCAACAGCGCATTCGTGAGCACGCCGTCGAGCAAGGCTTCGATCGCGACCTGCGCCGCCACCGGATCCGTGCTGCCGATAGCGACCAGCAAGGCGCCAACGTCAACCAGTAATCCCCGTACCGTCGCAATCAGACCGCCCACGACCGGGGCGCCCGTCACTTCCGGCGGCAATATGCCGAAGGCAGCGTCGAGCTGGGTCAGGAGCGGCGCAATCTGCGCGGCCAGCACCGCCGGATTCGGGTTGCTGCCCGCCGCCTGCAAGGCACTGATTAATGCCGCCAGGGGCGCACCCGCCGCTTCCAGCGGAGTGCCCGCCAGCGGATTGCCGCCGACAGTACCGGCAGTGCAAACGCTCGCTTGCCCCGCGAGAATACGCAGGGTGGATTGCAGACGACCGGCGAAGTCCAGCATCGACGCGGTCATTTGCGCCGCCGCACTCTGGAACGCCCCTGCAGGGTCAGCGCCGGCCGGTAGGGCCATAACCGCAACCAGCAGGGCATCCGGTACGTCGGTGAAAGACGTCAGCGCGGTATCCGCACACTGCACCGTCGGGCCGAGTGGCGCGGGTAGAGCGCCGCCGACCTGAGTGCCGACGATACCGCTAAGCGCTTCCTGTACCGGATCGAGCGGACCTTCCACGCTTGCGCGCGGGACGCTGCCGCCGGTACCGCCGGAACCCCCAGAACCTCCAGTGCCACCGGAACCGGCTGCGCCGCTGATGCCATCGCTGGACGACCCACCGCCGCCGCAGGCGCCGAGTGCCAGGACGGCGCTGAGAAGGGCGGCCGTCCCTAAGTGCTGCAAACCTCGTGAAGTGAACATATACCCCTCCATAAACTGTGTTTAGCCAGTCGGATTGACTGTGCCTGCACTTTAGGAAGGGACGCGATTGCGCAATATCGGTGCGCGCACGCAGCAGCCGTAAGCCGGCGCGGAAACCGGCGTAGGGTGCGGACTACATTGCGAAGAAAGTCAGTGTGCCATCGGCCACGTCCACTCGCACCCTCTGACCGGACGTGAAGTCACCTTGCAAGATGCGCTGCGCCAGCGGATTCTCCACCAGGGTTTGCAGCGTGCGCTTGAGCGGACGCGCACCGTACACCGGATCGAAACCGGCGGCGGCGAGCTTGTCGAGCGCCGCCTCGGCGAATTCCAGTTCCAATCCACGCTCGGCCAGCCGCGCCCGCAAGCTCTGCGCCTGAATCAGCGCAATCGCGCGGATTTGCTCCTTGGCCAGCGGATGGAACACGACAATGTCATCGATGCGGTTGACGAACTCAGGCCTGAATTCCCTGGCTACGATACCCATCACAGCCTCCTTCATCGCGCCGTAATTCGCCTCGCCGGCCAGCTCCTGAATCAGGCTGGAGCCGAGGTTGGAGGTCATCACGATCACGGTGTTGCGGAAATCCACCGTGCGGCCCTGGCCGTCGGTCAGACGGCCGTCGTCGAGCACTTGCAGCAGCACATTGAATACTTCCGGATGCGCCTTCTCGATCTCATCCAGCAGTACGACGGAGTAGGGTTTGCGCCGCACGATCTCGGTGAGATAGCCGCCTTCCTCATAACCCACATAACCGGGCGGGGCGCCAATCAGGCGCGCGACCGAGTGCCTTTCCATGAACTCGGACATGTCAATCCGCACCATCGCATCCTGCGTATCGAACAAAAAGGCCGCGAGCGCCTTGCACAACTCGGTTTTGCCAACCCCGGTCGGGCCGAGAAACAGGAAGGAGCCATTGGGCCGTTGCGGATCGGACAGACCGGCGCGGGAGCGGCGGATTGCGTCAGAGACTGCTTTAACGGCTTCGTCCTGACCAACCACTCGTTCGTGCAGCGCGGTTTCCATGCGCAGCAACTTGTCGCGCTCACCCTCCATCAGCTTGCTGACCGGTATGCCGGTCCATTTCGAGACGATTTCCGCTATCTCGTCCTCGGTTACGCGATTGCTGAGCAGCTGGTGCGCCGGCTGTTGCACGGCATCGGCATTCGCGAGCTTTTTCTCCAACTCCGGGATGCGGCCGTATTGCAGCTCCGACATACGGGCCAGATCGCCGGCGCGGCGTGCGGCCTCGAATTCGGTGCGGGCACGCTCCAACTCTTCTTTCACGCCTTTGGCGCCCGCGACCTGTGCCTTTTCGGTCTTCCAGATTTCCTCGAGATCGCTGTATTCGCGTTGCAATTTGCCGATGTCAGTGTCGAGCTTTTCACGCTGGGCTTTGGCGCCGGCATCTTTTTCCTGCTTGACTGCCTCGCGTTCCATCTTGAGTTGAATCAGGCGGCGATCGAGACGGTCCAGCTCCTCGGGTTTGGAATCGATTTCGATGCGGATACGGCTGGCGGCCTCGTCCATCAAGTCGATCGCCTTATCGGGCAATTGGCGATCGGTGATATAGCGATGCGAAAGCTTGGCCGCGGCAATCAGCGCACCGTCCGCAATCGCCACGCCGTGGTGGACTTCGTAGCGTTCCTTCAGGCCGCGTAGAATCGCGATCGTGTCCTCGACGTTCGGTTCATCCACCACCACTTTCTGAAAGCGCCGCTCCAGCGCGGAGTCCTTTTCGAGGTACTTGCGGTACTCATCCAGAGTGGTGGCGCCGATGCAGTGCAGCTCGCCGCGCGCCAGCGCGGGCTTGAGCATATTGCCGGCGTCCATCGCGCCCTCAGCCTTGCCGGCGCCGACCAGCGTGTGGATTTCGTCGATAAACAGAATCACGCGGCCTTCCTGCCTGGCCAGCTCGTTCAGCACCGCCTTGAGTCTTTCCTCGAATTCACCGCGATACTTGGCGCCAGCTATCAGCGCGCCCAGATCGAGCGTCAGCACGCGCTTGTCTTTCAAACCCTCCGGCACCTCGCCATTGACGACGCGTTGCGCGAGACCTTCGACGATGGCGGTCTTGCCGACGCCGGGCTCGCCGATTAACGCGGGATTATTCTTGGTACGGCGCGACAGCACCTGAATCACGCGGCGGATTTCCTCGTCGCGCCCGATCACGGGGTCGAGCTTGCCGGCCTCGGCACGGGCGGTGAGATCGATGGTGTATTTGTCCAGGGCCTGGCGCGCGTCCTCGGCATTGGAGTCAGTCACCGATTCGCCGCCACGGACCGCATCAATCGCCTGACCCAGTGCCGCTTTGGTGGCGCCGGCGGCGCGCAAGGCTTCGCCCAGGCGGCCCTTGTCGTCCACCGCTGCGAGCAGAAACAATTCGCTGGAGACGAATTGGTCCTTGCGGTTTTGTGCTTGTTTATCGGCAAGGTTCAGCAGGCGCACGAGATCGCTGCTGATCTGCACCTCGCCACTCGCTTCGCCCAGGCGGGGCAGGGCGTCGAGCGCTTCATCCAGCTTATTGCGCAACTGGCGCAAATCAACACCGGCCTGTTCCAGCAGCGGCCGCGTGCCGCCGCCCTGCTGGTTCAACAAGGCCAGCGCGACGTGCACCGGATCGAGCTGCGGATGGTCGCGGCCGACCGCCAGCGACTGGGCGTCGGCCAGCGCCTGCTGGAATTTGCTGGTGAGCTTGTCCATCCGCATGTTTGGCTCCAAAAAAATAGGCGCGGTTGTTGCGACAACCGCGCGCGGCGTCTAGCTCCGCTTCAGGCCTTCACGGCAATCCGGCGCGGCTTGCTCGATTCTTTCTTGTTGATCACCACTTCGAGCACGCCGTCCTTGATCCTGGCGTCCACACGCTCCTCGTCCGCCGTGTCCGGCAGGGCGAAATGGCGCGCGAACTCGCCGCGATAGCGTTCGAGCCGGCGATAACTGGCCTGCTCCGCGCGGCTTTCCGCCACGCGCTTGCCGCGCAGGGTCAATACACCACGCTCCAGCGTGACCTCGATGTCCTCCGGTTTGATACCGGGCACATCCGCGTGAATCAGGTAACGGTTTTCCTCTTCCTTGATATCCACCGCCGGCGTCCAAACGCCGCTGGCCCCGGTCAAGTCGGGTAGCGAGCCGGGCTCGAACAGGCGGTTCATCTCGTAGTGCAGCTTGGACAGCATACCGACGGGTTCATACGTTCTCATCATATTCATCACAATCACCTCACTATCTCGTAGCAAGCGCACATTGCGCTCATGCAGTTAAGGTGGGGTCGTCGCGCCTGCTTTCAAGTGGCCGGTGGCCACAGAACGGATTGTTATACTCGCCGGCGAACTATTCATCAGACCGCGTGCGATGACGAAAGCGTATAAAAACCAGGACTTTATTATGGGTCCCGCCGGCCGGCCGCTGCGCATCATGGCGGAGTACCTGGAGCCGCTAAACCGCTTCGACCGCCTGGGCGTGCGTAAGGCCGTGATTTTTTTCGGCTCTGCGCGCACCTGTCCCGGCACAAGCAATACACCGGATGGACTGGACTACTGCGAGATGGCGCGCCAGTTTGCCGGCCGCGTGGCGCGCTGGACCACCGATACCCATCCCGAAGGCGAGCGCTATTTCATCTGTACCGGCGGCGGCCCCGGCATCATGGAAGCGGCCAACCGCGGCGCCAGCGAGCAAAACCCGCTGCTGTCCATGGGTCTGAACATCTCCATTCCCTTCGAGCAGAAAAGCAATACTTTTATCAATGCCGAGCTGGATCTGGAATTTCATTACTTCTTCATGCGCAAATTCTGGTTTCTGAATCTGGCCAAGGGCCTGGTTATTTTCCCGGGCGGCTTTGGCACCATGGATGAGCTGTTCGAGGTATTGACCCTGGTGCAAACCGGCAAGAAGGAGAAAATCCCGGTGCTGCTGTTCGGCCGCAAGTTCTGGGAGCAGATGCTTAACTTCCCGATGTTTCTCGAGCACGGCCTGATCAGCGCGGAGGACCTGCAGTTATTCCATTTGACAGACAACGTGGACGATGCCTTCGAGTATCTGAAAAAAGGTTTGGAGCCCGCCACGTTATTGCCGCCGGTGTCGGGGTGATGCTGGCAGTCAGCGGCGGCGGCGCTAAACGGGTCGTTTAGATCAATAAGAACTAGCGCGCAGCCGCGTAGCTTCTGTCTAGCGTTTGCGACGAGCCGCCGGCGACGGCCGTTTCGGCCTGTCTTCGCCCACCCAGAACTCGTC
>JBOICV010000184.1:0-3520 GCA_050740255.1 Nevskiales bacterium | reverse complement strand
CGCGCTGTCCGAGCGTTTCGGCCTGTGGCTGTCCTTCTATCCCTTCAACCAGGACCAGTATCTGGAGATCGTGCGCCACCACTTGCAGCAGCTCGGCGCGGCGGCGGGCGACGATGAGGCGCTACGCACCGAAGCGCTGCGCTACGCGCTCAGCCGCGGCTCACGCAGCGGCCGTGTCGCGATGCACTTTGCCCGCGATTGGGCGGGGCGGGCGGGGCTGCAGAGCTAGATTTTGAGACTCTCATCGCGACACTAAAGTCGCTCCTACACCGCAACACGTAGGAGCGTGCCTGCACGCGACTTGCTCCGCGTGCGCGATGCGCACCCTACAAAAGAAAACGCCGGGCGAGCCCGGCGTTTGTGTTGAAGCTGCCAGCAATCAGAAGGCGCTGCGCCGGCGTGTGCGCCAGATACCAAAGGCGGCGAACAAGGCCAGAATAAGCAGCTCGTAGGCGTTGCCACGGCCGATGGTGCAGCCGCTGTCGTCATCGTCGTCTTCGATAACGACGCCACCGGTGCTGCCGCCACCGGGCAGACAGCAGGGACCACCGCCGCCACCGCCGCCACCCGCCGCCGCCGCGCCCGGATCGGTGATGGTAGCGCCACCATCCACGTCGCCAAACATGGCGTTGGTGAGGTTGAGCGTCACCTTATTGCCGGTAATGCCGGCAATCACCACCAGGCCCTGGTCCGCGCGGGTGTAACCGAGCGGGGTCTGCGCCGCAGTAGCGGCATCATTGTTGAACTTGAAGTAAGCGCCGACTGCCGCCGGATAAGTGATCACCACATTCGCCGGGCTCATGGCGGTGGTGAAGCGCAGCAGGCCGAAGGGGAAGGTAAAGCCCACCGGGGTCGGAGCGGGGAAATCGCCCGACAGCGACACCAGTGTCAGCGCGCCGCCCGTCACCGCCTGCACGGTGATATAGCTGGCGTTGTTCGATGCGAGCAAGGAGGCGACAGTCATCTGGCCGCTGTCGGCCACACCGTCGCCGTTGCCGTCGCCGAACAGCCCGGGAATGATGTTGCCGCTGGCATCGCGGGTCGGCACCTGGGCTTCAATCGAGTTCGCTACACCGTCCGCATCGGTGTCTGCACCCGGCACTTCAAATGCGCCCACGTCGCACAGGACGGTGCCATTGCCATCCCCATCCTGTAACCGGGTGCGCGCCAGTTGATCCACATTGCCCACTTCGGCGCCCGCGCAGACCACGCTGTCGCCCTTGTCTATCGCCGGGCTGCCCGCCATCAGCGGGCGGACCGTCTGTGTCACGCCATCTGTATTGACGATCGCGGTGCCTGCGGCGGCGCCAAGCAGCGGGTCTGCCGAGCCACCCACACCAAAGAAGTTTGCGCTGCTGCCCACCAGCGTGGCGCAGCTCGTGTCCGCCACCACGTTGACGCCGGCAGCGGTAAAGGTTCCGCCACTGATGGACACACACTCCGGCACCGCCGCGACGTTGTTCATGGCGGTATTGCTGAGTACGATCTGGCCTTCGCTGTCTGTCACCGCGCTGCTGCCGATATCCGGCGCCACGGTGCTATTAATCAGCGTCAGCACCGAGCCCAGGCCCGTGCTCAGCACGCCGGGGGCGTCCGGGGCTGCACCCAGGTCGTTGATGGTGGTGTTGATTACGCTCATGGTGCCGCCGGCGCCCAGACCATCGGTCGCATTTACCAGCGCGGCGCCCGACGCCGATGCGCCAGCCTGGTGGATGGTGGACTTGGTCAGCGTCACTGCACCACCCGCATTGTGAATCGCAGCTCCGGCGCCAGGGTCGGCAACGATATTGATATGAAACCGCGACCCGCTGATGGTCGCGGTGCCGGGGCCAAGGTTGAAAATGCCGGCCCCCGATCCTGCGATGGTACCCATACCGCCGGTAAGCCCGATATTTGATCCGGTAACGCTGAGCGTGCCGGCGTTAAAGATGGCGCCGAAGAAAGCCGCGCTATCGTCAATCGTAACGCGCGTAAGGCTCGCGGTCCCCGCGTTGAAGATCGTGCCGCCCTGATTCTCGGGCACGGCGGCGCCGTCCGCAAAGCCGCTCAAAAGGGTGATATCGCGCAGGCTGAGATCCCCGCTTACGTCCACCGTGAAGTGGCGATCTGCCGCGGGCGTAGTCCCGGTCTGGCTCAAAACCATGTCGGCGGGGCCGGCGGGATTGTCACCGTCAATGGTCAGCGTGCGGTCAATCAGCTTGGGCGTGGTGATGTTCTGCGCCGCCATCGCACAGTTGAAGTTGATCAGGTCCACCGTGGGGTCGGCCAGCGCCGCATCCAGCGCAGGCTCAAAACCCGGGTCCGCCGCCGCATTGCAGGCAAGGCCCGAGACTGTGACCGTGATGGCCCAGGCGGGCGCGACTGCGCCGAATGCCAGTGCGGCTCCCAGCAAGGCTGCGCAGCGGGCGGATTTGTGCATGCTGTTCATATTGAAGCGCTCCATTGCCATTCCCCTTATGCCTTGAAGGCCTGAACGCGGCGCTGGCGCGTGCGCCAGATGCCAAACCCGGCAAACACTGACAGCACCAGCAATTCGTAGGCGCTGCCGCCGCCGATGGTGCAGCCGCTGTCGTCGTCATCGTCCTCAATCACCGTGACGCCGCCGCCCGGCAGACAGCAGGGCCCGCCGCCACCGCCGCCGCCGCTACTGCCGGCCGCCGCACCGGGATCGGTGATGGTGCCG
Organism: Nevskiales bacterium; assembly: GCA_050740255.1. GTDB lineage: Bacteria > Pseudomonadota > Gammaproteobacteria > Nevskiales > JBOICV01 > JBOICV01. The sequence goes on along the minus strand of JBOICV010000184.1, from coordinate 837 downwards.
CCAGCGTCGGTATCGCCGTACATGGCGTTGGTCAGATTCAGCGTCACGCGGTTGCCGATGATGCCGGCAATCACGTTCACGCCCTGATCAGCACGCGTATAGCCCAGCGCCGTTTGCGCCGCGGTCGCCGTTATATCGTTGTACTTGAAGTAAGCGCCGACGACCGCCGGATAGGTGATCACCACATTCGCCGGGCTCGCGGCGGTGGTGAAGCGCAGCAGGCCGAAGGGAAAGCTGAAGCCGGTGGGTGCAGCGGAGGGCACATCGGCCGACAGCGAGACCAGGCTCAAGGCCCCGCCCGTCACCGCCTGCACCGTGATAAAGCTGGCATTGTCCGCCGCGAACAGCGAAGCCACCGTCATCTGGCCGCTGTCAGAGACCCCATCGCCGTTGCCGTCGCCAAACAGCCCCGGAATGATATTGCCGCTGGCATCGCGCGTCGGCACATTGGCCTCAATCGCGGTCGCCACACCATCGGCATCCGCATCCGCGCCAGCCAGCTCCGCCGCGCCGATGTCGCAGATCAGCGTGCCGTTGCCATCGCCGTCCTGGAAGCGCGTGCGCGCAAGCTGATCCACATTGCCCACCGCCGCGCTGCTGCACACCGCGTTATCACCCTTGTCCAGCGCCGGACTCGCCGCCACCAGCGGACGGATTAGTTGCACCACGCCATCGGCATTCCCGATCCCCACAAGGGCTCCGAGCATGGGGTCGGCCACGCCGCCCACGCCGATAAAGTTGGTGCTGCCGCCCACCGCGGTCGCGCAACTGGCATCCGCGGCCGCGTTGAAACCCGCGGCGCTGATGCTGGCGCCATTGGTCTCCACACAATCGCTG
>JBOICV010000183.1:0-1908 GCA_050740255.1 Nevskiales bacterium | reverse complement strand
GCGCCACCCTGTTCATGACCCTGCTGGCCGGCTTCGACGTGCTGCTGGCGCGCCACAGCCGCCAAGACGACCTCTGCGTGGGCGCTCCCATCGCCCACCGCAGCCACCGACAGACCGAGGAACTGGTCGGCTTCTTCGTCAACACGCTGGTGCTGCGCGCGCGGCTGGCGCCCGGGCAAAGCTTCGCCGGCTTGCTCGATGCGACGCGCGAGACCTGTCTCGCCGCCTACGCCCGCCAGGACCTGCCGTTCGAGGCATTGGTCGAGCGCCTGCAACCGCAACGCAGCGCCGACCACAGCCCGCTGTTCCAGGCGATGTTCGTGTTGCAGAACAACGACATCCCCGAGTTCGCTCTGGCGGGCCTTAAGGTCGGTGCGCTGGCGCAGGATTACCCCGTCGCCAAGTTCGACCTGACGTTGAGCGCCGCGGAGCGCGACGGCCGGCTGCACTGCGACTGGGAATACGCGACCGACCTGTTCGACACCGCCACGATCCAAGCTCTGGCCGGGCATTTCGAAACCCTGCTTAAGGCCATCGTGGCCGACCCCGGCCGGCCGGTTCATGCGCTGCCGCTCATGAGCGAGACCGAACGCGAGCAACTGATCGCCTGGAACCGGACCGAAACCGATTACCCGCAAGACCAAACGATTGTGAGCCTGTTCGAGCGCCAGGTTGAACAAAGCCCCGACCAACCCACCGTGGTATACGAGGACCCGTCGCTGAGCTACGCCGAACTCAACGCCAAGGCCAACCGGCTCGCGCATTACCTGCTGAGCCTGAAGACCCCGGACCACACCCCGCTGGTGCGTCCCGACACCCTGGTGGCGATCTGCGTGGAGCGCTCCATGGAGATGGTCATCGGCCTGCTCGCCATCCTCAAGGCCGGGGCGGCCTATGTGCCGCTCGATCCCGGCTACCCCCGGGAACGCCTGGCTTTCATGCTGGAGGACAGCGCCGCGCCGCTGCTGTTGACCCAGTCCGCGCTGCAAGACCGGTTGGCGCCGGGCGCGGCGAGCCCTGCCTGCGCAACGATTTGCCTGGACCTGGCGGACTTTGCGAATTACCCGGCCCACAACCCGGCCCCGCGGAGCCAGCCCGAGAACCTCGCCTATGTCATCTACACCTCGGGGTCGACCGGGCGGCCGAAGGGGGTGATGATTGAACAGGGTAGCCTGGTGAATTTAACGTTAGCGCAAATCAATGTGTTTCATATGGGGCCACGGAGCCGGTGTTTGGAATTTGCCTCGTTCAGCTTTGACGCCTCGGTTTCTGAAATGGCGACGACGCTGCTCAGCGGCGCGTCGTTATTCCTGGCATCCAAGGCGACGTTATTGTCGGATGGCGCATTTAGGGATTACCTAGCCACGCATGCCCTAACCCATGCAACGCTGCCGCCATCCTTTTTGAGCACCATGGCGGCAAATTGTTTAACCAGCCTGCAAACGCTCGTGGTCGCCGGCGAAGCCTGCCCCCCGGAGTTGGTCAACCGCTGGGCGCCGGGACGGCGTTTCATCAACGCCTACGGCCCCACGGAAGCCACCGTGTGCGCAAGTGTCTTCGAATGCCGCCCCGACGCGCAAAAACCACCCATCGGCCAGCCGATCGCCAACACCCGCATCCACATTCTCGACGCCCGGCTTCAGCCGCTACCCCCGGGCATCCCCGGCGAACTCTGCATCGCCGGGGCGGGCCTGGCGCGGGGCTATTTGAACCGCCCCGAACTGACCGCCGAGAAATTCATCGAAATCGAACTGTTCGGCCGCACGGAACGGATCTACAAAACCGGCGACCTCGCGCGCTGGCTTCCCGACGGCAATCTCGAATACCTGGGCCGGCTCGACCAGCAGGTCAAGCTGCGCGGTTTCCGCATCGAGCTCGGCGAGATCGAAGCGGTGCTGGCCGGGCACG
>JBOICV010000182.1:0-3512 GCA_050740255.1 Nevskiales bacterium | reverse complement strand
ATCCACGTCCATGTAGCTCACCACATCGGCCTTGCTTTGCGACCAGACCGCCTTTAACGCTCGACCTCGACCCGTGAGGTCCAGATGAAAAGCGCGGACGGTGGGCAACTTGCTTTCCAACTCCTTTGCGATTTGCCAGGTCCGATCGACCGACGCGTTATCGGCGATGATTATGCTTGATTTGAACGTCGCGATTCCGCGGAGAAACTCATCCAGCGTGTGGATGCTCTTCGACAGATCTCGCTCCTCATTGTATACGGGGATCACGACATCGACGTGCATCGCGGCATAGTACCGACGCGCGTCGCCTGCGTCAATCGGCACGGTCGAGAGGACATTCCCCGGTTTTTTAGCGGCGGTCAGAAAAGTGATGGTTGAAGCTGACCGGTGTCGCACAGTCGAGCGCGACTGTCTGGCAGCCACCGACCCAATTTCGACAACAGCACCGCGATGCCGTCGGCCAACGCGTAGTAGTGAAAGTCGGGCACGCCGAAGAAGCGTTTGGCCACTTTCGTCACGTGCGTCGCCAGCACCGCCAGCTTCAGCGATTGGCCCAGCCAGACCGCCGAGAAGTACGCCGCCGCCAGCACCAGCGCCACCAAGTTGCGCAAGCGCTCGTAGTCCAACACGCGCAGTTCCTCCAGCCGATAACTCTGTTTGATGAACCGAATCACTTCCTCCACCAGCCAGCGCGTGAAGTAGCCGCTGACGATTTGCCACAGCGAGCGCCGACTCGCGCGCACCGCCACACTGGTCAACAGCAACAACGGTTCTTCGCCCAGTCCGCGCACCACCACCAGTCCCAACGGCTCGGCGCGGCCCGGCAACTGCACGCGCCGAAATCCATACTCGATGCGCACACTCTTTTGCTCGCCCGATTCCCCGCGCACGATCCGCTCCGCGTAGCGCATCCGACAGCCGCGCGCCACCTCCCGCGCCAGACGCGTGCCGCCGCGCACCCGCAGATTCCGATCGCCTTTCAACCGCACGATGAACCGCCAGCCCTTGTCCAACAAGGCGTCGAAGAGTGCGCGCCGATCCCCGCCCCGATCCACCACGTAGATCCCGCGCCCCGCGGTCGCCTGCGCCACCGTCGTGATCACGCCCAGAATCTCCGCGTTCTCGCTCGCAAAGTCCGGTGCCTCCGCCGACCACAACCGCTGATGCAACGGAATGACCCGCCGGCTCTCGGGCTCGCACGCCAGCGCCACGCAACTCCAGTAGCCCTGCACCAACTCCCCCGTGCTGCCGTCGCGCACCGTCGCCAGAAACGGCATCTTCTGCGCGTAGCTTTTGCGGATGTCGGTCGGATCGACGATGATCAACGTCTCCTCGTGCACACGCCGCGCCGCGTCGGCGACCACGATCTCGTTGAGGGACTGGCCGAGTCCGGCCAGCGCCAAGTGATGCGAGAACCGCTCGGTGATCTTCTTCAACGAAATCTCCTCGCCCAACGCGCGTCCAATGCTGCTGAGCTTGACGTCCTGACTGGCCTGAATGCCGTAGAGCATCTGCTCGACAAACTTGGCTTGCGGCTTGGAAAAGCGGGGAGAAAATATCCCCGAAAACTGTCCGATCTGTTCTCGCAACCGGCGGGCGACTTGGAGAGGATTCACGCGTGGCCTCCTGTTTGATGTTGGCTGGAGGAGGATGATACCCTTCTCCGACAGCGAGGCCACATTTCATTTGCCCGAGTGCCCTACGTGGAGCACGTCAGCCACTTGCAACTTTTCCAGCCCAAAAATCGGGGAACGTCCTGTCAAGGGCGTGTTGCCCAAAGCGTCGACTCGGCTTGAAGTGTGTTGCCCATGAGCTCAGTGACCTCAGCCCTTGTCAGTCGCTTTGAAACGCTGCCAGAGGGCTCAGCCGATTGCACACACGCCAGCAACTGCTCGATCGAGCGCGAGCCATTGCGATCACGCGGTTCAACTCCACAACTTTGGCCGCCGCAGCGACCGCCACGACCGGCGGGCGGATGTTCTTCACCAGAATCTTGATGTTCTGAATCGCCGCGATCAGCCAGTCTTGAATCTGCACGCGCCACAGCCGTCGCCACCGCGCCCGTTTGAATCCGTGGTGGTTGGCCGCATCGGCGAAGCTCACCTCCGCGAGGTGTTGGCGGCGCTTTCGATCCCGCCGGGCGGCGGCGCTGTGCGCTTGGGCGCGCGCGCAATCCAACAGCTCTTGGTGTTCGTGGCGATGAATCGTGCGCCCGTAAGAAGCGCGGGTGCATTGCGCTCGCAGCGGACAGGCCGGGCAGATGCCCTTGGGCAAGGAGTATTCCCAGGTGCGTTTCCACGGGTGCAGCCGGCGCGGGTTCATCGTTTGGCCGGCCGGGCAGCGGTAGGTGTTGGTGGCGGCATCAAACAGGAACGCTGAGTCCGGGAAGATGCCTTGGCTACGGGCGTGATGCTGTTTGGCGCGCAGGTCGCCGAGATGCGTGCGGATGTCGCGTTGCTGACAGGCGACGAAGTTTTCGCTCGTGCCGTATTTGTGATCGGCCACGGCGGTAGCCACCTTCTGAGCGGTGTTGGCTTCGTGCTGGTCAACGAGCGGGAGCAATCGTTTGTTCTCCGCGATGCTGCCGGGGGTGGTCTCCACCGCGCTGATCACGCCGTGGGCATCGTCGATGACCCGGTGGTTCTGGTAGCGCGGTCGTGGCGGTTGCTGGGCGCGACGCACGACGGTGGCGTCGGGGTCGGTGGTGCTGACCAGACGGTCATTGACCGCTTCGTAGGAAGCCGGGGTGGTCGCATCCTCCAGTTTGCTCTCCGTGGCTTGGTAGGCGGCTTTGAGCGCGGCGATCAGTTCGGGGGAGGCTTTCACGACAGAATCGCAAGAGGCGTTGGCGTCGTTGAGACTGGAGTCCACGTGAATCTTTTTGCCATCCACCAACCCGGCGGCCACCCCGAAAGCATTCGGGGCACAAAGAACTTCTCAAACGCGGCGCGTCCCCAACGCGCCCGCGCCTTCGAGAGCACGCTGTGATCGGGAATCGGCTCGTCGAGTTCGTAGCCGAGAAACCACAGGTAATCGAGCCGCTCGCCGATGATGCGCATCAGGGCTCGCTCGCTGGCGATGTCCTCGAAGAACAGCAGGAACATCATCTTCAGCATCACCACTGGATCGACCGACTCGTTGCCGTTGTAACCGTACAGCGGTGCGACCTCGGCGCGCACGAAAGCGAAGTCCACGACCTCTTGGACTCTGCGCAGCGGGTTGTCGGGCCGCACGCGCTGCTCCAAGTTGACCTGGTAGGAAAACAACGACGGCTGATTGTTCTGCGTGCCCATCATGGTGTTGACCTCCTTGCGCAGACTGTATTACATCAACAGCAGGGATTTGGGAACCTTAAAATGCACCGGAAAGAAAATTTCCTGTCCGCTCAGACCGATTTGGGCAACACGCCCTCAACGACTGACCCCTTCGACTGAGACAGGAAACAACCCAGGCGCGGACAAGCGGTTCTGGTGGCGGTGGGAGGTTCAACCGAAGAAGAAGCGGGTTGGGCT
>JBOICV010000181.1:0-24895 GCA_050740255.1 Nevskiales bacterium | reverse complement strand
GTCCTGAGCTTGGTCGAAGGGCCTACTTCGTCACGGGTGCCGCTTCCGGTATTGGCGCGGCATTGGTGCGCAAGCTATTGAGCCTCGGTGCCCGGGTTTGCGCCGCGGATCTGAATACCGTACCGCTGACGAACTTGGCACAGGCTGCGCAAGATCCGGCGCAACTGCTGACTTGTGCGCTGGATGTGCGCAGCCCCGAACAGTGGGAGGCTGCCTATGCCCAGGCGGAACGGCGCTTCGGCCGGATCGACGCCTTGTTCAATGTGGCGGGCGTGATTCGTCCTGGGTGGCTCACCGAAATCACGCCTCAGGACATTGATTTCCACATGGATATCAACACCAAAGGCGTAATGCTCGGCACCGCGCTGGCGGCCAGGCGGATGAAAGCGCAAGGCGGCGGGCACATCATCAATATCGCTTCACTCGCGGGCATCGCGCCGGTGCCGGGTATTGCGTTGTATTCCGCTTCAAAATTCGCGGTGCGCGGTTTCAGTCTTGCGGTGGCGCAGGAACTAGCCCCGCTGGGCATCAAAGTCAGCGTGGTCTGTCCGGATGCGGTGCAGACACCGATGCTGGATTTGCAAATTGCGCGCGAACAAGCTGCGATGACGTTCTCCGGCGACCGTTTTCTCTCTGCAGATGAAGTCGTAGCGGCCTGCCTTCGCGCGCTCCAGCAGGCCCCGATTGAAGTCACGCTACCGCTTTCGCGCGGCCTCATCGCCAAACTCGCCAGCGCCTTCCCCGGCCTGAATCGCCTGATGCTTAATCAGTTGCGGCGCAAAGGTTTGCGTAAGCAACAGCAAATGCAGCACTAAGGAACCCGATGCGTATCGCTCTGTTGTTGTGCCTCGTCCCTGCGCTGGCCTGGGCCTGTCCGGAAGACGCGCCGGAGGAAGAGCGCCCGGACGACATCGTCCCGCTGCGCAGCATCGCGCCAAGTCTTCCCCAAGACATCCGCTATGCGGGCAGCGACAACTTTCTCGGCACCCGTGTGACCGGGTACGACTCGCCACAATGCCTGCTTACGCGCGATGCCGCGCACGCGTTAATGCGTGCGCAGGGTGCGCTGCTGCGCCGGGGCTGGCAGCTCAAGATTTACGACTGTTACCGGCCCCAGCGTGCGGTACAGCATTTCGAGCGCTGGGCGGCCGATCCAGAGGAAAGCACGCGCGAACGCTATTACCCGAAGCTGCGCAAACCGCAGTTGCTGGAACAGGTCTATATCGCCGCCTGTTCCGGCCATAGCCGCGGCAGCACGGTGGATGTGGGGATTATTCCCCTGGACTTCCGGGAGCCACGGATGACGGCGCCGGACTGCGGCGCAGCCGATGCGCAGGCGGCCGACATGGGCACGGGCTTTGACTGCTTCGATCCACGATCGCATACCGACACCGATACCATCGGCACCGATCAGCACCTGCGCCGCCTGATTCTCAAGCAGGTGATGGAGACTGCGGGTTTCAAGAACTACGAGAAAGAGTGGTGGCACTACACGCTCGTCAACGAACCTTATCCGGAGACTTACTTTGATTTTCCGGTGCGTTGATCGGCGTTTGCGTCACCGGCAAATCGCCGGGCACCAGCGTGCTCTCCGAAGTCGGCGCAATCTGCAGTTGCACCGGCTCGCCCAGATGCCGCGGCTGCGTGTCGAATACACGCACGTCCAGCACTGCCCGCAGCCGCGCCAGGAACTCCCGCGCCCGCGTACGCAGCGGTAACCCGCGCGTGATCTCCGGCGTGGCATAAGCCACCACGTCCGCACCTTTGTGGCGGGCGATGTACACCGCGCGGTAGCAGTGGAAACGTTGCGAGATCACGGTGTACCGCGACAACCCAAACACCTGCTGCGCACGCACCACAGAATCGAGAGTGCGGAAACCGGCAAAATCCATGGTGATGGCTTCCGGCGGCACGCCGCTGCCGATCAGCGCCTGATACATCTTGCGCGGCTCGTTGTAGGTCTCGTCCGGATTCGCGCCACTGACCAGGAGATGCTTGATCTTGCCGGCGCGGTACAGGATGGCAGCCGCATCCATGCGATAGGCGAACAGCGGATTCATCCCACCGCCGCGAGTGTAAGTGCTGGTGCCGAGCACCAGCCCTACGTCATTGGGCGGCAAGTCCGCCGCCGTTTCGAAAACGTAAGGATCAGCCGCGCGCACCACCGCGCGGCTGATCTGGTACAGACTAAAAATCAGCGCACAAACCACCAGGCCTAGAGCCAGCAACCACCGCCGGGCGCGCCGGTTCACGGCCGCTGCTCCTTGAGGTGCTGGTGCTCAGACCAGTCCGCCGAGCTTGAGCACCCAGTAGGCCAGGATTGCGATCTGACCGGTGTACAGCGTGGCGCGCAGAAACACCATCCAGTGGTTGACCGCGATCATGTGTACCGTCGACTGGGCGATGCGCAAACCCAGCAATACACAGGCCAGGCCGTCGGTGACGGCGCCCTGCTCCATCACCTGCGCCGACAGAATCACCGCAGCGACCAGCGGCAGATTTTCCAGACAGTTCAAATGGGCGTGCGCCATGCGGGTGATCAGGCCGGGGTCCTGCCAGGTCTGCGCGCCACGGGTCCAGCTATTGGCGGGGGTTTTGCGCGCCAATACCAAACCGGTGCGGTAAAACAGCACTATCGAAATCAAAGCGATGGTCCACGCGGTGAACCCCAGCAATACACAGATTGAAGCGCTCATCGTTGTCTCCTTTTGTTGTTGCGTAGATTCTTCGCGCTACGCACTCAGAATGGCCCTTGGGGTTCATTTCATCAGCGCGCGCATGCCGCGGTCGAGACCTTCCAGCGTCAGTGGAAACATACGCTGCTTTACGAGACCCTGCGCGATCTGGATGGACGGCGTCCACTCCCAGCGCTGCTCGGGCTCGGGATTTAGCCAGATTGCTTTCGGGTAAATGTCCACCAGGCGCTGCATCCATACTGCCCCCGCCTCTTCGTTCCAGTGCTCGACGCTGCCGCCGGGATAGGTGATCTCGTAGGGACTCATGGTGGCGTCGCCGACGAATATCACTTTGTAGTCCGGCGTGTACTTGTGCAGCACCGTCGGCATGGAAATGCGCTCGGCGTGCCGGCGACGGTTGTCCTTCCACACGCTCTCGTAGATGAAATTGTGGAAGTAGAAATACTCCATATGCTTGAACTCGGTTTTGGCGGCCGAGAACAGCTCCTCGCAAATCTTGACGTGATCGTCCATCGAGCCGCCGACGTCGAAGAACAACAACACCTTCACCTTGTTGTGCCGCTCCGGCACCATCTTGATATCGAGATAACCGGCGTTCTTGGCGGTGGAGCGGATGGTGTCGTCGAGATCCAGGATCTCCTCGGCCCCTTCGCGCGCAAATTTGCGCAGGCGGCGCAGCGCCAGCTTGAGATTGCGCGTGCCCAGTTCGCGGGTATCGTCGTAATTGGCGTACTCGCGCTTTTCCCAGACCTTGACCGCGCGGCGCTGGCCGCCTTTGCCACCGATGCGGACACCTTCGGGGTTGAAGCCGCTATTGCCGAAAGGCGAGGTGCCGCCAGTGCCAATCCATTTGCCGCCGCCCTGATGGCGCCCCTTTTGCTCCTCGAGGCGCTGCTTCAAAGTTTCCATCAGCTTGTCCCAACCGAGCGCCTGCAGCTTGGCCTTCTCCTCGTCAGTGAGCAGGCGTTCGATCTCTTTGCGCAACCACTCCTCCGGGATCAGGGCGTCGAGCGCCCCCACTGCCGCCTGAACGCCCTCGAAGTAGGCGCTAAAGACACGGTCGAAGCGGTCGAACTTGGTTTCGTCCTTGACCATCGCCGCGCGCGCGAGATAGTAGAAGTCGTCGATATCCAGCTGCGCCACGCGCTGCTTGAGCGCTTCGAGCAAGGTAAGGAACTCCGTCAGGCTGGGCTTCAACCCGCCCTCGCGCAACGCATAAAAGAAAGGAATCAGCATGCCGTCCTGCGACTAGGCTGGCTAGAGAGGTATTGTAGCCGGGACGAAATATACTGGGCTTGAAACTGACCTGATACGAGGAGTTTGCAGATGATGATGCGCATGACTATTGCAGTGGCGCTGGCGGCCGGGCTGGCGTCGCACGTAGCCGTGGCAGCGGAGGAATCCACCATGAAGCCGGGGCAGTGGGAGTACACGATGACGATGGAAATGGCCGGCATGCCGGTCGCCATGCCGCCGACTACTTACACCCACTGCCTCACGCAGGCCGATCTGGACAAAGGCGCTCAATATGAGGCCGGGGATCAGAAGGAGTGCGAGATGAAGAACCTCAAGCACTCGGCCAGCGGCGCCAGCTATGACATGGTCTGCAAAAACGGCAGCGCCGGGCATTACGACTTTACGGTGATGGACACGTCCATGCAGGGCAAGGGCAGCATGACCGTGCAGGGACAGGAGATGAAAACCAACTTCAGCGCGAAGCGCACCGGAGACTGTACGAAGTGATCGCCGCGACGATAAGGCTCGGGTTGAATGGCGTCTCGCGTATCGTCTAGCACGATTGCCGCCGCTGAAACCCGGCTGGCTGAAGTTGATCCGATCATGCGCCGCCTGATCGCGCACTACCGACCTTGTACGCTTGGCCTCACCCATCGCGATCCCTTCCATACGCTTGGCTATTCCATCATCAGTCAGCAGCTTTCGACCAAGGCCGCGGACACGATTTACCAGCGCGTGGCCGCGCGCGTCGGCACGAAATCACGCATGCGGCCGGCCCACTTTCTCGAAATCGCCGCCGAAGAGTTGCGCGCCTGCGGCCTGTCCTACGCCAAAGCCAAATGGCTTCGTACCTTGGCCCAAGCGGTGGATAGCGGCGAGCTGAATTTTGCCGCGCTCAGAAAAATGGACGACGCCGCTGCGCTAGCCGCGCTCGATGCACTGCCCGGCATCGGTCAATGGACGGCGGAGATGGCGTTGATTTTCGCCTTCGACCGGCTCGATATTTTCTCACTCGGTGACGTGGGCCTGCGCCGTATGGTGAATCGGTTGTACAACAAAGGCCGGCCACTGAACGACAAGCGTACTATCAAACTGACGGCTGGCTGGGCGCCGTACCGCTCCGTCGCGTCCTGGTATTTATGGCGCGCCACCGATGGCGACGCTGCCGTGTGGGCTTAACCCGCGTTGTGAGAAATGCGGGCTTAATGCTGTTCGCGACGCGCCAGAAAAGCCAGCCGCTCGAACAGATGAACATCCTGCTCGTTCTTGAGCAGCGCGCCGTATAGCGGTGGCAGCGACTTCTTCACATCTTTATCGCGCAAAGCCTCGGGTGGAATGTCTTCGGCCAGCAGCAGCTTGAGCCAGTCCAGCAGCTCCGAGGTCGTCGGCTTCTTTTTCAGTCCCGGTGATTCGCGCAGCTCGAAGAACACGCGCATCGCCTCGGCCAGCAGTTCCTTCTTCAAATCGGGATAGTGCACGTTGACGATGCGCGCCATCGTATCCTTGTCCGGGAAGGCGATGTAGTGGAAGAAGCAGCGCCGCAGGAAGGCGTCCGGCAATTCCTTCTCGTTGTTCGAAGTAATGATGATGATCGGGCGATGCCTGGCCTGGATCGTCGCGCGCGTTTCGTAAACGTAAAATTCCATGCGATCCAGTTCGCGCAGCAGGTCATTCGGAAACTCGATATCCGCCTTGTCTATCTCGTCAATCAGCAACACAGGCTGCTGCTCGGACTCGAAGCACTCCCAGAGCTGGCCTTTGAGAATGTAGTTCTGGATGTCGTGCACCTTGGCCTCACCCAGCTGCGAGTCGCGCAGGCGCGACACCGCGTCATACTCGTATAAACCCTGCTGGGCCTTGGTGGTGGACTTGATGTGCCACTCGTAGAGCGGCCGCTTCAGCGCGCGTGCGACCTCAATCGCCAGCAGGGTCTTGCCCGTACCCGGCTCACCCTTGACCAGCAACGGACGTTGCAGCGTGACGGCGGCGTTAACCGCCATCATCAGGTCGCGTGTAGCGACGTAACTATCTGTACCTTCAAAGCGCGTCATTACTCATCCCAGGTTATAAGTGCTTGTCATCGCGAACGCCACCGGGCCCCGTGGCGATCTCATGGCGATGATACGAGATTGCTTCGGGGCACAGCCCCTCGCAATGACAGTTTAACCCTTAGCTCGCTGTTCAAGCACCGCAACGGCGGGCAGTTTCTTGCCCTCAAGAAACTCCAGGAAGGCGCCGCCGCCGGTCGAGATATAGCCGAGCTTGTCGCCGACGCCGAACTTGTCTATCGCGGCCAGCGTATCGCCGCCGCCGGCCAGCGAGAAAGCCTTGCTGCCCGCGATCGCCTTGGCCAGCGCCTTGGTCCCCCCGGCAAAACTTTCGTACTCGAATACGCCCAAGGGACCGTTCCAGACGATCGTGCCGGCGTGCTTGAGCAGCGCGCCCAGTTTTTCGCGCGATTTCGGGCCGATATCGAGAATCATCTCGTCGGCTTCCACCTCGTTGGCTGGCCGGACCTCGGCGTGCGCCTCGGGTGAAAACTCCGAGGCGCAGACGACGTCCTCCGGTAAGGGAATGTCGCCACCACGCTGGCGAATCTTGCTGAGTATCGCCCTGGCGGTGTCCAGCATGTCCGGCTCGTACAGCGACTTGCCGATGTTATGACCCGCGGCAGCGAGAAAGGTGTTGGCGATGCCGCCGCCAATGATGAGCTGATCTGCGATGTCGGCGAGGTTGTTCAGCAGATCCAGCTTGGTTGACACCTTGCTGCCGCCGACAATCACCACCAGCGGACGCTTCGGATCAGCGAGGGCTTTGCCCAGCGCTTCCAGCTCCGCCGCCAACAAAGGACCGGCGCAGGCCACGGGCGCGAACTTGGCGACGCCGTGGGTTGAAGCCTCGGCGCGGTGCGCGGTGCCGAAAGCATCCATCACGTAGATATCGCAGAGCGCGGCCATTTTCCGGGCCAGTGCGTCGTCGTCGTCCTTCTCGCCCTTGAGAAAACGCGTGTTCTCGCCGAGCGCGATTTGCCCCGGTTGTAAGCTCACGCCCTCGATCCAGTTGCTGACGATGGGGACGCTGCGGCCCAGTGCCTGCGAGAACCAGGCCGCCACCGGCGTCAGCGAGTGCTCCGGATTGAACTGCCCGGCCTTCGGACGACCGAGGTGGGAAATAACCAGAACCGATGCGCCCTTCTGCAAGGCCAACTGCAAGGTCGGCAGCGCGGCTCTCAGGCGCGCGTCGGACGTGATATGTCCGTCATCGATAGGAACATTGAGATCCTGCCGGATCAGCAGGCGCTTGCCGGCCAGATCGAGATCGGCCATGCGGAGAATGGTCATCCCATTCTCCGGGAGGCGGGAGGCGGGAGGCGGGAGGCGTAACGGCGCACGAGGAAATGGCGGGCAGGAGAGCCTGTCCTGAGCCTGTCGAAAGGCGAGAGGCTTGAGGTATGAGGCGTGAAGGCCAAGACAACGGCGCTTTTGCTGTTGCGCCTCCCGCCTCCCGCCTCCCGCCTCGCGCGCGCGCGCGCGTCAGCGCGCATTCGCCAGCGCGACCGTGGTATCGAGCATCCGGTTGCTGAAACCCCATTCGTTGTCGTACCAGGCGCAGACTTTGACGAGCCGCCCAATAACTTTCGTCAGTGTCGCGTCGTAAGTGGAAGAGGCTGGATCGTGGTTGAAGTCGCTGGATACCAAGGGGCCGTCGCTGTAGTTCAGGATGCCCTTGAGCTCGCCGGCCGCGGCGGCCTTCAACACGGCGTTAACTTCTTTCACGTCGGTGTCGCGCGCAGCGGTAAAACTCAAGTCCACCAGCGACACGTTAATCGTCGGCACGCGGATTGCGAAACCGTCCAGCTTGCCCTTCAGATCCGGCAGCACCAGACCGACCGCGGCAGCGGCGCCGGTCTTGGTCGGAATCATGTTCTGGGTCGCGGAACGCGCACGCCGCAAATCCTCGTGATACACGTCCGTCAAAACCTGGTCATTGGTATAGGAATGCACGGTGGTCATAATGCCTTGCACCAGACCTATCTTTTCGTGCAGCGGCTTGACCAGCGGGGCGAGGCAGTTGGTGGTGCAACTCGCGTTCGAGATGATTTGATCGTCCTTGGTCAGACTCTTGTGATTGACGCCGTAGACAATCGTTTTGATGTCATCGCCCGCGGGCTGCGACACCACCACTTTCCTGGCGCCGCCTTGCAAGTGCAGCGCGGCCTTGTCCTTTTTGGCGAAAAAGCCGGTGCACTCCAGCACCACCTCCACACCCAGCTCGCCCCAGGGCAGTTTCGACGGATCGCGATTGGCCAGCACCTTGATCCTGTCGCCGTTGACGACCATGTGATCGCCTTCCACCGCGACCGTGCCGGGAAACTTGCCGTGCACCGTGTCGTAGCGGGTGAGATGCGCGTTGGTCTCAGCCGGACCGAGATCATTCAGCGCCACAATCTTGAGATCCTTGCGGCCGCTCTCATAAAGCGCACGCAGTACATTGCGGCCGATGCGGCCGTAACCGTTGATGCCAAGCTTAATCGTCATGACTTTCCTTTAACTGTTTACAAAACCGACTTCACTTCTGCAACGACGCGTTCGGCGGTGAAACCCAGCGCCGTAAAAACTTTTGCACCCGGCGCGGACTCGCCGAAGCGGTTGAGGCCAATGACCCGCCCACGCTCGCTGACAAAGCGATACCAGCCGTCCGCTACCCCGGCTTCGATGGCGACGCGAGCAGCCAACTTTTTCGGGAGAACGGACGCACGATAAGCCTCGTCCTGCTGCAGAAACACTTCCACGCAAGGCATGGACACGACCCGCGTGGGCGTGCCTTGCTCGCTCAACTGCTGCGCCGCGGCAACGGCCAACCCGACTTCCGAACCGGTCGCGATGATCACTGCCTTCGGGGCGCTTGCCGGCTCAATAAGCACATAGCCACCGCGGCGAACCGCGGCCAGTTGCGGCGCGGAGCGGGCTTGGTGCGGCACGTTCTGGCGCGTGAGCGCGAGCACCGTGGGGCCGTCGCGGCGTTCAATCGCAGCCTGCCACGCGATCGCTGTTTCAACGTCGTCCGCGGGACGCCATACACGCATATTGGGAATCAGCCGCAGACTGGCCAGATGTTCGATCGGCTGATGAGTCGGACCATCTTCGCCGAGTCCGATCGAATCATGCGTGTACACGTAAATCGTCTGCACACCCATCAGTGCCGACAGGCGCACCGCATTGCGCGCGTAGTCGGAGAACACCAGAAAAGTGCCGACGTAGGGAATAAAGCCGCCGTGCAAACGTATGCCGTTGGCAATCGCGCTCATGCCGAATTCGCGCACGCCGAAGCCGATGTGCTGGCCGCTCAAGTCATCGGGTGTTAATTGCTTCGCGCCCTGCCAGTGCGTGAGATTGGACTCCGCCAGATCGGCGGAGCCGCCAATCAGCTCCGGCAGCACGGGACCCATGATGTTGAGCGCGTTCTGTGAAGCCTTGCGCGTGGCAATGTCCGCGCCTTTGTTTTGGGTGGCCGCGACAAATTGCTCAATCGTCGCGGGCCAACCCGCCGGTAGCTCGCCCTGCATGCGGCGCAGATACTCTGCGGCGAGTTCCGGGTATTCCTTCTTATAGGCGGCGAAGCGCTTATTCCACTCGTCTTCCGCCTCGGTGCCGGCAGCGCGCGCATTCCAGGCAGTGTAAATCTCTTCCGGTATCACGAATGGCGCATGCGGCCAGCTCAGTTGTTCCCGTGCGCCGGCAATTTCCGGCGCGCCCAGCGGCGCGCCGTGAGTCTTGGCCTTACCCGCCAGTGTCGGTGCACCGAAACCGATGATGGTCTTGCAGCAAATCAGGGAAGGCTTGTTGGCGACACTCCGCGCTTCGGCAAGTGCTTTTTCGAGAGCCGCCGGATCGTGACCGTCGACGTTGGCAACCACGTGCCAGCCGTAGGCTTCGAAGCGTTTCGGTGTGTCGTCACGGAACCAGCCGTCAACCTCGCCGTCTATCGAGATCTTGTTGTCGTCGTAGAACGCAATCAGCTTGCCTAGACCCCAGGTGCCCGCGAGCGAACTGGCCTCGTGCGAGATGCCTTCCATCAGGCAGCCGTCGCCGGTAAAGACATAAGTGTAGTGATCCACGATCTCGTGGCCGGGGCGGTTGAATTGCGCGGCCAACAGGCGTTCGGCCAGCGCCATGCCTACTGCATTGGCAAGGCCCTGACCCAATGGACCCGTCGTGGTCTCCACCCCTGGCGTCATGCCGTATTCTGGGTGGCCAGGCGTCTTGGAATGAAGCTGGCGAAAATTCTTCAGCTCTGCCAGCGGCAGGTCGTAACCGGTGAGATGCAATAGCGCATACAGCAGCATCGAACCGTGGCCGTTGGAAATCACGAAACGGTCGCGCCCCGGCCACTTCGGATTGGCGGGGTTGTGCTTCAGATGATGCCGCCACAACACTTCCGCGATATCCGCCATGCCCATGGGCATGCCGGGATGGCCGGAATTGGCCTGCTGCACGGCGTCCATCGCCAGTGCGCGAATCGCATTCGCCAGCACGCGGCGCGACGGTGCGGCGCTGGGAGAAGTGGCAGCGGGCTGGGCGGACATCAGCGTCGGGCTCTGGAATCGGACGGGTCGGATACGGCCGCCAGCGGCCGCGGAACTAAAAGGCCGCGTATTGTCCCGCAGACAACACGACGGGGCAAGAAACGTCTGCAGCGGTGCAGTGTCTTAGAGAGCACTCGATCCGAGCGATTAACTCTTGAAAGCTAAGCGCAACTGGATCATCGCCGTGGCGGCCGTGCTGCTGGTACTGGCTGGCCTCTACTTCTTTTCAGGGCGTGTTCAGGAGCCCGGCAGTACCGCGGGCACGGTCTGTATCGATCAATGCGGCAATGGCACTTGTGAGGAAATGGTCTGCATGGCGGTCGGCTGCCCCTGTGCAGAAACTGCGAGTACTTGCCCTAAAGACTGCGCGGTCGCGCGTTAACTTTCAGGACGACCGCGCTACCCGCCATTTCAACTCGTGCGGCGCTTTGAGCGTCTTGCCGCCTACCGAAGGCCAGATCAGGCTGTGTTCACCTTCCGGCAACGCGCCAGCGGCGGGTTTGCTGTAGTCGCATACACCCTCAGGAAATACGGCGCGAATTTGCGCGAGCTGGGTTTCCGACAAGGCGGCGCTGTAATCGGCTGCTGCCACCGACTTGAGCTGGCACTTGATGACATCGTCACTCATCGGCATGCCGGCCACCATACGCGGCGTACGGGTGACCGGCAGCGCGATCTGGCATAGGCCGAGACCGGAGTCGAAGTCCTCCGGTATTGCCAGCCGCAGCGGAACATCAATATCGGGCAGCGGCGCAGCTACCAGCAGGGGCACTTGAATGAGACCAAGCGGGGTCTGTATCGCGTCCGGTAATTCAACACGGCCGCCGACGGTGCCAACGACGCAGCTATCCTGCGCCGCCGCCGGCTTGCTGGACATGACCGCCTGTACATGATCGCCACCCGGCGCGGGCCGCGCATCCCTCAGCGCGGTGATCCATTGTTCCATCACCGGGTAAGCATCGGGCTGAGTTACCACGCCGCGCCAGATGGATTGCGTTACGTCTTGGCCGCTGTACTTGCGCAGGCGCGCACGCACGATGAAGGGCCGCACCGCTTCGTGGATATTCGCCACCGGAATCAGATCGAGATAAGGCGCGAGATCCATCACCGGCGTTTCCGCCAGCGCGCCGCGGCCGATGACGCCGCCGATGCGGTAGGTCAGCGCCTCGGTCTGCGCATCCATCGCGTGGCGCTCGGGGATGAAGTTGCCGTCAATATCGAGCCCGCCAATACTGCGATTTAAATCCAGGAACTCATCGAAGCTGATGGCGCCGTTGTTCAAGGCATCCAAGCCGTACTGGATACCGACGTTGTCGAGCGGACGGCGCGCGAAGCCGGTGGCCGGATCGCGGCCGAAGATGTTGATATTCGCGTCCTGAATCGTACAGCGCACGCCTCGGGGGTTGGTTTCCGGATGGTAAATCAGCTCATCGGGAATGGAGCCGTCGCAGGCTTCGCTGGCTTTTACTCGACTGAAGAAGGCATCGGTCCAGCTCTGGCAGATGGCGTTGAGCTGGTTGCCGCTCAGGAGATTATGGCCGTTGACCGCCGCCTTTTTCTGATCGTTCCAGTCGAGCGCACTGTTTTCGTAGTAATGCTGCAGCAAGCCGCAGTCGGACACCGTCATCGCCGTGGTCACGATGTCGGCAAAAGTGGCGGTGGGCATCGCCGCGCTCAGTACGCCAGGTGCATTGTTGGCGAGGTTGTACTGCTGCAGCGCCGCACCTGAGCCGTTGGTGCCGACGTAGTATTCAACCAGTCCATACTGCTCGTTAATGTGCTCCTTGATCATCGTCGTGCTTTCGGCACTGATCAGCGGATTGCAATGCACACCGAAAGCCGCGAGCGTGGAATGCACCACCGCATCGCCCTTGTTCAGGCGGTCAATGCCGCCAGCCAAATTGATCAGCAACCGGTCGGCGGACACAGTGGAGGGATCCGGCACACCGCCCAGCACAAAAGTCGGATCGTTGACCCCTTGCTGATAACCCACGCCACAGGATTCGCCGAAGGCGTGAAATACGCGATGGCTCCAGTTACGCGCGTCAAAGGGTGCATCCGGCCCGCGCGCGGCCGGATCGTCCAGCACCCCGATGCGCACGATGCCGCGGTTGATGGTCGCCGATTCCACACGCACCACGAAGGGCACGGCACGGCCATCCACCGTTTCGGTCTGTATCACATCCGGCGGATAAGAGGCATAAGGATCGGTGAGTTCCGTGAAGCCCTGGGTGATCACCGAGCGGTAGAACCACTGATGCCGGGTTTCGACCGAGCAGTTTTCATCCAGCGGCGCACCCAGATCGGCATCTTCCGTGCGGCAGATGAAGGGCGTCTGATGCGGACCGGATATCACCGGTCCGGTGATCGGGTGATTCTTGATGGTAAGCCTGGCACTGCGTCCCTTGGCGCTGGCGATCAGCGTATTGCTGCCCTCGCGCAGGCCCGTGACGAGGCCGTGAATTTCGCCGTTCTCCAAGCGATGAAAAGCTGTGCTTACATCCGCGCCATTGCGGGAGACGCTAAAAGCATCGCCCGCCGCCAGGCCGCGCAAGCCAACCAATACATCACCGCCGGTAACGGCGTCAGGCAGCGTCGAAAGTGTAAGCATCTCGAACTGGCCTGCGGCCATACTCTCGGTGCGCTTGGTATGAAAATCGGCCAATACTTCATTGCTGGTGCCTGAGCCGGCACTGATACGGTCGCCACCATTGCCGCCACCGCAAGCCGACAACAGACCAGCGGCCACGATCGACGCAAGCCACACTGACTCGATGAAGATGCTGCGCATTTTCTCCCCCGGTTATGCTCTGGCGCTCTTGCAGGCGCCTGCTCTGAATAGACAATAGTAACGAGGAACCAACACCCTTCCTAGTGGTAGAAAGCCCACAAGACCACGTCCTGCACGCCTTAGATGCGAGGCTGGCCTATTGAGTTGCGGCGCGATAGCCCGGCGAGGTCTCGAGATAAGCCAGCGCCTGTTCGGTCGAAGCCTCGTAAACGGGGTGATAACCCGGCCTCAGGTAACTCATCGCCTTCTTCAGCAACCATCCAAACCGTGGCAGATGGCCGCTCTGTATCGCGACGCGTTTCCATTCGCGCCAGATCCACGGCCGCCAGACGCTCGGGTTGTTGACCTTGAGCGCCGGATCCTGGCGCATCATGAAAGCTGCGCCACCGACCAGAAAGTAGATCAGTAACGGCGCCACCAGTGTCATCAGGCCAAAGCGATGATGGTAGCCGCCGCCCACGTGTTGGTAGAGATCGTAGGCGACGCAACGGTGCTCGACTTCCTCGGCGCCGTGCCAGCGCAGGATATCCAGCATCGCCGGATCGCCGCCGTCCCAGGTCTTGTTGTTAAGCGCGTAACTGCCCAGCACGCAAGTGAAGTGCTCGATGGCGGCAATCACGCCCAGGCGGAACTTCAGCCACCAGCGCTCCAGCCGGCCACCCGGCTTAGGCTTGATGCCGAGTGGGTTGTCGCCGAGCAAGTCCCTGAAGAACCAGTCCATGCGATCGGTAAACGGCTTGGTCTCAATACCGCGCGAGGCAAGATACTGCGTTAGCGCAGCATCGTGGGCGCGCGCATGCATGGATTCCTGGCGCAGAAACGCCTGCACGTCTTCACGCAGCTTGTCGTCCGTGATCAGCGGCACCACCTTGTTGTAGACACGGCAAAACCAGAACTCGCCGGCGGGAAGGGTGATGTGCAGCACGTTGATAAAATGGCTGCTGAACGGGTCGCCCGGGATCCAGTGCAGTGGCGTCTTCGAAAAATCAAAAGCGACCTTGCGGGGTTTGATCTCGATTGGCGTGGAAGAAGCCTTGACGGGAAGCACGGGGTCGCCATGCATGACAGGCGCCTCACTCGTCTGCTGCGTTGGCTTGGTCAGGAAAGTCGGATTCATTGCGACAAATCCAGTCGCGCCATCCTGCGCGACAGGGCGGGCAGGAAACGGTAAATGAAAAGCATGATGTACGCCTCCACCCCCACCAGCACCAAGGGCTGACGCCGATCAATCGCCTTCACAATCTTGCGCGCGACCGCGGCGGGCTTCAGATTGCGGCGCTGGTACATGCGCTTGGCGTGGGCGCGCCGGCGGGCCTGCTCCTCTTCGCTGACGCCGACGAAACGGGTCGCGGTGGTAATGCCGGTGTCAATGAAGCCAGGGCAGACAGCCGCCACGTGAATGCCGTGCTCTGCAACTTCCGCGCGCAGGCAGTCGCTCAGCATCAGCACCGCCGCCTTGGTGGTGGCGTAAGCGGGGAGTGAGCGTGTGGGCGTGAAAGCGGCGGCGGATGCGGTATTGACGATATGTCCAGGTTTGCCGGCGGCGATCATCTGCCGTGCGAATAGGCGCGAACCCAGAATCACGCTCCACAAATTGACGCGCAGCAACCGCTCCCAGTCCGCGACGCTGGTGTCGAGCAGATTGCCGGCTAACCCGATGCCGGCGTTGTTCACCACAATGTCCGGCGCACCCAGTTCTTTCTCAACCCACTGCGCGAAAGCCTCCATCTGTTCGCTGGAGCCCACATCGACCTGACGCGCATAAGCGCTGACGCCGAGCAGGCGCGCCAGCACTGCGCTGCGTTCGGCGGATTCGAGATTGATATCGACCGCCACAACCTCTGCGCCGCGCTCAGCGAAATCGAGCAGGGTTTCGCGGCCGATGCCAGAACCGGCGCCGGTGACGATGGCCAGCTTGCCGCTATACGGTTTGTCTTGGGCCATTTACGCGGGCGCGCCTGAGCGTCGCCGACTCCTGTCCGGTTTCGACCATATCAATGAACTCCGCAATCTGCTGGCACAGCAGCTCGGTGTGACTGAGCGGCAGCCAGTGTCCGGCCATGACATCGCGCCGCCACAGCCGCGGCGCCCACAAGTGGAGATCGTCGGTAAAGCCCGGCCGCACGTAGTTATCGCGCAGCGGCACGATGACTTGCACCGGCATCGTCGCCCGGCGCTCGCGCGGAAACAGCAGGCGCTGGAAAATATTGGCGCGATACAGCTTGATGCCGTGCCGACCATCGGCGGCTTGCGTCGGGCTTGCTTCCGCTTTGACGTGCTCAATGCGCCGCAGCATGAGGTGCCAACGGCTGCCCAGCACATGCTTCCACAGCAGCGGCGCCAGCCACGGCAGGTGAAACACGTAGATGTACCAGGAATGCAGCAGTTGACCAAACAACTGCAGGAGATTCCGCGGCGTCGGGCGTAGCAGTCGGCGCCGCATCCAGAAGCCCACGTGGTCCAGGCAGGGCCCGGATATTGTGGTGAAGGAAGCGATGCGATGCTGCATCGCCGGTGCGGTGACCGATTCCCAGCTCTGGATCGAACCCCAGTCGTGCGCGATCAGATGAAACTTCCGGTCCGGGCAGACCGCGTCCGTGACGGCCTTGAGGTCGTCGGCTAATTTTTCCAGCGTGTAGTCGCTGATGCGTTGCGGCGCATCCGAAGCACCGGCACCGCGCACGTCATAGGTCACGACGTGATAGCGCGCGGCGAGGCGTTCGGCGACTGGTTCCCAGACGAGGCTGCTGTCGGGATAGCCATGCACCAGTACGATAGGCGGCCGGGTGACATCGCCGCGGCCGCGCACGGCGAGGCTGATCTCGCCCGATCGCACGCGCAGATCGCGTATCGCCGATATGGGCGTCATGGATTTGTCGCCAGTCATCGCGAGTTAAGCCGCCTGCTCCAACAACCCGCGCGCGACCCAGCGCCGCACATGCGGCACGTCCTCATCCAGCCAGAATGCGTCGTTCTCGGTGACCACCAGCAGTTCCTCCCATTTGGCGCCGACGCCGCGAAAGCCGAGATGCGGCTCCACTGCCCACAGACCCGGCGTGGGCGGATGATCGGAACGGTGCTCACTGGACCACAGCGGCGACCAACCCTCTTTGCGGCCCGGCCCCCAGGCATCGCGCAGCAGTTCGGTAATGTTGCGCACGCCAAAGCGCATCACAGCCATATGCGACTTCTTGTGATCGTCTTCCAGTTTTTCAACGCGATGCGCGAGCACCTGAAAGGGATAGGCTTTGTGGCGCGGCTCGTAGCCGTGCTTGGCGCAGAGGCGATCCACCGCCTGGCTCACTTCGGAAAGCAGCCTGCGCTGCTTCACCAGGTCGAGAATCAGGTTCCGGTATTCCAGCAAGTCGTCCATCAATTGATCGAGCAGCTTGTTCTCACCGATAACGCCGCAATAGCCAATGTCCGCGGTATAGCCGTTTTTGCAGGGTGCGCAGTCGAGAATGAAGGGCATGCGCTGTTCCAGCTTGCGGCCACTGGAGTAGAACGCCGGATTGAAGCCGCCGAAATGGCCAATGCCGCCAAAGCCGGTGAAAGCCGTGCGGTCGCCGAACCAGGCGAAAGGCTGGTGAAACCAGTCATTCACGCCCTGCTCCAGCAGCCAGCTTTTCATGCGGGCGGCGGTCTCGCGTTCGGTGATACCGGGTTTCAGCTCGCCGGCAATGGTTTCGGCACAACGGTAGGCGAGCCGCTGACTCGCGCGGAAACCCTCGAGATCAGTGGCAGCAGGAATCCATGAGTTCATATCACATCCCACATAATGTGTCAGTGTGTAATGTAACAATCAACCGGCTGCAAGTCATTTGCCACCCCGAGTCCATGCTGTGGCCGCCTTGCCAATGCCGTACCCCCCGCTTAGTGGCGCGTACCGTGCACCAGATGCGCCAGCGCGGTGCGGCTTTCCACCCCAAGCTTGTGATAGGCGCGGTATAAATGACTGGAAACCGTGGTCGGCGCCAGCCCCATCTGGCGGCCGATTTCCTTGTGCGACAGGCCGCGGCAGACGGCTTGCACGATTTCGCGCTCACGCACGGTCAGTAAATCCAAGGGGCCGCTCTTCCAGATCCGCAGCAGAAATAAATCCGCGAGCGGTTTTACGCTGATGCACAAACCGTGGTCGCTGAACTCCAGCTCTTTTGGCGGTACGAAAAATGGCAGGCGCGGGCCGCGCCATTGCGGAAACGCCTGTTCGATCAGATCCAGGAAACCGGGTTGTACCTCATGCAGCACGCCCTCGGCGTCAACCACCGCCGCCACGCGCGCCCCAAGCGCAGGTTTGGGCCGTGTCAGATGCAGAAAGAACACGTGCGAATACGCCGCGATCAGGTGATAACTCGCAGCCTCGAAGGTATTTTTGTCGGCAGTGGAGAATGGCTGCTCCCGCTTGCCGCGATACAACGATAGCAGTGTATACAAGCCGCTGCGCGCATCAACGTGGCCGCTAGACAGAATGCGCTCCACGCCGAAACGCTGGAAGCAGCGATGGTACAGCTCCGACCGGTAAAACGCTTTATCCGAAAACACGTCCTCCATGCGTACCGGAGAACCCAGCTTGCGCAGCAGCGCGGTTGGAATCGGATTGAGATGCCGCGTCTCCTCCAGCGCCACTGCATAGTCCTGCGGTGCGCCAAATACCATCACATTGTGAAACTTCATTCGTTGCGCATTGCCCATGCCCCACACGGCCGCGTCAAAAGCGATGTGGTTCTTCAGTTCTTGCAAAGCCCAGGCCTGGAACTGATCCGCGGTGACGTGCGCGCCCGCGCGGTACAGATGGCTGATGAATGCCTGCAAGGGCGGCGGGTTCGGCGACTGCGCTTTCTTCATTACGTAGCCTACTAAGGCTTTAGAGGAATACTACTCGGGTTGGCGACGGTTTTTACCAGCTGCGCCTGGACTGCCATACCGCTTTCCGTCGGGAGTAACCAACTAGAACGCGGTCGTTGCAATAACCTAGCCGTGCTGACAGGAAAGATGGTCGGTTTCGCCGTCTCTATGCAAACGCCGAACAGCACTCTAAAATTTTCTCCTGTCAGGATTGGAGATCGGCATCATGCTGGGCAAACTCAGAGAACTCTTACCGCACAAGATTAGGGCCACTTCCGTACATCTGGCTCTAAGCATGGTGGTTTTTTTGGTCGTTCTGTATTTGATTTTGTTCCACTGGTATCCGGGCCCCTGGTTCGTGCTGGACGGCGGCTGGCAGGGTGTGCGCATCATGATCTTCGTGGATCTGGTGCTCGGGCCGACGCTTACTTTTCTGATTTTCAATCCAGCCAAAACCCGGCTCGCCCTCGGCATTGATTTCGGCTTCATTGGAGTTGTGCAACTCAGTGCGTTGATCTGGGGCATATATGCCGTACACAGCCAACGGCCTATGGCTATTGTGTTTGCCGACGACCGTTTTCACTCGGTGGACATTGCAGCTTTACGCAAACAGTCGCTTGATGCGCAATCACTGCAAGGTTTTGGCAAATTGCCCGCGTTGGTCTACTTCGAGTGGCCTGAAGAACCCGAGAAAAGGATCGAGCTGTCCATGAAGACCATCACCTCAGGAATAGCCGATCATGAACAGGTCGAGTTTCTCCGGCCCGTCGCCGCGCATTTCGAGGAGATTTTTGCGAAGCAGGTGGACCTTACGACGCTGCTTAAAGAAGACACCCGGTTGAGAAAAAAATTGGACAGAAAAGCCGAGAAACAGGGTCTTAGCCAAGCGGAAGACCTGCGTTACCTACGCTTTTCAGGCCGTTTTAAAGAAGCCACGCTGATATTCACGCCTGATGGCAAACTTATCGGTTCGCTACCAATCGAGCTGGAGCCTGTCACCGCCTCCAAACCGTCGCCTGCAGGCAGCGCATCCCGATCCGCACCGGGTTAGGCATCTCAGGACCGGGACACGGTGCAAAACGCCCCGGGGTTCAGTGCCAACAGCCCCAGGACAACCAGCAGCGGCAGCAGCAGCGCGCCGATCAGCACAGCGCCACCGTAAGGATGACCGAGGTTGATGGTCCAGCCGAACCAGGGTGGATGTTTGGGCACCCACAGCCTGCTGTCGCGTTTGCTGAAGTAAAAGCCGAAGCGCCCGCTCAGGTTGTCGGGATTGTTCCACTCGGTCTGATTGATTTCGGCTTGGCTGCGGAAAGAATCCGTCATCCGTTTTTCCATTTTATATTGCAGCCCAAGCTCGGCTTCTGCCCGCCGCTAGGCGTGCGACCGGCCAGTGCCGCGTCGAGCGCGGCGCGCAAATCATGTCCCGTCACCGGCACCTCGTTGCCGGGTGTGGCGCCGTCGAGACGGCCACGATAGGCGAGCTTACAGCCGGCATCGAATAAATAGAAATCTGGCGTACAGGCTGCCTGATAGGCGCGCGCCACCGCCTGCGTCTCGTCATATAAATAAGGAAAGGGATAGCCGACGCGTTTTGCCTCAACACGCATCCGCTCCGGCGCGTCCTCCGGGTGGCTTTCGATGTCGTTCGAGGAGATGGCGACGACGGCCACGCCCTTGGGCTGGTAGTCGTGCGCGAGGCGCACCAGTTCATGCTGCACATGCTTGACGTAGGGGCAGTGGTTGCAGATGAACATCACCAGCGTGGCCTTCTTGGATTTCAATTCGGCCAAACCCAGGGTTTGTCCGCTCACCGTATCCGGCAGCCGGAAGTCCGGCGCCGGCGTGCCCAGCGGCAGCATGGTGGAAGGGGTCAGGGCCATACGCGACACCGTTATGTCATCTAGAGTGAGGATTCTAGAGGTTCTGGGGGCTTTGCCGTGGAGTGCAAAACACCCTCAGTCGAGGTATAATATCCGCTTATCCGTATATATTGATTGAGGCATTCGCCCATGCTGAAAGACTACGTCTTTACCTCCGAATCGGTCTCCGAAGGCCATCCGGACAAAATCTGCGACCAGATGTCGGACGCGATCCTCGACGCTTATATTGCGCAGGATAAAAACGCGCGCGTGGCCTGTGAGTCACTGACCAAGACCGGCATCGCGATGGTCGCGGGCGAGATCAAAGTCGCCAAGGGTGTGCACATCGACTCCGAGGCCATCATCCGCCAGGTGATCGCGGACATCGGCTATACCAGCTCCGAGATCGGCTTCGACGCCGACACCTGCGCAGTGATCAATGCGCTCGGCAAGCAGTCCATGGACATCAACCAGGGCGTGGACCGCGACCAGAAAGACCCGCGCAAGATGGGCGCTGGCGATCAGGGCCTGATGTTCGGCTTTGCCTGTGATGAAACCGATGCGCTGATGCCCGCCCCGATCCAGTTTGCCCATCGCCTGGTCGAGAAACAGGCCGCGGTGCGCAAGAGCGGCAAACTGAAATGGCTGCGGCCGGACGCCAAGAGCCAGGTCAGCCTGCGTTATGAAAACGGCAAGCCGGTCGCGATCGACGCCGTGGTGCTGTCCACCCAGCACGCCGATGAAATTTCCACTTCCAAGCTGCGCGAAGCGGTGATGGAAGAAATCATCAAGCCGGTGATTCCGGCCAAACTCATTCAGAAACGCACCAAGTTCCATATCAATCCAACTGGTCGTTTCGTCACGGGCGGGCCGCTCGGCGACGCTGGCCTCACCGGCCGCAAAATCATCGTGGATACTTACGGCGGTTACGCGCGCCATGGCGGCGGTGCCTTCTCCGGCAAGGATCCGTCCAAAGTCGACCGTTCGGCAGCGTATGCCGCGCGCTATGTCGCTAAAAACATCGTCGCCGCAGGATTGGCCAAGCGCGTCGAGGTGCAGATCAGCTACGCGATCGGCGTGGCCGAGCCGACTTCAGTGATGGTGGACACTTTCGGCACCGGCAGGATCGCCGAAGACAAGCTGGAGAAACTGGTGCGCCGCCACTTCGACCTGCGGCCCTGGGGCATCATCGAGATGCTGGATTTGCTGCACCCGATTTACCGTGCGACCGCGGCTTATGGCCACTTCGGCCGCAAGCCGGAAACCATCAGCTATACCTGCGCCGAGACCGGCAAGCTGCATAAATTCTTGGGCTTTAGCTGGGAGCGCACCGACAAAGCGGCCGCTCTCAAAGCCGACGCAAAGATCAAATAAGGAGCACAAGTCATGGCACGTCCCGCTGAGCAGATGAAACCCGATTGGAAGGTCCGCGACATCACGCTGGCCGACTGGGGTCGTAAGGAAATAGAGATCGCCGAGCACGAGATGCCCGGCCTGCTGAGCATTCGCAAGAAGTATGCGAAAACGCAGCCGCTCAAGGGCGTGCGCGTCACCGGCAGCCTGCACATGACCATCCAGACCGCCGTGCTGATCGAGACGCTGCTGGCGCTGGGCGCCTCGGTGCGCTGGGCCTCGTGCAATATTTTCTCGACGCAGGATCATGCGGCGGCGGCCATCGCCAAGGCCGGCGTGCCGGTGTTCGCCTGGAAGGGCGAGACCCTGGAGGAATACTGGGACTGCACCCTGGACTGCGTCACCCATCCCGGCATGAAAGGGCCGGAACTGGTGGTGGACGACGGCGGCGATGTAACCCTGCTGATCCACAAGGGCTACGAGATGGAGCAGGGCGACAAGTGGGTGGATACGCCCTCCTCCAACCATGAAGAACAGGTGATCAAGAACCTGCTCAAGCGTACGCGCACCGAGCGCCCCGGCTACTGGACGGGCGTGGTGAAGGCCTGGCGCGGCGTGTCGGAGGAAACCACCACCGGCGTGCACCGCCTTTACCAGATGATGGAAGCCGGCAAGCTGCTGGTGCCGGCCATCAACGTGAATGACTCGGTGACCAAGTCCAAGTTCGACAACCTCTACGGCTGCCGTGAATCGCTATCGGACGGCCTCAAGCGCGCTACCGACGTGATGATCGCCGGCAAGGTCGCGGTGGTCTGCGGCTATGGCGACGTGGGCAAGGGTTCGGCGCACTCGCTGCGCGGCTTCGGCGCGCGCGTGGTCGTCACCGAGATTGATCCGATCAATGCGCTGCAGGCGGCGATGGAGGGTTTCCAGGTCACTACCGTGGAAGACACGCTGGGCACCGGCGACATCTACGTGACCACCACCGGCAACAAGGATGTGATCACGCTGGCGCACATGCTGGCGATGAAGGATCAGGCCATCGTCTGCAACATCGGCCACTTCGACAATGAAATCCAGGTGGATGCGCTTAATGTGCTGGCCGGCATCAAGAAGGAAACGGTAAAGCCGCAGTACGACCGCTATACCCTGCCCAACGGCCGCCAGATTTACATGCTGGCCGAAGGCCGGCTGGTCAACCTCGGCTGCGCCACCGGCCACCCGAGCTTCGTGATGTCCAACAGTTTCAGCAACCAGACGCTGGCGCAGATTGATCTGTGGGCGAACAAGGACAAGTACGAGAAGACCGTCTACCGTCTGCCGAAACAGCTGGACGAGGAAGTCGCGCGCCTGCATCTGGAGAAGATCGGCGTGAAGCTGACCAAGCTCACCGACGCGCAGGCCGCCTATCTGGGCGTCGACGTGAACGGGCCGTACAAGCCCGAACACTACCGCTACTGACGTGAGGCGGGAGGCGGGAGGCGGGAGGCGCAAGACACGCAGGCACGAGCAGCTTGATGCGTGGCAAGACGCCATGCTGGTGGTCGAGGCGATTTATCGCGCCACGGCGTCATTACCTGACAGCGAACGATTCGGATTGACGATCCAGCTTCGACGCGCAGCAGTCAGCGTTGCGTCAAACATCGCGGAAGGAGCCGCGCGTCAGTCAACCGCCGAATTTCTGAAGTTTCTCGCAATCGCGCGCGGTTCACTGTCCGAAGTGGACACGCAGATTCAGATCGCGCGACGGCTCCAGTTCTTGCGCTCGGACGATGAGTTGGATGAGACCCTTGACCGCTGCTTCGCGAAGCTTGGCGGTTTGATTCGCGCGCTGAAAGCCAAGACGGGGGCCGTATGACGCCTCCCGCCTCCCACCTCCCGCCTCCCGGCGATTTCAGCTTCGAACTCTTCCCCCCGCGCACGCCCAAGGGCGCGGAAAGCTTTCCCGTGGAGGTCGCCAAGCTCGCGGCCGCCAAGCCGGCGTTCTTCTCCGTCACTTTCGGTGCGGGCGGTACCACCCGTGACGGCACCCGGGAAGCCGTGTATCACATTCAGGACACGCACGGCATCGAAGCCGCCCCGCATCTCTCCTGCATGGCCGCCACGCGCAGCGAGCTCGCGGCGCTGATTCACGAATACAAAGCGCGCGACATCCGCCGCATCGTGGCCTTGCGTGGCGACAAACCCCAAAGCGGTGAGGCGCATCGCGAGTTGATTTATGGTGCCGAGCTGGTCGGCTTGATCCGCCAGGAAACCGGCGATCACTTCCATGTCGAAGTCGCGGCCTATCCCGAATACCACCCGGAGTCGCCGACACCGCAATCCGACTTCGAACATTTCCGCGCCAAATGCGAGGCCGGCGCGGATAGCGCCATTACCCAGTATTTCTTCAATCCTGACGCCTACTTCACGCTGGTGGAACGCAGCCTGTCGGCGGGGTTGACGCTGCCGATCGTGCCGGGCGTCATGCCGATCACCAACTTCACCCAGCTCGCGCGCTTCTCCGACGCCTGTGGTGCGGAGATTCCACGCTGGATCCGCAAACGCCTGGAGACTTACGACGGCGATCTCGAATCCATCCGCGCTTTCGGCCTGGAGGTCGTGACCGATTTGTGCCAGACGCTGCTCGCCGGCGGTGCGCCGGGCCTACACTTTTACACCTTGAACCAAGCCGCGACGACACTGGCTCTGTGGCGCAATCTGGGGATTAACGGCGCTTGAGCGGCTGCATCTTCTGCGCGATTCAGGCTGGCGAGTTGCCGGCAGCGATCGTGCATGAAGATGCACATTGCATGGCCTTCATGGACGCCTATCCGCTGCGGCCGGGGCATGTGCTCATCATCCCGCGCCGCCACGCCGTGCTCATGACCGAGTTGCAGGCCAGTGAACGAACGCAGCTCATCGAGCTTGGCAACCGGATTGCGCGCGCCATGCGCCAACTCGATCCGACCGGCGACATCAACTGGATCGTGAACGACGGCAAGGCCGCCAACCAGCATGTGCCCCATGTGCACCTGCACCTGATCCCGCGCCAGCGTGGCGACGGCGCGGCCTTGCTCGCGCGCTTCGGTGTACGCCCCCTGACCATGCTGCGCGCGCCCAATCTCGTGAAACTCGAACCCGACGCGGCAAGACTGCGGGCTGCTTTGCAGTGATCGCGCAAATCGTCGCCGCGATATTCGTTTACCTGCTCGGTGTGGCGCTGGCCTTGTGGATCGAGCTGCGTCTGCTGCCGCTGACCGAGCGCGTTGCGATTACCCATTGGCTGCTGGAACATGCGCTGCTGCCCCTGTTGCGGGTCGCGGTACTGATGATCTTCCTGTTCGCCGCCTACCCTGCCCTGTTTGGACTACAGCGGGCGCCCTCGCTAACCGATCTTTTGCTGCACAAAGGGCGCATCCATTCCTTGCTGAATCTGATGTTCGCGCTCGGGTTGCTGCTGCCGCTGGTGCCGGGCCTGCGGCGTTTTCCAGGTTTGGTGTTCCCGCTGCATGCGATTGCGGGCGCCAGCCTGCTGGCTTTCTGG
>JBOICV010000180.1:0-1406 GCA_050740255.1 Nevskiales bacterium | reverse complement strand
GAAGCGGTGACGGTGACCGCGAACAACACGTAGAACAACAAGGGCAGGCGCCGCGCCCCCAGAAACCACAGCGACAGCACGCCGGCATAAAGAATCGCCACCGGCCAGATGCGCTCGTAATTCACCCACAGGATTTGCCCGGCCAATAACTGCGTAAGCTGTTCATCGCCGTGCGGATGATTCGCAATCAGCAGCAAGGCGGCGCTGGAGGCAATCACGTACAGACTTCCGATCAGCGCTTCCTGCAGTTCAGGCCAGCGCTTCTCGGTCCAGGCCAGCAGCAGCGCCGCCGCAAGCGCCGCGCCGACGGCGCCAAGCTGCGCATGCCAGTAAACATGCTCGTTGCCGGGATGCCAGAGCGACTCCGCTAATACTCCGAGCGCCGCGATTTGCGCGATCGTGAGATCAATGAAGATAATGCCGCGTTTGAGCACCTCGCGGCCTAGCAGCACGTGTGTCGACGTGACCACCAGACCCACCAGCAGCGGCGCGCCCAGCAGGCTGAAATCGAAGGCCCAGTTCATCCGGTATTAGCCGCTTGTAGCAGGCGATCCAACACCACGTCGAAATACTTGAACAAATCGTCGGCTCCCGCTACGCCGCCAACGCTGGCAGGGAGTTTCACTCGGGGAATCCGGGCGCGCTCGGCCAGCCACTCGGAGGGCCGCGCGTTGTCATAGGAGCTGTAGATTACTAACTTCGCCGGCTGCGCTCGTTGTCGTTGTAGCAGCTCGGCGAGATGGGCCGCGCTGGGCGGCACCGCGGGCTTGGGTTCGAGCGTGGCCAGCTCCTGCATGTCGAGCCAGTGGTACAGATAGCCCCAATACTTGTGATGACTGATCACCCGAAGATTTTTCAACGGTTCGGCTTTGGTCTCCCAAGTGGCGATGGCTTCTGTCCAGCGCTGACTGAATGCGCGGTGTCTACTGTGATAGCGCTCCGCGCGCGCCGGGTCGATCTGCGCCAATCGATTAGCCAATGCTGCCGCCACTTTAGCGATATTGCGCGGATTGGTATGGATGTGCGGGTTACCGTAAGGATGCACATCGCCTTGTGCGCGATCCAGAGTGGCCGGAACCTCCAGCATCTCAACATAGCGATAGGCCTCGAACATCCCGGGTTTGCCGGCCTGCAGGGCCGGATTGCCGGCGGTCTGCTGCAGCACCGGCAGCCAGCCGATTTCCAGTTCGGCGCCGGTGCAGACTGCCAGCTTCGCCTGGCGGAATTTAGCGATCAGGCTCGGGCGCGGCTGTATCTTGTGGACGTCCTGCAGCGCGGTGGTCGCGTCGTAAACGGATACCGCCTCGCCGCCTAATGCGCGCGTGAGCGCACCCCATTCGGGTTCGCAGGCGAAGACCTGCAAGGGGCCGGCGGCTGACGCCGCCGGCCACAACAGACACGTGAGA
>JBOICV010000179.1:0-4272 GCA_050740255.1 Nevskiales bacterium | reverse complement strand
GGCCCGGGTAGACTTGTTCGACTACCTCGAGCGGTTCCACAATCCCAGGATGCGGCGTAGAGTCGCCAGACAGGATCAGAAGTTTTCAGCCTTAACCCAACCGTCCGTGGAGACGGGGTAGAACCCTACCGAGCGTTCGATCATGGTGTTTTCTCCGCGAGTGACGTTAAGGGTCAGCGCACGAGTGCCGTGTCCGGATAGGCTCCGCGCCAGCCGAACCAGAACGCGCGATGCGCGGGATAGCGCGGCAGGCGTGCGCCTTGCGGCCCGGTCAAGGCGTCTTCGTGCAGTTGCCAGCGGCGGCCTTGCGCGTCGGTGACACTCGCCGCACCGTCCCACTCGGCGAAACGCAGGTCGCCGGTTTCGTAGACACGGTTGGCGCCGGAGCGGTCGGTCAGCACCACCAGGCGTACGCCGCCCAGACTCAGCTCGTGCAGGGGGTGCGCGCGCAGATAGGCGACCGCTATCGCCAGCGCCGGGCCGGACGCCGCGCGCGGCAGCAGCGCCAGCACCTGGTCCTTGTTCTTGAGCCGGGCGTCGTCGTCCGGCACGGTGAACATCAGCTCGTCGGTCGCCAAGTACTCACGATACGCAACGCCTTCGCCGTAGTCACGGTCGTGGCCGGTGTTCAGGTCCAGCACCTGCGTCTGTGGATGACGCCGGCGCCATTCACCCCAAGTAGTGGTCACCGCCGCGCGGCGCTCCAGGCGCAAGCCCTTGCCGGCCAGCGGGCCGTGCACCGGCACGCCCCAGATCGTATTCCAAAGGGACTGCGTGGCGCGGTCGTACATGACCTTGTTGGAGCGCCACAGGAAGCCGCTGGTGCCGAGCTCGTGCACCGTGTCGCCGATGCGCGATTCGTACAGGATCATGCTCTCGCACAGCGTGCAGTAGACGCCGGTCACCGGCACGCCGCCGACCGTGTCCACGAACATCTCGTGCCAGGCGAGGATGCGCTTGGGATAGGCGCGCACATCGCCGTTGACCTCGATGCCGAACACCACGTTGCTGTCGTCAAGATACCTGGCCGCGCCGGCGCGCAGCATGCGCGGCCCGCGCAAGGGCGGGATGCCGTCCTGGCGCACGCCGCCCCAGCGCACTTCGTCCAAGCGGATGGCGCTGGCCAGGCCGCGACCGCGGAAATAGGTCTCGAAACGCGGGTCAATCAAGCGGTAGAGCGCGGCCTTGAACTCGCCGTAGTCGGGATGCAGCGGCGATTTTTGCGCCCACCACCAGCGCCACCAGGCGTCGAGATCGTCGCCGATGCGCTGGCCGCTGCGGGTGCGCAACAGTGCGTACAACTCTTGCTGCTCCGCGCGCGCGGGCGCGAACGGGAGCATTTCGAGAATCATCGGGGTGAGCCGCGGGTCGTCACTCGCCGTCAGCGCGGCGCGCGCGGCGCGGCGCTCCGCATCTTCGCCGGTGACCACTTGCAGCAGACCCGTGAGACTCCGCGGCGGCTCGGGCGGCGACTCGCGCAGTGGCTGCGCCTGGAGTCCGCCCACGGCAAGCGCAGCCGCGAGCACGGTCAAGGCGGCGAAACCGCAGCGCCACAGAACCCTGCTGGCATAGCGCGCGCGCCGCGCGCCGGGCATCGCGGACCCGCAAGATTCGCCGGGGAGTCGCCGTCGCCTGTCTTCGCTTGAACCTTCAGACATGAAATCCATCCAAGAAGCAAACAAAGTTCCCTATTCCCGTCCCCATGCGAGTGCGCAAGCACGGCTTGGGGAGCGCTGCAGATGAAAACGGCGGCGACGCGCAAAAAGTTCCCGCCTGCAAAAATCGCTTGATGCGGGATGACGGCAGGGTCGGCGGATGCTACAAAGTCCTGACAGAAATGAAGCGCTAAGGAACGGTTCATGGGAGATGCCGCGACAGACCGGCGCCGCCGCTTCGAAGCCGAGGCCGTGGTCTTCATGCAGCCGCTCTATCGCAGCGCCCTGCATCTGACCCGCAGCCCCGCCGACGCCAGCGACCTGGTTCAGGAAACCTACTTGCGGGCGTACCGCGCTTTTGATCAGTTCACCCCCGGAACTAATTGCAAGGCCTGGTTGTTTACCATCATGCACTCGATCTTCAACACCGTGTATCGCAAGGCGCGGCGGGAGCAGGACGGCATGCGGACCTTGGCGCTGGAGGCGCAAATGGACGGGCAGTACGAGCGCTGGTTGGCGCAGCCGGACGAATCAGCGGGGCAAGATCCCGTCGGATCGAAATTTGGCCCGGAATTTAATTGGGCCGACGCCGAGATCGAGCAGGCGCTGCGGCAACTGCCCGAAGAATTCCGCTCGGCGGTGCTGCTGGTGGATATCGGCGAGTTGTCCTACGAAGAAGCGGCGGCCGCCCTGCAGTGCCCGGTGGGAACGGTGCGCTCCCGGCTGTTCCGCGCACGCAAGCTGTTGTTCGCCGCGCTACACGTTCATGCGCGCGAGATGGGCTACCCGATTGCGCCGGAGCAGGCATGAACACGCACAGCAACCAACCGGGCCAGCCGGAGCATTTGGGCGAAGCCATCGAGGATCTGCTGCAGGGCCGGCTCGGCGTGGCCGAGCGCGCGCAGGCGCAAGCCCATCTGCAAACCTGCCCGCAGTGCCGCCGCGAGTTCGAGAGCCTGCGCCAGGTGAAGGAGGCGCTCGCGGCCGATGCGGTGCGGCAGACCGTCCCCGCTGAGTTGAGTACCGCAATCACCCAGGCACTGGATCGGGAGGACTTGGCCGACTGGCGCGCGCGCATGCAGACACCCCGCCGCGGTTCGTCCGTGCGGCCGAAGTTGCGCTGGTCCCTGGGCTTCGGCCTTGCGGCGACGGCCGCGGTTGTCGCCGTCCTGTTGTGGGTCGCGCGCGCGCCCGCCGGGATACCCGCGGCCGTGATGACGGATTTCGCCGAGTTTCAGGCCGGTCGGCTACCGCTGGATCTGCGCACAACGGAGCCGCGCGAGCTGGAGCGGTTCTTCGCTGGCGGAATGGCCTTCGAGACGCGGGTAATTGACCTCGCCATGATGGACTACCGCGTGGCGGGCGGACGCATCCACAAACTGCGCGGTCACCCCAGCGCGTTATTCGTCTATGACGGTCCTGGCGCCGCGCGGCTGCTGTGCCAGATGTATGCCGGGCAGATGGACGAGCTGCCGCCGGCCGTGGAAGTGCGCAAGCACAACGGCATTGCCTTCCACGTTTACCGCAAGGACGGCTTCACCGCGGTGTTCTGGCCGGAGGGCAGGGTGATCTGCGTGCTGGTGTCGGATCTGCGATCCGAGGACGTGATCCGGCTGGCCTTTGCCAAAGCGGTGAAGCTCTAGAGCATTTTTTGTTTAAGTGTTTACAGGCGTCTGTTGAAGAGAGTCCTGCTCGGGTCAATCGTCATACCGGCGAAAGTCGGTATCCAGTGGCTTTTATCGGCTATGGCCCGAGAACTGGATTCCGGCTTTCGTTCGCCTCATGGCCCGTGACGGGCCGCAGATCGAAATCGGGTCACCAGCCTCTCGTAGGCCGCAGCCGAGCCGCTCCAGAGAAAATCCAGCATGTCGCGCATTTGCCCGGTGTCGTTCTCGCGCCAGTGCAATGCAATCAACTGCATGGAGCGGGACAAGAATTCCGGCTCTGCGTAATAGTCGGCGCCCGGCGGCCCGTCCCGCCCCGGCAGGCGGCGGCGCTCACCGAGATAGCCGGCAAAACTGTAGAAAGCGTCGGCGGGCGGCAGATAGCCCAGGCGGTATTCGATTTCCCGCGCGGGCTCGGTGATGTCCTCGGCGGACATCCACGGCGCATTTTCCCCCGTGACCAGATAGGGAATCGTGTCCGGGCTCATGAACGGCACGACGCGGTGGCGCTCCCGCCCTGCGCCACAGGGGTACAACTCGTTGGAGCGCAGCGCGGCGCACAGCCGCACCCGGCCGTCGGCTGCGGACGGGCTGTCTTCTCCGAGCCAGTAGCTGCGCAGACCGTTGTGTTGTTGCAGGATCAGGCCCACCGGCCTTCCCTGCGGGTCCAGCGCCAGCGTCGCGGCCGTGTAGTGATCCAGTTGATGCCAGTCCTCTGGATCGCCGCCGAGCACGGCGCCCAAGGACTGCCACCAATGCAATCCGGCAGCGAGACCGGAGTGCCGGAACACAAAGTGGTAAGTCAGAAAGCGGTACTCGCCCAGCTCGAGCAGCGGCTCGCGATCCACGCGCCCTAAGACCAGCGGCGTTCCCGGTCCGGGAGAGACCGCCCGACCCTGCGGTTCGCGACTATTGCCCCGGAACCTGGCGGTCTCTCCCTCACCCCACCGCCC
>JBOICV010000178.1:0-29246 GCA_050740255.1 Nevskiales bacterium | reverse complement strand
GGCCCGGGTAGACTTGTTCGACTACCTCGAGCGGTTCCACAATCCCAGGATGCGGCGTAGAGTCGCCAGACAGGATCAGAAGTTTTCAGCCTTAACCCAACCGTCCGTGGAGACGGGGTAGAACCCTGTGATCGTCCAGCGAGCCGTGCAGCAGGTAGAGCACCGGATAACGCGTGGCGCCGCTCGCGTCATAGTGTGTCGGCAGTGTGAGCAGGATGTGCTCGGTCTTCTGCATCGCCTTGGACTGGAGCGCGATGTCCAGCGTGCGCTCGCTCAGATTCCGGCGTTCAATTTCGGTGATGCCGATCTCGGGTGTCGGCGCCAGCGCGCAGTACGGCGTTTCGATGTTCCGGTTCGTAGTCTGCGGTGCGGGTGGCAACTGCGAACCCGTCGCGGAACCGCCAGACGGTGGCTCGGCAGAGCCCGGCGAGCCGCCATGACAGGCGCTTAGCGAAACCACCAGCGCGATTAGCAGCGATGCGCAGGACTTGCAGGATTCTTTAGATTTCATGGCAACTCTGAAACAGACCAGTCCAGCGTTTCGCCGGCCCCAGCTATGGTGGAAAAAATGACACCGCCTTCGGGCAAGGTCGTAGCGGTCGTGGGTTCGCCATTGACTGCTACGGCGTAGCGGGCATTGGCGCGCGCGGAGCGCGGAACAACCTGCAACTTGATCGGTCCCGCCGCTGCGGGTCGGATGTAACCGCGCAGGCTGCCACCCTGCTGCGCGAGCCCAATATTCGGCAGGCGCAGCGACCAGCCATCCAGCGGCAGGTGCGGCGCGATGCGGTAGCCATCGCGCGTCGGCTCGACGCCGGCGAGTTTCAGCGCGCTGAACAGCGACCACGCGTGCTGATGCGTGATCTGGCCCGCGTAGTCCCCGCCGCTGAGCGTGATCAGCAGACCAAGGCCGCATTGGCCTGGATCGCTGCTGAAGAAAGACCAGCAGGCGTCGTCCACGTTGACGATGCCGTTCCAGCGGTCGGGATAAGCCTCTGCGTGCGCGGCCAGCGTGTTGCGCTCGAATTCGTCGAGCGCCGCCTCTGCGGCACCGGGCACGGTTCCGTCGCGCTGGCCCAGCGCCCAGACCAGCGGGCCGTTGAGTGCGTACCAGACGCCGCCGACGTAGACGGCGTTGCCGTCGCCCACGCCCTGCGGTGCGATTGAAGTTTCGCTGACCTCCGGATCGCTCGCCGCCGGCGACTGCGTGCTGCCCACCGGCGTAGGGCCATGAATTTCCGGCGGTGCGCCGATACCGGCGAGGAAGCGGCGCAGATTCATCATCAGCGTTGTCGCCTGATCCAGGTCCGGCGCGCCAGACAGCAGCGCCCAGGATTGCGGCTCGGCGAAGATCGCGCCTCGCCCGATCTGCGTGAGCAGTGAGTAGCCACGGGAGTACCAGCCGCGACCGGTCCATTCGTCATCCAGCTTCTGCTGCAACTCCGCCGCGCGAGTCCGCACCGTTGTTGCGAACGCGGTATCGCCCTTCAACTCGGCGAGTTCGGCAAGACGTGGATAGAGATAGGCGAGCTGCGCGCTGACCAGCACCGATTCCGTCATCTGCAGGAACTGGGTGGAAAAGTCCGACCAATCGCCGGTCACACCGATCACGTAGTGGCCGTTCGGCCCGCGCGGGGTGAATTGCTCCTGGTGCTGGTAGGCCAGCTTGGCGTGCTCCCACACAGAGCCGCTGATCAATGCGGGAACAGGCAGGCCGCCGCGATACGGCAGCTGTTCGTCGAGGAAGGGCAGATCGCGCGAGGCAAGCACATACTCGACCAGCGACAGCAGCAGCCAGAAGTCCAGATCATTGGAGGTGCCGATATCGAGCCGCGTACACAGCGGCCCCATGCCATACGCCCCAGCGCCGATACCCGCGGGCTGCTGCTGGAAGGAATAGCGCAGCACTTCGCGCGACAGCTCGTGGTCGGCGTAGATGATCGGCAGCATGTGTTGCAGCGGATCGCGGAAGGCGATCTGCTGGCCGCCGCCATACTGGTAATAGCCGCCTTGGGTGATCACGTGATGGCCACAGCTCTCCTCGTACATTGAGGACGAGCGCACCATGTAGGCGTCCCACTGGAGCTCACGATTGAGCCATTCGCGCCCGGCGCCGAAATCTGCGCGTGGCAGCCAGTCGCGCCAGGCTTTCGCGGTTGCGGCCTGCGTGTCGGGCTGTGCGCGAACCTGTGCAACGAGGCCGTCAATCGTGCTGGCGCGCGCGATGCCGTAGACGTAACGCAGTTTCACGGATTGGCCGGGCGCGAGCTGCACCGGTGATCGCAGCGCGAACAGCGTGGAACTGCGAATCGGCACAATGGTTACTGCGCCGAGAAAGGGCTGCGCGATGGAGTTGCTGGCCGTGTCGTCAGCTACCGCCGCGGGCGCCGCGCGGGTGCCGCTACCGAAAAACTTCCCGAGATCGGTTTCGAAGCCGTCCACCGGCGCATCCACCGCAGCGAGAAAAATCGTCTGCGGCTCCGGGTCAATGCCGTCCGCGATTTGGGCCACCCGCAGCTGCTTGCGCTCCACATCGTACGCAGGGCTTTGCAAGCCAATCGAGCGCTTGAGCGTGCGGTCTTCCGGATTGACGCCCCAGTATTCCCACCAGCTGAAATTTCTGGCGGCGCTGCTGGTGTTACGCAGTGTGACCTCGTGTACCAGTGCAGGGGAATCGCCCCAGGGCGCGGTGACGGATTCATCCACTGTGATGCCGGCAACTTCCAACTGGCGCGCGAAGTAGCCAACACCGAAGCGCCGCAAGGGGTGGGTGCCTTCGGGCCGGTCCAGCCACAGCGTGCTATAGGCCTTTCCGGCATCGTGAATATAGCCGTAGCCGCCGGCGTAATGTTTGCTGGCCTCGTGATAGCGATTGACCCACTGATACAGCCGCGCCTGATTCCACAGCTGCACATAGCCGTGGTTATAGGCGTTGGCCATCATCGCGTCGTTGCCGACCTGACTCCAGGCGTCGCGCAGACCGTCGAGCTCGACCCGCGCCGCGCGCTCATCCGCGATGTGGTCCAGCGTGTAGTCGTAGGCCGGCAAGCCGAAGTCATCCACCACCCATTGGCCGAAGATGCCATTGCCTTTCGCGCTGGCGATGCCCGGCACGGAGTTGTCCTGCGACAGCCGCGAGACGCCGCCGGGGTTGGCGGGGTTCAGAACATCGTTGGACTGACCGCAAGCGGTAAGGAA
This sequence comes from Nevskiales bacterium, assembly GCA_050740255.1. GTDB lineage: Bacteria > Pseudomonadota > Gammaproteobacteria > Nevskiales > JBOICV01 > JBOICV01. Next base: position 26,048 of record JBOICV010000178.1, on the reverse strand, counting down.
CGCTGCCGCCAGCAAAAAAGCGTAACGCATCTCAGGGTCCCCCAGCGGGTTCGGCCGGAGTACCCGCGCAGATGAAAAGATCGCCGGCCGGCGAACCGCAGAGCGCAGCGCGGGCTTCGCGCTGCGGAATCAGCGCACCGCCCAGCAGCAGGCGCGACAGCGGGCTGATCAACTGCACGTAGTCGGTGAACATGAGCGTCTGCCGGTAGAGCAAGTCCTTGTCCAGCACTTCCAGCCCGAAGGCCGGGTTGTATAGCGGCCAGGGCGCGGTGATGTATGCGACAGTCGGGATCAGGTGATCGCTATACGGCGTGCCTTCGCCGCCGAAGCTGCGATGCAGCGGGATGTGCGCGCCGGGGAGATCCGCGCCACGCAGCGCGATGAAGCCGCGCATATCGTGCGCGATCACGCTTTGCAGCAGGGTCGCAATCAGCACCGGGCTTTCGTTGACGAACGCCGACATCGCCTCCGGTGTGCCGTTCGGCACGAGCTCCCGTCCCGGCGCGCCGCTCGCGCGCGGCCGCGCGTCATAGCCGAGTGTGCCCAGGTGCTCGAGCACCAGCGCCATGGCGACCGTGCCGTCTTCGTAGTCGCGGTTCAACTGGCGTGCGTACTCGCCCGCACCGCCGTGCCGCAGCGGCGGGAAGATCTTCTGGTGGAAGTGCGCGGTCGGGAACACGAACTCCAGCGTCTTGGGATGACAGTGTTTCGGGAAAGCCGCGAAATACTTCGCCATCTCCAGCATCACCAGTGGCCCGTTGTCTTCGTGCACATTGGTGCCGTCGGTATGGCTCTCGATCACGATGCGTTCGGCGCTGACACCGGGTAGCGTCGCAATCAGCGTGCGCGTCGGCGTAGGGCCTTCGTCGGCGCTCAGGCGGATGCGCGCCTGCCCTCCGGCCTGCGCGACCTGCTTGAGTCGCTCGCCCTCGTCCACGCCGACGTAGAGCGCCGGCACCGGCCAGAGCTCGCCTTCATAGGGCGCGTAGTGGCCCTTGACCTGCTCGTGCGGAAACCCGTGCATCAGAATCAAACCGGCGGCATCTCCGCTACCGGCCTCACGCAAATCCGTGATGCGCTGTTCGTAGGCCAGGAAATCGCGCTCGTAGTCTTCGGCGATTCCGGTGATGAGCGTCAATTCCGGGTCGTAGGACCACCATTCCAATGCAGCGAAGGCGGCGCGCGGCACCGTGCCGGTGGCGGCTTCGCGCAGGATAATTTTCCCGGCTACATCCACCGATGAGATCGCCTGACCGACCGGCACATAGACCAGTGCTGCCGTCACGCCGCCGGCGGACGTCTGTTTGGAATATGGCACCGACCCGCTGGACCAGATTGCCGTTAGCGCTCCGGCGGGACCCGCTGCCAGTGCGAAATCTCGCTCAAGCCAGCGCTGAATTTCGTATTCGGTGGAGCGGCGCTGTAAACCGGGAATTTCCGCCAGGCGCGCATCAAGCCAATCCACGAAAGCTTGATGACTGGGGCTGGCCGTTGGGCGCGCTTTCAGGCTGTCCAGAAAAACATGGTGCGCCCAAAGCTCATCGGCGGAGCCGAACCGTGATGCGTCGAGCTGGGTCGCGCAGGCGCCTTCGGTCGGCGCGGGTGGATTACCAGAAGAAGCGCGCGGGGTGGGGTTTCCCACTGTGTTGAAATCTGAATCGGAAGAATTCTTGCAGGCGGCCAAAGCGGCCGCGCCTAACACACACACCACGCCCGCAAGCACTCGCCGCGCGACTGTACGCCCCATGCTGCTCTCCTCCGCGCGATATTTGAAGACACGCGTGTCTTTAATGTGTTAATAATACCCTTATGCCGGCAAATCGCAAATCCCCCGTCTGGCGTGGCGACCCCCTGCCGCGGGGCCGCCATGGGCTCAGTCAGCGGACGGTGCGGGCCTCGCAGAAGGCCAGAATCATCCGCGCCATGCAGGAACTCGTGGCGCGGCAGGGCTACCGTCGTACCACTGTGCCGGAGGTGGTGGCGGCCGCGCGCGTCTCGCGCAATGCCTTCTACGAGTGCTTCGACGACAAAGAGGACTGTTTTCTCGCCGCTTGTGAGCAGGACGCGGGGGAAATGGTATCCGCCATCAGCGCGGCCGCTAGCGAGCGCGGCTGGCGCGAGGCCTTGCGCGCCGGCATGCGTACCTATCTACGCTGGTGGCAGGATCGGCCGGAATTAAGCCGCGCCTATTTTCTAGAGATGCCGACGGTAGGGACCCGCGCCGTGGCGCAGCGGGAGCGCGCCTATCGGCCGTTTGAGGAAATCTTCCGGCAGCTCATGGCACGGGCACGCGTCGAGCAGCCGGAGCTATTGCATCCGCCGGACGTCGTTCCGCGCCTGCTGGTGATAGCAATCACCGAATTCGTCGCGGTGGAGGTCAGGGCCGGCCACGGCGACCGGCTGGTTGGGCTTGAAGAAGACCTGATCTTTCTGGCGACGCAGCTGCTGGCCGTCGAAGCGAAAACATCGCGCGCTGCCTAAGGTCGCTCCAACATCGGTTCGGAACAAGCAAATTCAGCGTGGTGTAAGCCTGAGAATTCGGCCATCCGCACTGTCGGTGAGCAGATAAATAAATCCCTCCGGTCCCTGCACTACGTCGCGTATGCGTTCGCCCAACTCGCCGAGATAGCGTTCCTCAAGCGCGACGCGGTTGTCTCGCAGACGCAGGCGCACCAGCAGGCCCGGATTGAGTGAGCCGACGAAGAGATCGCCCTTCCACGCGGGAAACTGGTCACCGGTGTAGAACAGCGCGCCGGAAGGCGCGATCACCGGGTCCCAGTAATAAACCGGCTGCTCCATGCCTTCCTTCTCGGTGCCCTCGCCGATCTTGAAACCCGTATAGTCGCGCCCATAGGTAATCACCGGCCAGCCGTAGTTGCGACCGGCCTGCGGTTGATCCAGCTCATCGCCACCGCGCGCGCCGTGCATCACCGTCCAGAGCCGATTCGTTCCGGGTTCCAGCGCTGCCGCCTGAATATTCCGGTGGCCGTAGGACCAGATTTCCGGAAGCACGCCTTTGCGGCCGACCAAGGGGTTGTCTTTGGGAATCGAGCCGTCCGCGTTGAGTCTGACGACCTTGCCGATGGTGGTTGAAAGGTCCTGTGCCAGTTCCTTGAGCTTGTAGCGGTCGCCGGTGGTGATGAATAACGTCCCGTCGCCGGCGAAGGTCAGGCGTGAACCCCAGTGGTTAGGCCCCTGCACCTTGGGCGTCTGTCGCCAGATCACTTCGAGCCGTTCCAGTTTCTGTTCAGCCAGCCGTGCGCGCGCCACGGCGGTGCCGGCGCCACCTTTACCGGGCTCGGCATACGACAGGTATACCAATTTGTCTTTCGAAAAATCCGGCGACAGCGCCACATCCAGCAATCCGCCCTGGCCGCTGGCATACACCTTCGGTGCGCCCGACAACGGCTCCGATATCGCTCCGTTCTTCCCGATGATGCGCAAGCGCCCGGGGCGCTCGGTCACCAACATCCGGCCGTCCGGCAGGAACACGAGACCCCAGGGATGCTCCAGGCCCTTGGCGACCGTGGTCATCCGAAACGGCGCGTCAATGGAGTCCGGCGTCGGCGAGCGCGGGGCCGGCGCGGCGCCAGCCATGCCGGCGAATAGAACCAGCGCCATACCGGCGAGAATTTTTTTGACGGCTTCCGTGTATTTCATGCGGATGCTTCCTTAAGTCAAAAGGATGAGTCGAGTCTTGAGACCTTGTTCCGATCTTACCGGTTCTGTAGGCTCGCATTGACGCGCTTCTCGAGTGGCGTCTTAGCTCTACCAAAGACGAGATCGCCGCGGGTACAAGTGCCCTCGCGATGACAAGTTTGTCCTGAGCGTATCGAAGGGAGTGTCATTGCGAGGAGCGCCAGCGACGAAGCAATCTGGCCGGCGTTGTTCGCGTCATAATCGGGTAAACGCGCGGGAGATTATTCTGGCCGACTGCTGGTACGTATATGTCCTTGAATGCGACGATGGTTCCTTGTATACCGGCGTCACCAAGGATCCCAGGCGTCGCCTGGCTGAGCATCAGACCGGCGGCTGCGGCTACACCCGCGCCCGCCGCGGTGTGCGCATGCTGCGTATTCGGCGCTGCATGACTAAAGTCCGCGCTTATCAATATGAATGGGCGCTCAAACAAGTCAGCCGCCGACGGAAACTCCGCTGGTGCGACAAGACCTGGGAACCACGCCAAAAAAGATGAACAAAGGAAAATCCGCCATGCCGCTTGCACCTGATCAGATCGAAGCCAAAGCTGCCGCCCTGACGGCTGCGTTCACTGAGGCGGCCCGGCGCAATGAATGGGGCTGGATCGCCGACGAGTTTTACGCGCAGAACTGCGAGTATCTCTGTGAGTACGCCGGCACCCTGCGGGTCCATGCCCGCAACCGCGACGAGATCCGCGCCACCCACTATGGCCGCGACATGATGGTCGGCTGGGAGGGCTGGAGTTTCCCGATCGAGCGCTACACCACGCATGGCAATCAAATCATCACGCACTGGTGGAACCGCGGACCGGGCCGGCGGCCCGACGGCAGCCACTACCAGACGCCAGGTGTTTCCTTCATCACGGTGGGCGATGATGGACTATTCACTTACCAGCTCGATTTGTTCGATCTCGCCCATCAAATGCATTTGTGCGACGAACTTGAAGCGGCAGGGCTGTTATCCGCCAAGCTCAAGGAGCAATGGGTGATTCCGACCAAGCATCGGCTCTTGACGATGCTCAGCCGGAATTTGCCGATCGCCGGTAGCTAGCGGTATTGGCCGATCTGTGGACTCGTTTCTAGGCTTTACGTATCGGTTGCGTCGAGCGTAGCTGATAGACGCCGTGGCTCATCGCCACCACCGTGCCGTCGGCGGTCTTGAGTTCGCCATCCAGCACGAACTCCGCCTTGCCTTTTTCATCGGCTTCGGCCGCTATCGCTGCTATACGAACGTCATCCAGCGCAATTTCGACGGTTACATCGCCCTTGGCCGGCTTCAGGAACCGCATCGTCATCTCCTTGACGATGGGAACATAACGCGTGACATCGAAGCTCGACAGAAAGAGCGCGCCACCCGGAATCTCCGCCACCGTGAACAGCGAACCCGCGTACATGGTGCCGATATGGTTGCCGTTGCCGGCGAAGGGCATCAGGCACTTCACATAGCCGCGCCGCAGCTCCACCACCCGCAAGCCGCTATTGGCGACGAACTTGATACCGGTTTCCAGCGCCTGCTTTGCAAGCGCAAGATCCATTCCCCCTGCTCCCAAGTGCCCTCCCGAGTTTCCGGTCAAATTTCGTTGCGATTAAACCACGTCGCGCAAAGCAACGTCGGCCGAATGCGGCGGTCGCCATCACCGCCAGCGCGATGCTAGGGATTGTGATCAGGCCCGGACATGATACGGTCGGACAGCTGCTTGATTTTATGGGACAGGCGCATCTGTCGCTCTCGGCTTACGCGGAGTCCAAGGCTTGCAGCGTAGGCGCATCGAGCCCATACACGTCAGGCTTGTAGGCGATGCGGCCATCCTCGTGCAAGTTCACAGTCCAGTAGGCCAGTAGGATCGGCACCGGTTGCGGCAAGCGGACCTCGTATTGCGCACGATCGCATACAATACGCGCGGAAAGAGGGATTTTGCCTGCTTAAATCAACGGCTTACGCGTTAGGCATTCATTTGTTGGCGGCTGGGACGGCTTCGGTACGGGCTGAGTCCCCGCTGTGGCAGTCGCTGGCGCAAGTTGCGCCCAAAGCTGATCCTGCTGTTATCCGTCTTGCAGTCGAGGCGATGAACTGCGCCCAGAAATCCGGCGAGCAACATGCAACGCGTTTAGCCGTCATCGATTATTCCCGGCCGTCCACCGAAGCACGTATGTGGATCTTCGATCTGGACAGCCGAAAATTGCTGTTCAAGGAGCTGGTGGCGCACGGCCGCAATTCCGGGGACAACTACGCGGTTTCCTTCTCGGATAAGGCGCAGAGCTACCAGTCCAGCCTCGGTCTGTACCGCACCCTCCGGTCATACGACGGCAATAACGGCTACTCGCTACGCCTCGAAGGTCTCGAAGCCGGCATCAACCAGAATGCGCTGGACCGCGCGATCGTGATTCACGGTGCCGACTATGTGAGCGAGGATTTCGCCAAAAAAGTGGGGCGCATCGGGCGCAGCTACGGTTGTCCTGCGGTACGGCAAGAAGTCGCGCGGCCACTGATAGATAAGCTTAAGGGCGGCAACTACCTTTTTGTCTACTACCCGGATACCGCCTGGCTTAATTCTTCGCGCTACCTGCGCTGTGACGCCAAAACCAATATGGCGCAGACGGACACAGCCCCTCAGCAGTCCCGTTGAACAGATATTTTCGTTTTGCTATTTGGCTGGGAGACTAGGACTCGAACCTAGATAAACAGTGTCAGAGACTGTTGTCCTACCATTAGACGATCTCCCAACAGTAGAAATTGTAAGGCACAGGACTACGCATCTGGGCCCCGGCTTTCGCCGGGACGCAAGTTTTTCTACGGCGTGCCTTCGCGCGCCAAGAAAAACTAGCGCTTGCTGTACTGGGTGCCGCGGCGGGCTTTGTGGAAGCCGACTTTCTTGCGCTCCACTTCGCGTGCGTCGCGCGTCACAAAACCGGCGGTGCGCAATGCAGGGCGCAGGCTGGCGTCGTACTCCATCAGCGCGCGGGTGATGCCGTGGCGCACCGCGCCGGCCTGGCCGCTGGGGCCGCCACCGGCAACCGTCACGTTGATGTCAAAGCGCATGAGCGATTCGGTCAGCTCCAGCGGCTGGCGCACGATCATGCGCGAGGTCTCGCGGCCGAAGTAGTCGTCGAGCGACTTGCGGTTGATCAGAATCTGGCCCTTGCCGGGTTTCAGAAACACGCGAGCGGTCGCAGTCTTGCGCCGGCCAGTGCCGTAGTGGGTGGGGACTGCTTTCGTCTTGGCCATCGCTATCTATCCGGCTGGTTTTGAAATCCGCGACAGGCTGTCGCGTTCTGTTACAGGTACGTAATCTAAAGATCAAGCGCCCAGTTCTGAGGCTGCTGTGCTTTGTGCGGATGTTCCGCGCCGCCATAAACCTTGAGCTTGCTGAACATCGCGTAACCCAGCGGGCCCTTGGGCAGCATGCCTTTGACCGCGATTTCAATAGCGCGCTCGGGGTGGGTTTGCAGCAATTTACCGAGCGGGGTGTGGCGCATGTTGCCGATGTAGCCGGTATAGCGATGATAAACCTTGTCGGTCAGTTTCTTGCCCGTCACCTTGATCTTGCCGGCATTGATCACGACGATGTGGTCGCCGGTGTCCATATGCGGGGTGAACTCAGGCTTGTGCTTGCCGCGCAGGCGCATGGCGATCTGGGAGGCGAGGCGGCCGAGCGTCTTGCCGGCGGCATCCACCACAAACCAGTCGCTTTTTACCTGGCCGGCTTTGGCGCTATAGGTCTTCATGACGATATCCGTAAACGTGTCCCCAAAAACGGGCGCGCCCCAGGCAATGGGGCGCGTGGAAAGGCGCGGAATAGTACGGAATCAGGGGGTTTTTGGCAAGTCTTTCTGTGACTTGGCTGGTTCATCCGGCAGGCGCAGCCGGACCACCGGCCGGCCTTTTTCCACATGCTCTCGGATGATCTCGTCCAGGTCCGCTTCATCCACGTAGCTATACCAGATGCCTTCCGGATAAACCGCCAGTACCGGCCCCAGCTCGCAGCGGTCCATGCAACCGGCGGTATTCACCCGCACCTTGCCGGGACCGGCCAGGCCGCGCTCCTTGACCTGCTTTTTGCAGTAATCCCGCAGGCGCGCGGAATCCTTGTCGGCACAACAGGCGCGGCCATCGGTGCGTTGATTGGTGCAGAAAAACAGGTGATGCCGGTAATAAGGCAAGGGGAAATCAGCCGCCATTGGGAACGTTATTATAGTGTCTGCCCGCTGACGTCCCGCTGCCTTGTCCCTTTCTTTCCCGCTGGAACTTGCCGACCGCTGCGTCAAATGCGGGCTCTGCCTGCCGCACTGCCCGACCTACCGGCTGACCCAGGACGAAGCTGAATCGCCGCGTGGCCGCATCGCACTCATGCAAGGGCTCGCCACCGGTCAGCTCGCGGCGTCCCCGCGACTGGAGCAGCATCTCGACCAGTGCCTCGCCTGCCGCAACTGCGAGCCGGTATGCCCGGCGGAGGTGCCATACGGCCAGTTGATTGACGCCGGACGCGCACTGCTGAACGAGAAGCGGCCGGCGCGGCGACGTGTGCTGCGTTGGCTCGCGCCTTTGGCGGTCGATCCGGTACTGCGCCGCAGCCTGCATTGGCTGTTGTGGATTTATCAGCGGCTCGGCGTTCTGCGGCTGTTTCGTGCCGTCGTTCGGCGCGGGCCGCTCGCGCGGCTTGCAGGCTACCTGCCACCGCTTCGCCGGCCACGGGATCTGCCACAGCAATCGTTACCGGCGGGTGCGTTACGGGGCCGTGTTGCCCTGTTCACGGGCTGCGTGAGTGAGGTCGCTGAACAGGATGTTTTGCAAGACGCGATCTATTTGCTGACGCGTCTTGGCTATGAAGTGCAGGTGCCCCCCACTCAAGCCTGCTGCGGCGCATTGCATCTGCATAACGGCGATGCACGCACAGCGGAGCTGTTGGCGGCGCGGAATCTCCAAGCGTTCATTGGGAAGTTTGACGCCATCCTTGGCAGCGCCTCGGGTTGCACCGCGACCCTGCGCGAATACGCTCTAGTATTGCCACAAGCAGGACCATTTTCCGAGCAAGTCCAGAGTTTGTGCCAGTTTCTGGATTCGGTCTGGCCGGCTGAGCTTCAGCTTGCGCCTCTGGCAGCACGCGCGGCGATTCAGGACCCGTGCACGCTGCGCAATGTATTGCGTCAAACCGCGGCGCCGTACCGCCTGCTGCAGCGCATCCCGCAGCTCGAAGTGCTGGCGTTAGCCGAGAACAATCAGTGTTGCGGCGCCGCCGGCAGTTATTTTCTAAGCGAAGCGGCGATCGCGGACCAGTTGGCGGAGAAAAAAATCGCGGCTTTGCACGAGCTGAAGCCTGATTATTTGGTCAGCAGCAACGTCGGGTGTACCTTGCATCTGCGCGCCGGACTGCAGCGAAACGGTCTGACAATTCCGGTACTGCACCCGATACAACTGCTGGCGCGGCAGTCGCGGGCGGCAGAAAGTACTTAGCTCTTATGCAGTTCCGCTTCGAGTTGTAGCAGTATCAGCTCAGCCAACTCACTCTGCATTTGCGCGCGTAGTTGCTCGGCCTCGGCCTCGGTCGCCAGTACCTCGCGGCTATTGAAGCTATATTCGCGACTGACTGACAAGGTGCGATAGGGCACGCGGATTCTGCCTGCATCGATCAACTCGTAGCCGACAGTGGTGGTGTAAAGGTATTCGATCACCTCCCCTGCAGCATTGACGGACAGCAGCAGAACGCGTTCCTCCAGTGTGCTGATGCGCAGGCGCGTACTGTTCTCGATGTCGCTTGCATTGCCGCCGTGGCGTTCAATACGCTCGCGCAAAGCGCGCACCAGCGGCGGCTGCAGGACTTGATACTTCGCCTGAAAATCCACGCTCACGCTCCGCAGCTCCGGCGCGAGCTCGCGTTGACCCTGCAACTGAAAACCGCAGGCGCTCGATGCCAGCAGCAACAGCGCTAGGGCGAAGTGGAAGAGGCGCATGAAAGCTATGTTTTAGACGACGAGGTTCAGTAGCTTACCGGGAACCCACACCGTTTTGCGAATCACCGCCTCGCCGACAAATTTGGCGATCTGCGGATCGGCCAGTGCGGCGCGACGCGCGGCTTCCGCGTCGGCATCGGCGGCGATCTCGATATTGCCGCGCAGCTTGCCATTGACCTGGACCGCGATACGCAAGACGTCGCGCGCCAAGGCCCTGGGATCAGCCTGCGGCCAGGCTGCATCGATGACGGACTCGGCGTGGCCAAGGCCCCGCCACAGCGCATCCGCGATATGCGGAACGATGGGTGAGAGCAGCAAGATGGCTGCTGCCACCGCCTCGCGCTCGACCGCGTGGCCGACAGGGCTTTTATCGTCGAATTTGTAAACCGCGTTGACCAGCTCCATCACGGCGGCGATGGCGGTGTTGAACGTATAGCGCCGACTAATATCGTCGCTAACTTTGGCGATAGTCGCGTGAGTTTTGGTGCGAAGTGTCTTCTGCTCAGTGCTCAAATCCGCCGGGTTCAGCGCGCCCGCCGGTCCTCTCGCCAGGTGCCGATACACCATCGCCCATAGCCGCTTTAGAAAGCGATGCGCGCCCTCGACACCGGCATCCGACCACTCGAGACTTTGCTCGGGCGGCGAAGCGAACATGATGAACAGACGTACAGTATCGGCGCCGTACTTTCCAACCAGATCATTCGGATCCACGCCGTTGTTCTTCGACTTGGACATGGTGCCGAGCCCCTCGTATGCCACCGGCTTGCCGTCGCTGACAAGCGTGCCACCCGTGATCCGTCCTGCCGCATCGCGCGCCGGCTCGATTTCGGCCGGATTGAAATACTGCACGCGGCCCTCGGTCGGGCGGCGTGCCCAGATGTGATTCAACACCATGCCCTGGGTCTGCAGCTTGCTGAAGGGCTCGTCCACCGCGAGCAGCCCGAGGTCGCGCATCGCCTTGGTCCAGAAGCGCGCATACAACAGGTGCAGGATCGCGTGTTCGATGCCGCCGATGTACTGATCCACCGGCATCCAGTAGCGCGCGCGCTCATCCACCATCGCCGGCGCATCGTGCGCGCAATAACGCATGAAATACCACGAGGAATCCACGAAGGTGTCCATCGTGTCGGTCTCGCGGCGCGCGGGCTTGCCGCACTTCGGACAGTCGGCCTTGAGGAAAGCCCCGTGCTTGTTGAGCGGGTTGCCGCTGCCGTCCGGCGCGAGATCTTCCGGCAATACCACTGGCAGCTCCGTTTCGGGTACCGGTACGGCGCCGCAGTCCTGACAATGGACAATCGGGATCGGACAACCCCAGTAACGCTGGCGGGAAATACCCCAGTCGCGCAGCCGAAACTGCACCCGCGCCGCGCCCAGATTCTGGGCCTTCAGCCTGGCCTCGATCGCAGCGAAAGCGGCCTCGAAATCCAGACCATCGAACTCACCTGAATTGATCAGCCTGCCGTAGCCGGTGAAAGGCAAAATCCCCCCAGCCGTCGCTGCGCTCTGGGCTCCCGCCTTTTGTAAAGGGGGGTGGGGGGGGATTTCAGCCGGCCGGATCACGGTTTTGATCGGCAAGGCGTATTGGGTGGCAAACTCGAAGTCACGCTCATCGTGCGCCGGCACCGCCATCACCGCGCCTTCGCCGTAGCCCGTCAGCACGTAATTGGCAATCCACAGCGGCAGCTTTTCGCCGGTGATCGGGTGAGAGACGAAGCGGCCGGTCAACATACCTTTCTTTTCGGCCAGGGCGAGATCGGCTTCGGCCACCCCGCCGCGTTTGCACTCCTCAATGAACGCGGCGAGCTTGGAATCGCTCTTCGCCGCTGCCAGCGCCAGCGGATGCTCCGCCGCGATGGCGACATAAGTTGCCCCCATCAGCGTGTCGGGACGGGTGGTGAAAACTTTCAAGACGCCCTCACCCCGCCCCTCTCCCGAAGGGAGAGGATGAACAACTGGAAAATGAATTTCCATGCCGCGCGACTTGCCGATCCAGTTGCGCTGCATGGTCTTGACCTGCTCCGGCCAGCCTGGCAGCGCGTCGAGTGAGGCGAGCAGCTCCTCGGAATAGCGCGTGATGTTCAGGTAGTACATCGGGATCTCGCGCTTCTCGACCAGTGCGCCGGTGCGCCAGCCGCGGCCGTCAATCACCTGCTCGTTGGCGAGCACGGTCTGATCGACGGGGTCCCAGTTCACGGTGCCGGTTTTCAGATAGGCAATGCCTTTTTCCAGCATCCGCAGGAAGAACCACTGGTTCCAGCGGTAGTACTCAGGCTTGCAGGTCGCCAGTTCCCGGCGCCAGTCGAGCGCGAAACCCAGGCGCTGCAACTGGCCCTTCATGTAGGCGATGTTGTCGTAGGTCCAGCGCGCCGGCGGCACGCGGTTCGCGATCGCGGCGTTTTCGGCCGGCAGGCCGAAAGCGTCCCAGCCCATCGGTTGCAGGACGTTCTTGCCATTCATGCGCTGGAATCGCGTGATCACATCGCCGATGGTGTAAACGCGCACATGTCCCATGTGCAGCTTGCCGCTCGGATAAGGCAGCATCGTGAGGCAGTAGTACTTGGGTTTCGCTGCATCCTCTATAGCGTCGAACGAGCGCTGTGCCGCCCAGTCCGCTTGTGCGGCCTGCTCGATCTTGCCAGGCTGATATTGCGCGTCCATGAAGCTGCCGCAGAAAAAAGGGCGCTAATGGTAACGGACTAGCGTCGCGACAGCCAAAAGCTGCCGGCTAGCAGCAGCCCGCTCAGCAGCCAGAGTGGCCAATCGCCGAAGCGAACATAAGGCGTCGCTCCGCCTCTGGCTTGCACTTGTAACAGCCGTGCGCCGGTTTCCCGAAAACCGATGGTGTCGCGCAATACTCCGTCTGCCCCGATCACGCCACTGACGCCCCGGTTGGACACCCGCACAATCTCACGCCCGGCCTCGATCGCGCGCAGACGTGCGATCTGCAGATGCTGCCAGGGCGCGGAGGAGTCATCGAACCAACCGTCGTTGGTGACCGTGACCAGCACGCTGGCCTGAGGCAGGGGACGGCGAATCTCGCTGCCGAAGGCGTCCTCGAAACAGATTGAAACACCCAGCGTCTGCCCGGCGACGATTATCGGCGGCTGCTCATCCGGCCCGTGGGTGAAATCACCGTAGTCCAGATCCAAACCCTGCATGATCAGGCGCAGAAAATCCGGTATCGGGAAAAATTCGCCGAAGGGCACCAGGTGACGTTTCAGGTAAAACACGCCGTCGCCCTGTCCTGCGCCCAGCGCCAGCACGGTGTTGTACAGGGTCGCACCACTGCGCCACAGCACGCCGGCCAGCAGTGTTTGATTGCGGGCCTGCGCCCACTGCGCGGTTTGTTCGAGGAACAATTGTTCCTCGTCGTAGGACGCCGGAATCGCTACCTCGGGCCAGACAATCAGCTGCGCGCCTTCCAAAGTCTCGCTGAGTTCAAGATAACGCTGCTTGATCTGCGCTCGCGCGCCGCGGTCCCATTTCAGTTGCTGCGGAATATTGCCCTGCACGATACCCACCGCGAGCGGTTCCGCTATCGGTTCGGTCCAGCGCAATGGCGAAGGCAGTAGCAGCGCCGACAGCGCTGTTACGCCTAGCGCGATGATCGCGATCCAGCGCTCGCGCTTCAGGCCGCGCCACAACAGCCACAATGCAGCCGCGGCCAGCACCGCCAGCCAGCTCATGCCGTGCACGCCGGCGAACGGCGCCGTTTTTGCCAGCGGTGTGTCCACCCAGGCATAACCCAGGCTTAGCCAGGGGAAGCCCGTGCCCAGCGTGCCGCGTACGAGTTCGCCAAACGCCCAGGCCGCCGGCACCTGCAGCAAGGCCCAGCACGCGGCGCCGCTGGCACGCCAGCGCGTGGTGCACCATCCGACCAGCGTGGGATACAAGGCCATGTACCAAGACAGGACAATGACCAGCCAGACCGACAGCCAGGCCGGTGCGCCGCCATAACGGTAGGTGCTGATGAAAACCCAGTAAATGCCGCTGGCGAAATGCGCGGCGCCGAAGCAAAAACCATAGAGTGCCGCGCGGCCTGGGGTTGCAGCGCGCCATAACTCCAGCAGGCCGAAAAAACCGACCAGCGTGAGCGCGGGCCAGTGGTAGGGGGCAAACCCGAGGGTGGCAAGGCCGCCCAGCAACAGGGCGGCGGCGCAACGCAGCAGCATCCGCAACCTACTCTGAGGTCTTGGGCGACTCCGGCATCACCGTGACCTGCAGCAGGTGAATGCGGCGGCTGTCGGCGCGCTGGACATTGAACAGGAAACGCCCGATCGCCGTGCTCTCACCACGCTTGGGCATGTGGCCGAACTCATGCATGACCAGCCCGCCGATGGTGTCGAATTCCGCGTCCGAGAAATCGGAGTTGAAGTAGCGGTTGAACTCGCTGATGGGCGTGAGTGCGCGCACCTGATAGCGCTCCTTGTCCTGACGCAGCACGAACGCGCCTTCGGCCTCATCATATTCATCTTCGATCTCGCCGACGATTTGCTCCAGTACGTCCTCGATGGTGACCAGTCCGGCCACGCCGCCGTATTCATCAACCACCACCGCCATGTGGTTGCGGCTGGAGCGGAATTCTTTCAGCAGTACATTCAAGCGCTTGCTTTCCGGCACAAACACCGCCGGCCGCAGCACCTCGCGGATATCGACACTGCCCTCGCCTTCTTCGCTGGCGAGCGCGAGGCGCAGCAAGTCCTTGGCCAGCAGGATGCCGACCACTTCATCCTTGTTCTCGCCAATCACCGGATAACGCGAGTGGCCGGATTGAATCAATTGCGGCAGCAGTTCCTGCGGTGGCGCATCGCGCTCCAGCACGATCATTTGCGAACGCGGCACCATGATGTCGCGCACCTGGATGTCGCCGACCTGCAGCACACCCTGAATCATGCCCAGCGCGTCCGCGTCCAACACCGCCTCCTGCTGCGCTTCCTTGAGCAGCTCCAGAATTTCTTCGCGGGTCTTCGGCGCGCCGCTCAGGCTGCGGCCGAGCTTGCGCACCCAGGTGTCGGTACTCTCCGGCGCAATCTCGGCGGGCTTACCCCCGGCCGGTTTAGGTTTGGCGCGCACCCGTTTGCGCGGGGCAACGCTGCCAGTCGGGCCTTTGGTTTTCTTGTCTGACTCTTTATCCGGCTCTTCGCTCATTACGCGGCTTATTCGTAGGGATCGGGAATTTTCAAGTCGGCGAGGATGCGCCGCTCCAGCGCTTCCATGCGGGCCGCCTGGCGCGACCGGATATGGTCGTGACCCAGCAAGTGCAGCACGCCGTGCACCACCATGTGCGCCCAGTGGTTCACCACATTCTTACCCTGCGTCCGCGCCTCACGCGCCACTACCGGCGCACAGATCACAACGTCGCCCAGCCAGGGCGCTGCTTCGGGCACGGCGAGATCGCAGGGAAACGATAGCACATTGGTCGGGCCGTCTTTCCCGCGATAACGCGCATTCAGGCGCTGGCTTTCCGCCGCACCGACCAGACGTATCCCAAGGCCAATCTCAGCTCGCTTGCAGCGTTTCAATACCGCCGCCACCCAATGCTGTAACTGCCTGTTGGAAGGCAAGTTTTTGCTACGGCTGACGCGCGTGATACGGACCGGGTTCACGGCTTGGGTGCAGCGCCGTCCTGCGCCTCGTATTCCTCATAGGCCTGCACGATGCGCTGTACCAACGGATGGCGCACTACATCCGCCTTGTCGAACCAGGTCAGGCTGATACCCGGCACGCCTTTCAGCACCTCGACACAATGTTTCAGGCCGGAGCGCTCGGATTTGGGCAGGTCGCTCTGGGTGATATCACCGGTGACCACTGCAGTCGAGCCGAAGCCGATACGCGTGAGAAACATCTTCATCTGCTCGATGGTCGTGTTCTGTGCTTCATCCAGAATCACAAAGGATTCATTCAAGGTGCGGCCGCGCATGAAGGCCAGCGGCGCCACTTCGATCACGTTGCGCTCAATCAGCCGCGCGATCTGCTCGAAGCCCAGCATTTCGTACAGCGCGTCAAACAGCGGCCGCAGATAGGGATCAATTTTCTCCGCCAGATCGCCGGGCAGAAAGCCAAGTCGCTCGCCTGCCTCCACCGCCGGGCGCACCAGCACCAGCCGCCGTACTTCATCGCGTTCCAGCGCATGCACCGCGCTGGCCACCGCCAGATAAGTCTTGCCGGTACCCGCCGGGCCGATGCCGAAGCTCAGATCACTCTCACGGATTTGCTTTAAGTAGTGCTGCTGATGCGCGCCGCGGCCGCGCACAATGCCGCGGCGGGTCTTGATGACGATTTCGTCGGTGGCGCCCGCTTCAACTGCGGGTTCCAGCACCAGCTTGGCTGCTGCTTCCTGCAGTGCCAGATGCACTTCTTCGCGCGTGAGCGGCGTGTGCCCCGCATCGTTATACAGGCGTTTCAGCAGACGCTTGGTCTCACGCGCGCCCTCGGCCGGACCCAGCACCCGGAAATGCGCGCCGCGGTTGTGAATTTCGACGCCCAGGCGTTGTTCGATATGGCGCAGATGTTCGTCCAGCGGGCCGCAGAGATTGGCCAGGCGCGCCGTGCTGGCGGGTTCCAGATCGAATTCGACAGCGGGAGCAGCGGTCAAGGCGAAGTGTTGCTCAGGCGGCCTGCTGTTCTGGAAGATCGAGACGCCCGCGCAGCGAATTCGGCCGCACCTCGGTAATGAGTACGTCCACAAACTGGCCCACCAGTTTTTCGGGGCCCGGAAAATTCACCACCCGGTTGCAGCCCGTGCGTCCGGCCAGTTCGGCCACGTTTTTCCTCGCGTGGCGCTCGACCAGCACCGGCTGCACCGTGCCGACCAGTTTCTGCGCATATTCCCGGCCGAATTCCTGCACGCGCGCCTGCACCAGCGCCAGCCGCCGCTCCTTTTCGCTCAGCGGAATTCGATCCACCAGCTTGGCCGCCGGCGTGCCGGGTCGTGGGCTATACAGGAAACTATAGGCGTGATCGAAACGCACGCGCTCGATCAAATCCATGGTTGCGGCGAAGTCTTCCTCGCTCTCGCCCGGGAAACCGACGATGAAATCACTCGACAGCGAAATGTCCGGCCGTGCCGCGCGCAGCTTCGCCAGCTTCGCGAGGTAGTCCGCGCGTGTGTGGCCGCGCTTCATCATGCCGAGCACCCGATCCGAACCCGACTGCACCGGCAGATGCAGGTGGTTGGCGAGCTTGGGCTGTTGCGCGTAGGTGTCAATCAGTCGGTCGTCGAACTCAAGCGGGTGCGAGGTGGTGAAGCGGATGCGCTGGATACCGTCGAGCTGCGCGATGACCTGAATCAGCAGCGCCAGATCCGCCTTGCCGCCCCGAGGTAACTGTCCGCGGTAGGCATTGACGTTCTGGCCGAGCAGCGTGATTTCGCGTACGCCCTGCTCTTCCTGCTGCATGACTTCGCGCAACACATCCGCAAACGGCCGCGACACTTCTTCGCCGCGCGTGTAAGGCACGACGCAGAAAGTGCAGTACTTGGAGCAACCCTCCATCACCGACACGAGCGCGGTCGGACCTTCCTTGCGCGGCGGCGGCAGATGATCGAACTTCTCGATCTCCGGGAAGCTGATGTCAATCTGGGGCTTGCCCGTGCGACGAAGCTCCCGCAGCATTTCCGGCAGGCGGTGCAGGGTCTGTGGTCCGAAAATCACGTCCACGTATGGCGCGCGCGCACGAATGGCCGCGCCCTCCTGTGAGGCAACACAGCCGCCGACGCCGATAATCAACCCGGGCCGCGCCTGCTTCAGCTCACGAAAACGACCCAGATCGGAAAATACTTTCTCCTGCGCCTTCTCGCGCACCGAACAGGTGTTGAGCAGCAGGATGTCGGCGTCTTCCGGCGTGGTAGTGCGCACCGTGCCTTCGGCCCTGGCGAGCACGTCCACCATCTTGCTGGAATCGTATTCGTTCATCTGGCAGCCCCAGGTCTGGACGAATACTTTCATCGAAGGCGGGGCCTTGGGTGCAGCGGAGGCTGACATCAGCGCACCTTCACGACCAGCTTGCCGGTGGCCTTGCGCGCGAGCATGTCGCTCAGGGCTTGCGACGCATCTTTGAGCTCATAGGTCTTCGACACATGCGGCTTCAACTTGCCCTCGGCATGCCACTGGGCAAGCTGGCGAAAATTCTCCATATTGGCCTGCGGCTCACGCATCATTGAAGCACCCCAGAACACGCCAACCAGCGAGCAGCTTTTGAGCAGCAGGCGGTTGGCGGCGATGGAAGGAATGGGGCCGGAAGCAAAACCGATCACCAGCAGCCGGCCGTCCCAGTTGATGCAGGACAGGCTGGTCTGCGTGAAATCGCCGCCGACCGGGTCGTAAATCACGTCCGCGCCCTGGCCCTTGGTCAGCGCCTTGACCCGTTCTTTCAAATCTTCCCTGGCGTAATTGATGACTTCGTCCGCGCCCTGCTGCTTGCACACGGCCAGTTTTTCATCGGAGCTTGCCGCCGCAATCACTCGCGCGCCCATCAGCTTGCCCAACTCCACCGCGGTGAGTCCCACGCCGCCGGCCGCGCCCAGCACCAGCAAGGTTTCGCCGGCTTTGAGCCGGCCGCGTTGTTTGAGCGCGTAATAGGAAGTGCCGTAGGCCATCGGATAGGCCGCGGCCTCGACATAGTCCATGCCGGCCGGCGCCGGCAGCACGCCCATCGCAGTGCAAACCATCTCTTCGGCAAGGCCGCCATGGGTTTGCACGGTCACCACT
The DNA here is from genome assembly GCA_050740255.1 of Nevskiales bacterium. Classification (GTDB taxonomy): domain Bacteria; phylum Pseudomonadota; class Gammaproteobacteria; order Nevskiales; family JBOICV01; genus JBOICV01. Next base: position 7,693 of record JBOICV010000178.1, on the reverse strand, counting down.
CTGTCGCCGGGCTTGAATTGCTTGACCTTCTCGCCCACCGCAAGCACTTCGCCCGCCACCTCACCGCCCGGAGTAAACGGCGGTTCGGCGCGGAACTGGTATTTGCCCTGGATGATCAGCGTATCCGGAAAATTCACACCGACCGCGTGCACCCGGATATGTACATCGCCGGGCGCAAGCTTGGCCGGTGCCGGTACGTCCTCCAACACCAGTTGTTCGGGCGGACCGAATTGTTTGCAAACGATAGCGCGCATGGTGATTGTCTATAAGAGCGGGGGCGATCAGAACGGAATATCGTCATCCATCGGGCCGTCAGCGGCAGCCGCCGGCGGTTTGCCGCCGCCTGAGGAGGCGGGCCGATGATCGTCCATCGCGGCGGTGCTGGCGCCACCGGGCTTGCCGTCCAGCATTTGCATGTCCTGGACCTGGATTTCAGTGATATAGCGGTCCTTGCCTTCTTTGTCCTGCCATTTGCGGCTGCGAATACTGCCCTCGACGTAAATCTTCGAGCCCTTCTTCAGGTATTGCGCAACGATTTCAGCCATTTTTTTCCGAAAGACCAAGTTATGCCATTCCGTATGTTCTTTCTTCTCGCCGGACTGCTTGTCGCTCCAGGTGTCGGTCGTCGCGATGGATACATTGCACACGGAGTCGCCGCTCGGAAAGTAGCGGATCTCCGGGTCTTTACCCAGATTGCCTATCAAAATCACTTTGTTGACGCCGCGCGCCATGGCTGCTCCTTCTATTGGGTTCTGGGCGAAACGGGGATTATAGCGACCTGGGACGCTGCGGAATTGCGAAGCCCAGCCAGAGCAGCGCAAGGACGGCGCCGGCAGCGAAAATCCCTTGTACCCCAAAAGGGCCTAGCAAGGCTCCGCCTAAGAGGCCTCCACAGAAAATACCGAGGAATTGCAGGCTGGAAAAAATCCCAAGCGCGGTGCCACGGCGCTGCATCGGCGCGGCTTTCGAGACCAGCGAAGGCAGGGTCGCCTCCAGCAGGTTGAACCCGGCAAAAAACAACACCAGCATCGCGCCGATGCTCGACACATCGGCGTGAAACACCAGCAGGCCAAGCTGCGACAGCGCGAGCAGAACGATGGCTATCCCCAGCGCAAGCTGCGGCCGACCCCAGTTTTCGCCCAGCAGATATAAAGGAAGCGTTCCACCAAGCGACAGCAGCAGCACCGGCAGATAAATCTGCCAGTGAGCGGATTGCTCCAGGCCCGCGGTGTCGTGCAAGGCGATCGGCACGGCGACGAATAGCGCGGTGAGCAGGGCATGCTGGATGAAGATGCCGGCATCGAGCCGGAGCAAGGCAGGATCGCTCAGCACGGCTCGCACATCGGCCCACACATCACCCTCAAGTCGCGTCGGCAAGGCCGGCGCCGGTGGCACCCAAAAGTACAGCAGCGGCAGACAGACCAAGCCCAGACCCGCACTCAGGTAAAACATCCCTGATACACCCAAGCTGCCCTGCAATAGCGGTCCCAGCACCAGCGCCAGCAGAAACGTCAGGCCAATGCAGATACCCAGCAAGGCCATCGCCTTGGTGCGCTGGGATTCGCGCGTCATGTCGGCCAGCAGCGCGCTGGTGGCGGCGCCGACGGCGCCCGCGCCCTGCAGCGCGCGGCCGATGATGACCCAATCCACATCCTGTGCCGCGCCCGCGATCACGCTGCCGAGCACGAACACACCCGTACCCGCGGCGATCACGGGCTTGCGGCCGAGCCGGTCGGACAGCAAGCCCATCGGGGCTTGCAATAGTGCCTGGGTGAGCCCATATACCCCAAGCGCCAGGCCAAGCCGGGTCGGCGTCACATCGGCCAGATCGCGGGCGTACAGCGCAAACACCGGCAAGACCATGAACAGGCCTAGCAGGCGCAGCACAAACACCAGCGCCAGGCCGAGCGCGGCGCGCAGTTCGGTCGGGTTCATCTGCCTGGAGGAATTGGGGTTTTCAGCGGGACATTCTGAGGCGTTATAGTAGCAAGTTTGCTTTTGCCGGCTCCAAGCCTCATGGACAAGATCACCATCCGCGGCGCACGCACGCACAATCTCAAGAACATCTCGCTTGAGCTGCCGCGCGACAAGCTCATCGTCATCACCGGCCTGTCCGGCTCGGGCAAGTCTTCGCTCGCCTTCGACACCCTGTACGCCGAAGGCCAGCGCCGCTACGTGGAATCACTCTCGGCCTACGCCCGGCAGTTCCTGTCCATCATGGAAAAGCCGGACGTGGACCAGATCGAGGGCTTGTCGCCCGCCATCTCGATCGAGCAGAAATCCACCTCGCATAATCCGCGTTCCACCGTCGGCACTGTGACCGAGATTTATGACTATCTGCGTCTGCTCTACGCGCGCACCGGCATTCCGCGCTGCCCGGACCACGGCGTCGAGTTGAACGCGCAGACGATCTCGCAAATGGTGGATCAGGTGCTGGCCCTGCCGCCGGAATCGGGCTGGATGCTGCTGGCGCCGCTGATTCAGGGCCGTAAAGGCGAGTATCGCGAGGTGTTCGAGCAGATGCGCGGCCAGGGTTTCGTGCGCGCGCGCGTGGACGGCAAGTTGTACGACCTGGATGCCGCGCCCAGGCTTAATCCCAAACTCAAGCACGATATCGAAGTGGTCATTGACCGCTTCAAGGTACGTCCCCGCGCCGGCGACGGCGCTAGTGAACAGGGTTTCAAGCAACGCCTGTCGGAATCCTTTGAAACCGGACTCAAGATTGCGGACGGCATGCTGCAATTGCGCCGCCTCGACGACGACAAGTCCGAGCCGATCGTGTTCTCGGCCAAGTTTGCCTGCCCGCATTGCGGTTACTCGCTGGCGGAGCTGGAACCGCGGCTGTTCTCTTTCAACAGCCCGCACGGCGCCTGCCCGGCCTGCGATGGCATCGGCACCCGCTCGGTGTTCGACGCGGCGCGCGTGGTCGCACACGCGGAGTTGTCGCTGGCCAGCGGTGCGATCCGCGGCTGGGACAAGCGCAATGCCTATTACTTCTCGCTGATTCAGGGGCTGGCCGAGCACTACGGCTTCGACGTGAATACGCCCTTCGAACAGCTCCCGCAGAAAATCCAGCAGGTGCTGTTACAGGGCAGCGCGGGCGAGAAAATCACCTTCAATTTTCCCGGTGCGCGTTTCGAGCGGCGACGCCAGCGCTACCCCTTCGAGGGCATCCTGCCCAATCTCGAGCGGCGCTATCGCGAAACCGATTCGGAAATCGTGCGCGAGGAACTCGCCAAGTATCTGGGCGACCAGCCCTGCCCCGAATGCGGCGGCGCGCGCCTGAACCGCAGCGCGCGGCATGTGTATGTGGGTGATACCCCTCTGCCGGAGCTATCCCGGCATTCCATTGCGCACTCGCGGCAATGGGCGGCGGAACTCAAGCTGCCCGGTCATCGTGGCGAGATCGCCGCGCCCATTCTCAAGGAAATCCGCCAGCGTCTGGATTTCCTCGGCAACGTCGGCCTGGAATACTTGAGCCTCGCCCGTAGCGCCGAAACCCTCTCCGGCGGCGAAGCTCAGCGCATCCGGCTTGCCTCGCAAATCGGCGCGGGTCTGGTGGGGGTCATGTATGTACTCGACGAGCCCTCCATAGGCCTGCACCAGCGCGACAACCGGCGCCTGTTGGACACGCTCACGCGCTTGCGCGATCTCGGCAACACCGTGATTGTGGTCGAGCACGACGAGGAAGCCATCCGCGCCGCGGATCATTTACTGGACATCGGGCCGGGCGCCGGCGTGCACGGCGGCGAAGTCGTCGCCCAGGGCAGCGCCGGGGACATCGAGCGTAGTCCCCGCTCGATCACGGGCCAGTATCTTTCCGGCAAACGGCATATAACAGTGCCGCCGCTGCGCACCCAATTCGACTCGAAGCGCGTGCTTAAGCTCAAGGGCGCGCGCGGCAATAATCTCAAGAACGTGGAAGTCGAGATTCCCATCGGGCTGATGACCTGCATCACCGGCGTCTCCGGTTCGGGCAAGTCCACGCTGATCAACGACACGCTTTACGCACAGGCTGCCTTCGATCTGAACGGCGCGTCCACCAAGGCCGCGCCCTTCGACGATCTCAGCGGGCTCGAACAGCTCGATAAAGTCATTGATATTGATCAGGCCCCCATCGGCCGCACGCCGCGCTCGAATCCGGCGACCTACACCGGTCTGTTCACGCCGATCCGCGAGTTATTCTCCGCGGTGCCGGAGTCGCGCGCGCGGCTACGAAGCCGGCCGCTTCTCGTTCAACGTCAAGGGTGGGCGCTGCGAAGCCTGCCAGGGCGACGGCGTCATCAAGGTCGAGATGCACTTTCTGCCGGACATCTACGTCACCTGCGACGTCTGCCATGGCAAACGCTACAACCGCGAGACGCTCGAGATCCGCTACAAGGGCAAGAGCGTCAATGAAGTGCTGGAGCTTACGGTTGAGGACGCGCTCGCCTTCTTCAGCGCCGTGCCGAGCCTGGCGATCAAGCTGCAGACCCTGATGGATGTCGGTCTGTCCTATATCAAGCTCGGGCAGAACGCGACCACCCTTTCCGGCGGCGAGGCGCAACGCATCAAGCTGGCGAAAGAATTATCCCGGCGCGACACCGGCCGCACGCTTTACATCCTTGACGAACCCACCACCGGCCTGCACTTTCACGACATCGCGCAACTGCTCGGCGTGCTGCATCGGTTGCGCGATCACGGCAATACCGTGATCGTGATCGAGCACAATCTCGACGTGATCAAGACCGCCGACTGGGTAGTTGACCTGGGCCCGGAGGGCGGCGACGGCGGCGGGACGGTGCTTGCCGTCGGCCAGCCGGAGGATATCGCGCGGCATCCGACTTCTTACACCGGTCGCTTTCTGGCGCAGTTGTCGCAGATCGCGCCGGCTAAGAAGAAGATCAGAGCGGCCTGACTGCAGATTTTGACTCTAGCCCAGCATGAGTGTCAGCTTTCGATCCTATTCAGGAATCTTGTAGTCAGATCGCAGCAGCAACAGTGCGGCTAAAGTACCCCCGACTTGACCGAGCACGAAATTCGGAACGTCGAACGGCCGGATACCGGTAAACGTGTCCGTCAGTGCTCGCGCAACTGTAACCGCCGGGTTGGCGAATGAAGTCGAAGCGGTAAACCAGTAGGCGGCGGTGATATAAGCTGCCACGGCATAAGGCACGGCTTCGGTGCGCTGGCGCAGTCCGAGCAAGACAACCGACAGCAATCCCAATGTTGCGACAAACTCGCTCCATACGAGGGGTAAACCCGCCCTCGCTTTGGTCGAGATTTCAATGAGCGGCAGGCCAAACATTGCGTGCGCAGCGAGCACCCCTAGTAACGCACCCAGTAGCTGCGCCACCCAATAGGCGGGCACATCACGCCAGCTAAAAGCACCCTGCGCGGCCAGCGCAAAACTGACCATCGGGTTCAGGTGGGCACCCGAAATGGGACCTACGGTCAGCAATATGGCGATTAGCGCCCCGCCGGTCGCTAACGAGTTAGCCAGCAAGGCAAGCGCTTCGTTTCCATCCGCCAGGCGTTCGGCCATGATGCCCGATCCTACTATCGCCGCGAGCAGCATCGCGGTACCGATCAGCTCGGCAATTGCGCGTCGGGAAATCACGGTCTATCGGTAAGCGACCGAGCGCAGTTCGTTTTGCAGCGACATGCGGTCGATATGATCTATAGGCAGCGCCAGAAGGAGCTGGATGCGGCGCTTGATCTCCTTGAACACCTTCTCGAAGATTTCTTTTTTCTTGGCATCGGATCCCTGTTCGGCGGCTGGGTCTTCAAAGCCCTAGTGCGCCGAAACGGGTTGACCAGGCCACACCGGGCAGGTCTCACCCGCTGCCTTGTCGCAGACGGTGAAGATGAAGTCCATCTTAGGGGCGCCGGATTGGACGAACTCATCCCAGCTCTTGCTACGTAAATTGTCTATCGCGTAACCCGTGGACTGCACCAACTCAATGGCGAGCGGATTCACTGTGCCAGTCGGGAAACTGCCCGCGCTGTAGGCCTTGAACCGGCCCTTGCCGAGCGTATTGAGCAGGGCTTCCGCCATGATGCTGCGAGCAGAATTGCCGGTGCAGAGAAACAGGACGTTGTACGTCACTTGCGCCATCGGTTATGCCGCTTTTTGCCTGGGTTCGCAGACCGGCGCGCAGTCGCGCCCGCCGCAACAGTTCTCGGTGAGGTAAGCAAGTAGCGAATTCATGACCTTGAAGTCGGGAGCGTAGTAGATGAACCGACCCTCCTGACTAGCCCTTATCAGTCCGGCGTGTGTGAGTTCCTTGAGATGGAAGGAGAGCGTGGCCGGCGCTACTTTCAGCTTGTCGCCGATGTCGCCGACACAAAGGCCGGCGGGGCCCTTTTGTACCAGTAACCGGAAGATAGCTAAGCGCGTGTCCTGCGCCAGAGCCGAGAGCCGTTGCACCGCCGCTTTCGTATTCATAATACTAGTATTATAGAATCGTAGGCGCGAGTCAATCATAGCTTGTCGGCGCGGCTTCCAAACCGCAAAAATGCTCATGGGAACTGGAATTCATGCCGTTCCTGCTCGCCGGTCCGACTCACCGCCGCGCCAGTCGCACTTACATACGCAAACCAGGTCTGATACGCGCTCGGTTTACCGCGTGAAAATGCCTGCGGGTTGAAGACCACGAGCGCGGGCGCGTGTTCGGGGTCGCGCACTGACTCGTACAGCATCAGTTGCATACCAGCCTTGCGCGCTTCGCTGGCCAGCTTGCGGGTGGCGGTGTAATCCATCGGATCGATCCAGCTCTTGCGGGCGCTCTCGAGTGGCGGCCGGGTCAGGTCGAGCGCCTGTTTCGTACGCAGCGCAGCTTGAAACAATGTCAGCGCCACGGCATTTCGAGAGCGCTGCGCGGTCGGCGCTGCCTGCCAGAAGCGCCACATCCAGTAAGCCCGTTCCGCCAGCGCGGTGCGGCAGGCCAAGGCGCCATACCAATAGCCGAACTGGCCCGGCTCGCCGAAGCGCGAGCCCATCGCGCTCGGATAACGAAAGGGTGTGGTCAACAGATAGTCCAGCTTCGCTACTGAGGACCCTGGCTTACTGCGTTCCAGCATCTCTTCCAGCAAAGCCTGGGCGCCGCGCAGACCGGAATCCACCAGACGCAGAGTCGAGGCGATGTGCTGGGCCTCGACTGCACGCCAGGCCTTGCCCTCGAACGCGCGCTTCTCAGTGGCGAGCGCGCGCGCTGTCCAGATACGCGCAGACATGCACCAGTCCTTGCACTGTCTTAATCAAGTCCAGCGGCACCCCGCGCAGATCCAAGTTCTCCGCCTGCAGCCAGGAGCGCGAGGCTGTGTCGTCGCTACCGGTTATGGCGTCGAGGCTGCGAAAAATTCGTACGAACAGGAGCGCCAACTCACCGGTCTTGTCGGCGGGGTTGAGTTGCGCCTTGCCCTGCGCCAGACGGGTCATTTGCGCCGGGCTGGTGCCGAGAATTTCGGCCAGCGTTTTCTGTGACAAATCGAGGATAGAGGCGGCACGCAATACCGCACCGCTGAGCACCGCCTGTTCGGCTGCGGCGGATGCAGGTACGATTTGACCTTGTAAATTTGTATTCATTAGTAAATTACTATACACAATTATTTACTAAGAAACTACATATTTCATACAATTCCGGCATGGGTTCTGGTTGCAGGAGGGAGAAGATTCCCGCCGTCGCGGGAATGATGCCCCTCACCCCGACCC
>JBOICV010000177.1:0-1018 GCA_050740255.1 Nevskiales bacterium | reverse complement strand
GCCGCGGATCGTGACTTGCGCGCGCTTTCGCCCGTTGCTTCCGGTCCACGTCGCGTTCTGTGGTTCGCTTTGCTCAAACGAGACGCGGGTCGCCGTGAACGCCGACCGCCCTGGTGAGCACGGTCAGCGCTCTCGATGGCATTCAACGCTGTGGCGATCACACAGCGTGATGTTGGGTTGGTGATCCCCCTCGGGGAGCTTGAACAAAGCTCCCGTTGGAGGAGTCTCTGAACTACCAGGTACAGAGACTGATCGATTGTGTCATGGCGCCTTTCGCAAGACCGCAGTTTCGTTCAAGTGTTGCTGCGCATCGATCAGGAGCTCGCCGCGAAAACGCGTGCTGCCGGATGTCGGTGTGGCAGCCTGCTGCATCGGGCCGACTATCCGCGTAAGCCTCGGGGCTGTTCGCCTGCGGAACGCGCTGATTTTTGCTCGCGCCTGAGTTTCTGCTGTAGCCGCTGCCGCAAGCGTTCGACCTCGATGTCGGTGCGCTTTCTGGGCCGGCGCGTGTACGTGATGCTGGCTGTGGTGTTGATGTCGACGCGCGCGCTCGAGGGCATGCCGGCGGCAGCGCGGTTGTGCGCGTGGTTGCAGGTGCCGCGGCGCACTTTGCGCCGTTGGCGGCAATGGTGGACGACGCAGTTCCCGCAAACCCCGCTGTGGCAGGCCGCCGGCGCGCGCTTCATGCCGCCCCCGGATGTCCATCTGTTTCCGGCCAGTCTGCTGGTGTGCTTTGTCGGTCCGGCAGAGCAGGCGTTGTTGCGATTGCTGGTGTTTCTTTCTCCGCTCACCGTCCGCTGCGTGGTCACGCCGCGGCATGGCCACTGAGTTCCCGCAGAGGATGCGAATGGTCGATGTGATGGCGGCTGCATAGCCTGCGTTCCCATCGGTGGCAGCTCCGTGCCGCCTCAATGGGAGACCGTTTTGATCTCGACCCCTGTTTCGCCACCACGCGATCGCTGGGCGCGGCTGCGCGTTTCGATCATTGGCCCGTTGCTGGCAGCACCGCCGCTGGCCG
>JBOICV010000176.1:0-79305 GCA_050740255.1 Nevskiales bacterium | reverse complement strand
GCCGGCAGGTTCTGCGCCACTTCTCCCGCCACACGCCGGAAGCTGTCGCGCTGCTGGGATTTCAGTTGCTCGGCAATGACCCGGACGTAATCGGCGGGGTAGCCACGGTTCGGGAAAGGAACGACTTCGCCAAACAGCTCCAGATACTGAAGCCATACGCTGACGGCGAGCACGTCCACCTGCCGGCCAGCGTCATTGACGTAGTATTCGCGCGTAACTTTATGCCCTGCGGCCTCCAGCAGATTCGCCAGCGAGTCGCCGTAAGCCGCGCCGCGGCCGTGACCGACATGCAAGGGGCCGGTGGGATTGGCGGATACGAACTCGATCAGGATGGAATCGCGGCTATTCGCCGGCGCACGGCCATAGACCGCGCCGAGATCGAGAATCTGCGCCAAAACCGCAAACTGCGCCGCCGGAGTGAGGAAGAAATTGATGAAACCGGGGCCGGCGATTTTCACTTCCCGGATCAGCGCGGAGGCCGGCAGTGCACGCTGGATCAGCTTGGCCAGCTCAACCGGCTTGCGGCCTGAGGATTTAGCCAGACCCAGGGCAATATTGCTGGCGAAGTCACCGTGCGCACTGTCGCGCGTGCGCTCGACTGGAATTTCCGCCGGCAACTGAACGCCCGCTAGTTCGCCGACCGCAAGCCGGGCGAGCGTTTCGGCAAGCAAGGCTTGCAACTGGGATTTCATGCAGGGGCGGCGCGCGGAAAGGCGGCGATTGTAGCGGACTCACTTCCTAGCGCACAGTTCAACTGAGGTCTTGCGGATCCACATCGAGCGACCAGCGTACTTGCCGCGCGCCGGGCAAATCAGCCAGCTGTGTTACCCAATTGCCCAGCAGCCGATGCAGCCCCGGCCGGCTGCCTGACTGCAGCAACAACTGGGCGCGATAACGGCCCGCGACGCGCTCGCGCGGTGACGGCACCGGTCCCCATATCTGCACTGGAACATCGACTGGGGCATTGTTCTGCGCGCGCGCGGCGGCAGCGCCGAGAAACGCCAGCGCCGCGGTGGACTGCGTTGATTCAGCCCGCAGCAGCGCCAGATGACCGTAGGGCGGCAATTGCGCCGCGCTGCGCTGCGCAGATAGCGCCTGGGCGAAATCCGCGTAGCTGCCCGTCAGTAGTTGTTGGAGCAGCGGATGATCGGGCTGGTGGGTCTGAATCAGGACTACGCCTGCTTTATCGCCACGGCCGGCGCGACCGGCCACCTGGGTGATGAGTTGGCCGAGGCGCTCGGCCGCCCGGAAATCCGTGCTGAACAGACCGCCGTCCGCGTTGAGCACTGCGACCAGGGTGATCGCCGGCAAGTCGTGGCCTTTGGCGAGCATTTGCGTGCCGATCAGGATATCGGTGCGGCGCGCCGCGGCGGCATCGAGCATGCCGGCCAAGGCGCCTTTGCGACGCGTGGTGTCGCGATCCACCCGCGCCAGACTGGCCCGCGGGAACAAGTCCGCCAGTGCGGACTCGATGCGCTCCGTGCCCTCGCCCATTGGCAGCCATTCCTGTGCCGCACAATCGGGACAGGCCTGCGGCAGAGGCTGATCGGCGCCGCAGTGATGGCAGCGCAGGCGCTCCGCCCGCCGATGCCAGGTGAGCGGCGCGTCGCAACGCGGGCAAGCGGCAACATGACCACAACTGTGGCATTGCAGCGCCGGGGCGAAGCCGCGCCGGTTAAGAAACAGCAGAGCCTGATTGCCCTCATCCAGATTGCCTTTTAGCGCGGCGATCAGCGGCGCGGACAAGCCTTCTCGCAGGCCCTGACCCCGCAGATCAATGATGCGCAAACGCGGCGGCTGCGCGCCGCGCGCGCGCTCCTTGAGCTGGACCCGCCGGTAACGGCCGCGGGCGGTGTTGTGCAGGGTTTCAAGCGCGGGCGTCGCAGAGCTCAAGATAAGAGGAATATCCAGCATCTGCGCGCGGCGCACGGCGACATCGCGGGCGTGATAGCGCAAGCCTTCCTGCTGTTTGTAGGAAGCGTCGTGCTCTTCGTCCACCACGATGAGCCCAAGCCGCGGCAGCGGCGCCAGCACCGCGGAACGCGTACCGATCAGCGCTCGCAGCCGCCCCTCGCGTGCCGCCTGCCATACGGCCAGGCGTTCACCTTCCGCCAGGCCGGAGTGCAGCACGCCGACCCCGGCACCAAGCCGCGCGCGAAAGCGGCTCAGCAAAGCGGGCGTCAGGCCTATTTCCGGCACCAGCACCAGCGCCTGCAAACCCTGCATCAAGGTGTCGTGCACAGCCTCGAGAAACACTTCGGTTTTGCCGCTGCCGGTGACGCCGTCCAGCAAGACCACCCCAAAGCGATTGGGTTGACGGCGCATTTCGGCGAGCGCTTCACTTTGCGCGGGATTCAGCAGCGGCGCGGTGCCGCCGGTGGCGGGCGCTGCCGGGGCGGCGGGTTTGCTTACCCGGCTGATCCAGTTTTTTGCCGCCATCTCCGCCAGCAAGGCGCTGGCGCGCGAAAAATTTGCGTTCAGTTCCGTAGTCTCAACGCTGCCGTCTTGTTCGATCAGATAGCGCAGCAGCGCGGCCTGTTTGGGCGCGCGGCGCAAAACCTCGGGCGTGAGCGTCTTCGCCGATTCGTTAAGCTGCCAGATTCGCAGCGGTTTCTGCCCGGCGCTTTTGCCCTGACGCAAAGCCACCGGCAAAGCATTGACCAGGACCTCACCCAAGGGATGGTGGTAGTAGTCCGCGATCCAACGGCACAGCCCCAGCAGATGGGTATCCACTATCGGTTCGGTGTCGAGCACGGCCTGCGCGCGGCGCAGGCGTGACGAAGGCAGCGCTGACTGGTCGGCTAATTCGACCAGCACGCCCAGCCGCCGGCCGCGGCCAAAGGGCAGACTCAGACGAATACCGGGTCGCAGCCGACTCAAGTCGCAACCCGGCGGCGGGAGGTAGTCAAACAAGCCGTACAGCGGCGCATCCACCGCGATGCGCAAAATTTGGCCAGAAAAAAGCATCGGCTACTCTAGCAGTGGCGTTTAAGCCTTCGCTCCCTGTGGATAAGACTGGGGATAGATTCGCCGCTCCCCTCTGTCATCGGGCTGAAACCTATATGAAATGAGGCTTTGTAGGCCCATACCTAGCATAATCTCATATTAAATCATTGAGTTACATAATTTCGTGAAGCCAGGATAGCGGTTTTGCAGCCTTGGCCTGCGGTGGCGCGCCCGGCCGCCTCCGTGTGTATAAGTGATCACGCAATCACCAGCGGGCACGCCCTATATAAAAGCTGTCAACCTCCCGTATCGCCAGGCGTTATGGGCTTATGGGTCATCCCGATCCAAGGAGACAACCTCATGCAGCAGTTCAATAAATGGACCATCATCGCGGTCGGTGCACTGGGACTCGCTTGCGGCGGCAACGCCCTGGCGGACGCCGGTGATCGCGCTGAAGAGCATTTCGACCGCAAGGGTGACCGGATTGAAAACCGGCTGGACCACAAAGGCGACCGCGTTGACGCTCGCCTCGACCGCGCCTCCGAACGGGCCGAAGCCAATGGCCATGAACAGGCGGCTGAACACCTCGACCGTAAGGGCGATCGCGTGGATGCCCGGCTCGACCGCAAGGGTGATCGGGTAGATGCGCGCCTGGATCGCAAGGGCGATCGCATCGAGCGCCGGCACGAGCGCCGCGACCGCGATTGATCCGGCCATGCTGGCACGCCCGTTGGGCGCATGACAGGAACTCCGCATGCGCAGCTTGATGCCTTTCTCGCGGGCGTTGAACGGCGCGCTTTCCGCATGGCGCAAATCGCCACTGGTGAACGCGACATGGCCTTAGATCTGGTGCAGGACAGTATGCTGCAACTCGCGCGCCGTTACGCGCAGCGGCCGGGGGCGGAATGGCGGCCACTGTTCTTTCGCATTCTGGAAAATCGCATCACCGACTGGCATCGTCAGCAAAAACGTCACCGCCAGTTGTTCGTGATGAACACGGCGCAGGATGACGAGACTTCCGAGTCGCCGGATGGATTGCCGCAGGCGGCCGACGGCCAGCCCGACCCCAGCGACAGCTTCGCTCAGGGACTGGCCATGCAAAAACTGGAAGCCGCTTTGCGCGGCTTGCCCGAGCGGCAGCATCAGGCTTTTCGTCTGCGCATCTGGGAAGGGCTCGATGTGGCGGACACCGCGCGGGCGATGGGCGTAAGCGATGGCAGCGTGAAAACCCACCTCTCGCGCGCCTTGCACAGGCTGCGCACGCAACTGAAGGGTTATTGGCCATGAGCGATCAGGAACAAAGCGATCAGCATTTCGCGCGCGCGCTGCGCGAGAAGCTTGAAGCCAGTGCGTCAGCTCTCGATGAGTTGACTGTCGCGCGACTGCGCGCGGCGCGGAAACGGGCCGTGGCGCAGGCGCAGTCAGCACCCGCCAGAATCCGCTGGTGGCTGACGGCGGGTGGCTTTGGCTTGGCCGCTGCGATTACTCTCGCGTGGACGCTGACAGTGCAAATACCCGGCGCACCGCCCGCAGATAGCGAGGTTTGGGAGCTCGCCTATGTCGACGATTCCGACGAGGAAGCGCTGGATTTATACGAGGATTTAGAGTTCTACGAATGGCTGGAAGACACGCAGACCGATACTGAGGCGCCGGTCAGTGCGGCGGGAAGCGGAGCTTGGGCGTGAAAAACAAGCGGTATCTCATCTGCGCTCTGCTCGCGTTGTTGTTCAGCATCCCGGCCTGGAGCGACGCGGACAATCCGCGCTGGGACGAACTCAGCCCGACACAGCAAAAGGCGCTCGAACCGGTTAAACCCCGGTGGAGCGAGCTGCCGGCGGAGCGCAAGCAACATCTGCTGCAACGCGCCGAACGCTGGCAGGACATGACACCGGAACAGCGCGCCCGCGCGACGCAGCGCATGGAGCGGTGGGAACAGATGACGCCGGAGCAACGCGAGCGCATCCGCACGCGCCGCGAGCAGTTCAAATCGCTACCGCCAGAAGAACAGACCCGCATCCGCGAGCGGCGCAAAGCCTTCATGCAACTGCCGCCGGAACAACGCGCGGCGATCAAGAACTGCCACCAGCGCAAGCGCGCCGGCGAAGACCTGGATTGCCGCAGCCTGTTGCCGCCCGAGCTGCGGCGCGGGCCGCCGCCGCGCTAAGCGGATCAGCGTGCATAGGCTGCGCTCAACGGCGCTTCAGTCGCTACCGAGGTGCAGACCCACTTCGACGATACGGCCCTCCTCCATTTCTTTTACGACCAAACTGACCTCGCCGAGTTTCAAGCGATCACCGACCACCGGCCGCGGCAGCACGCGCATGATGTAGTCCGCGACCGTGGCGCCGCGCGCGTCCGGCGGCAGCTCCAGGTTGTAGATGTCGGCCAGCGCCTGCAGCGGCGCTCCGGGCTCGATCGGAAAATCGCCGAAGAAGCGTTGCCGATCGGCCTCGGTGCGCGCCTCACGCTGCGGCTTGCGCTCGAACAAAACATCCAGCGCCGACAACTCGTCCTGTTCGGCCAGCAGCGAAACGTGATCGCCTTCCTGCAGCACGCCCCATTCGCGGTAGGGCTGCACCAGGCCGCGCCGCACCACGCTGACCACGCGCGCGGTTTCCGGCAAGGACAGTTCCTTAAGGCGCAGCCCGCGCACGCCGCTGTCCGGCGCAACGCGGTAACTGACAATCTCGTGTGCATGACTTCCGGGCAGATCAAAATCCACGCGCCTTACCCGCACCGACGTGTCCGGAACGTCAAGGTCGAGCCAGCGTGCCAGCGGCACCGCGGTCCAGCCCTGCAGGACCAGCGATACCAGCACAATGAAGAAGGTGATATTGAAATAAAGCGCCGCGTTTTCGAGACCAAAAACCCAGGGGAAAGTCGCGAGCACAATCGGTACCGTGCCGCGCAGCCCGATCCAGGACACGTAGAACTTTTCCCGCGGCGGAAAGCGGAAGGGCCAGAGGCAGAGCCATACCGCCAGCGGCCGTGCCACCAGAATCAGCACCAGCGCAACCAGCAGGGCCGGCGCCGCAACCGGCAGCAGATCGCTGGGCGTTGCCAGCAGGCCGAGAATCAGGAACATGCCGATCTGGCTCATCCAGGTGATGCCGTCGTGGAAACGGCGGATGGCCGCAGCGCCGTGCACGCGCCGGTTGCCCAAGGTGAGGCCCGCCAGATACACGGCCAGAAAGCCGCTGCCTTCGAACACGGCCGTGATGCCGAAAATCAAAAGTCCACCGAATAGCGCGAACAAGGGGTATAGCGACTCCGCCAGCTCAAGCCGATTCAGCGCGTAGACCAGCAGCCGGCCGCCGTAAATACCGAAGGCGGCACCGAGGCCGAATTGCAGAGTCAGCAGCCACAACGGGTCAAGCAGCGACCACGCAGTCCCGGCCTGCATGAAGCCGATCACACCCAGAGTCAGGAAGATGGCCACGGGATCGTTGGTGCCGGACTCAATTTCGAGTGTCGCCGAGACGCGCTGGTTGAGCGTGACGCCGCTGGTCTGCAGCAGCGAGAACGTGGCGGCCGCGTCGGTCGAGGCGACGATGGCGCCGAGCAGCAGGCCTTCCGCCCAGGACAAGTCCAGCAGCCAGCGGGCAAACGCGCCAACAATCAAGAAGGTCAGCACCACGCCCAGCGTCGCCAGCGCCAGCGCCGGCCGCAAACCCACGCGGAAATCCTCGATGCGCGTACGCATGCCGCCGTCGAACAGCACCACCGCCAATGCGGCGGTCGCCGCCAGGTTGGCGAGTGGATAGTTGTTGAACTGGATGCCGCCCGGCCCGTTTTCACCCGCGAGCATGCCGATGATCAGAAATACCAGCAGCAGCGGCGCACCGACACGCGGTGAAACCACCGTGGCCAGAATGCTGATGATGAACAGCACGCCGGCCAGCAGAATCAACTGGTTTGTCAGCTCCATGGTGCTAGTTGACCTAGCGCGCTAGCCGCCGTCAACCCGACAGACAAAAAAAACCGTCTCGCGGCAGTTTCTTTGAACTCGAACAATTCGTCACACCGGCGAAAGCCGGTGTCTAGCGCTTTGAAAAGCCTGGATTCCGGCCTCCGCCGGAATGACAGCAGAAGAATGAATCAGACCTCGCCCAGAGCTGAGCGAGCGCTAGGCAGGTTGAGCGCGCACGCAGCGCAGCAACCGGAGTTTACTTTGGTCGTAAATGAGGATTGCGAGCAGCGCGCAAGCCCGAGATGCCCGCGCGCAGCCGGCTCTAGCCCAGTTCTTTCAGCGACTGGATCATCGAGACCATCACCTTCTGCGCATCGCCGTAAACCAGGTTGCAGTTGTCGGCAAAGAACAGTTCATTCTCCACACCGGAATAACCTTTGCCCTGGCCGCGCTTGATCACATAGACCTGCTTGGCCTGGTCCACGTTCAGAATCGGCATGCCGTAAATCGGACTGGACTTGTTGGTGCGCGCCGCCGGATTCACCGTGTCGTTGGCGCCGACCACGATGGCGACATCGGCTTCCTTGAACTCGCCGTTGACGTCTTCCATGTCGTGAATGATGTCGTAGGGCACGCCGGCCTCGGCCAGCAGCACGTTCATGTGGCCGGGCATGCGGCCCGCAACGGGATGGATCGCGAACTTCACATCCACACCCTCGGCCTGCAGCAGTTTCACGAACTCGTAGAGTTTGTGCTGGGCTTGCGCGACCGCGAGGCCATAGCCCGGCGCGATAATGACTTTGCTCGCGTATTTCATCTGCACCGCGGCGTCCGAAGCTTCGGCCGGCTTCATGGTGCCCGTGACTTCGCCGCCAGCGACGTCCGTTTCGCCGAAGTTGGAGAACAGAATATTGGCCAGTGAACGATTCATCGCTCTGGCCATCAGCAGCGTTAGCAGGGTACCGGCCGAGCCGACCAGCACGCCGGCGATGATCATGGCCGGGTTTTGCAGCACGAAACCTTCGAGGCCGACCGCCATGCCGGTGAAGGCGTTGTACAGCGAGATGACCACCGGCATATCGGCGCCGCCGATCGGCACCGTCATCAGCACGCCGAAGGCCAGCGCGCCGATGAAGAACAAGGTGACTTTGAAATCCGTCAGCCACGCTAGTAGTGACAGGCCCACGAACAGCGTCGCCACCAGCACCAGCGCATTGAAGATTTTCTGGCCCTTGAAGCGGATGCTCCTCTGCATCTTGCCTTCAAGCTTGGCCCAGGCGACGACGCTGCCTGAAAAAGAAACAGCGCCGATCAAAAGGCCGAGCAAGGCCAGCGACTGCTGCATATAGCCTTGGGCATGCGCGCTATACAGTTCGGAGGCCGCGATCAATGCGGCGGCACCGCCGCCCATACCGTTGAACCAGGCCACCATTTGCGGCATCGAGGTCATCGGCACGCGCTTGCCCTGCCACCAGGCCCAGGCGTTGCCGATCACGAGCGCAATGACGATCAGCGAAAGATTCTGGACGAACTTGGGATTCTCCGGATCGGCAAAAGCCAGACTCACCAGCACCGCCACCACCATGCCGGCACCGGCCCACACGATGCCGCCGCGCGCCGTCACCGGCGAGGACATGCGTTTCAAACCAAAAATAAACAGGAAAGCGGCCGCGAAGTAGCTGGCCTGGATTACGAGATTCACGTAGTTCATGACTATGCCTTGTCGCTGGTCATTCCGGCGCAATCCCGGCTTTCGCCGGGAGGAATCGAGTGTTTTCTCTGGATCCCGTGTCGCGCCCCCTATGTGGGGCTTGCACGAGATGACGCACGCTGACGCGGTGCGTCACTTCTTCGGTTCCGTCTTGGACGACTTGAACATGCGGAGCATGCGTTCGGTCACCACATAACCGCCCGCTGCATTACCCGCACCTAACAGGACGCCGGCGAAGCCGAGCACCTGCTCCAGCACGCTGTGCGCATTCGCCAGCGTATACATCGCGCCGACCACCACCACGCCGTGGATGAAGTTGGAACCGGACATCAGCGGCGTATGTAGAATCGCCGGCACCCGCCCGATGATTTCGTAGCCGGCGAAAGCCGCGAGCATGAAGATGTAGAGGGCGACAAAGCCCGTGATTGTGGTAGTGGCGTCCATGGTCAGCTCCTAAAATCCCCCGCTCCCCTCGCGCTGCTCGGGTCGCTGCCGCCTTTGATAAAGGGGGCGGACGCGTAGCGGCCGGGGGATTTCATCCTTCCACGGCCTTCTTAGCCGCTTCGTTCTTGATCTCGCCGGCATGCGTGAGCACGCCCTTGGCAACGACTTCGTCTTCCCAGTTCAGATTGAGTTGGCCGTCCTTGACGATCAGCTCGACGTAATTGAGCAGGTTCTTGGCGTATAGCTCGCTGGCGTGCTCGCCCAGTAGCGACGGCGCATTCAGCGGCGCAACGATCGTGACGTTGCCAATCTGAATGGTTTCCCCCGGCTTGGTGTATTCGCAGTTGCCGCCGCCTTCGGCGGCAAGATCCACGATCACGGCGCCAGCCTTCATGCCGTCCACCTGCGCTTTATTGATCAGCTTGGGCGAAGGCCGGCCCGGAATGGCGGCCGTGGTGATAATCAGGTCTGCCTGCTGGATGTGCTTGGTCAGCACCGCTGCGACCTTGTCCTTTTCTTCCTGCGTCAGCTCGCGGGCATAACCGCCCTGGCCGCGTGCATCCACGCCGGTGTCCACGAATTTGGCGCCGAGCGACTCAGCCTGCTCCTTGGTTTCCGGTCGCACGTCGTAGCTTTCGACCATGCTGCCCAGGCGCCGCGCCGTGGCAACCGCCTGCAAGCCAGCCACACCCAGACCCATCACCAAAGTCTTGGCCGGGCGGATCGAGCCCACCGCGGTGGTCATCATCGGCAGGATGCGCGCAAGCTGGGTCGCGCCGAGCAGCGCGCCGTAATAACCCGCCAGCGTGGCCTGCGACGACAAGGCATCCAGCGCCTGCGCGCGGGAAATGCGCGGCACCAGTTCCATCGCGAAACAGGTGATTTTGCGGTCACGCAGCGCCTTGACCACTTCGACCGCCCGATGCGCGTAGATGAAGCTGAACAACACGCCGCCTTCCCGCAGCCGATTCACTTCCGCCAGCGTCGGCGGCTGCACCTTGAACACGATGTCAGCGCCGGCGTAGGCGTTGTCCACAATCTGCACGCCTTGATAAGCGCTGTCCGGAATACGGCTGGCGGCGCCCGCACCCCGCTCCAGTTGCAGCGCCACGCCGAGCTTGGTGAGCTTCGCAATAACTGCCGGCGTCAGTGCTACCCGCCGCTCGTTGGCGGCGGTTTCTTTAGGAATTCCGATCTTGATGCTCATGAGAGGGTCTGGTGACGCCGCCGCGCGGGCCAGCGGTCAGGAATTTGTTGTGGCGGTCGCTGGGTGCGGATAATCGATCCGGTGGGGGTGTAAAACCATGAAAGATACCGGAAATTGCCGGCTTAGCCCAGTCTGATTGAGGCCAGTCGCTAGTTGAAAATCCGCTACTGCGTCAGCTTGGGGAGGCTGAGCTCCTTTCTGGTGTAGCTAGCCGGAACGACGAACAAATCCGGCGACAAGCTACTCGTGGAAACCTTGCTCAACTGCTGCATACGGCCATGCTGCAAATCTACCGCCTCCACCGGTACGCCGCCGAACTGCGTCAGATTCGGCATCGGCGTGACCGCAAACTGGCTGGCCGTGCTTTGTAACTTGGACAGTGCCACGAACATCTGGTCCAGCACTTTTTGCTCCCCTTCCTTGAGGCCCACCGCCTGCGGCGTGGCGACGCACAGCTTCGCGATTTTCTTGTCGGCCTGCAGCATTTCCCCGTCGCGACAGGGATAACCGTTTACCTTGCGCGTGCCGCCGGTTTCGCGGTATCGCACCGCGACCGGTTTTTGCGGCGTCAGATATTTTTCCGCCTGCGCGCGCTGATCCGGCGGCAGCATTTGAATCATGGCGCGTGCCTGCTCGGACAGCACGCCCACCTGCTTGCCGAGCGCCTCCAGCTGGTCCGGATCCAACTCGGTATAGGTCTTGTCGGAGTCCTTGACCATGAAGACGTGCCTGGTCGCCGGATCGAACAGCAGCCAGCCTTCGGCCGAGTTGATGCGGGCGCCTTTCGGGGTGATCAAAAACTCTAAATCGCCGCTCTGCCCCTTCTTACCGCCGGAGCGATCCTGGTACTCGAGCGCGACATCGGCCAGAGCAGCACCGCCCCAAGCCATAACCACAAGAAAGAGGTAGCCGGCCTTGTTCCGCATTGACGGGTCCTTAAGGGCAATCCACGATGTCAGACGCAAGATAGCTTAAGCCGGCGAGCTTGCGCCAGCCGTAGCTAAAGGAAACGCCAGCCCCTCGCCGCCGCCTTGCGGGGGCCTCGTCATAATTCTGTTACATAAATGCAAGATTCTTGGTGGCACGAATAGGGTCAAATCACAGAAATTCGAGGGAGAGGAAAGTCATGACTACGCGGTTGCTGGTTCTGCGCCTGCTTGCCATTAGCAGCGCCTTGGTGTTGGGCGCCTGTAAAGATGATGTCGGCGACGATGTGGCCAATATTCCAGCCGCGTTCGCGTTCGTTGATCTGAACAATGTCGCCCTCAATGCGCAGCAAACTTCCGCTCCAGTGGCTATTACCGGAATCAACGTGCCGCTCCCGATCTCGGTGAGTGGCGGCACTTATGCAATCGGCAGCAGCGCCACCACTTGCGGCTCGACCTTCGTCAGCACCGCGGGCACGATCACTAGTGGGCAGTTCGTGTGCGCCCGCCACACTTCCGCCACCACCATAAATACCCCGGTCAACACAACGGTAACGATAGGTTCGGTCTCCGACGTCTTTACCAGCACGACCGCGGACACCCAGCCGGACGCGTTCACGTTTGTTGATCAGCCCAATGTTGCGCAAAACACCGTCCGCACTTCGAACGCGGTAACGATTTCCGGCATCGGTACCGCGGCCCCGGTCACGGTCACGGGCGGCACCTATAGCGTCGGCTGCACCGCTACTTTCGTTTCCACCGCCGGCACCATCACCAACGGCCAGACGGTTTGCGTACGCCATACCTCGGCCGCGGCGGCCAGCACGGCGGTTGACACGGTATTAACGGTCGGCGGCGTGTCCGACACCTTTACCTCCACCACCGGCGATAGCACCCCGGACGCCTTCACGTTCACCGACAGAACCAATGTCGGCCAGAACATGCCGCAGGTCTCCAACACCGTGACCATTACCGGCATTTCAGCGCCGACGCCGATTGCGGTCACTGGCGGCGAGTACAGCATCGGCTGCACCGCAAGCTTTACCAGCGCCAATGGCACCGTGAATAACAGTGAAACGGTCTGCGTGCGTCATAGCTCCGCCAACGCGCCGACCGCAGCGGTCAATACCGCGCTTACGGTGGGCGGTGTCAGCGATACCTTCACCACCACGACTGCGGCCGCGGCGCCTGACTTCGCCGGCAACGTGTTCGGCGTCACGGCGGGAACCAGCCCGCGGCTGGTACAGTTCGCCGCGAACGCGCCGGGCATCGTCGCCAATGGCGCCAACGGCGTCGCCATCACGGGCCTGACCGGCACACCCAGCATTCTGGGCATCGACTTCCGCCCCGCCACCGGCGCGTTCTACGCGCTGGCCAGCGACGGACGGCTGTACACCGTTGTGCCTGCCACCGGCGCAGCGACTTTTGTCTGCACGCTGATCGCCGACCCGGCCGATATCACCGGCGCGCCAGCTTTTACGGCACTGAGCGGCACAGCCCAGTACAGCCTGGATTTCAACCCGGTACCGGATCGGCTGCGGATCGTGGGCAGCAACCGCGACAATCTGCGCGTGAACGTCACGCCTGACACAAACAACAACTGCTTGACGATCACGGACGGCCTGATTAATCCCGGCACGCCGCAGCTCGTGGGCGCCGGCTATACCAATAGCGTCTCGGGCGTTGTGGCGGCCACGACGCTATTCGTGGTGAACACGGTTGACGACTCGGTAGCCACGCAGAATCCGCCCAACGACGGCACCCTGGTGCCGGTCGGACCGACGGGCGTCACCCTGGGCAATCAAATCGGCTTCGACATCGTGCGGGTCGGCGCCAGCGATAACGCCGCCTTGATGAGTGTTGATGGCACCGCCAACTCGACGCTATTCCGGGTGAATCTGCTCAGCGGCCAGGCCTTCAACGCCGGCGTCATCGGCGGCGGCGCGGTCGTCACCGACATCGCCATCCCGATCCCGTAACTGGAAGATCAAACTGGCGCAACCCCGATCCGGCGACGATTCGGGGTTTTTTTATCGCGCAAAAACCCGAACTTTGAGGTGGTGTCTGGTAGTGTCTTAGTTCGCCGTCACACCGGCGCAGGCCGGTGTCCATGGGATTGAAAAGACTGGATTCCGGCCTGCGCCGGAATGACGAGCACAAAGGTTAAGCGGCATACTGAGCCGATAGCTGTTTGTTGCTCTTTGGGGTGGCGGATACGCTCTGGCACAATACGCTCCCCTGGAGTTCGCCATGCCCGTACCTGCGCAAATCCTCAACCGTAAAAGCCAGCTTGAAATCAACAAGCTGCAGAAGCGCCTGCGCCGCCTGGTGGGCCAGGCCATTCAGGACTACCGCATGATCGCGCCCGGTGACCGCGTGATGGTTTGTCTGTCGGGTGGCAAGGATTCCTACACCCTGCTCGACGTACTGCTGATGCTGCGCGAGGCCGCGCCGGTTGAATTCGAGCTGGTGGCGGTGAACCTCGATCAGAAGCAGCCAAATTTCCCCGCCCACGCCTTGCCGGACTACCTGAAAGCCCGCGGCGTGCCCTATCAGGTCATCGAGCAGGACACCTATTCGGTGGTCAAGCGCGTGATTCCGGAAGGCAAGACCCTATGCGGGCTGTGTTCGCGCTTGCGCCGCGGCGCGCTATATCGCTACGCGCAGGAGAATGGTTTTAACAAAATCGCGCTCGGCCATCACCGCGACGACATCGTCGAAACTCTTTTTCTCAACCTGTTCCACGGCGGCGCGCTCAAGGCCATGCCGCCCAAGCTGCAAAGCGACGACGGCCAGCACATCGTGATCCGGCCGCTGGCTTACTGCGAAGAGGAAGACATCGCCGCCTGGGCCGAGCATCGGCAGTTTCCGATCATCCCCTGCCTGCTCTGCGGCTCGCAGGAAGGCGCGCAACGCAAGCAGATCAAGCAGATGCTGCAGGACTGGCAACGCAAACATCCCGGCCGCATCGAGAATATTTTCCGCGCGCTGCAAAACGTGAAGCCTTCGCAGCTTGCAGATCGTGAGCTGTTCGACTTCGCAGCGCTGGGCACCGGCGGCGACGCCGTCCACTGGTCTGAGCCGGAAGCAGACTAAACGCTAAAAAGACAGCCTACGGCGGCCAGGGCAGCTTGGTTTTTTCAGGGTAGCGTCGGGTCAGTATATGGGCGCGTAGTTCGCGCACCCGCGCCGCCGACAGCGGATGTGAGGATAACCAGGTGGGTCCATGTTTGTTGCCGTCTTCGACGGCCAGACGTTCAAAGAAATCCGTTGCGCCGCCGACATGACCGTAAGTCTTTTGCAGCAACTCGATGCCGTAACGATCCGCACTCGCTTCCTGACCGCGGCTATAGTTCGCATGCGCCACGCCTAAGGAACCCTGCGCCACTCCGCTGAGCGCGCTGTCCTGACCCAATAACACGGCGGACAAGACCGCCAACACCAGACCGCGGCCGAGCGCTCGCAGATGATCGCGCTGGGCATAGTGTCCGAGCTCATGACTCAGCACCATCGCCAGCTCATTCTCCGAACGCACGGCATCGAGCAAGCCGCGCAATAACACGATGTGACCGCCGGGGACGGCGAAAGCATTGACCTGCGCATCGTCCGCGACGCTGAGGCGAAAAGGGTAAGCCATTGCCGGCAACCGGCGGAGCAGCTTGGCTAGCACCGCCTGCGCTGCGGGTTCGCGCGGATCCGGCTTGCTGTCCTCGTCCGCGGGAAAATCGATTTTCGCCGCCAGCCGCTGTTCGAAACCGGCGGGTAGCCGGTCCACCGCATAATTCACCGCCACACCGAGCAGCCAGTAAATTCCCAATACCACCGCGAGCGCGCCGGTCAGCAACACCGCCAGATCGATTAGCGGATGCTGCTGTGGAATATTGACGCGGTCGTCCGGAAGTTTTGGAACGTAACTCAAACGCTGATCCGTTTTACTGCAGTGCCGTAAGCCAGCACTTCCACACAGGCGATGCCTTGCCGCGAGCTTTGCTGACTGCCGACCGCGGAGGTTTCCAGACGCATATTCAGCACCATATCGGCGCGCTGCCGGCGCGCGGCATCCTTCATGCGCAGCACCGCCTCGCGGCGGGCGCGGTCGAGCAGGGTTTCATAAGCGCTCACCCGGCCGCCGGTCAGATTCCGCAGCGCGGCGGTGAAGCGCTTGAAGTAGTCCACCGAGATCACGACATTGCCGCAGACCATGCCGACGGTCTCGAAGCGACCCGAGGGGATAATTTCCGACGGTACTGCGGCGATGCGCAGAAAAGCCTTTTCGCGCTGCCGGATCGAGCGATAATGCTGACTCTCGGCAATGCTGCCAAACACATAGCCCGCCGCCAGCAAGGCTAGAAAAACGATCAGGTCAATGTAGTTTTCCATCGGGCGTCTCTGCTCGCATCCGGCCGTGCGCTACTCGCGCTACTCCACCTTTACCGCGGTGCCGTAAGCGAATAGTTCGGCTGCCCCCGGCGCCACGGCTGAAGTGCCGTATTGCACGTTGAGGACGGCATTGGCGCCGAGCTGCGCGGCCTGTTCGACCATGCGCGCGGTCGCCTCGTCGCGCGACTCCTGCAGCAATTCGGTATAGCCCTTCAACTCGCCGCCGAAAATGTTCTTGAAGCCGGCGGCGAGATCGCGGCCGATGTGTTTGGCGCGGATGGTACTGCCGCAGACCAGGCCGTAGTGCTCGACGATGCGTTTGCCCGGCACGATTTGTAGAGTAGTCAGGGTTATCGCCTTGGCCATGATCAAATCGCTCCGGTCGTCTGCAGTTCCAGCACGAGCAGCTTTTGTACGATCTTATCCTGCAGCGTTTGCGGCTGCGTCAGTTGCATGCGCTCCAGATAGGGTTTTGCGCTGGCTGGAATTTCCTTCACCTTCCACGCATCCAGCATCGCGCGCAGCTTGCCGGCCGCTGCGCGCGCTTTCACGCCCTTGAGTGCCTTGCCGAGCTTGAGTTCGTCTTCGGTCAGATCGCAGCCGAGCGGGAACGCGGGAAACAATCCTTGTTTCTTGCACTCAGCCAGCTTCTCTTCGAGTTTTTCCGGCAGGTTCTGACGGTATTGCTCCGGTATCTGGTAATCAACTTCGAGCTTGCCGGCTTTCTTCGCCCGTTCCAGCAAACCTTGCTGAAAGCGCGAATCGGCCACGTTGAGCAAAGCCTTGATCACTTCGCTGTCGGTTTTCGAGCGCAGCTCGGCGATGCCATATTCGGTGATCACGATGTCGCGCAGATGGCGCGCAATCGTGGTGTGGCCGTAGTTGAACACGATATTGCTGGACGGCTCTGTCGTCTTGCCTTCCTTGTCGCGCACCGCGCGGATCATCAGGATCGAGCGGCCGGTCGGCAGTTGATGCGCCATCGCGACGAAGTTGTACTGTCCGCCGACGCCGGACACCACGCGGCCGTCCTCCAGACCGTCCGAGCACACCGCCCCCGAGAGCGTCACCATGATGCCGGTGTTGATGAAACGCGCGTGCAGCCGCTGTTGCTTGTAAAGCCGCGGGTTGTGGTCGAGCTGGTTGACCTTGTACACGCCAGTCATGCAAATCTGGCGGCGTTGGTCCTCGCTCATGTTGCGCAGACCGTCGTAGAAATCGCGCGGACCCAGGAAGAAGCCGCCGTGCAGCACGATGCCGTGGCGCAGCTTTTTGCCGAGACAGCGATCGCCGATCACCTGGCGCGAATGCGGCTCGGCCACATTGCCGATCACGCGCTCGCCGTCCGGCGCGACGATATAACCCAGGTCATAGCGCGTCTGGTCATTGAATAAGCCGTGGTGCTGCAGCACCGCGAAATCGCGGGTGCGGATCGTGCGTACGCCGAGGGACTCCAGCCCATCGAGCACCTCGGGCTTGAGCTGGTCGGGATCGCAGCGGCCTTCGTTGACGAGCTGTTGCAGCGCCCAGAAGTCGTAGACGCGGCGCTTGAGAATGCCGGCCTTGTACAGGTGCAGCAAACCGTCCACGAACATCTCGGTCGCGCCGTATAAACCCTGCTGAAAGGGCTCGGTACCGCCGATGTCGCCAACAAGTTTTTCCGACTGCGTCAGGACGCCGGCCGCGCGCAGCGTCTGCTGATAAACCTCGTTGTGCTCATGCCGCAGCTTGGCCGCATAGACGATGGCATCGCCGAGTGCGCCGATGCCGATCTGCAGGGTGCCGCCGTCCTTGATCAGCGCGCTGGCATTGAGGCCGATCATGTAGTCCGGCGTCATCACCGGCATCTTGGGTGTCGAGAACAGCGGCGTGGTGTAGCGCGGATGATCAATAATCAGGTCGAAGTCTTCCGGCCCGACCTCCGCGTCGTTGTACATATAGGGCAGGCTCTGATTCACCAGACCGACCGCGAGGTGCGGCCGGCCGCTGGCCTTGAGCAGTTCCAGCAGCTCCGGCGCGGTATCCGGGTTGCAGGACAGCGAGTAACGCGGGCCTTGCGGCGTCTCGCGCTTGCAGATGATTTGGGCGGTGAGATTGCAGCCGTTATTGAACACGTCGCGCGCCGCGTGCGAGTAATTGCTGCTGATGTAGTGCTGCTGCGCGTGCAGGTTGGTCATGAAGCTGCCTGGCTTGAAGAAGAACTCGCAGACTTCCACGTTCGGCGGCAGCTTGCCCTTGCGCAGCGCGTTGATGTAATCGAGCTGGGGAACGCCGCCGAATACGCGTTCCAAAAAAGGGCCCATAAAGGCCGCTTCCAGCCCATTGGCGGGCGTGGGCACCTCCAGCGACAAGGCCGTCAGAATCTTGAGCTTGAGCGAAGAGTCCTTAGCGGCGCGAGCGAATAGCGCGTTGGCCAGCTCGGCCGGCTTGCCCAAACCCAGCGGCATGCCTAACACGATGGTTTTGCCCAGCTTTTCGATAATGGCGTCGGTGGCCCGCTCGACGTCGTCCACCAGCCGAACGTTATGTGAGCTCATAAATCCCCCTTACTCTTTGTGCTCGTCATTCCGGCGCAGGCCTGAATCCAGTCTATTCAATACCATAGACACCAGCCGGAGTTTATCCTGAGCACAGTCGAAGGGCCGGTGTGACGGCAAACTGAGCCGCTACCGGTGACCTAAGTCTTTAATGGCGTGGCCGTGTAAAAAAAGTACAATGTCGTCTTGTTGTAATGGTCAGGAATCCGAGCCTGCCTTTGAAGCCGGCCGGCGACTAAGTAACCGGACCATTGTAGTGCTGCGATAAATCGGGGGAAATACGTGCAGGCGCATACGATCACCGCTGAAAAGGCATTGTCGGACGATATTCTTTATCCGACGGCCTTTCCTTTCATCCTGTTTCACCTCGCGGCGCTCGCCGTAATCTGGACCGGCTTCACCACCACTTCCGTGATTCTGTGCATCGCGCTCTACTGGCTGCGCGTGTTCGGCATCACCATGGGCTATCACCGCTACTTCTCGCACCGCTCGTTCAAGACCGGACGCGTGTTCCAGTTCTTTCTGGCTTTCTGGGGTACGGCCGCCATGCAGCGCGACGTGCTGTGGTGGGCCGCCAAGCACCGCGCCCACCATCGCGATTCGGACACCCCCTCCGATGGCCACTCGCCGCGCCACTATGGTTTTCTCGGCGCCCATGTGACTTGGATTTTCCGCCCGCGCCGGCTGCAGGCGGACATGAATCTGATTCAGGACTTCGTCAAATACCCCGAGATTCGCTGGCTGCAGGAAAACCAGTACGCGCCCGGCCTGCTCATGGCCTTGTTCTGTTTTGCGCTGGACGGCCTGCCGGGCTTGTTCGCCGGCTTCACGCTTTCGACCATCCTCGTATACCACTCCACTTTCGCCATCAACTCGCTGGCGCACGTGCTCGGCAAACAGCGCTATCTCACCGGCGATGATTCGCGTAACCACTGGTTTCTGGCTTTTATCGCCGGCGGTGAAGGCTGGCATAACAACCACCACTACTACCCCGGCTCGGCGCGCAACGGCTTCTTCTGGTACGAGTGGGACCCGACTTACTACCTGATCTGCTTGTTCGAGAAACTTGGCGTCGTCTGGGAAGTACAGCGTCCGCCGCAGAGTGTGCTGAGCGGCGAGAAGCGCACTACCAACGCCATCATTGACAAGACCGCCGGCCATATCGCTTCCGGTTTCTCGGTAGACGGGCTGGTGGCGCAGGTACGTCAAGCCTGGGCTAACAGCAATCATTGGGAAGAACTCAAAGCGCGCGCGCAACAGGCGATGGCCGAAGCAGAAACCTATCTGCACTCCATCGAACTGCCCGCCCTGCCGAGCCCGGATGAAGTGCGCGCGAAGGCGCGCAAGATGTTCGCGAATACGCCGTCGCTCGACGAAGCCGTCGAACGCGCCCGCGCCCGCCTGGTGCAGGCGGTGTCGCTCAAGCTGATGGAGCACGCGAAAGCGCAGCTGCCCGCTTAAGGTAAATGTTCATAACAAAAAACCGGCGAAAGCCGGTTTTTTGTTATGAGCTACCGTGTTTGAAGTACCGGATTAATCGGATAAGTGTCCGACGTTGGACGTCATCTTGACGTCTACTTTGCTTGGATCCCAATAATGGGATAGGCGGTCGTCAAGGTAGAATGGCGGTCATGAAGCAGACCTATACCGCTGTCATTAAACACAAGGCCCCTTGGTGGATCGGCTGGATCGAGGAAGTACCGGGCGTCAACTGTCAAGAGTCAACGCGCGAGGAACTCGTTGAAACGCTCCGGGTCACGTTGGCTGAGGCCCTCGAAATGAACCGTAAAGATGCTCGCCGTGCGGCGGGTAAAGGCTATGAAGAACTCCCCATCGCGGTATGAAGCGCCGCGACCTGCTGCGGCATCTTTCGCAACACGGCTGCTCTCTCCTCCGCGAGGGCGGTCGGCGCTCCTGGTGGCACAACCCGAACCTCAATCGTAGGAGCGCAGTTCCGCGTCACACCGAAGTTCATGATCATTTGGCTCGGAAAATCTGCAAGGATCTTGGGGTCCCTCCCTTCTAGCCGAGATGCGGACCAACCGCAGCGGTGAGGCGATAAAAACATGCCCTACGTAAATATCAAGATCACCAATGAAGGCGCCACTAAAGAGCAGAAGGCCGAGCTGATAGCCGGCGTCACCTCTCTGCTTCAGAAAGTGCTCAACAAGAATCCTGCCACCACCGTTGTAGTGATTGACGAAGTAAGCACCGACAACTGGGGCATTGCGGGGGAGCAGGTGACGGAGCGGAGAAAGCGCGGCTCCTGATAGGCCGTCATTCCGGCCCAAGATTCCCGCGTGCGCGGGAATGACGAGGGCCCGATAGGGCGGTATCCGATCGTTCCGTCATACCCGCGAAAGCGGGTATCTTCTGGGGACGATGTAAGATTCCCGCGTGCGCGGGAATGACGGCAGAAACTAGGCCTGCGCACCTTCGGTGGCGGCGAGCGTCTGCGTGCCGGCCATGATCATTTTGACCATCTCGACGATGTCTTCCTTGATGAGGGCGCGCTGCTCGGCCGGCAAGTCCATGGCGGCGCCGCCCACGGCGAAGGTCAGGCGGGTGATGGCGCGTGCGACCAGCTCCGGGCGGTAAATCGGGTCGCCGTTGGCGGCCGAGAGGCGGATGAGGTCCACGCGCAGCTCTTCTTCAAAGTGCCGCAGCTCGTGCTCCACCGCCTGCTTGAAGGCGTTGGAGCCGACCGTGCCTTCACGCATCAGGATGTGCAGCAGTTTTTTGTCCGCCTCTAACTGGTCCATGAAGGCTTCGACCGAAGGCCGGATCACGCTGCCTTCGCCCTTGGAAATGCGCAGGCGCGCCTCGCGGATGACTTTGCGCAGGCTGGCGCCGGCCTGGTCAATCAGCGCGACCGCCAACTCGTCCACATCGCGGAAGTGCCGGTAAAAGCTGTTCGGGGCGATGCCGGCCGCGCGTGCCACCTCGCGCAGGCTCAGCGTCGAGACGCTGCGATGCGGGCCCAGCAGTTTCAGCGCAGCCGCAATCAAATCTTCCCGCCCGATATGGGTCTTGCGGGCGGAAGTTGCGCTAGTGGCTAGATCAGCCGGTTTCATCAATATCCTTATCCGAGATACAGCTTTATTACAGCCGTATTATACACGTGTATAGACAAATGTATATATAGGTGTATAATGCGGCTTCCGGTAGAGGAGTTTAGGTCAATGCAGGCAACGGTATCGGCCCAGGCGGCGCCCGCGGTGGACGACGACAGCATTCGTCCCAGCGTGTTCGCCTTCATCCTGTTTCACGTCGCAGCGCTGGGCGTGTTCTGGACCGGCTTCACCACCCAGGCCGTGGTGATGTGCGCCGTGTTGTATGTGGTGCGCGTATTCGGCATCACCGGCGGCTATCACCGCCTGCTCTCGCACCGCTCCTACAAGGCGGGGCGCGTTACCCAGTTTCTGATCGTGCTCTGCGGCGCCATGGCCATGCAACGCGGTCCGCTGTGGTGGGCCGCCAAGCACCGCGAGCATCACCGCGATTCCGACACCCCCGCTGACGCCCATTCGCCGCGCCATTACGGTTTCTGGGGCGCGCACATGGGCTGGGTCTTCCGTCAGCGCATGAACGCGGATATGTCCTTGATCCAGGATTTCGCTAAATATCCGGAACTGCGCTGGCTCGACAGGAACAAGTATCTGCCGGGCATTCTGCTGGGCGTGGTGTGCTTCCTGATCGGCGGCTGGTCGGGGCTGTTCGTGGGCTTCGTGCTGTCCACGGTGCTGGTGTATCACGCCACCTTCATGATCAACTCGCTGGCGCATGTGTTCGGCAAGCAGCGTTATCTGACCGGCGACGACTCGCGCAATAACTGGCTGCTGGCCATCATCGCGATGGGCGAAGGCTGGCACAACAACCATCACTACTATCCCGGTTCGGCCCGAAATGGTTTTTTCTGGTACGAATATGACGTGACTTATTACCTGATCAAACTGCTGGAGAAGTGCGGCCTGGTATGGGATGTGCAGACCCCGCCGGAGAGCGTGCTCAAGAGCGAGAAGCGCCCGACCAACGCCATCATTGACCGCACCGCCGGCCATATCGCCGCGGGTTTCTCGGTGGACACGCTGGTCGAACAGGTCAAGACCGCCTGGCACAACAGCCACCACTGGGAAGAATTGAAACTGCGTGCGCAACGCGCGGTGGCGGAGGCCGAGGCTTATCTGAAGTCCATCGAGCTGCCGAGCCTGCCGTCGCTGGAGGAGTTGAAGACCGGCGCCAAGCGCAAGTTCGCCGACGTGCCGGCGCTGGATACGGCGGTGGTGCGCGCACGCGAAAAGCTGGCGCAGAGCGTTTCCACCCGTTTGCTGCAAGACGTTGAACTGCAACGGGCTGCGTGAATCGCAGTATCTTCAAAAAAAGCCGACGCAAGTCGGCTTTTTTATATCCGAATAGCCATCCAGGCGCGCCGCTCCCATAACAGGGTGAACAGCGTGGATTGAATCGCGCGGTAGCCGATAAACGCGAGCCAGATCACGGTCAGGCCAAAACCCAGATGCGGCCCCAGCCACCAGGCGAAGGGCAGGAACAAACCCCATTGCAGAATGATGGCCACCGCCATCACCGAGGCGCTGGCGCCGGCGCCCAGCAGTGCGTGCATCAGAATCAGGCCGACGCCATCCAGCGCGATGCCGAAGCCCGCCAGTTGCAGCGGCAGCTCGCCCAGCTCCAGCAATTCAGCTTCGTGCAGGAATGCAGACAGCACGAGTTTGGGGAAGAACATCATTGGCAGTCCGAGTGCAATAAACACGAAGGCGCCGATTTTCACCACGTCCCAGGCCCAGCGATGCGCGTCCGCCGCATCGCCACGGCCCAGCGCATGACTGACCAGCGACGACGCCGCCAGCCCAAAACCCAGCGCGGGCAGTATCGCCACCAGGGTGATGTTCACCAGCACGTTGGCGACCGCCAGCTCCGGCGTGCCGACCTGGCCGATGATCCAGAACATCACCGCGAAGCCGCCGGCGAAAAACAACTGCTGGGTGGAGGATGGCAGGCCCAGTTTCAGCAAGGCGCGAATCTGCACGCGGTCGGGCCAGCGGTGCAGGAATCCGCCCGAGCGGATTTTCCGGTGCGCCAGGTAGAAGTAATAGGCCGTGCCCAGCCAGGCCGAGATCATGGTGCCAAAACCGGCGCCGGTGGTGCCGAGCGCCGGCAGGCCGAGCTTGCCGAAGATCAGCAGATAGTTCAGCACGATGTTCAGCGCGCACATCATCAGCAGCGTCTGCATATATACCCGCGCCTGATTGACCGCGTTCCAATAGCCGCGGAAGGCGAAGTTCATGCCGATGGCGGTGATGCCGAGCAGGCGCAACTGGAGATAGGGCAAGCCTTCGCGCACCACTTCCGGATCATTGATGAGCAGCGGGAAGTACCAGGGCGCGGTCAGAATCAGCAGCGCCGACAAGGGCGCGCCGATGACCAAGGCCAGCAGCAGACCGCCGTTGAGCGGCAAGGCGGTTTCTTCGAACCTGCCTTCGCCATAACGGCGCGCGGCGATGGCCTGCACCGCATTGGCCAGACCGGCAATGGCGGCAAACGCAAAGAAGTTCAGGAAGCTGGCGAAACCCACACCGGCCAGCGCGGCCGGTCCAAGCGCGCCGACCATCGCGGTATCAATCAGGTTCAGGACGTTCTGCGACATCATGCCGCCGATGGTCGGCAGCGCCAGCGCCAGAATGGCCCTCCTTCGTTCCGGTTGCATGAAAAATCCCCCGCGCTAGGCGCGTGCCCCCTTTGCTAAAGGGGGCAGAACATTCCGGCAGCAACGAAGCACTTCCCCCCTTTGGCAAAGGGGGGTGAGGGGGGATTTCAGCCGCTTGGCCACCCTCAGGGAAGTATGGTGATGGGCGTGCCGTCGCGCACTGCCCGCCAGATCTCTTCGATCTCGCGATTGGTCACGGCGATGCACCCGTCAGTCCAGTCCATGCCGGACAGCAGCTCCTCGGAACCGGCGAGCCCATTGGGCGAGCCATGCAGAAAGATATCACCCCCGGGCGCAACGCCGCGCTTTTTGGCGCTGGCGCGGTCCTCGGCGTCGGGATAGGAGATGTGCAGCGAGCGATGGAACTGGCTGCGCGGGTTGCGCCAGTCGAGCACATACTCACCTTCCGGCGTACGCGAATCGCCCTGCTGTTGCTTATGGCCGACCGGATTGCGGCCCAGGGAGATAGTGTAACTTTTCAGCAACTCGTCGCCGTTGTACAGCTCCAGCAGACGGTCGGCTTTGCGCAGCACCACGCGATCGGCCCGCAGCGGCTCGTGGTTGGTTTCTATTGGCGGCGCGGCATGAACAGCAAGAGACAGTGCGAGCGAGAACCACAGGCCGAAACCGGCCGCAACACGGGTGATATTCAATCTTCGTCGTAGGAGACGGCGTCCTCGCTGCCGAGCACCGGCGCGAGCGTTACGCGCTTGCGCTTGGCAGAGCGGGTAGCCTCGCGCGGCGGTGCTCTCACCTCGTTTGCGGCAGGCGGCCTTACCACCGGCGCCGGCGCGGCCTGCTCAGGCTCAGAAGCCGACTCTGCCGCTGGTACGCTTGCATCATCAACCGGCGGAGGCTCGGCTTCATCCGCCGACGCAGGCTGCGCCGGAACTTCGGCCGGCGCGTTGGCTGCAGTGCTTACATCTTCCGATACTGCAGCACTGCCCACCGCCTGATCCGCATCCGCCGGTCGCAGATAAGCCAGCAGGCTCCTGGCGTCGTTGCCGCGATAACCCTCAGCCGCGGCAGCGCGTTGCAGATAGCCCATTAGCGTGGCGTTGTCCTGCATCCGCGCGCGCAAGCTGCCGCCGGAGTTCCGCGCCAGCGCGGCGAGCGTGTAACTGGTGAAAGGTATCAGCGATTCCTGAGCGAGCGCGTAATCGGCGACGGACGCGACGCTTTCGCCATTGACTCGCTTGTCGTCGATCGCCTGCAGCAGGCAATTCAGTCCCTTGAGCTGCCGATTGATCTCGTTATCCGCGTTCAACAGCGAGTGATAGCCGCGCAGGTCTGGATTGTCCAGCGCCCATTTGAAACGGAAATCGCCGTGCCGCCGCCAGCCGAGGATGAAACTGTCCTCGTTCATGCCGGGAATCGGATCGGCGCCCGCAGTGGCCGGGCGCGTCAGCATGCCGTATAGCGCCGCGGCGT
This sequence comes from Nevskiales bacterium, assembly GCA_050740255.1. Taxonomy (GTDB): domain Bacteria; phylum Pseudomonadota; class Gammaproteobacteria; order Nevskiales; family JBOICV01; genus JBOICV01. Next base: position 54,088 of record JBOICV010000176.1, on the reverse strand, counting down.
AATGCTGCGCGGACGCCGCCGGAATCTCGCTCTTCATTGGATTGGCGAAAAACTCCTCCGCGGGATTCAGCACATGCGACACCTGCGCCACGTGATAAGGCATCGAGTAATGCGAGCCGGCTTTCTCGCCGGGCGCCATGAAACTCCAGCCGAACACCGTGGCGGTGGGAAAAATCCGCATATAGTCGTTGACCAGATTCTCGTCGTTGAGATTCTCCTCCAGCAGGTCACGCGCGTCTTCCAGCCCGTCCTCGAGATCGTTGACGCGGATCAGGCCGGTCATCATCGGCAAGGGCGAGCCGTGAATGCGCTCGTCCGAATCCACCTCGTCATTGAGCATCTTGGTCTTGACGGTATTGCAACCCTGCAGCCACAGCGCCTTCACATGTGAAAACCACGCCGCGTGGCGCGGATTGCAGGCCTGCTCCTCGAGGAAATCGAAGTCCATGTCGCCGGAGCTGCGATCGCCGTAAAACTCGTCGGTATGGTGACCGGACAGCACCACGCCGTCGCATTTCACGCCGGAGTTCAGCACCGCGAGGAAAGCGTCCTCGACATCGGCGTCGTTGGCGATGTACTCGGCCACGCTGAGTTTGATCGGCGTATTCGGCTGTATGGAGGCGATGAAGCGCTTGAACTGCTGGTATTCGACCGGGTTGTTGAACGAGAAGAAGCACAGGTGCGCGGCGGCTTCCGCCGTGGCTTCCGGCGGATAAAGCCCAGTGCTGGCCGGTACGGCCGCGGGTGGTGGTTCTGCGCCGGCCGCAACTTGTGCGTCCGCGCCAAGCTCCCCGGCCGCGGTTTCCTCAGCCACCGTTTCACGTTTTGGTTTGCGGCGCTTGGGCTGGGCGCTGGGATCTTCCAGCACGGCCAGCGTTTCCTCAAGAGTGCCGCCCGGCGTCACCTGATCGCGATAGGCCCACAAACCTGCGGCCACAGCACCCGTCACGAACAGGATTCCGGCCAATATCGCCAGCCCACCGAACGGCCTGCTGTTCTGTCCTGCCTCATCACCGGCCATATGAATTTCCTTGGGTTTGCTGGTCATTCTAGCCCCCTGGCATGAAGTTTTCATGCCGAGGCTATACTGCGCGCCGGACGTCTTTCAGGAGAGCTTGCATGTTGGAAACCGTTCAACACGGGGAGGTGTGGGAACTACGGATGAACCGACCGCCGGTCAATGCGCTCGGCACCGAGCTGGTGGCGCGACTGCTGGAGGCGGTAAGGGCCGCTCCCGGGCAGGGCGCCCAGGCACTCATTCTGTCGTCGGCCAGACCGCGCATTTTCTCGGCCGGGCTGGACGTGCCTTCACTGCTAAAGTTCGAGCGCGCCGAGTTAACTGCCTTTCTCGCCGAGTTCTTCACGCTGACCGAGACGCTGGGACGTTCGCCGATTCCCGTGATCGCAGCGATTAGCGGCCATTCACCGGCAGGCGGTGCGGTGTTGTCGATCTGCTGCGACTATCGGGTAATGGCCGAGGGTGACTTTCGCATCGGCGTCAATGAAGTCGAAGTCGGTCTGATGGTGCCGACGCACATCCATCACGCACTGGTGCGCCTGGTCGGCGCGGGCGCCGCCGAGCGTCTGGTGACCGAAGGCAAAATGATTGGCGCCGCCGAGGCGCTGCGTCTGGGACTGGTCAACGAATTGGCGCCGCCTGAGGAAGTCGTGCCGCGGGCGCTGGCACAGGCGCAGCGGATGCTGGCCCTGCCGCGCCAGGCCATGCTGTCCATGCGGGCGGTGGCGCGCGCCGACTTGCACGCGGCCTTCGCCCAGGCGCAACTCGATACGCGCTCGGTGGGGGATTTTTTCTACCGCGAAGAAGCGCAGAAAACCCTGCACGCGCTTGTGGCCAAACTGACGGCGAAGAAGTGACTTTGCCAAGCAAAGTCATCCTGAGCCAAATCAGATTCTTCGCGCCTGTAGGCGCTCAGAATGACAAAATTGCTACTCCGGCTCGGTGTGCGCCTGCTCGGCGTGCTGCGGCAGGTGCTCGTCCAGTTTGAGCCAGGTCGGCTTGCGACTGGCCCAGATGGCGTACGTAGGCGGCAAATCGTCTGGCTGATCGAATAAGGCGACGGTAAGGTCAATGTATTTACCGTCGAGCTTGCGCCAGGCGAGACTGGCGCCGCAGCGATTGCAAAAACCTCGTTCGGCTCGCTTCGATGAGCGATACCAACTCAGCGTCTCGCCGCGAATTTCAGCCGCCGTCGCCGGGAAGGTGGCCCAGGTCACGGCTACTGCGCCGACGCTGGTCTGGCACATCTTGCAACAGCAATGGCCGACGCTGTGCGGTGCGCCGCTGGCGGTGAATTGCACTGCGCCACACAAGCAATGTCCGGTGCGTGCGGTCAAATCTCGCCCACTTTCACGACTTTCATGGCATTGGTGCCGCCGATGGAGTCCAAATCGCCCTTGGTAATCAGCACACGCTCGCCGTCGCGCAACTGGCCCTTGTTTTTCAGGCAGCTGATCGCCTCGCGTACCGCTACCACACCGTCGAGACTGGACGGATCGAACTCGACCGGGTAAACGCCGCGGCACAAGGCCAGCCGGCGGCGCGCATGCTCGTGCCGGGTCAGCGCGTAAATCGGAATCGTGGTCGCGGCGCGGGACATCCAGATCGCGGTGCCGCCGGACTCGGTCAGCGCGATGATGGCGCCGGCGCGCATGTTCTGCGCGGTGTAGATCGCGGCCATGGCAATCGCTTCGTCGGTGCGCTCGAAATGACGCGTCAGCAGTGCCGCCGAACGTTGCGTCACCTGCTGGCGCTCTGCGCCGATGCAGACACGACACATAGCCTGCACCGCCTTCACCGGATACTTGCCGGCCGCAGTCTCGGCCGACAACATCACCGCATCGCTGCCGTCCATTACCGCATTGGCTACGTCCAGCACCTCGGCCCGGGTCGGCACCGGACTCGCGATCATGGACTCCATCATTTGCGTGGCGGTAATCACCAGGCGGTTCTGCTCGCGCGCCGCGGCGATGATGCGTTTCTGCACACCGGGCAATTCGGCATCGCCGATTTCCACGCCCAGATCGCCGCGCGCAACCATGACGGCATCGCTCTCTGCCAGCAGCGCGTCGAGCTGAGTCACCGCTTCCGTGCGCTCGATCTTCGCGACCAGTTGGCCGCGGCCGCCAGCTTCGCTGTAAAGCCGGCGCGCGAGCTGCATGTCCGCCGCGCTGCGCGGGAAGGACACGGCCAGAAAATCCACGCCGATTTCGGCCGCCAGCCGGATATCGTCTCGATCCTTGAGGGTAAGCGCCTCGGCCGACAAGCCGCCGCCCAGTTTATTGATGCCTTTGCGATTGGTGAGCAGGCCGCCCACCACGACCTTGCAGCGCACCTGGCTGCCCGCCACCTCCTGCACCTCGAGGCTGATCGCGCCATCGTTGAGCACCAGCACATCGCCGGTGCGTACGTCTTGCGGCAACTGGGTGTAACTCGTCGCCACGACGTGGACGTTGCCCGCATCGTGCGCCAGACCCGCGTCCAGCGTGAAGTCCTGGCCTTCGCTCAGTTCCACGCCGCCGCCGCGGAAAGATTCGATGCGGATCTTGGGGCCTTGCAAATCACCGAGGATACCGACGTCGCGTTTCAGTTCCTCGGCCGCGGCAAGCACTGCCGCAGCGCGCTTTTTATGGTCGTCGGCGACGCCATGGGAAAAATTCAACCGCACCACATCTACTCCAGCCCCGACCAATTCGCGCAGTACGCCGGGGCGGTCGGTGGCGGGACCGAGCGTCGCTACGACTTTGGTCTGACGCATGGTTTCAGGAGCTCGGGCAGATGATGTTATGCAGGACGAAGTTTTGGGGGTGGCTGCAGAAATGACGCGTCAAATCGTCCGTCTGCCCGAAGTACCAGCTGCGCACACACAAGTCGCGTTCCACTCGTATGAATACATTGGGCAAGGCCTCGGTACATGGTTGACTGCAGGAACACAGTTGCGGGTGAGCAATATACAGATTGACACCGCGCGAACGTAGATATTCCTGTGGCGCGAATTTGACATGGCCGCGCGTCACGATACGAGAAACGGGCATGTGGGCTATAAACCTGTCAGTGAGTCCCCACTGATCAACGATTTTGAGGTTAGTGTAGTAACCCAAGGTGCCTACCAGCGTGGTAGCAATGACCGTGTTTTCTGGCAGAACCGCGTACAGCGCTTTGCCAACCTGCTGGCCTTCGCGTGCATAGCGATCCATCTCGTCCGGCCACTGTTGTCCGAACTTATTGTCCAGGGTCGCGGGCTGCGCACTCAATACCAGGCAGACTAATACCAGAGCAAAGGCCCACAGCGGTTCTGTTAGGCTCGCCAGCTTGCCCAGCCCGATCGCGGCAGCGCAAATAAGCAGCGGATAAGTTTCCCAGATGAAGCGATACTGCATGAAATCCCCGCCGACTTTCCCAACGTAAGCGCAACGCAGCAGGACGGTCAGCAACGCATATTGAGCGAATCTGCGCCATGTGGGCGCGTCAGCGGCAAAAGCAGCCAGAAACGCCAGCGGCAGAGCGGCTGCAACTTGAGGATTACTGGACAGGAACGACCGCAGATAAGCCTTTCCTTGCTCCCAGGACCAGAGATCGCCGCCCTTGGCGTAGTAGGTATTGGGCAGCAGTTCGCCGTAATAGCTGATTTTCCAGAGCAAATAGATAATCAGCCCCAGCGCCGGAATGGCGAACTGTACGGCGGTGTGCCAAGTTGCAGAGCGCACGCCATTTGGCAGGCGACTAAGCCAGAACACCAAGCCCGCTGCGGCCACTGGCAATACGGCGTCGAGCCGCGTCAAGAGCAGGATTAGCGCTGTGCCTGCGGCTATGAGATATGCGGCGCGGATTCGTTCAGACCAAACAAACAGGCTTAAGCCGAGCAGAATGCCCAGCGTGCCGACGAAAGCGGTTTCTAGGCCGGTGCCGACGGCGGCCAGCAAGCCATCGGGCAGCAGCAACATACCCAAAAATGCCACGAGCAGCAGGCTGGAAATGCGCTGTGGTGCCGTCGCGTACAAGGCTTGCGCGCAGAACAGAACTCCAATTCCGTAGGAGAGCACTCCCAACAGCCGCGTCGCCGCGAACGGATCGGCTTTACATGCAATCGCCAACGCGGCGATCAGTACCCATAGAAAATTGGTGTAGCCTTCGACCAACTCGCCGCTGTTGAAGACCAGGCCCTGACCTTGAACCAGGTTTCGCGCATACCGGTAAGAGATGAAGGCATCGTCCAGCGTCAGAGGTGTCTGTGCCCACAGCACGGCCGCGACAACCAGCGCGAGTCCCGCCAAGAGGTAATGCAGCCGGAAATGGAGTTTTTGTGTTGAAGCCATACGCAGTCCGCCGCTGCGGACTCTGTGTTGCCGGTAACGGTACGAAAGCCATTAACTTTGATTGCGTTCCATTCTAGACGAACACGTGATTCCCAGGCCTGTACAGCTAGTCATCGTCACCATATCGCTGCTGCTTGCAAGCGTTTGCGCGCAAGCTGCCCCCAGTCCGAATAACTTGCTCGCGGAGCTACCGCCACAGGCCTTCGGTGTGGCCAACGCCGGGCGCATTACCGACGGCACCGGCACGCGTGAGGGCGCTTTCTGGCTATCGGAGCACAGTGCGCACCTGGCCTCGCCGGAGGCCTATGTTGACTATGACCTCGGTGTACCGCTCGCGCTACGCTGCATCTGGCTGCAGGGCGACAATAACGACGAGTATCTGGTTTCCGGTTCATTCGACGGTCAGCAGTTTCAGCCGCTGTGGACCGCAGTTGCGGTGGCTGGCGCAGGCTTGCGGCTGCGGCACGCCACGATTAACGTCACTGCGCGCTACCTGCGGCTCAGCGCCCAAGGCGGCGACGGCCGCTACAGCGTTGCCGAGTTCGGCGTCGCGCAGCAATGTCCGGCGGAGGGCTCGAAAGCCCCGTTCAAACGCGCCTGGTTTCTGAATGAAATGGAAACCAGCCGTGCGAGTCTGGCGCTGGCCACCGCACTGCTGGTGTTGTTCGTGCTGTTGCAACGTGGCGCACCGCGCAAATTCACTTGGGGACTGCTGGCGGCCGCACTCGCCGCGACCCTCTGGGTTGCCTACCACTATTTCCGACACTATCCGTTCTTCGAAGGTGAATCCGCTCTGCGCGCCGCCGTCGCGCTGATCGCCGGCACGATTGCGTTGCGTGAAGCTTTTGCAAGACCCGGACAGCAGTCCGATCGGCGCATGCTGACGGCGCTGCTGATTACGCTCGCGGTTGTGGCGGTGGGCTGCTACTACCACTTCGGCATGCCGCAGTTCCGGGATCAGGCCAAAGGTCGGCGCACTCTGGTGCATACCTTCGACATGCGCCACTACTTTCCGGTAGCCAAGTATTTTCCGGAACTGCGTTTCGATGGTTTGTACCTCGCCAGTCTTGCCGCCTATCTCGACAACACGCCAGGCGCGACCTTGGATCGAATGAATGGTGTGCGCTTGCGCGACTTGAAGACCAACGATATGCGTTACGCGCCAGAGGTCGCCGCGGAAGTGTTGGCTGTGCGCGGCCGTTTTACACAGACACGCTGGCAGGAATTCACACAGGACATGCTGTATCTGCAGCGCGCTATGGGCGACGCCGATTACCTCGGCAGCATGCAAGATCACGGCGGCAACGCCACGCCGGTTTGGATACTCGGCGCATGGCTGCTATTTCATGAGCTGCCGGCCAATGAGTGGACGTTGTCACTTGCGGGGCTGATTGACCCAGCTCTGATCGTACTATTGTTTTTCGTGGTCTATCGCAGCTTCGGGCTGCGCGTGATGCTTTACTCCGCCATCCTGTTTGGCGTCACTGACTTCTATAATTTCGGCAGCAATCTGATGGGCTCGACCCTGCGTCAGGACTGGCTGGTCGCGCTAGGTCTCGGCGCCTGCGCGCTAAAGAATCGGCGCTGGGTATTGGGTGGCGGCCTGCTCGCTTATGCCGGCTTGATTCGCGCCTTCCCAGCTATGGCCACTTTCTTTCTGGCTCTGCCGCTGCTGTGGTGGGGTCTGCAGCAATTGCGCGCACGGCGCTGCCCGGCCTGGGAAAGCTTGTGGCAGGAGCAAGCGACGACGATACGCACCGGGCTGGGCGCGGTGGCGACGGTGATTGCCTTGGTCGCCGCGAGCTCGGCACTCTTCGGTTGGCAAGGCGCTTGGGGTAACTGGCTCGAAAAAATAGAAATTCACGCAACTGGCCCCAGCATAAATAACGTTGGCCTGCGCAACGTCATGTCCTACGATCCCGCGCTCGCCGCCAAGCATGTATTGCGGCGCGATCATCCCGAGCCATGGGTGGAATGGCAGCGCACGCAGCAGCAAACCTACGCGGCACGCCGTCCGCTCACCTACACGATTATCGCGGGCGTCTTGTTACTGGCGGCTTTCGCCTGCCGCGGCCGCGAGGTGCATCAGGTCACGCTTATCGGCCTGCTGACTATTCCCTTCCTGTTCTATCCTTCCAACTATTACTGCCATTTCATTTTTCTGCTGCCACTGGCGCTCGCCGACGCACAAACACCAGCAAGAACTTTCGGCTGGGGTATTGCCGTACTTTGCGCACTCTGTGTGGGACAGTACTTCAGCCTGTTCGAGCACTGGAGCGATCTGCGCTACACCTGGCAGAGCTTTATGCTGCTCGCCGCCTGCCTGCTAATTCTGCTGCCGCTGGCCTGGCAGGGCTGGCGGCTACCTAGGGAATCACCAGTCGTATGAGCAATATGCTGAATCTCGCGGACTACGCGGAAGCTGCGCGCAGTCGTCTGTCGAAAGAGGTCTACGAGTACTACGCCGGTGCCGCACTGGACGAAGTGACGCTGCGCGAAAACCGCGCGGCCTGGGAGCGCATCCCGATTTACTACCGCGTGCTGGCCGGTGTCGAGCCGCGCGTACTCGAAACGACCGTGCTCGGACGTCCGGTTTCAATGCCAATTCTGATTGCGCCCACGGCTTTTCATAAACTCGCCTGCAAGGAGGGCGAGATTGCCGCCGCGCGCGCAGCCAGGCGAGCGGGTACTTTGTTCATTCTGAGCTCACTGTCCAACACCGCGATGGAAGAGGTGTTTCGCGAAGCAGCGAGCCCCAAATGGTTTCAGCTTTACATCTATAAAGACCGCGGCGTGACGCGCGATTTAATTGCGCGTGCCGAAGCCGCCGGAGCGGAGGCGATCGTACTCACGGTGGACGCGCCGGTCTGGGGTAATCGCGAGCGTGACTCCCGCAATGGCTTCCAGTTGCCGCCTGGCCTAGCGGTAGAGAATGTGGTGCCGGCGGGCAAAGGCGACTTCCCCAAAGTCGAGGGCTCTGGTTTGGCGGCCTACGTCAATACGCTATTCGACGGCGCCTTGTCCTGGCGGCATCTGGAATGGCTGTGCGCCGCCACCAAACTGCCGGTGGTGGTGAAGGGCGTCTGCCGCGGCGATGACGCACGCCGTTGCGCTGAGCATGGCGCGCAGGCGGTGATGGTATCGAATCACGGCGGTCGGCAGCTGGATACCAGTCCCGCCACGGTTGCGGCGCTGCCGCATGTGGTATCGGCGGTGCAGGGAGCCTGCGAGATTTACGTGGATGGCGGTGTGCGGCGCGGCGCGGATGTACTCAAGGCGCTGGCGCTCGGCGCGCGCGGGGTGCTGATCGGCCGCCCGGTGTTGTGGGGGCTGGCGGTGGATGGCGAAGCCGGCGTGGTGCGAGTGCTTGAGATTCTGCGTCAGGAATTGTCGGATGCCATGGCGCTGGCAGGTTGTACGCGTTTGAGCGATATTGACGCCAGCCTGCTTAAACCTTGAAGTCGAAGAACCCATGCGCAACATATTGCTGCTGATCGGCGCGGTCGTCATCGCCGCCCTCGCCTACCTGTTTTTCTGGCCGGTGCCAATCGAACCGGTGGCCTGGACACCACCACCCGCGCCGGCTTTGGCCGGGCCTTATGCAGTCAATGACGCCTTGACCAAGGTAGAACGTTTGGGTGTGGATGCCGGCGTCGGTCCGGAGGACGTTGCGCTAGATGCGCAGGGGCAGATTTATGTCGGCTACAAGGACGGCCGGCTGGTGCGCTTTGACGTCAACGGCGGCAACCCGCAGGTCATCGTCAACACCGGCGGCCGCCCGCTCGGCCTGGACTTCGATGCGCAGGGGAATTTAATCGTGGCGGATGCAGTGCGCGGGCTCTTGTCCATCGCGCCGGACGGCCAGCTCAAGGTGCTGGCGACCGAAGCGGAGGGCGTTCCGATCAAGTTCGCCGACGACGTCGAAGTCGCCGGCGACGGCATGATTTATTTTTCGGACGCATCGAGCAAGTTCGGCTATCACCCGCATGTCGGAGTGGACGACATTCTCGAGCATGGCGGCCACGGCCGCTTGCTGAAGTACGATCCGGCTAGCGGCAACACGAGTGTGTTGCTTGCCGGGATGCAATTCGCGAATGGCGTCGCGCTCGCTGCTGACGAAAGCTTCGTGCTGGTCAATCAAACCGGCAGCTACAATGTGCTGCGTTACTGGCTGAAGGGGGAGCCGGCCGGCAGCTTCGACGTATTCTTCGCCAACCTGCCGGGTCTGCCGGATGGCATCACCGGGGACGAGCGCGGCAACTTCTGGCTCGCGCTGGTAACACCGCGCAATCCGGCGATCGATGTCGCCGCCGACAAGCCGTGGCTCCGCAAGCTGATGATGCGCCTGCCCAAAGTGCTGCAGCCCAAGCCAGTGCATCACGCCTTCGTGCTCGCGCTCGACAGCGAGGGCAAGGTCATTCACAACCTGCAGGACGCGTCGCATGACGCCTTCGCGCCCATCACCAGCGCCGAGCCTTACGGCGAATACCTGTATCTCGGCAGCCTGACGGCGCCGGCGTTTGCGCGTCTACCCATTCCAGCGAGGTAAAAAATCAATGAGCAAAGTTACTACTGAAGTCCGTGGTCAAGTCCTGCTGATCGGCCTCAACCGGCCCGAAAAGCGCAACGCCTTCGATCTGGAGATGTATCAGGAGCTCGGCGCGGCCTACGGCCAGCTTGAGCAGGATCAGAACCTGCGCTGCGGCTTGTTGTTCGCGCACGGCGATCATTTCACCGGCGGCCTCGACCTGCCGAAATGGGCGGCGACGTTTTCCGCGGGGAAATTCCCCGATCCGCCGCCGGGCGGGCTCGATCCCCTCGGCGCCGACGATGCCAGGCGCGTCAGCAAGCCGCTGGTCATGGCCGTGCAAGGCCTCTGTCTGACGCTGGGCATTGAACTGCTGCTCGCCACCGACATCCGCGTCGCCGCGTCTGATACCCGCTTCGGCCAGATTGAGGTCAAGCGCGGCATTTATCCCGTCGGCGGCGCTACCGTGCGGCTGATTCAGGAAGTCGGCTGGGGCAATGCCATGCGTTATCTGCTGACGGCAGATGAAATCAACGCGGCCGAAGCGCTGCGCCTGGGACTGGTGCAGGAAGTGGTGGAGCCGGGTAAGCAACTGGAACGCGCGTTACAAATCGCCCAGACCATCGCCGCGCAGGCGCCGCTCGGCGTTTACGCGACGCTGAAATCCGCGCGCCTGGTACGCCGGCAGGGCGAAGATGCCGCCTTTGCGCGGCTGCTGCCCGATCTGATTCCGCTGATGAAATCCGAAGATATGCAGGAGGGCTTGCGCGCTTTCATGGAGCGCCGGCCGGGCAAATTCTCCGGGAAGTAAGTTCCCTCCCCCTTGAGGGGGGGGTCAGGGTGGGGGTGGGACTTCCCCCTCTAGGGGGAACGGGCATCCCTCAACGCCTATTTCGCTCGCCGGCGGAGCGGTGCTTCGGTTTTTGCCTCGCGCGCGAAACGCAGCGGCTTGTCCTTGAGCCCGCTCACGGTCACGCTCAAGTCTTGCAGCAGACCGTCTTCCAGATGATAAATCCAGCCGTGCACGGACAGCTTCTGTCCACGCGCCCAAGCGCCACGTACGGCGGGCGAGGCGCGCAAGTACTCCACCTGCTGAATCACGTTCAGCTCGCACAGCCGGTCCCGGCAGGCGGCGGGATCCAGGCGCAGCAATTCCTTGCGCGAGCGCATGCGGGTGCGGCGGATGTCGGTGATCCAGCGTTTGACGGCGTCCAGTCCGCGGCCCGGCGCGGCGTGATGCATGGCCGCGTTGACCGCGCCGCAGCCGTAGTGGCCGCAGACGATCACATGCCGCACTTTGAGTACCTCCACCGCGAACTGCAACACCGCCACCGCGTTGAAGTCGTGCGGAAAGAACTGGTTGCCAAGATTACGCTGCACGAACACTTCGCCGGGCGGCAGGCCGATTAATTCGTTGGCCGGCACCCTTGCATCCGAGCAGCCGATCCATAAATAGTCCGGTTGCTGGGCCTGCGCCAGCCGCGCGAAAAATTCAGGATTTGCCGCGCGTCGCTGTGTAGCCCACTTGCGATTGTTGGCGAGCAGATCTTTGGGCCCAGGCATGGGCCTGCATGATACACAAAGCCTGGGGAAGCCTGCGGTGATTCCACCGCCTCGTAGGACGGTTCAGGCAGGCGTCGGTTGGAGCTCGCCGCCCGGAAACGCCAGTCGCAGATTTTTCAGCCAGGTGGTGCCGAACTGCCGCGTGAGTGAACCGGTGTTGTAAGGCAAGCCGTAGCGGGCGGCCAGCGCGCGCACCCGCGGCGCCACCTCAGGATAACGGTTGCTGCACATGTCCGGAAACAGGTGATGCTCGATCTGGTGGCTCAGATTTCCGGACAGCACATGGAATAGTTTTCCGCCGCCGATGTTGCAGGAGCCCAGCAACTGGCGCTGATACCAGCGCGCGCGGGTTTCGCCTTCAACCTGATCTTGCGTGAAGTTGTGCACGCCGGCCGGGAAGTGGCCGCAGAAGATGATCATGAAGGCCCAGATATTGCGCATGATGTTGGCGACCGCATTCGCGCCCGCCACCAGCCCGAACGCCAGCCAGGGTGAAGCAGGCACGTAAAACGAGATCGGAATGCTGACCAGCAGGGCGGCGCCGGGCCACATCACGTAGTCCTTGAGCACCTGCCCGCGCACCTTGCGGCCGATATGGCGCAGGGTCGGCAGGATTTCCTTCAGCGTCTTCTTGCCCTTCATGTGATCGTCTATCGCCTGTTCATGCAGGGCGACGCCCTCTTCGAAGAACAGCATGAGCGTGATGAAGAACAGGGGTTGCAGCAGGTAAAAGGGGTGCCACTTCTGCATCGGCGTGACGCGCATGATGCCGTAGCCGACATCCAGGTCCTTCTCCAGCACATTGGTCCAGGTGTGATGCACGACGTTGTGCGAGTGCATCCAGCGATCGGAAGGCGACATCGTGTCCCACTCCCAGGTGTTCGACTGGATTTCGGGGTCCTTCATCCAGTCCCATTGCGCGTGCAGGATGTTGTGGGCGATCTCCATATTCTCCAGAATCTTGGCGATGCCCAGCATCGCGGTGCCCAGCCCGATCACCGAAAGGCTGCTCGCCCATCCGGCGAGCGCATGACCCCAGGCCGGCAGCAGGAACAACCCGCCGTAGATGATGAAGCGGCCGATCACCGCCAGGCTGCGCTGGGTCTTGATCACCTTCAGGATATAGGCGCGGTCGCGCTCGCCGCGCGAATCCATTACCTCGTCGCGGATCGCGTCCAGCTCGCGGCCGAACTCCTCGATCTGGGCTTCGGTGAGCCCCACTGGTAATTTGGCGGGAAGTCTTGCGGCGGTCATGATTTTTGCCTCACAAATCCAATTCGTTCAGTTACGCGTCAGCCGCCGCCCGGAAACGCCAGCCGCCAGATAGTCCAGGTGGTCGTGCCGTACTGCCGGGCCAGCGAGCCGGTGTTGTACGGCAGGCCGTAGCGGGACGCCAGCGCGCGGATACGCGGCGCGACCTCCGGATAGCGGTTGCTGCACATGTCCGGGTACAGGTGGTGTTCGATCTGGTGGCTCAGATTCCCGGAGAGGATGTGAAAGAGCTTGCCGCCGCCGATATTGCAGGAGCCCAGCAACTGCCGCACATACCACTGCGCACGGGTTTCGCCCTCGACGTCCTTCTTGCGGAAGTGATGAACCCCCTGCGGAAAGTGCCCGCAGAAAATGATGACGTTGGTCCAGACGTTGCGCAGCGTATTGGCGATGAAACTGCCGGCCACCAGCAGGCCCAGGGCTGGCAGCGCTGCGGTGCTGGCATCCTTGCCCATCGCCCAGCAGGCCAGCGCGGTCAGCAGCGCGCCGAAGGCCGGCCACAGCAGATAGTCTTTCTGCACCTGTCGCCAAGCCTTCCACGCGAAGCGCCGCAGCAGGACCTTTTTCGAACCGGCGCCGGTCTTGTGCGCGAACAAGATGTCGTGCGCGCCGACGCCCCACTGGAAGAACAGACATAGCAGGATATTGACGAGCGGCTGCGCCAGGAACTTGGGCCGCCAGCGCTGCGCAGTGCTCACGCGCAGCACGCCGTAGCCCACGTCCGGATCCTTGCCGATGACGTTGGTCCAGGTGTGATGCACGACGTTATGGCTGTGCATCCACTGGTCGGAGCGACAGACGTTGTCCCACTCCCAGGTGCTGGACTGGATTTCCGGGTCCTTCATCCAGTCCCATTGCGCGTGCATGACGTTGTGGCCGATCTCCATGTTCTCGATGATCTTGGCCAGACCCAGCAGCGCCGCGCCCAGACCGAGCACGGCCAGCAACTGCGGCCAGCCGGCGTAAGGCAGTCCGATGGCGGGTAGCAGCCAGATGCTCAGGAACATCACCACGCGCCCGCCCAAGGCCAGTACGCGCTGGGTTCTGATGATTTTGAGGATGTATTGTCGGTCGCGCTCGCCGCGGCTATCGAAAACCTCGTCGCGGATGGCATCCACCTCGCGGCCGAATTCCTCGATCTGCGCGTCGCTGAGGTTTACGCCGAATCTCGTGGTCACGACTTCATCTCTACTGATCGAGTGCGCAATCGCCGGCGGCGGCGCAGATGCAGGTCTGCACGATGCTGCCGGCCTCGTTCAGAATCTTGCCGGTACGCAAGTCGCGCACGCAGCCGGACACCAGCGTGGTGTTGCAGGTGTGGCAGATGCCCATGCGACAGCCATGCGGCGGATTCATGCCGGCATCCTCGGCCACACGCAGCAGCGGCGTCTTGTGGTCCGCCTGCGCTTCGATATTGCTCTTGGCGAAGCGCACGCGGCCGCCGACGGCGTCCTTGGGCACTTCGGCGAAGCTGGCGAGGAAGCGCTCGATGTGCAGATGGCGCGTACGTCCGGCCTGCTCGAAGTGCTTCTCCAGCGCGGCCAGCAGGCCCGGCGGCCCGCAGGCATAGACCTCGCGCTCGCGCCAGTCCGGGCATAGACGGTTTAGCTGCTCGTCGTTGAAATAGCCCTTGGTCTGCTTCAGCTCGCCGTACTCGTGCGTGTGAATCTCGTGCAGCTTGTAGCGCGGCTGCTCGCGCGCCGTCTGGCGCAGCTCCTGGCCGAAAATCACGTCGAACTCATGCGGCGAGTAGTGGATGTGCACGCTATCCGGCAGGCGCTCCTGCGCGATCAGGCTGCGCAGCATGCTCATCGCCGGCGTGATGCCGCTGCCGGCGGTGATGAACAGCGGCTGCACCGGCTGTGCGTCCGGCAGATAGAAATCGCCCTGCGGCAGACCGATGGGCAGGTAATCGCCCACCTTGATCTGGCGCACGATGTGATGCGAGATGCGCCCGCCAAGAATCGCTTTCGTGGTGATGGTAAAGCAGTCGTCGTCACGCTCCGGCGGTGAAGAGATCGTGTAGGTGCGCGTGTAATGCATGCCGCCGACCGGAATGCCCACGCGCACATGCTGCCCCGCGCGGTGGCCGCGCCAGTTCAGGCCGGGCTTGAGCGTCAGCGTGCGCGCGTCCTTGGTTTCGTCCCAGACCTTGACCACCCGCGCCTGCAGTTTGTGCGTGGTCCACAGCGGGTTGACCAGTTCGACGTAGTGCGAGGTTCGCAGCGGATAAGCAAAAAGATCCGTGATCGCGGTCAACCGGCCCCACAGCGAGCGTGGCGATTCCATTGGACTGGGCTGCATGATCCCCTCCTCGTTCAGAGCGCAATGCGCTCAGGACTTGCGGCGCTTGTTGGCTTTTTTTCCTTTGGGCTCAAGCGTGGCGGCTTCTTTATCGAAAGCGGTATCCAGCGCCTCGCTCAATTGCTTGCGGCTCAGCGTGGTCTGGGCGTCGGCATGATCGTCCAGCGATTCGAACAAGCCGGTTACGAGCCCGCCGACCTCGCTGTTCACGCGGCGGATCGCGTCATACACCACGCCGATGCTTTGACCCACGACTTCGCGTGGCTTAGGCTCGCGCAGCAGGCCGCCCCGCTCCAGCGCCGCAAACGGCAAGTCTGCGATGGCGCGATGAATCTGCTCGACCGAAGTCGCGCCCTTGTCTATCGCTTCCTGGACCAGGTCCTTGATGGCTTCCAGCCGGCTTAGCGTGGTGCGCATATCCAATCCTCAGGCAGCCGCGGCCGCCGTCTCACGGGGCGTCGGCAGACTGTACTTGAAAATGCGGCCGATGACCGAGCCGAACTGACGCTCAGGCCGCCATCGGCAGCGGCTGCGCCGCATCATTCGCTGCCGTCCGCCCCTTCAGCTTGAAATCCTTCCGCGAGGGCAGCGACAGCCGGAAGATTTTGCGCACCACGGTGCCGAACTGCTTGACGAACGAGCCGGAGTTGTACGGCAGCCCGTAGCGCTGACAGATCTCCCTGACCTCGACCGACAGCTCCGCGTAGCGGTGCGCCGGCAGATCAGGGAACAGGTGATGCTCTATCTGGAAGCTGAGGTTGCCGTTCATGATGTGGAACAGCTTGCCGCCCTCGATGTTGGCCGAGCCCAGCAGTTGCCGGTAGTACCACTGGCCGCGCGTCTCGTTCTTGATGTAGTCCTTGGAGAACTCCTGCGTGCCCTCGGGGAAGTGGCCACAGAAGATGATGCCCCAGGTCCAGTAGTCGCGCAGGCGGTTGGCCGCGAAATTGCCGGCCAGGACAAGCGGCGCCATCGGGCCGGCCACGACCGGGAACAGCACGTAGTCCTTGACCAACTGCTTGCGCAGCTTGCCCGCGGTGTCACGGAACCACTGGGCTATTTCAGCGCGCGACTTTTTGCCCTTCCAGACCTTCTCCACTTCCAGGTCGTGCATGGAGATGCCGTACTCGAAGAACGTGGCCAGCAGGAACGCCCACACCGGGTTGAGCAGATAGTACGGGTGCCACTTCTGGGCTTCCGACATGCGCAGCACGCCGTAACCGATGTCGCGATCGACACCGCGGACGTTGGTGAAGGTGTGGTGCAGATAGTTGTGCGAATGCAGCCATTGCTTGCTGGTGGAGGCGTGGTCCCATTCGAATTTCTTGGAGTTGAACGCCGGGTCCTGCATGAAGTCGTACTGGGCATGCATGATGTTGTGGCCGATCTCCATGTTGTCGAGAATCTTCGACACGGACAGTGCGGCCACGCCCAGCGGCCAGGCCGGCGGGACCATCATCATCACGCGGCCGCCGACTTCGATCCGGCGCTGCGCCTTCACGATCTTGCGGATGTAGTTGGCGTCGCGCTCGCCGCGGTCGGCGAGCACGCGCTGGCGCACCGCATCCAGTTCCTTGCCAAAGGCTTCGAACTGCTCGGGGCTGAGTTGGGGGACGTGGTATGTCATGGCGGATTCGGTTTCGTGATTCAAGGTTTAGTGCGTGGTTTAGAGGTCGAGCGTCACGGTGCCGACCGGCACGCTGATGCAGATCTGGATCTCCTCGTCGGCTTCGCTGGAGAGCTGGCCGGTCTGGAGGTTCTTCACCGTGCCGGAAGTTTTGCGGCAGGTGCAGGTATGGCAGATGCCCATGCGGCAACCGGCTTCGGGCTTGAGGCCCGCAGCTTCGGCCTGATCCAGCAACGTGTTGCCGCTGTTCTTGGCCAGGCGTTCGCTGCGCGCAAAACGCACCTCACCCTCGGCATTGCCGGCGGCCAGCACGATGGGTGTGACGGTGAAATGTTCGAGAAACAGGCGCTCGCTGATGCCGGCGTCGGCCCAGACTTTCTGCACCGCCTTCATCATCCCCGGCGGCCCGCAGAGAAAAGCCTGCGCCTGCGCGTAGTCCGGCACGGCCTGCTGCAACTGTTGCTGGCTGAACAATCCCGTAAGCTCGCCGCCGGGGCCGTTGTAGCAGCGCAGCAGCTCGACGTTGGGATAGCAGCGCGCAATCGTGGCCAGCTCCGCTGCGTAGATCTGATCCTGCGCCACATTGGCGTAGTGCAGGAAGGTGATGCGGCCCTGGTGGCCCTCATCGCACAGCGTGCGCAGCATGGACATCACCGGCGTGATGCCGCTGCCGCGGCTGATCAGCAGGATGCGTTCCGGCCGCTGTGCCGGCAGCGCGAACTGGCCGTCGGCCCGCGACAGGGTCACCACCATGCCGGGCTGGGCCTCGTCGCGCAGGAACTTTGAAACAAAACCACCGGCGTGCGCCTTGGCGGTCAGTTCAATCAGGCCGTCCTTGGCGTGCACCGAATTGGCGGGCGAGTAGCAGCGCATGCGGCGTACGCCGTCCATCTCGACCGTCAGGCGCACATACTGGCCGGCCTTGAAGCCCTGCCAGTTGCTGTTGGGGCGCAGCGTCAGGGTGACGCTGCCGGCGGTCTGGTAGCGCACCGCGGTCAGCTCCGCGCGTACTTCGCGCAGCGACCAGTTTGGGTCAAACTGCGCCAGGTAGCGGTCCACGCCGTGGGGATAGGTCAGCGTCGCTGCAATGCGCGAGCTGAGCGCGCGGCGCAAGCCGGTCTTGAGGATATTGGGACGGGGGCTGGGGCGAGGCTGGGTCTGGGTCATGTCATTCACTCACTAGTGAACAAGTGTGCACTAAGTATGCAGTCCTCATAACAATAAGTCAACACGTGTTCACTCATTTATTTATATCTTCTACAAACAATAACTTATAGTCTCACTGGATTTATGTTCTGTGAACAAATGTTCTCTCATGCTATGCTTTTGGGTGAGGAAAACCACATGACCCTGCGTGAAGAGCGCAAGCAACAAACCCGGCAAAGCCTGCTGCAGGCCGCCCTCAAACTGGCCGGCGGTGGACGCAGCTTGGCGAGCCTCGGCCTGCGCGAAATAACGCGCGAGGCCGGCGTCGTGCCGACCGCTTTCTACCGCCATTTCGGCGATATGGACGAGTTGATGCTGGCGCTGGTGGATGAGGTGACGCTGACTTTGCGGCGCTTGCTGCGCGAGGCCCGCGTAACGGCGCTTGGTTCACCGCATTTCGTGATCCAGAGTTCGGTGCAGATTTTTCTGGACTTCGTCCGCGCCAATCCGCGCGCTTTCGAAATCCTCGCGCAGGAGCGCGGCGGCGCCAATGCGCGCGTGCGCGAAGCGATCAATCGCGAGGTGCGTTTCTTTGTGGGCGAGCTGGCGGAGGATTTGCGCTTATTCCCGCCAATGGGCGGGTTTCCCGCCGAGGACCGCGAGATGATCGCGGATCTGGTGATCAACACCGCCCTCACCCAGGCCGGGGAAATCCTGCAACTGCCGCAGCGGGAAAAAGGCGCTCAGAACCGGCGCGAGCAGGAATTGACGGTGCGCATCATCAAGCAAATCCGGCTGATTTTTCTCGGTGCGGCGCATTGGCAGGCCGACCGCGGCGCGGTCGTTCTGGGTGAGCCGGCGGTAAAAAGCGGCTAGACGCGCGTCAGACCTCGCGGCCGAGCGCACGCAGGATTGAGTGGGACAGCCGCTCCGTGATCCGCGCGGTAGCCTCCTTAAGCGTGCTGTCCTTGAACGAATTGGCTTCGGCGGCCGCGATCTCGCGCACCACTGTCAGCATCCGCTGATACTCTTCTTCCTGCATACGCGTAATCGCCTCCAGACGTGTGCGCACCGCATCCAGTTCGGCTCGCACCGCCTGATGCAGGGCGTCCGTCTCCTCGCGTGCGATCCGGCGCACCGCTTCAACCTCCTGTCGGGTCAGACCGGCCGGGTCGAGATGGGTAATCTGCTGCTTGAGTTCGGACAGCTGCACGAAGATCTCATCGGTGAGCTTGCGCATACTGGACTGCCCACGGAATCGTAGACATACCCCAGCCTCAAAGTGAGGCACGTTCAAATGCCTCGGGGCTGACGCCACCGATATGGCTGTGTCGGCGGGTTCGATTGTAGAAGACCTCGATGTAGTCGAAGACATCGGCACGAGCCAACTCGCGCGTTTTGTAGATGCGCTTGCGGATGCGCTCTTTCTTCAAGCTGCTGAAGAAAGACTCGGCCACGGCGTTGTCCCAGCAGTTGCCGCGCCGGCTCATGCTGGGCTCCAGGTTGTTGGTCTGGCAGAAGCGCTGCCAATCGTCACTACCGTATTGGCTGCCCTGATCTGAATGCACGAGCACCGGCCGCTGCGGCTTACGACGCCAGAGCGCCATCAGCAGCGCGTCGAGCACCAGCTCGCGCGCCAAGGTCGGCTTCATCGACCAGCCGATGATCTTGCGTGCATAGAGGTCCATCACCACCGCCAGGTACAGCCATCCCTGCCAGGTCCTCAGATAGGTGATATCGGTCACCCAGACCCGATCAGGTGCATCGACATTGAACTCCCGATTGAGCCGATTGGGCGCAATAATGGACGGTCGCCCGACGATGGATCGGGGTATTTTGTAGCCATGCAGAGCCTTGATTTTATTCATCCGCATGATGCGAGCGACACGATGCTTGCCGCAGGTCTCACCGGCTTCCCGCAAATCACCGAATACACGCCGCGCGCCGTATACGCTGCCGCTGGCCGAGTAGGAAGCGCGAATCAGCACGAGGAGCCGCTGGTCTTCGATGGCTCGATCCGACAACGGCCTATGCAGCCATTGATAAAACCCCGCGCGGGAAACCCTCAGCACACGACACATCGTGACGATCCGGAATTCATGCCGATGTTCATTGACGAAGCGGTACTTTACTCGGGCTCCCTGGCAAAGTACCGCGCCGCTTTTTTTAGGATGTCTCGCTCTTCTTCGGTGCGGCGCAGTTGCGCGCGCAGCTTTAATACTTCGCTTTTTGATTCGATCAATTCCGCAGCTTGCTTCTCGCTCTTGTGCGGAGTGACCGACTTCACCCACTTGTAAAGGCTATGCGCGGAAACGCCGAGTCGAGATGAAACTTCTGCAACCGAATAGCCGCGGTCAACGATCTGGCGAACGGCTTCTTCCTTAAATTCAGGCGTGAAACGCTGGGTACTCATGGACTTCCTGCTATGCTTAAATCATAGGCCGGGAATGTCTATCAGACCGTGGGCAGTCCATACCGGTGTCAATCTGTCCGCGCAACTCAGCATAGCGACCACCGGCCGCCTCAGGCGGTAGCAGGTCGGCGGCAGCGGTCGCTCGCTGGCCTCCAGGCCCCTGCGCCTCAGGTTGATCGTTGGCCGCCGGCGTGGTGCTCGCTACCGGCCGCGAAGCTGGCGCCGGCGTCGGCTGCGCCTGGATGTCAGCGAGCACCCTGGAAAGCTGATCCAGACTGGGGGGTTTGTGCAAGACTTGTAGCGCGCCGGAGGCGCGGGCACGCTCGATGAACTCGGTTCTCCCAATGGAGGTACAGAAGATCACCGGGATGACAGCGGTCTTTGCATCGTGCTTCAGGGTATACAGCGCTTCAAGTCCGCTGATTTCCGGCATGACATTGTCCAGAAAGATCACGTCAGGCTGATGATCTTTCAGATAGTCATAGGCCTCCATCGCGCTGGCTGCGGTCTGCACCAGATTGTGCAGATGCTCCAGGTACTTGCGCATCGCAAAGCGAGCGGTACTGGAATCGTCTACCACCAACACATTGAGCTCGGGCATGGCTGTCCTAGCGATAGCGACGTCGGGGATGGGATTCTTACTCTATACCTGAGCCCGCGCTGCCGCAGCGGGTAAATCTCGCCTAAGGGCTGTGAGGCTTTTTTGGCAAAGCCGGTCAGACAATGGCGCAGTGCAGCAGAGCTGCGTAGAATAGCCGCCCCTCACCCTGACCCTCTCCCCGCCGCGCGGGGAGAGGGGAGAAATTTGTGATTCAAAATCTTCGCAACATCGCCATCATCGCCCACGTCGACCACGGCAAAACCACCCTTGTGGACAAGCTGTTGCGCCAGTCCGGCACGCTGGACGCGCGCGAGAACCTGGGCGAGCGGATCATGGACTCCAACGACCTGGAGCGCGAGCGCGGCATCACCATCCTGGCCAAGAACACCGCCATACGCTGGACTGATCCCCGTTCGGATACCAAGTACCGCATCAATATCGTGGATACCCCCGGGCATGCCGATTTCGGTGGCGAGGTCGAACGCGTCCTGTCCATGGTGGACTCGGTGCTGCTGCTGGTGGATGCGGTGGACGGTCCCATGCCGCAGACCCGTTTCGTCACGCAGAAAGCCTTCGCGCTGGGTTTGAAACCCATCGTCGTCATCAACAAGATTGACCGGCCCGGCAGCCGGGCGCACTGGACGATTGATCAGGTATTCGACTTGTTCGACAAGCTCGGCGCCACCGACGAGCAGCTCGACTTCCCGATCGTTTACGCCTCCGCGCTCAACGGCTACGCCGGCTTCGAGGCTGAACTGCGCGAAGGCAATATGGATCCGCTGTTCCAGACCATTATCGACAAGGTGCCGGCGCCGGATGTGGACATTGACGGCCCGTTCCAGATGCAGGTCATCTCGCTGGCGTATAGCAGCTACGTCGGCGTGATCGGCACCGGCCGCATCTCACGCGGCAGGGTGCGGACCAATCAGCCGGTGAGCATCATCGCGCGCGACGGTACCCAGCGCACCGGGCGCGTGCTGCAGGTGCTCGGCTTCATGGGGCTGGACAAGACCGAAGTGCCGGAAGCGCAGGCGGGCGACATCGTCGCCCTGACCGGCATCGAGGATTTGGGCATCAGCGAAACGGTGTGCGATGTCAAAAGCCCGGAGGGTTTGCCGACGCTGCAGGTGGATGAACCCACCATGAGCATGACCTTCGAGGTCAATAAATCGCCGTTCGCGGGCAAGGAAGGAAAATTTGTCACCTCACGCCAGATTGGCGAGCGCCTGCAGCGCGAACTCAAGACCAATGTGGCCCTGCGCGTCGAGCTGACCGGCAATGCGGACCAGCTCAAAGTCTCCGGCCGTGGCCTGCTGCATCTGGGCATCCTGATCGAGAACATGCGCCGCGAGGGTTACGAACTGGCGGTGTCGCGCCCGCATGTAATCCTCAAGGAGATCGAGGGCAAGATTTGCGAACCCTGGGAAACCTTGATTGCGGATGTGGAGGAAGCGACTCAAGGGGGCGTGATTCAGGGACTGGCCGAGCGCGGCGGCAAGATGCAAAACATGGTGCCGGACGGCAAGGGCCGCGTGCGCCTGGAATACAAAATCCCCTCGCGCGGGCTGATCGGTTTTCAGACCGAGTTCATGTCCATGACTTCCGGCACCGGCCTGATCTTCCACAACTTCGATCACTACGGCCCCAAAATCGACACCGACGTGGGCCAGCGTCACAACGGCGTGCTGATATCCAACGAGCAGGGCACGGTGCTGGCCTTCTCGCTATTCAATCTGCAGGAGCGCGGCCGCATGCTGGTCGAGCACGGTCAGGAAGTTTACGAAGGTCAGATCGTCGGCATCCATTCCCGCGACAACGACCTCGTGGTCAACCCGCTCAAGGGCAAGAAGCTGACCAATATGCGCGCGGCCGGGTCGGACGAGAACATCATCCTGACCCCGGCCATCAAGTTCGCGCTGGAACAGGCGCTGGAGTTCATCAACGACGACGAGCTGGTCGAGGCCACGCCGGAATCCATCCGCATCCGCAAACGGCACCTGAAAGAGCACGACCGCAAGAAAGCGGAAAGAGAAGCGGCGGCCTAAACCCAGCTATTAGCGCCAACGCCGGTTGGGCATCAACTTACCGCAAACGGGCAGCAAGCTTCCTGGGATTGAGCTTGCCGTGTGTGCACGCGAGTACCGTAATGCTCGAATCGTGAACCTGATACCAGACGAGAAACGGAAAGCGGTGAAGAACCGCGCGGCGTACTCCGCGGTAGACAGCGGGATATAAGAGGGGCGTCTCGGTAAGGCGACCGATGGCCTGCACGAATTCGGCGTGGAACTCGGCGGCTAACCCAGGCCGCTGCTTCTCATACCAGTATTGAGCTTCCGCCACGTCAAGCTCGGCCGCCCGGCGGACATGGACGGTGTGCCTCAAGCTAGGAGCCGGCGAAGTCGCTCCTGAACTTCGGACCAGGGGCTCTGATCGGCAGGGTTTTTTGTGAGGTCCGCCAGCCGCGCATCCAGCAAGGCCTTTTCCGATTCAGTTACTGGGGCTTCATTCGCCGCGAGAGAATCCCACACGGCCCCAATCAGCTCAAGGCGATCAGCGACGCTGAGCGTCTTGACCTTCGAGATAAGGGCGGCATCAATCATTGCTAAAGGATAACGCAGCAGCGCTCTGATGCCCAATATGCGATCACTGCCGAAGCATGGCCAATCCCGCGCCGAGCCGAGCCGAGCCGCCAGGACCATCCTGCCCTGCCCCCTCCAGGGAAGCGATGCAATACCACAGCGTCGGTAAAAACAACGCCGCTGAACGGCTTAGCCAGAAGCCCGTACCCCGCGTTAAAGTGTCGGCATGACCAGTCCGCTGCTGAATGTCGAGTGGGAATCCTGCCTGCTGCAGCCGACGCATGATCCGGTGCTGGAAGCCTATGCGCGGCGTCACACTGGACTGCCGCATCCCACGATCCGCTATTTCGCTCGTGCGCCCTGGGTGGCGCGGACGATGGTCCAATGGCTGCCGGAACACGGCCTGCTGGTGGAGCTGGACCTGCATCTGTCCGATCTGATCGGCCTGGTGGTAAGCCAGGAGAATTCCTGCCGGTTCTGCTATGCCGCCGTGCGTGCGCTACTGCGCATCCAGGGCATGAGCGAGGAGCGCATCCAGCGCCTGGAGCAGCAGCTCGCGCGCGTTGATGTGGAGCCGAAGCTGGCCGCGGTGGTGCGCTTTGCACGCCGCCTGTCGCACAGCAATCCGCCAATCGGCGAGGCGGATGTGCGCGCGCTGCGTGACGCCGGGTTCGGTGCCGCCGCGGTACGCGAGATCGCCTTCGCGGTGGTGGCCAGCGTGATGATGAACCGCACTTCCACCATCGCCGCTGTGCCGCCGCAGGCAATGGAGGGAACCCCGGAGCTGCTCTACGTCCGCTGGCTGCGCCCCTTGATCGCGCGCTGGCTGGACCTGTATCGCAAACCCGGTCACGCCGTCTCCCTGCCCGCGGCGCCTGCCGGCCCCTTCAAGCAGGTGGTGCAGGCTTTCGACGGTTCGCCGATTGCGCCGCTGCTGGCGCGGACACTCGATGAAATGTGGGCGGCACCTGCGCTGACACAGCGCTGCCGCGCGCTTTTGTTTGCGGTGGTGGCGCGCGGCCTCGGCGCGTCCCAGTCGGAAGCGGAGGCGCGCGCACTGCTTGCCGGCTGCGGCATGGAGATGGAGCACGTGTCCTACGCCCTTGCGCATCTGGACGCGGCGGAGCTGGACGCGGTGGAGCGCGAACTGCTGCCGTTCGCGCGTGAGACTATCTGGTATGAGCCGGTGCAGTTACAGCGCCGCGCGCGCCAACTGGGCGAGCGGCTCAATGCAGAACAGCTCACCGACGCTATCGGCGTGGTCTCGCTGGCCAACGCCCTGTGCCGCTTGCAGATGACGGTCAGCGCCACGAAGGATTAAGGGCGGATGATCTGGCTGGCACTGGCGGCACTGGCGCTACTCGCCGCGCTGGCCGTATTGCTGTATCGCGAGCGCCACCGGACTGCCGGCTTGCGTGCGCAGCTTGAGGTACTGGCCGCGGAATTGCAGCGGCTGCAACAGGCCTGCGCGCGGCTGGCGCCGGCGGGACTGGTGCAGCGTCTGGCCTCGGAAGGCGCCGAATCTTCAGCCGAGCGCAAAATCGTCACCGCGCTATTCGCTGATCTCGTGGGCTACACGGCGCTGTCGGAGAAGCTTGACGCGCCCGTATTGGCCAGGCTGTTGAACGGCTATTTCCAGCGTGCCGCTGACGCCATTACCAACAACCGCGGCCACGTCAGCACCTTCCTCGGCGACGGTATTCTTGCCTACTTCGGCGCACTTGAACCCAATCCCTGGCAATGCAATGACGCGGCCCGCGCGGCGCTGGCGATGCGTGATGCCATGCGTGCCTACAGCAGTGAACTGGAGCGCGAAGGCCTGCCCCGGCTCGCGGTAGGCATCGGCATCCATCGCGGCCCGGGTCTGGCCGGCCTGATGGGCAGCCGCGACCGCATCGAGTATTCGGTGATCGGCCGCACGGTGAACCTGGCGGCACGTGTGCAGGCGCTGACGCGTTCGCATAATGTGGACATTCTTCTGACCGGGAGTGTGCGCGAGCAACTCGATCCGCGCTTCGCGCTGAAAGCCATGCCACCATTGCCGGTGAAAGGCATCGCCGAACCGGTCGTCACCTACGCGCTGGAGTGAGCGCAGCTTAAATCCAGCTCGCGAGTCCCGCGCCAAGCCAGGCCGCGGCGACCATCAGCAGCACACCCGGAATCACCTGCCAGGCGAAGCCGCGGTCGCCGGCGGCCAGCGCGATAAGCACCTTGGTCACCGAGTTGGTGGTAAAAGCTGCCAGTACCGGCACCACCGCCTGCGCCGCCGTGAGCTTGCCGCCCGCGGCCATTGCACCCGCTGCGGCCGCCGGTGCATGCGCGTCGGCAAAACCGTACAGGGCCGCGGCCAGAATCGCCATCATCAGCACGGCCGGCGTTCACTGCTCAGGATAGGTGACCGCGCCTCATAGGGATAGTTGCGCGCTGGGCTATGCTGCGGGCGGATGTTCCAGCAGAGGATTGCTCATGCGACGCGGCGAAATCAGCGCCAACGGTTTGCGTTTCGCCTACCTCGAACAGGGCCAAGGCCCCCTGGTGTTGCTATTGCACGGTTTTCCGGACAATGCCTACACCTGGGAGCGCCAGATGCCGGCACTGGCCGCCGCCGGCTACCGCGTGGTGGCGCCATTTCTGCGCGGATATCCACCCACTGAGATTCCGGCGAACGGTTATTACGATCTCGCCACGCTCGCGACCGACATAAAATGCCTGATCGAGGGCTTGAACGATGGCCAGCCCTGCCTGCTGGTCGCCCAGGACTGGGGCGCGGCGATCAGCTACGGCGTGCTCGGCGCCTATCCGGAATGGATTCGGCGCGCGGTGATTCTGGCGGTGCCGCATCCGGCACAGGTGCGTCGCACGCTGAAGAAATCGCCCAAGCACGCGATCCGATCGTTTCACTGGTTTTTGTTTCAACTGCCCTGGCTGCCGGAGCGCTTGTGCCGCGCGAACGATTTCGCGTTTATCGAATGGCTGTGGAAACTCTGGTCGCCGGCTTATGCCGACTATGCGCATGTCGCGCAGATAAAGCAGATGATGGCGCAAGCCGGTGCGCTCGAAGCGACATTGGCCTATTACCGCGCGATGATGAACCCGCGCAGATTCAACCCGACGCTGATTGAAGTCCGTGGCCGGCTGAACCGGCCGGTGACCGTGCCGACGCGCGTGCTGTGCGGCTCACGCGATATGCGCGGGGAAATGCTGCCAGGTCAGCGTGATCTTTTCGTCGGGCCCTACGAGTGGGCCATCGTCGAGGGGGCGGGGCATTTCCTGCACCGGGAAAAACCGGAGCAGGTCAATCAGTTGATTTTGGAGTGGCTGGGCCGGAGGACGTGAGCCGTCAGGCTCACGCCTCCGTCCAGTATAAAGAACGCGCTTAGCTCAGGTGCTTGTTGACCAGCTTGGTCATCTCAAACATGTTCACGGTGCCCTTGCCGCCGAAGACCGCCTTGAGTGCGGCGTCGGCATTGATGTTCCGCCTGTTCTTCTTGTCCTGCAATCCGTTCTTCTTGATGTACGCCCACAGCTTCTTGGTCACCTCGGTGCGAGGCAGGGGTTTGGACCCGACCACCGCCGCCAGCGATGAGCTGGGCGTCATGGGCTTCATGAATGCCGCGCTCGGTTTACGCTTTGCCATATCGTCTCCTCATTAAGTAGATACGTCCGCCCCAACTGGAATCAGACCGCGCAAAACTACGGCGTGCTGCCGCCTAAGTCAATCTGGTCATATTTTGACCAACCTCGATTTTCCGAGGGAAACCCGCAAAAAAATCAAGCTGATCTTGCGGATGGACCGGATCACAACGCGTCCGGCTGGTTCGGCAGCTTGAAGACTTCGGCGAAATAACCGCTCAATTCCTCAGCGGTTTGGTCCGGCGAGGGGCACTCCTCGATGCCGGCGAGGACGCGTGCCAGGCGCTTTTTATATTCGAGTTGCATGGCGCGTGCGATCTGGATGCGCTGGGCCTGCGGCGAACCGGCGCCGTGCATGGACTCGGTGAGATAACCCACCGCGTTGCGGCCCAGCGTCATGTTCTCGATCAGGCGCAGCACCCGCAGCCGGCTCATCGTCGGCACCTCGGCCTTGCCCTTCAGGTATTTCTTCAGCAGCTTGCCGATCGCCGGATGGTTGAGATCCTTCTCCGACGGCATGGTCGCGACCAGGCCGCCGCCCAGATCCTGCGCGATGCGGCCAATCTCGTAGGGCATCTTGGTGACGTGGTGTTTGCAGACATTGGCCAGCATCTCGTCGTTGATCCAGGCGCCGGATCGGGTCGCTTTGCCCTGGTAGCTGGAGGCGATGCCGGTGCCGTAAATGGTTTCGTTGAGGTGCGTCATCTGCACCAGCTTGTCTTTCACGTGCGAGGCTTGATCGGCGCCGTTGTACTCGGCCGCCTGCGCCGCCGCACCGATCAGCACGTCGCCGACGCCGGTTTTGCAGACGTAACTGCGCCGGTGATAAGTGGTGAAACGCTCCACCAGCATCGCCGCGAAGTCGGTTTCGCCATCCATGAATACCAGTTCGTGCGGGATGAAGACCTTGTCGAGTATGACCATCGCCTCCTGACCGCTGTAGTTCGCGTTGCCGGCGTCGAGCGTGCCGCCTTCCATGCTGCGCGTATCGCAGGACTGGCGGCCGTAGACGTAGGTGATACCCGGCGCATCCACCGGCACCGCACCGACCACCGCGTAGTCCTTGTCCTTCGGACCCAGACGCAGGGTGGGCATCACCACCATCCAGTGCGAATTGATGCAGCCGGTCTGATGCGCCTTGGCGCCGGTGAGGTAGATGCCCTTGTCGTCGCGCTTGGCGATGTGTACGAACAAGTCCGGATCTTTCTGCTGGTGCGGTGGCAGACCGCGGTCCCCCTTGACGTCGGTCATCGCGCCGCCGACCACGAAATTGCCGCGGTGCATTTGCGTGAGAAACGCCTTCATGCGGCCGTGATAAGGCGTGCCATGCTTTTCGTCCATTTCGTAAGTGACTGAGTAGAGCGAGTTGAAGGCATCCATGCCCACGCAGCGCTGGAAACAGGTGCCGGTGAGCTGGCCCAGCCGGCGCTGCATCTTGTTCTGCAGCACCAGGTCGTCCGCACTCGTGCAGACGTGCAGGAAGCGGCTCACGCGCTCGCCGGTGAAAGGTGAAATCACCGAGGCGAGCTCGGGATTGGAGCGCGCCAGATCATAAGTCGCGGCGATGGCGTTGATCGAGGGACGGATCATTGGATGATCCACTGGCTCCGCTACCAACTCACCGAACAGATAAACCTTAAGGCCCCGTCCGCGCAGACTTTCGATGTAATCCGCGCCGGCCTCAATCCGGCGCGGTAACTTGGCTTGTTTCACGACCGCGTGCATGGCGAGTCTCCGCTTAGCCTCAGACAAAGTTTAGCCAATCAGCGTGCGCTTAGCCGGCCCTGGAGTCCACTCCCCTAACCCATCGTCTTTTGTAGGAGGGGCTTTAGCCCCGATCTTGCCTGGTGATGCGAAGGATCGCGGCTGAAGCCGCTCCTACAGCCGCTCCTACACCGTTTTTGTAGGAGGGGCCCCCTTTGACAAGCTCAGGACAGGCGTGTCGAAGGGCTCAGGACGAACGGGGCTGAAGTCGAAGGGGCGAACCGAGACACTGGCTACCCAGGTGCTTGACTCAGTCCTGTTCCACCGCCGCGAGCGTCTGGCTGCCGAGCCGGCGCATCTGGCCCAGAATCCAGTCCTGGCGGTCTTCCACATAGTCTGACGGTTCTGCCGCGCTCAGCCGCCTGGGCGCCGGCAGCACCGCCGCCAACAGCGCCGCCTGCGCGTAACTCAGACTTGCGGCGGGGCGACCGAAAAAACGCTGGGCCGCGGCGCCGACGCCGAAGGTGCGCGCGTCAAACTGCGCGGTATTCAGATAAACCTCCAGAATGCGCTGCTTGGGCCAGAGCCACTCGATCCACAGTGTGAAATAGGCCTCGATACCTTTGCGCAGCCAACTGCGCCGCTCCCACAGGAACAGGTTCTTGGCGACCTGCTGGCTGATGGTGCTGGCGCCCTTCATGCGCTGGCTTTTTGGGTTGTGCTGCATGGCCTTGCCTATCGCCTGCCAGTCGAAGCCGCGGTGCGTCGCGAAGTTCTGATCTTCGGCCGCGATAACGGCCAGCCGTGCGGCCGGCGCGATGCGTTCATAGTTCACCCAGCGGTAGCGGATGGCGGCATTCTTCTCGCCGCTCCGCGTCAAGTCCCACTTGGCGCCAATCATGAAGCTCGTGATCGGCGGATTGATCCAGCGCAAGGCACCCACCAGTAAAGCCGGTGTGAGCAGCAGAATCAGCACCAGCCGGCCGAGCCAGCGTTCCCAGTCGAAATTTAGGCGGACTTTTTTTAGCACCTACAGCTCCGCGCGGACGGCCTGCATCGCGCGTATCGCCCTGGCGCGTGCGTCTTCGATTGTGCCACCGCGCGCCAGCGCGACACCCATGCGC
Organism: Nevskiales bacterium; assembly: GCA_050740255.1. GTDB lineage: Bacteria > Pseudomonadota > Gammaproteobacteria > Nevskiales > JBOICV01 > JBOICV01. The sequence goes on along the minus strand of JBOICV010000176.1, from coordinate 24,260 downwards.
CGGTGGCCTTGCACTTCCGGTTTGCCGAACAAGCGTAGCTGCGTGTCGCTTTCCGCGAGCGCGCCATCCAGCCCGTGAAAACGTACTTGCTGCGAGCTGCCATGTACCAGCAGCGCCGCCGAGGCGCTCGGCCCATGCTGGCGGATATTCGGAATCGGCAGGCCGAGAATCGCGCGCGCATGCAGCGCGAACTCGGATAAATCCTGCGAGATCAGCGTGACCAGACCGGTATCATGCGGGCGCGGTGAGACTTCGCTGAACCAGACCTGCTGGCCCTTTACGAACAATTCCACGCCGAAAATGCCGCGGCCGCCCAGATTGTCGGTGACCGCGCGCGCGATGCGCTCGGCTTCGGCCCGCGCCTTTTCCGACATCGGCTGCGGCTGCCAGGACTCGCGATAGTCGCCATCTATCTGCAAATGGCCGATCGGCGCACAGAAACTCGTACCGCCGGCGTGCCGCACCGTCAGCAGGGTGATTTCGTAGTCGAACTGGATAAAGCCCTCGACAATCACCCGGCCCTGCCCGGCGCGGCCGCCCGTCTGCGCGTAATCCCAGGCCTTATCTGCGTCAGCCGTCGTCTTGACCACGCTCTGGCCCTTGCCGGAGGACGACATGATGGGCTTCACCACACAAGGCGTGCCGACTTGTCCGATCGCCGCCAGATATTCTTCCTTCGTAGCGGCGAAGCGATAGGGCGAGGTCGGTAATTGCAATTCTTCCGCGGCCAGGCGGCGGATGCCTTCGCGGTTCATGGTTAAGCGCGCGGCACGGGCGGTGGGAATGACCTTAACGCCTTCCTGTTCCAGCTCGAGCAGAGTGTCGGTGGCAATCGCCTCAATCTCCGGTACGACCAGGTCGGGTTTTTCCTGTTCAATCACCCGTCTCAGCGCGCGGCCGTCGAGCATATTCACGACGTGGCTGCGGTGCGCAAGCTGCATCGCCGGCGCGTTGGCGTAGCGGTCAACCGCGATGACCTCTACCCCCAAGCGCTGCAGCTCGATCACCACTTCCTTGCCCAGTTCGCCCGAACCGAGAAACAGGACTTTGGTCGCCGTCGGCGACAGCGGTGTACCTATAGAGACAGGCATGGCAATTCCGGCTCGTGCATCTGGGCGAGACTACCCCTCCCCCTCGCCCCCTCCCGCAGGGGGAGGGGGAATTTTCTCTTTATGCACGTCGTGATTTAGCAGCCGCCGTTCTCGAAACGCGAAGCTTAGGCGAAGCCAGCCCATGCCGTATAGCCACGCTAGAACCGCTGTGATGACATCTCCCAGGCGGTTGGCCGTTATCGGATAAATTACCCGGTCGTAAAACTTCAGCGTCGGATAACGGTCGGGTCCGAGCCAGCGCCGCAGCGCTACGTCCGCCAAGAAGAACAACTGCCACCAATGCCGGCGGCTGAAGTGTCCTAGCCGCAGCAGATGTTCCCAAGTTGCACGCCCGCCAAGCTCATGTGCGATCTCACGAAACAGTCGCAAATAGGGGCTTAGCAGCAGGCGGCCGGAGTGATTATGCTGTTGATAAAGCTGCGGCGCGCGCTGAAAAAACTGCTGCAAGCTCATACCGTGCGCAGCGACCATCAAACCCATTAGCCGGTAACGCGCGAGCCAGCCTTCTTGTTCTAAGCGGCGGGCAGAGCTGTGCAACACGCCCGGCAGCGTGATCCAGCGACCCGTCGCATGAATGCGCTCGGCCATGCGTAAATCCTCGAAAAACGGCAGCGACTCGTCAAAGCCGCCGAGCTCGCGAAAATAGCCGGATGACAACAGCAAACCCTGGTCGCCGTTCTGGCAATAGGGCCGGTTGAGTGCGCTTTTTTCTTCCATGTAACGGTAGCCGAATCGGTGAGCCGCTGGGTCACTTCGATCGAAGCGCAGCGGAAAATGGCCGGCAATGCGCTCTTGACTCGCGTTCTGCTGCGCATGCTTCAGGGCGGCCAGTGCCTGGGCCAGCGTGTCAGGCGCCTCGCAATAGGAGTCCGCGTGCAGAAATAGCAGATAAGCCGTGCTGGCGCGCTGCGCGCCGGCGTTCATCTGGCGTCCGCGGCCGGCTGCGCTGCGCACCAAGATTACCCCCGCAGTCTGCGCCTGAATCGGCGTGCCATCGCTCGAACCGCCATCGGCCACAATGATTTTCAGCCGCAGGCCGGTTTGCCGGTTCAGCAGGGTCAGCAGGCGCGGCAGTTGTCGCGCTTCGTTCAGCGTCGGGATAATGACCGCGAGATCGGGCAAAGTTCAGCCCGGATCAGACTTGCTGCAATACTTGGGCGACCATGCGCACGACTTTGCGCGACAGCAACATCTCGTAGTGGCCGATGCCTTTGAGCACCAGATTCTGCGCATTGGGATAGCGCAGCACCGCGCTGGTCTGCGGCGCAATCACCTCGTCCTGCGGCGAGATCAGGCTGGTGATCGGCACCGGGCTGGGCGCGCGTTCAAACACGCTCATGCGTTCGGTCCAGTTGCTCTTGAGCGTGATCTGTCGCAGATTTTCGCCGTATTGTTGAATGCCCTCAATCACCATGCTGCCGTGATGCGGGCTGCCCAGCGTGACGACGCGCGCCAGACGCTTGACACCAAAGCTGGAGTGAACAAGTGCGCGCCCAACAAGCCCGCCGATATCGTGCCCGACCAGCATCACTTTCGGATGCTTGCTGGTCTCGCAAATCTGTTCGATGAGCGGCGCCAGCCGGGTCGCATTGTCCTCGATGGTGCCCAGCAGCGGTTCCAGGCTTACCGCATAAATCGGCCCGACACCCAGTTTGTGCAGCCAGCGTGCGAAAAAGTACCAGCAGGCCCGGTTGCTGCAGAAACCATGCACCAGCACCACCGGCACGCCCTTGCCGGAAAAAGCCGGTTGCGGTGCGGACGGTAGCAGCCACTGCTCGAAGGGCAGCAGGCCCGAGTAGTGCATCAGCACGGCGACGTATTCACCCACCACCACGCGCGCCCAGCTCAAAGGGCTCGGCCGATGCTGGGCGCTGAGCGGCGAACGGTGTTTATAGGCCAGCTGGAAACCGCGCGCCAGAATTCCCGCGCGGATCAGCACATAAGGCGTCAGCGCCCACACCAGCATCGCCTTACCGGGTAGCAACGACAGCCAGCACAGCCAGGCGATGAACAAAGCGAGCGCGATTTCTGCGCCGAGCAGGATTTGCAGTATGCGGGCCAGGTTGCCCGTGTCAGCGCTTGCGCTCATGCCACGCGCCGTGGACGTCTAGTGGTCTGGCGCGTTTTGCGCGGCTTCGGCGCCAGGCTGGCCGCGTAGCTGAGCGACTTGTTAACCCAACTGCGTAAACGATCCAAATCTTCCAGTAACTCCGGCGCGGGCACCACGTACTCGCGCATCACGAAGCCTGCTTTTGGCTCAAACAGTGCGCTGCCCGGCAAGGCCAGCAATCCCACTCGATCCGTTTCGCTCAGGCGCAGCATGAAGGTCTGCTGACTATGGCCGCAGAACAGATTGCCGCTCAGGAAGGCGCAGTGGAAACCGAACATACGCCGCCGCGTAATGCCGGGGCCGCTCGGCACCACCGCCTCAAATACTTCGTGCAGCCAGTTGCCGCTCATCGCTCAACCCGCGCCCGCCAGCGCCGGCGACCAGGAGTCCGCTATCGGCAAATACTCGCGCAAATGCGCGGGGATGCGCTCTTCCAGCCAGAAATAAGGTCGGCCGCCAGGACGCGCGGCGATGAAAGCGACGTGCCCACCGTGCGCCGACAACTCGAATCGGATCTTGTCGGACAAAGCTTCGGGCGAGGGTACCACCGCCGGTGACATGAAGGGATCGTCCGCGGCGTGAATGATAAGGGTCGGCACGCGGATCGTCTTCAGATATTTCATGCTGCTGCATGCTTCGTAATAGTGCTGCACGTCGCGAAAACCGTGCAGCGGCGCAGTAATGGCGTTGTCGAAAGCATAAAAGTCGTTGAGCTTGCTTAAGTTCGGCAGCGGAATCGGCGCGGTCATCCAGCGGAACTTGGTCCGCACCGCGCGCCGCATCATACGCAGCAGCCGCGTCTGGTAAGTGCGCGAGAAACCGCGCCGGATCGAACGCGCACATAAGTCCAGATCGAAGGGCACCGACACCGCCACCGCGGTTTCGACCGGCGCGTTGGCGCCCTGCTCACCCAGCCACTTCAGCAAGACGTTTCCGCCCAGCGAGTAACCTACGGTTGCCAAGGGCGTGCGCGGCTCGCGGCGCTTGAGGTCGCGCACCAGGAAGTCCAGATCGCCTGTCTCACCGGAGTGGTAGCTGCGCGCCAGGCGGTTCGGCTCGCCGCTCTGGCCGCGGAACTGCATCATCACCGCGCGCCAGCCGAGCGCATGCACCGCATTCATCAGGCCGCGCGCGTATTTGGATTCTATCGAGCCGGTCAGGCCGTGCAGGATGACGACGATGGGGGTTCCGGGTTCGCGGTCGTGATCGGTCCAAGCCAGATCCACGAAATCGCTGTCGGGTAATTCGAGGCGCTCGATTCGGTAACGCAGCGCGGGACGCGGCCGTAGCGAGGCCGCACTAATCGTCTGCAGATGGCGGTTCTTGAGCCATGGAACCGGATGGAACTGACTTTCGACAATCATGGCGGCGTCGTTTTACGCGAGACAAGGACAGCATACTGCCAAGCTTCGGCAACCAGAAGCGCGCTACTCCACCCAATTCGGGAAATAGCCGACCGCGTCCTGCACCGCGGCATCATGCGCCGGCACCACGATCAAGTCCGGATTGGCCAGTTGCAGCGCGTGGATTTGCTTTAGCAATGCCAAGGTGGCGGTGGGATCGCTATCCGCCAACTTGCGCGCCACCGGGAATTTGGGCGACTCGTGGGTCACGCCGCGCAAATGCCAGGCGGTGTCGCCGATAAAGAAGTAGTGCTTGCCCGACACGCTGGTCAGAAACAGGCCGAGCGAACCCGGCGTATGGCCCGGCATGCCCACCAGTATCGCGCTGCCGTCGCCGAATACATCCAGGCTTTGTGCAAAGCCGGCATAGCTTGGACCGAGCAGTTCAAACTGCCGCCAGCGCAGTTGCGGTGCATTGACCTGTGACGGCAGTACCGCGGGTGGCTTGCCGGTAGCCAGAAAATTCTTTTCCTCCGCCGTGATCCAGATTTCGGCATCCGGGAAATCAATCAGGCCGCTGACGTGATCCCAGTGTCCATGCGACAGAAAAATCCGCTCCGGCAGCGGCAGCTTCGCATCCGCGAGCTGCTGACGCGCGGGCGAATCTACTTCGTACGGCATCAGGGGTTTGGCCCACCAAGGCATCTCGGCCTTGAACTGGGCATCAACCTGCGCGCCGAGTCCGGTGTCGTATAGAAAGCTGCCCGTGGGGTGCTGCACATAGACCGCGGAATGCACGAAGCTGGCCTGCGTGAACCAGCGGCCGCCGCTGACGGCCATCGCTTCCGGTGACTTTGCCGTTCCCGTTTTGAGCAGCGCAAAGCGCAGCGGCGAGGTATTGACGGTCGGCAGTTTCGTATCGGCGGCCGACGCCAAAGCACCGGCGCCCAATAGCAGTGCCGCCAGTACTACTCGCACGCGCATCGGTGTGACTACTGCTACTGCGTTGGAGTACCGTGAGTCGGCGCGTATTTCTCCAAGGTGCGCAGAAAATCCTTGCCGGCGTCGGGTAGCGCATTGCGGTTGGTGGACGCAAAAATCTCATGCGGGCCGATATTGCGGTCATCATAGAAATCGGCGTTGCCGGTGTCGTCGATCGACAGCGCAGCGCCCTCGGCCGAGACCCCGGCGAATACGCCGCGCGCGCGCGAGTAGGAGTAAACCTCCGACTCGAAGCGGATATCGGTGGCCGCCTCGGCGCTGCGCCCAACCGGGCCGGCCGCCACCGAGGCGTCGCCGCCCAGCGTGATCTTGCCTTTGGTGATGCGGTCTATGCTCTTGCGGTTCTTGAACACCAGCACGATATCGGTGCTGCTGGCGCCGATCTGAAAGCCGATGCTGGCGCCGGTCAGCGCGATAAAAGACGGGTTGCTCCATTTGCCGGAATCGGTGCGCACCGCGAGCAGACCTTCGCCACGGCGGCCGCCGAACACGAAACCGACCTTCAATACCTCGGGGATTACCGCAATCGCGTAAGCCTGTTCGAGCAATTTGGGTGGAATGCCTTTTTCCGGAATACGCACCAGCTCACGCAGCACCACGGCCGCGTCCTGCGCCTTGTCTTCCTCACTGGTGCCAGCGAGAGCAGGTTGCAGCACAGCGCCGAAGACGCCAGCGAGAAGCGAAAGAAAAACGCCAACACGCGCAAGTTGAGTCATATCGCTACTCCTACATTTCTAGCCCGCATTATACGGGCCCACTCGCCTGCTTCGACCGGTTGATCGGCCTGGAGTTTCATCGGCTTAAGAAAGCCAGACTCAAGGCCGGTACGTAGGTGATCACCAGCAAGGCCAGCAGCAGGAGCGCGAAAAATGGCAGTGCCGCACGACACAACTCGAGAATGGGTTTGTTGAAGCGATAACTCGCAATCACCAGGCTCATGCCGATGGGCGGCAGGAAGAAGCCGAGCTGCATATTGGTCAGAAATACGATGCCGAGATGCACCGGATCAATGCCGTAGCCGTAGGCAATCGGCACCACCAGCGGCACGCCCAGCACCAGCGCCGGGTATAGCTCCAGCGTAGAGCCCATCACCAGCAGGAACAGGTTTAGCAGAATCAGAAAGGTCCACTTGTCGTGTACCCGCATCTGAATCCATTCGAACAGCCGGCCCGGCACGTCCACGTCAATCATGTAGTTGGTGAAGGCCATGGCCACGCCCACGATCACCAGAATCGCGCCGACCAGCACCATGCTTTCACGCATGACGGCCGGCAACTTGGGCAGCGGAATCTCGCGCAGCACGAATACTTCGACAATCAGCACGTAGAAAGCGGTCGCTGCCGCTGCCTCCGACGGTGCGAACACGCCACCATAAATGCCGCCCAGCACGACGAAGGGCAGCGGGATCTCCCACTTGGCTTCCCACAGCGCTGCGCGCAGCTCGCGCCAGGCAAAGGCTTGCAGCTTCTGCTCGAGATGGCGCGCGGTCCAGATGCTATAGCCGCCGAGCAGCACCAGCATCAGCAGGCCCGGCAGAATGCCCGCCAGAAACAAATCCTCGATGGTAATCGCCGGTCCGACGCCAAGCTGCTGCGCCAGTACGCCATACAGAATCAAGGGCAGCGAAGGCGCGAACAAAAGGCCAAGGCTGCCGGAAGTGGTGATCAGACCGAGGTTGAAGCGCTCCGGATAACCGGCCTGCTTTAGCGCGGGATACAGCAGCGAACCCATCGCGACAATCGTGACGCCGGTGGCGCCGGTCATGGAGGTGAAGAAGGCGCAGACCGCGAGCGCGACGATGGCGAGACCGCCGGGCATCCAGCCGAGCACCGCGTTGGTCACCCGCACCAGCCGTCGCGGCGCGCCGCTCTCGCCGAGCAGATAGCCGGCAAACGTGAACAGCGGAATGGCCAGCAGCACCTGCATCTCCGCCAGCCGGTAGAACTCGATGGCGAACACCGACAAACCCACATCGGCGTGGTGAAACCCGAGCAAGGCGCCGGCCGCGATGACGGCAAATAGCGGCGCGCCCAGGAGCGCGAGCAGCACCAAGCCCAGCGCGAGCAGCAGCATCATGCGGGAGGTTCCGCGCTGGCCCCGGCGCGTAACGCGGCCAGGTGAGTCAGCGACAGCAAGGCGAAACGCAGCGACATGAGCGCAAAGGCCAGCGGCATCGCCGCGGCGCTCAGCCACACCGGCAACAAACCCGAGATGGTGACGCCGGAGCCGTATTCACCCAGCACGAACTGGAGCGAGACCCAGGCCAGCATCGCGCACAGCGCGGCGGTAAAAGCTGCCGCGATCAACCCGGCGGCGGCCTTGCCGCGTGGCGGCAGGAAATGCGCGATCACATCCACCGTGATGTGGCGGTTGCCGCCGCGCGCCGCGGCCAATCCGCCCAGCAGCGCCGCCCACAGCACCATCGCGCGCAGCAGCGGGTCGGCCCAGACGAGGCCCAGGTCAAAGAAGTTGCGCAACAGGATTTGCGTGCCGGCCAGCACCACCATGCTGCCGAGCAGCAGCACCAGCAGCGCGGACTCGACCTGCTCCAGCACCCCAAGCAAGCGCTTAGGCACGTTTTTGCTCCGGCGCTTATCGCTGCAAAACGGTCGGGGGCAGCGCCTCGTTAGGGATGCGATACATGCTTGGCGACACGAAGGATTACGCGCAGAGCATCATTGACAGCGGCGCTATTGGGAAATGCAACCGCAAGCTCAGGCTCAAGCACCACGATATTCGAGGATGCAGCAGCTCTGGCGGCGTACTTGCCGCGAACCATGCCCCCCGGAAAATCAGAGCGCTTGTATTCGCTACGAAGCGTATCTTTGGAACCACTAGCCTTCTTCATAAAGTTTCCGTTCGCGTGCAGTGCCAGGACGGGCACTAATGAGCCTCACAGAGTCTGCCTCATCCGTGTGAGACACGACCAAAAAGCGACCTTCCTTTGAGACACCGAAGGTAATCCAGCGCTCCTCTCCCATCGAATGATCTGGATCAGCGCCGGTGGCCGACAGAACATCGAGAAACACGGTGCTAGCTTCTTCAAAGCTGACTCCGTGCTTCTTGAGATTGGCCTCCGCCTTGGTCGGGCCCCAAACGAAGTTCATCGGCAGCAGTATAAGCCGCTCTGACTAGCGCCCCAAGCGAGCGCTTAGGCACGTTTTGCTCCGGCGCTTATCGCTTAACGCCTGGGTTAAGCCGCTGGTTAGATGCGATTCGGGTTGCCTGGAACATACGATTCTTGAAATTGAGACAATGCGTCGGTAATGGGCCGCCAGTTTACCGTTGAGGCACGCGGCAGTGGGCAATGGTACGGGATGACAGGCAGAATATTGGCGAACCACTCTAACCCTGGTATCCGCCCTCATCCAGATACCGCTGCTCCTCCGGCCGCATCGCGCGGCCGAGGATCGGATTGCGATGCGGGAAGCGTCCGAAGCGGCGTACGATGTCGCGATGGTGTTCGGCGTGCGCCAGATCCGGCTGTCCGAGGCGACTGCAGAGCGATACCGATCGTTCCTGGTCGGCCAGTTCTTCCGAGTGCGCGAACGGCAGGTAGAAGAATTTCTGCAGCTCGTGTTCGACCGCCCGGTCGTGCCCCGCGCGGATGGCTTCATCCGCAAGCCTGCGCGCCAGCGCGTCGGTGGCATACATGCGCGGCGTTCCCCGGAAGACATTCCGCGGAAACTGGTCGAGCAGCACCATCAGCGCAAGCGCTCCGTCCGCCGTCGCCCGCCAGTCGAAGAGCTCGCCGCGCGCGGCCGCCTCGTGCTGAGCCAGGAAACGCTCACGAAAGCGCCGATCGAAGTCGGCATCCTTGGCGAACCACATTGCAGGCCCCGCCTGCTGCCAGAAGGCGACGACGGCGGCTGCTTCGGGCGAGGTGAGTTGTTCGGAAGCTTGAATCGTCTGCGATCGAGTCATGGATGCGGTGCTGTGAAGGTCGGAAGCGGAAAGCGAGCCTTGGTGTGCGGCGAGAACCGCCAAGGCCAGAGGCGATAGGGATCGAAAGTCTGTAGTTGGCACTGAAAAATCTCCGGTGTGGACGTAATCGGCCGACGCGAATTGCGATGCGCATCGACGTGGCCGCGAAGACTAGGGGCCGGACGCTGCTGAATCCAGTGATATGATTTCAACAATATGCTGAAGCAGATTGATCTATCGCGCGCCGACCTGAACCTGCTGGTCCTGTTCGAAACGGTGCGCGAGCAGCGCCACGTCGGCAGGGCCGCCGAAGCTCTGAACCTTTCGCCCTCGGCCGTGAGTCACGGCTTGAACCGGCTGCGACGTCTGCTCAACGACCCCCTGTTCCTCAAGACACCGCGCGGCGTGGTGCCGACCGAGCGCGCGTCGGAACTGGCCGAACCGATCGCCGAAATCCTCGCGCGCGTGCGCAGCGTCGTCTCGACCGCAGAGCCGTTCGTCGCGGCGAAGTCCACGCGCGGATTTACGATCGGTGCGCCGGACGCCATCTCGGCCGTTCTGGCGCCGCCGCTCCTGAAGAAGCTGCGCACGCTGGCGCCCGGCATCGACCTCAGCGTGCGGCAGATCCTGCCGCCTCAGCACGGCAGGATCGGCGGCAACCCCTGGGAGCAGGCGCTCGAGGAGATCGAGGCGCGCACGCTGGATATCGCGATCCTGCCGCTCGACGAAGTCCCGGCAAGGTTCGTCGCCCGCAATCTCTACGAAGAGCAGTTCGTCATCGCGATGCGCGCCGGCCACCCCTTCGCGGCCGCGCCGACACTCGACCACTACTGCAAGCAGCGACACCTGGTGGTCTCGTTGACGCGCGACAACGAGAGCTTCGTAGACAAGGCCCTCGCGGCGAAAGGCCGGACGCGGCGTGTCGCGCTGGCGATTCCCAACTTCATGTTGGAGCTGACGCTGCTCGCCGAGACCGACTTCGTTGCCGCGGTGCCGAAGTCGCTTGTCGCGACACAAGCCCGTCGCTTTGGCCTGACGAGCTGCGAAGCGCCGCTGCCGCTAGGCCGCTTTGCGACTCAGGCCATCACCACACGCTCGGCCATGATGGATGCAGGCGTGGCCTGGTTGTTCGATCTGATCGCGGAGCTAGCGCCGCAGATCCCGAGCCGCAAGAGCGCCATGGTGAAAGGAAGAAGAAGGAAGTAGCGGGCTTACCGTTTGTGGTCGGCAAGCTCGATCAGATCGGCCTGCTGGTGAACCTCTCCGACACCCCCGAGCGGGGAGCGGTCGAGCGGTTAGGCTCGACGCGAGTCGCGAGTGGGGCGCAGCCGCAAAGCGGTGTTCGACTTGACCCTGGGTTACATACCAGGCGCTGCGTACCGACCAACGCAAATTGGACATCACTCCGTTTTGGCGCGATAAGCGGTGAGATGGCCGCGCAGGTCTTCCAGCAACTCGGGTGTGTAAACGCCCTTGCCGCGGAAGTCTTCAATCGCGCGCTCGGCCTTGCCGCGCAGCTTCTCCTCTTCCGCCGCGTCCAGCGTGTTGATCTCGATACCCTGTTTCTTCAGCGCGGCCAGCGCCTTCTGGTTATCGTCGCGGTTGATTTTATTAAGCCGCGTAAAAGTATTCTCGATCACTTCCCGCATCACCGCCTGGTCGGCCGGATCGAGCGCCTGAAAACTGCGCTTGTCTATCGCCAGCACGCCCAGCACGTAGGTCACCGGCATATCCACCAGGCTTTTGAGCTTGGTATACCACTGGAAGGCAATGGCGCCAGTCGGGACGGAGAACACGGTGTCCAGCAATCCCGTCTGCAGCGCGGTGTAAACGTCCGCGAACGGCAGCGGCACCGGCGTGACGCCGGCGTATTCGAGCGCGGCCTGGCTGACAGGATCGCCTTCCGGCACCCAGACTTTCTTGCCCTTCAGCTCCTCCACCTCGGAGATACTGGACTGGGCCATCAGGTAGGTGAAGCCGCCTTCGCTGATACCCAGCGGCACCAGGCCCGCTTCCTCCAACCCGGCTTGCAGCGTCTGGTCCATGCGTGCGCGCACATAGTCCACTTCCTCGTAGGAGTGGAACAGCATCGGCAGGCTGTAGAGTTGCGCGTCCTTGTATAAGTCGGTGAGGCCGGTCGAGGCTAGCGCGCCACCTTGCAACTGGCCGGCGCGGATTTTGCGCAGCACGCTCTTGTCGTTGCCCATTACCCCGCCCGGGAAGAACTTGAGTTTCACGCGGCCGGCGGTGCGTTTCTCGATTTCAGTGGCGCCTGTCCGCAGCTCCTTCATCCAGGAAGTGCCCTCGGGCGCGATGGTCGCGATTTTGAGCGTAGCGGCCGGCGCCTCCGCACTCATCGCCAATAGCGTCAGCGCGCACAGCCAGCGGGAAAGGGGTGGCAAGGACATGATCTTCACCTGCGCGAACAGCTAAGCCAATCGCGTCCGAGGGTTAGGGTAATTCACCGGGGTAATTTACCAGCGGGCAAATTTTACCACGCGGCCCTTCTTTGAACCCGGCGTTCCCGTTCGCCCTGATCCTTCGCCGCGCTCAGGACAGGGCACGCCTTCGGCGTATCGAAGGGCAATCATTCTTAATCCGTTCGTGCTTCGATACCTCAGCACAAACGGAATCAGAAGAAATCCTTGCTCCCGGCGAGTAGTTCCCGGGCTTCCTGCTGGGCCAGAGTGTTGCTGAGCGTAAGCCCACGCTCGCGCGGGTCGGCTTCGAGCACTTCTTCCAGCAGTTGGTCGTGCAGTTTGCGGTCAAACGCCATACGCGCGTACTGCTTGGCGTAGTAGACCTGCGCCATCAGATTGCGCTCGCCGGAAATGGTCAAGGCCCGCTCGAAGTATGCCTTGGCCCTTTCCGGTTTGCCGCCCATGGCCGGCGGCAGTTGCGAGGACAGCACCCCGAGGTAGATATAGGGCGTTCCCCTATCGTGACGCGGCTTAAGCGCGACGATCTTGTTCAGCAGCGCTTCGATCTTGGGCACGTCGGCGATAGCGTTCCAGTCGTCCACATTGGCCTGCACCCAGGTGGCCCAGGCAACGGTAAAGCCGTACAGCAGCGGCACCTGTTCGTCGTCTTCGATCTCCTCTACCTCGTCGCTGAATTCCGCAAACGGCGTTTTCAGCGTTTCGCACAAATCATCCAGCTCCATGCACAAGGCCGCTCTGGCGTAACGCAGGCCACGCTCCGCGAGGCGCTTCTTGCGTTCCGGTTCGGTCACAAAATTGCTGGCATAAAAACTGTAGATCTGCGCCGCAGCCAGCGCGATCTGGGGATTGTCCGGACTGGCCTCAACCAGACCGTCCATGGTCAACAGATAGCCCGGCAGCGCGTCGCGCACGACGCCGACGTCATCGTGATTGAGGATGCCATCCTGCAAACCCGTGGCCACGCGCGTGGCGGCGGCATCCATGGCGCTGCCGGGGCAGGCGCTTAAGCCCACGGCCAGCAGGACAATCAGAAGGGGACGGCGCATAAGAACTGATGATTGTCGCCGACCGCGCGCTACCCCGTCCAATGGTCGCGGCCTGGAGAGTTATCGGGCCGGACGTGAAACGCCCGTGCCCCAGCGCGCTTCGGCGTCGAATTCTGCCCGCTTGAGACCTCGATTGAAGCGGGCTTGCGACCAGGTCACCACAGTAAGGCTGCTGCTACGCAAATCACGCATTGTGGCTTGCACAGGCAGCCAATAACCCTCCGGGCCGCGCAGCTCGCTGACGATATCAAGCCGCTTGATCGGTTTGGTCCCCGACAGTACGTCCACCCGGTGGATGGCACCGCTGTCCCGCACCACCCAGATGCGCCGTGTCGCTGTCCGCGGCTGGGATGGCGGCAGCTCATAGATACGGCAGTGCGTGTCGCCGCAGCTTTCGTCAGCGACGGGTTTGGCGCGCGCTGGATCGGCCTGATAAAGCTCGAGATCCGCCGAGCTGAAGTCGGTGCCGAGAAACGGCCGCTCCGCGCCACCGTCCTGAACTGCCACCGCGCGCTTGCTGGCCGGCGTATACATCCATTGCCGGCTGCGCCCATCGGCGCCGCGCTGCGAAATGAACTGAATGCCGCGGGCACCCAATGGCGCCAGTACTTGCACGCGTGCGTAGCGGTCGGCGCCGTCGACAAGCTGGCACAACTCAGCGCGGCCTTCGCGGGTGCCGCCGTCCGGACGCTGTACCGTTAAATCCAGCACGAAACAGGCATCACGCCAGCCGGTGTAGCGCGCCGCCAGCTTGGCGCGCACCGAGTCCACCTCCGCCGCCAATACAGCGAGCGGGCAGATCAGCAGAAGCAAGATGCGGCAATAGCTTCTCATCGGTCAAAACGCATCAGCAGTTGCGGCAACATCACCAGCTCGCAGAACCAGGCCAGGGCAAAAGTCATCGCGAGCCACAACCCGATCTCGTGATTGGGCTGGACGCTTGAAAAAGCCACTTGCAGCATACCCACCACCAGCACCATGGTGGTGATCGTCACCGCGCCGCCCACGCGGCGCACGGTATAGCGGCAGGCCGTGGTCGCATCCATGCCGAGATCGCGCCGCGCATCGCGGTAGCGATGCAGTATATGAATGCTGTCGTCCACAATGATGCCGAGCGCCGCCCCCGCCACGAGCGACAGCGCAACGCCGACATGGCCGGACAACAAACCCCACAGACCATAGCCGAGCCCCAGCGGCAGCAGATTCGACGGCACGCAAATCCAGCCCAGCCGCACCGAACGCAGGGACCAGCCGATGGCGAGCGCGGACAGCAGCATCACCGCGCCCGTGGCCATTAACATGATCGGGGCATTGCGCAGCGCCATCTGCGCGAAAGTCATCGCCGCACTCAAACCCATAGGCACGCCGAACTCGGGCGCTTGCGCAGCCAGCCAGTTACGCGCTGCGGTATCCAGAGCCTGCAACGCAGTCCCTGCCTGGTGGCGTATCGAGACGTGCACCAGGCTTGCCCGGCGCTCGTCGTCCAGCAGCCCGCCGAGGCGATCGCCCGGTGGCGCTGAGAACTCGTACAGCCACAGCAGCTGTTCCGCCAGCGCGGGGCTTTGCGGCAAACCTGTCGCGCCCGGTACGGTCGCTTCATGCAGATAACGCAGCACATCCGGCAGGCTGCGTACGCTCATCACGTCGGGCTGACCGCGCAACCATTGCGCGAAGGCGTCAACTTTCTGCAGATAGGCTGGATCGTGCACACCGGCGTCGCCCGCCGCCGGCAAGGCAAAGTGAATCTGCTGCACGCCGGTCAGCCGCTGATCAATCTCCATCGTCTCCTGCCGCAGACGCGTTCCTTCCAGAAACCACTCGGCCAGATCGTCATCGAGCGTATTAAGCCCGATACACAACAGCAATCCGGCGGTGATGACGCCCAGCGCCAGCAGCGTGCGTGGATTTTCAATCGCCTGCGTGCGTTCCGCCAGCCGCTCTACCGCGCGGCGGAACCGGCTTTTGTCACGCATCGCCGGTGGGTTCAGCCAGATCAACAGCACCGGCATCAGGGTCAGCACGAACACCGCCGACATGGCGACACCGATCGCCACCACCATGCCCAGTTCCTGATAGGGCGGGGCCACGCTGAAATTGAGCGAGAAGAAACCCAGGGCGGTGGTGCCGACCGTCAGCAGTGTCGGCCGCAGGTTCTCTATGAGGCTGAGTTGAACCGCGCGAATCGTGGACGCTTCCGTCGCGCGTATCTGCAAGTAAGTGTCGGCCACGTGCACCACATAGGCCAGTGACACGACCAGAATGAGCACGGGCGCGATCACCGTCACGGCGGTAACCTGCACGCCGCCCCAGCCGGCGAGGCCTACGCCGGTCACGACGGCGCAAAGCACCGGCACGGCGCAGGCCAGCACCATGCGCACGCTGCCGAGCAGACTCAGCAGCATCACCGCCGCCATTGCCAGACATAAGGGGAATAGGATCAGCAAATCGCGTAGCGCCGCCAGCATGATGTCGTGGTAATACGGCACCGTACCGGTGCGCAGGATGCGGTCGCCCGCAAACTCCGCTTCCGCCTCACGCCCGAGTTCGGTGACGTAATCCATGACCTGTTGCGAGTCGCTGAACCCGGCGGGATTGGGCAGGCGCACGGTGACGTAAGCGGCGGTCATCGAGCCATCCCGCGCCAACAGAGTATTGGTGGCGAGCCGCGCAACGCTCGCGCTGGCCGCAGCCCAAATCGCCGGCTCCGTGTTTCCAGCCTGCGCGAGTGCGCCAAGGCTGGTGAGCGTCGCGCCGGCTTCACCGCTTAAGGCAAGGGGCAGATCCGCAATGGAACTGGCGCGCACCGCGCCCGGCATTTCGCGCAGCCGATCAGCGAGTTTCCCCACCCGCATGATCGCCGTCGGCGTTTGCGCCTCGCCATCCGCGGGCGCCAGCACCAGTAGCAACTCATCGGTGCCGCCAAAGCGCCGTTCCAGCTCGGCGAAAGCCTGGGTGCTTTCATCATCCGGGGCGAGATAGGTTCGATAATCGCTGACCAGCCGCAGGCGCGCCGCACCCATTCCGGCAATCAAGGTCAGACTCAGCGCGAGACTTGCAATGAGGCGCGGATGCGCAGTGACCCACTCGCTCCAGCGGCCAGCTGCTTTCATGCTCTCATATCCCCCCATCGGAGTATGAAAGCCATCATCGGCTAGCCGCAAGCCAAGACCCATCCCCTGAATTAGGGATTGGCCATGGCGCCGGGCGGCGTGGTCTGGCTCACCATGCCGTTGGCGACGCGCGCGGGTATGATCGGCGCCGACTTCTGAATAACCAAGTTCGCTCCCGGAGAATCTGATGGCTTCCCCCTACCCCCATTTGCTGGCGCCGCTCGACCTGGGCTTCACCACGCTCAAAAACCGCGTGCTGATGGGCTCGATGCACACGGGTCTGGAAGACCGCAAGAAGCACATGCCCCGCCTTGCGGCCTATTTCGCGGAACGTGCGCGCGGCGGCGTGGGCCTGATGGTTACCGGCGGATTCGCACCGAATATCGAAGGCTGGGTGGCGCCGCTCGCGGGCCGCCTGTCCTCGCGCGCGGCCGCGCGCTCGCACCGCGTGATCACCGATGCGGTGCATGCAGAGGACGGCAAGATCGCGTTGCAAATCCTGCACGCGGGTCGCTATGGCTACCATCCTTTCGCGGTCGGTCCGTCGAAAATCAAGTCACCGATCTCGCCGTTTGCGCCGCGTGATCTGTCAGGCCGCGGGGTCGAGCGTCAGATAAAGGCTTTCGCCGACTGCGCGAAGCTCGCGCGCGAAGCCGGTTATGACGGCGTGGAGGTGATGGGCTCGGAGGGCTATTTCATCAACCAGTTCATTGCCACCCACACCAACCACCGCAAGGACGAATGGGGCGGCAGTTACGCCAATCGCATCCGCCTGCCGGTGGAGATCGTGGCGCGGGTGCGCGAAGCCGTCGGCAAGGACTTCATCATCATCTACCGCCTCTCGATGCTCGATCTGATTCCCGATGGCAGCACCTGGGATGAGGTGGTACAGCTCGCCAAAGCTGTTGAGAAAGCCGGCGCCACCATCATCAACACCGGCATTGGCTGGCACGAGGCGCGAGTGCCCACCATCGCCACGTCGGTGCCGCGCGCCGCCTTCGCCTGGGTCACGCAGAAGCTTAAAGGCGAGGTCAGCATCCCGCTGTGCACCACCAACCGCATCAACACCCCGGAAGTCGCCGAGCAGATTCTGGCGGACGGCTGCGCCGACATGATTTCGATGGCGCGTCCGCTGCTGGCCGACGCCGATTTCGTCAACAAGGCGGCGGCGGGCAAGGCGGATGAGATCAACACCTGCATCGCCTGCAACCAGGCTTGCCTGGATCATGCGTTCAAGGCCAAGACTGCCTCCTGCCTGGTCAATCCGCGCGCCTGCCACGAGACGCTATTGAACTACCATCCGACGGCGCAGAAGAAGCGCATCGCCGTGGTCGGCGCCGGTCCGGCCGGCCTCGCCGCCTCGACCGTCGCCGCCGAGCGCGGTCACGAAGTGCATTTATTCGAAGGTTCCGGCGAGATCGGCGGCCAGTTCAATATGGCCAAGCGCATTCCCGGCAAAGAGGAGTTCCACGAGACACTGCGTTACTACCGCAAGAAGATCGAGCTCACCGGCGTCAAACTGCATCTCAATACCCCGGTCAACGCCCAGGATTTGATCAAAGGCAAATACGACGAAGTAATCCTCGCCACCGGCGTTGCGCCGCGCGATCCGAAAATCAAAGGCCAGAAAGAAGGCGAGCAGCGCGGCCAGGTGCTGTCTTATGCGGACGTGTTATTGCGCGACAAGCCGGTCGGCAAGCGCGTGGCGGTGGTCGGCGCGGGTGGCATCGGCTTCGACGTTTCCGAATTCCTGGTGCAAGGCAAGCACTCGCCTACGCTGGATCTTAAAGAGTGGATGGCGGAATGGGGCGTCACCGATCCGGCGAAAGTGCGCGGCGGCGTAACCAAGCCGGCGATCACGGCGCCGGAGCGTCAGGTGACGATGTTACAGCGCAAGGACAGCAAGCCCGGCGCGGGCCTCGGCAAAACCACCGGCTGGATACACCGCGCCGCGCTGAAGATGAAGGAAGTAGAGATGACTGGCGGCGTGAACTACGAAAGCATCAGTGAGAAGGGCCTGCACATCAGCTTTGGCGAGAAGCGTGAGAAACCGACGGTGCTCGAGTGCGACAGTATTGTCCTTTGCACCGGCCAGGAGCCGCACCGCGAGTTGCAAGAGCCGCTGAAAACTGCCGGCGTAAGCGTGCATCTGATCGGTGGTGCGGACGTCGCCGCCGAACTCGACGCCAAGCGCGCGATTAACCAGGGCAGCAGGCTGGCAGCCAGGCTTTAGCCTGCAACCCGTTCGGAAAATTTAGTCCGTGCCAATTAGAAGTGGCCCCACTTCTCTCGGGGGACGGCGCTACGCGCCGTCCAAGCCACGTTCAAGTCGAGCACCGCTGCGCGGTAAACTCACGGCGAGGGGTGATGGGCGGGCACAGTTTTGGACACTGCGCTTTTCCCTTGGATGCCGAGCATGCGAACGCGGGGTTGGAGGCCGCGTTGCTTTCCCATTCGGCAAGATCGAGGTAGCCCGCCCCTTTTCTTCAAGTCGGCGCAAAATCTTTAGCCAGAGTCATTACGAACGCGCAAAGTCGCCTCGCTTCGTCAGTCGTCATTGCACGAGGTACAGCGATTTCGGCTAAGACGTCATCGCGAATCGGGTAGCTCAACCGAAGCATCGGAACGCTTGTGAGTGTCGAACTTGAGGTGCCGGATGATTCACTTTTCGGTGACAAGACTTCCGTAGTTGTTGTGTTGGGTCTGGTGGACTTGTCGCGCCCGGGTTTCTTCCCGGTATCGCCATTCGCCTTATCGCTTGGGTGCCGAGCAATCCGACCCTTTGGGCGGTATCCGGCCGGGTTTTCGTTGAAAGCAGCGAATTCCTCAAGTACCCGCCCCAAACGTCGCTGGTATTCCTTCAGAGATCCGGAACTCAACTCACTAGGATGTTTGTTGTGATAGCGGAGCGCCGCCTGCTCGACGTCCACACCACGAACATCGTCCGTGTCTTGCACGTCGTCGAGAAGCTTGATCGCTGCGGCACGAAGCCCGGCTGCGTTGTTCGCCTTGTATATCCCGGTGGCCTCGGCCTTTTTCAGGAACGCGAAAAGCGCGGCTTTAGAATTTGCTGTCGATGAATCCATTTTTTGCTCCAGTATTTCAATCCACCTTCATTCTGCCATTATTTGTCATCTGCTGCAACCATTTTTTCGTCTTTTAAAACAATTGTACCGCTTTAATTTTCAACATATTGATTTAAGACATCTTTTTATGTATTTGCAATTTTCCATCCAGTTGTTAGATGGTTGCGAACGCTTTGTGACGCATCGAGCGGCTCAGCAATCGGCGTTCCGCGCTGTAGCTACAAAAAACTTGGCTTTTTGAGTATTTTGTAGCTACACTCTCAGCGTGGTCACCTTCGACGAAGCCAAACGGCTGGAGAACATCGCCAGGCACAAGCTCGATTTCATCGGCTGCGATGCGGTATTCGATCACCCAGTGGTGACGGCGGAGGATGACCGCGAAGCCTATAGCGAGCAGCGTCTCAATCTGCTCGGCTGGCTCTGGGGCCGCGTGGTGCACATGACCTACACCGAGCGTGGCGACGACATTCACGTCATTTCCTTGCGAGAGGCCACCACCCATGAAGCGCGCAACTACTTCAAGCTCATTTCCTTCTAGCCCAACAGCCGTAAAGGCCGCTATTGGGCGTGCACGCAAGCGCGTGCGCGATCCAAATACTCCATACGATCCCAATGATCGCGCGGCAGTCGATGCGTTTTGGGCGAAGGCGACGGTACGCCGGCCAGGGCAACGTGGCCCTGGGAAGAAACCTGCCAAAGCCTTGTTATCGCTGCGCGTCGACCCCGCCGTCATTGATCGCTGGAAAGCGACTGGCCCTGGTTGGCAAACCAGAATGGCGGAGACACTTGCGAAGGCGTTGTGAGTTGAGGCCCGATCATTGGTCAAGCGGACGCTCCGTAGCGTGGCCCGTGGCGAAGCCAAGTTTTGGCTCGAGCCCACCACGCTCGCCTGCATGCACGGCAGCGCCTGGCGCGGCGACGGCGCCAAGCTTCTGCGCGCGCTTGCCGACTCGCTCTCACCATAACTGTGCTGGATCCCTACGGCAACAACGTCGAAGCGGTTTACATAGCGCAGAATGACGCCGAATGATCAAGCCCGGCCGCTCCGAAGAAGAATTGCGCAGGCTCTGGGAGGACGAGCGCCACTGGGGCCACGGCGTCTGGGGCGGCTACTTTTGCAAGGAAGACCCGCGGTTGATTGTGCCCAAACGGCGCTTGCCCGGCGGCACCTTCAATATGGCGCACGCCTGGGCGGCGCCGATATTCGCCGGGATTATTTTGATGTTGGTAGCGATGATCGTCTTTGTGGTGACCGAACTGGCTGGCTAGTGCCAGAATAGGTCTCAGCACGCCTTTCACCGGGGACGTCATGGTGGAGACACAGAACTCGAATAACAGGCAGGTGCGTCACTTCCGGCAGATTTTCCTGTGGCCGCTGCAGCTCATGCCGATCCGCGAGGGCGCGCAAATCCAGAATCACTGGGAGCTGCTGCAGAAAGGTGGCCCGGATAATCCCTGGCACGAGCTACAGGACGAATTCACCGGTGATCCCGGCGAGTTCAAGCTGCGCCACTACAACGAATTCGTGAGCTTCCTGCCCTATGTGCAGCGCTTCATCTATGGCGAGAGCCGCGCCGCTACGCCCGGCAGCGATCCGCGCGCCTCGTCGATGCGCGTTTTCCGTCGCGACGATATAGGCTCGGTACGGGTGACGGCGTCACCGGGTGATGCGCCGTTGCTGCTATCCGTGGCGCACGTTGATCTGTACTTCTTTTACGACGTGGATGTCGTGTTGCTGAATATGGAGGTTTTTGCCGACGAGCTCCCGCTACGCCAGGTGCAGGAGTTGCTTTACCGTTTCGGCCGCACCTATCCCGCGAACTGGACCGACGCCGGCGATGGCGAGCATTGCATGCATCGCGTCGAATGGCTGGCTGCCGACGGCAGCATGCTGGCGGTGTCCGACTACGAGAAGCGCGACAAATACCTCAGCTTCGTCTGCCGGCACCG
This sequence comes from Nevskiales bacterium, assembly GCA_050740255.1. Classification (GTDB taxonomy): domain Bacteria; phylum Pseudomonadota; class Gammaproteobacteria; order Nevskiales; family JBOICV01; genus JBOICV01. Next base: position 3,136 of record JBOICV010000176.1, on the reverse strand, counting down.
CGCAGCGTGCATCGCCTCGCACTGGGCCTTCCTGATGCGCCCGCTGGTGCTGGATCACTTCGAGGAAAAGGGGCTGATCCGCTATCGGCAACTCGAGTACTACCGTATGCCCTTGATGGCCTATCTCGCAGTGGACAATCCGCGGGCGTTACCACGCGCCGACCTCATCCGCCTCGCACTAGCCACCGGCAGCGGCGATACCTTGCCTTTTGCTGACCAGCATTTAGCCGATTTCGATAGCCGCTTCTGTTACGACCGCTACTGGTGCGATTCACCGGATATTCCCAGCACCCGCTTCATGTCCTGTGGCCATACCCTGGTTGTCGTCGGCGATGCTCAATCCAAGTTTTTCACGGGCCGCGAGGCCGGTGTACTGGCGCAGTTCCGGCATCAGTATTTCCTGGTGTTTATGATCGCGCATCTGCAAAAGGCGGCGCTGCTCATGTTTTCCGACCGCCTGGTGGAAGCCCTCAACAGTCTCGACATTCAGAATACCGACACGGTCAGGCGTTTCAAACGCGCGATCCGCCAGACCTTCGAGATCTTCCTGCGCTTCACGCATCGCTACTGGTTTCACGAGCTTTCCGACCAGGCGCAGACCAAGGCGCTGTTCAAGCTGACCTCCGAGCATCTCGGTACGGACGCGCTGTTTGCCGAGGTCAAGCAGGAGATACACGACATGAGCCAGTATCTCGATAGCGACAGTCTGCGCCGTCAAGCGAACACCGCGATCCGACTCGTCGTCGTCACGACCTTTGGCCTCATCGGCACCGTCGTTACCGGCTTCCTGGGAATGAACCTGATCTCCTACGCGGAAGCGCCGCTGATTAATCGGGCGCTATTCTTTTTCGTGGTGGCGGTGCCGACCATCTGGCTCACGTTTTACACGATTTACAAATCCAAGCGCCTGTCGGATTTCCTTGAAGCCCTGTCCGACGAGAACCTGCCCGCCGGCAGAAAATTCAGTGCGCTGCTGGACGTCTGGCGCCGGCACCAATCGGATTGACCCTCCGGCTGCCTCACAGCAGGCGGGTAGCGAGCAAATCCCGCGAGCGTCGCCAGATCCAGGCGACCGTCAGCAGCGTCACCGCGCCGCCGAAGATGACGGACGGCACCGCCCCCATCAGCCGCGCCGCGACACCGGACTCGAAGGCGCCAAGCTCATTCGACGAGCTGACGAAAATGCTGTTGACCGACTGCACGCGGCCGCGCAGATGATCCGGCGGCACTGACTGCAAGATGGTCTGGCGGATCACCACGCTGACGCTGTCCGCCGCGCCGACCAGGAATAAGGCTGCGGCCGAGAGCCAGAAACTCTCGGATATTCCGAACACCAGCGTCGCCAGCCCAAAGCCCAACACCGCCAGCAACATATTGCGCCAGGGTTTCTGCAGGGGCGGAGCCAGGCCAGCCATAGCACGGTGAGCATCGCACCGATCGCGGGAGCGGCGCGCAGAACGCCGAGTCCCTCGGGTCCGACCGCGAGTATGTCTTCGGCGAAGACCGGCAGAATTGCGACCACGCCGCCGAACAGCACCGAGAACATATCCAGCGAGATCGCGTACAGAATGATTTTGGTATGCCAGACATAGGCGAGGCCTTCGCGCAGGCTTTGCCATAGCGTCTCGCCCTCTTCCGAGAGAGCTGCAACCGGCCGTTTCTTGATACTGAACAGCAGCAGGAAGTTGGCCGCGAACAGCGCGAGCGCCACCACCAGTGCTCCCGTGAGGCCGACACCCGCGTACAAAAAGCCGGCTGCCACCGGCCCGGCAACCGCACCAGCCTGCCAGAAGGTGCTCGACCAAGTAGCGGAATTGCCGTAAAGCGCACGCGGGACCAGGAAGGCCTTCAGCGAGGAACTTGCGGGCGAGTAAAAACCGCGTGCGAAACCCACCAGCATGAACATGGCATAGATGAGCAGCAGCATCGTGGTTTGCGGCATTTGCTTGCGCACTTCCGCATGGGTCAGTGCTATCAGCACTATCGAGCCCGCAATGATGACCAGCAGCGCACGCTGCATGATGCCGCGCTTCTCGAAACGGTCGGCGAAGTGTCCACCGAACAAGGCCAGCGAGATGAAGGGAATCGCCTCAGCGAGTCCGATGAGGCCCAGCGTCAAGGGATCGTGGGTGAGGCGATACAGCTCATAGGCCAGTGCGACTTCCTGCACCAGAATCGCGACCGTGGTGAGAAAGCTGCCGGTGATGAGGTTGCGGAACTCGGTATAACGCAGCGCGGCGAAGGGGTCCGGCCCCGCAGCCGCCGCGGTCAACCCCGGCTCGACCGCACCGGCGGCGCGTAACTCGCTGGCGCCGGCGGCTTCGGGTGTTGCCGGGTCGTCGCGCGGCGCGCTGCTCATTGGCTGTGGTGTTCGCGAATCTCCATGAAGCGCACCTGCGGGAAGCGCTCCTGCGCCATTTCAAAATTCACGCGGCTGGATGCGAGATAAACCAGCGACTCGGAATGATCGAGTGCGAGACGGCCGTCGTTCTTGTCGCGAAATTCCTTCAAAGTCTTGGGGTCTTCGCAATACACCCAGCGCGCGTTGTGGATATTGCTGGTGTCGAACACGCAGGCGACGCCGTATTCGGTTTCCAGCCTTTCCTTCACTACATCGAACTGCAAGGTGCCGACTGCGCCCAGAATGATGTCGTTATTGCTCAAGGGGCGGAACACCTGGGTGGCGCCTTCTTCGCAGAGCTGGTCGAGACCTTTGTTCAGCGCCTTGGCCTTGAGCGGGTCTTTCAACACCACGCGGCGGAATAGCTCCGGCGCGAAATTGGGAATGCCGGAGAAGCGCAGCGCTTCGCCTTCGGTGAAAGAGTCGGCCAGCGCGATGGTGCCGTGATTGTGCAGGCCGAGAATGTCGCCGGGGTAGGCTTCCTCCGCTTGCTGGCGCTCGGCCGCCATGAAGGTAACGGCATCGCTCACCCGCACCGATTTGCCGAGACGCACGTGATAAAGCTGCATGCCCTTCTGGTATTTGCCCGAACACACCCGCAGGAAGGCGATGCGGTCGCGGTGCCTGGGGTCCATATTCGCCTGAATCTTGAATACGAAACCGCTGAGTTCGTTCTCGCCGGGCTCCACCTGCCGATCGACAGCGACCGTCGCGGCTAAAGCCGCTCCTACAGTA
>JBOICV010000175.1:0-2467 GCA_050740255.1 Nevskiales bacterium | reverse complement strand
CTTGAACGCTCCAGTGCACTTTGCGCGACGCGAGGTATTTCAGGCCCCAATGGTGGGCGATGCCGGTCAACCAAGGCCCGAGTGGTCGCGCGGGGTCGTGGTGCTTTAGCCCAAGTTAGAGAGCTTCGACGATCGGCAAAGGACTTAAGTGCGATTTCGGGGTGTTTATTTCACTACATTCGGGTCACGGCGTCGAGGCGGCGGAGCCGGCGCGGGAGGGTGAGACCGAGTCGGTGGAGGAGCGTGCTTTGGCCCGCGTCCGGCTCGGTCACGCATCGCAGAGTGATCTGGCGGTCCGCGTCGGTCCTGCCCTCGCGCGTCGAGCGGGCACGCAACGTCACGTCGCCGCTTTTCAGTTTGCTCAACTCGTCGATCACCGTGCGCGGCGCGTCGCCCAACCCAGACACACGCATCCAACCGGCCAGCGTTTTCCACAGCACGTACGCCAGGAAGCACACCAGAATGTGCGACTTCACGCGCGCTTCTTTGTGGTGCCAGATCGGCCGGATCGACAGTTCGTCTTTCGCGATGCGGAACGCCCATTCCGCTTCGGTCAGTTGTATGTAACGCTTCCACAACGTCGCCGCGTCCACGCCCGTCAAGTTGCTGCGCAACAGGTAGCAGCCGTCGGCGAGTTGCGACCAGTCGGCGAATTGGGCGCGGCGCTGCCAGCTGATTTCCAGTCGCTGCCGGCCACGCGGCTCGGCGAGTTTTCGGATCGTCACGTCGAACGCTTGGGACGCGCGCCAATTCTGTTGCTTGAGTCGGCCCAGTCGTTCGCCCGCCGCCGCTTCGTCTTTCAGCCGGCCCGACTCCGCCGCGGCCTGCATCCGCTTCAAACCCGCGGCGAGTCGCGCGCTGAATTTCTCGTGCATGGCCAGTTCCTTCGCACGCCGATCGGCGCTGCGGGCCAACAGGAACGTCTCGGCGCCGTCCGGGCTCGGCACCAGTTTCACCTCGACGCCCTGTTGCGCGACCGTCCAGTTTTGTTCCGTGAGCTGCCGCTCGAAGCGACGCAGCATCGCCTTCGGCGTGCCCACGATGTACTGGCCGCCACGCTCGCGCAAGTATTTCAAGTTCTCCTCGCTCACCATGCCGCGGTCCATCACCCACACGCGGTTCAGCGTGCCGTATTTTTTTTCCAGCGACTCGACGATCGTCCGCACCGTCGTGGAATCGTGCCGGTTGCCTGCGAATACTTCGTGGCCGAGCGGAAAGCCGTCCTCCGTCACCACCAGGCCGATGCAGACTTGCGGCCGGTCCGGACGGCTGTCGCGCGAGTAGCCGAGCTGCGCGATCGCACAGCCCTCCATGTCCCCCTCGAAGTACGTGCTCGTCACGTCGTACAGCAGCAGATCGCACTTCAACTCGAACAGTTCACCCGCGCGCTGCCGCAGATGCTTTTCGATCGCGTCCTTGTGCGGCAACAGTTGGTCGAGCGCTGTGTACAAGCGGTCGGTGTGCACTTGCTGCGGCGCGACGCCGAGCAGTTCGTCCAGCGCCGTGCCGCGATACCACGTGTCGGCGATGTGCAGTTCGCTGGAGGGCTCGCAGAACCGCGCGATCGTGAGCACGGCCGCCATCGTGCCCCACGAAACATCCTCGCGGCCCGGCTCGATCAATTCTTCCAACAACACGTCGAGCCCGAGCATGCGCCACAAGCCCCATGCCAGCCACACGTCGCCGAAGTCGCGCGTGCGCTGGAGGCGAATGCTGCTGAGCTTCACGAGCACCGGTTCGTCGTCGCGTGGCTCGTCGCGGCGCGGCGGGTCGAACAGCGACCATTGCGGGCGTCGCGCGTCCGTCTCGGCACGCGGTCGATCGCACCGGGCCGACCGCGGCTTCGTGTCCGACTCACCGCCGAGATGCGCGCCGAGCTTGGCCCAGCCATCCTGCTCGCCGGGCGACAACTCGCCGAGATAGGCGACGACGCGTTGCCGCGAACCTTTCGCGGTGCGATACGCCTCGACGAGTGCCCAGTAGGTGTGCGGCTTTCCATTCTTGCGCCGCTCGAAGCGTCTGAGAAACATGAGCGATCCCTCACTCGTGATTGGCCGTCGCGAGAGAGGATCGCATGAAAAAAAGAAATGTCAACGGGGTAGGTCTTCACTACATCGCGTTTTGCGAAACCTCGCCCCACCAGCAAAAGACTTACGATCGATTTTGGACCAAGAATTCTGGAAATCGGTCGAGAAGTCTTTAACTTGGGCTAAGTAGCGCCGTAGCCAAAATCAGGTGTAGTGCTCGCGTCGCCAATCGAAGGCGACTCAATCCGACCCAAATGCTCAGCAAACTGACAAGGCCAAAGGAAAGCGAAAACGCCAGCAGCCCGGCGGGATTGTCGATGTCCTGCAAATGCCCGTGCCGCTCATTCAGCCAGCAGACTGCAATGATCAGTGCGAACACGATTGACGCAACGATCAGGTGCGCCCGCATCGCTTTCGGGACGGCACGAACAGGCCACGGT
>JBOICV010000174.1:0-3056 GCA_050740255.1 Nevskiales bacterium | reverse complement strand
GCCCTTGGGTCGGAGCGGCAAGCGGTTGAAGCACCCATCCCTTTGGCACAAGGGTGCGGGTCCGGGCAGCATGAGGGTCCTCCCTAATCCAAAATCATGGAAAATCCGTGGGCCGATTCTATGTAAGGAGGGAGAGGTCGCGTGTCCCCGCACCCCCCGGTCTTAATCTCAGACACGCAAGACCAGCGGCAACTAGCCTTCCAACCCCGCGGAATCACTGGCTGTTAGATCAGGGGTCTAACACGTCGTTCGTATGCAAGTGATGCGCATGGATGCGTGTTAGCCTGCTTCGAGCGCTGCGAGGTGTGCGAGTCGAAACGTCCGCCTAGGCTGCGCAGGTATGAAGCGCCTTGCATAGGAACGCTGCGCACTCGGCGAGTGACGATTTTTGGCACTTTTGGGCACAAAATGTGTCACCCGAAGTGCAGCCAACCGGCAAGTCGGACGCAGAGTCTGGGGCTAAGTCCGCGAAAACCACTTTGGCACGTCGATTGCAAAGGCCATCGGTCGGTCGGCGATTCAGCCGGCCGGATCGGCCCGAGCGGCCAAGGGGACACCGATGTACGAAGTGAGCTACGACGGGATGACTCGCACCTTCACGCACTACTGGGCAGCGATCCGCTTTGCCGAGTCGCTGAGTGCAGAGTGTGTGGCGGTGTACGAGCTCTAGTACACAGGGCCCGAAGGGGCCGAACGTCACCTTTTTCGAGCCGATGACCACATACCGATTGACCGGCAATTCAGCCGGCGAGCACTGCAAAGCAGCACTGGTGACGCCGTGTACGAAATTGAAGTGCAAAACGACGATGGTTCTTGGATTCCGACGGGCGTTTGGGTTCGGGACGTTGGCTACGAGCTGACCTTCGCAGTGTGTGGCGCAGTGCTGCGCGAGACAGGGGCTAGTTATCTGCGATTCAGGGACGCCCCAGACGGTAGCTTGATCGTTTGACTAAACCGGCCCAATGGGCCAAACTGGAGACACCATGTACGAGGTCGAGATCACCTTTAGTGATGGCAGCACGATGGTGCTGGTCACGGACAGCATGCGTGGTGAGCACGGCGCAGAGGCGATCCGCGAGGCAATGCTCGACGAGGGCTGCTCCGTGGTCATCTTCGATGGGAGCCGCTGAGTGAAGCGAGCACAGCCGAAGGCTGAGGGCAACTACAAGCTCGTGGCCATGGGAGCCACAGTGTACCTGCCCAGCCGGCAGGAAGTCATCAAGGCTGCCGCGTGGCTTGGTCCCGACGTGCTTTGCACGGTGACCGACCCGAAGGGCCGAGCGGTGTTCACGAATGCCGCAGCCCGAGAAATCACGGCCCTTGGCCGTCCACTGGGCTCTGTTCTTCGAGTGAAGGCACAGGGCAAGCGCAACCGCTAGACTGGAGATAGATGCGATGCCCACCGATGGCGAGGGTCGCTGCAAAAGCTGCGGCGATCAGACATACGCAAACGGGCACTGTATGAGTGCCCCCACCCAGGAGTGCGACTAATGAGCGCCTACAGCGAAGCTGTGGCCGAGGTCGGCGGTCTGTCCAGCCCGTCCAAGACGCCGTGCAAATCGTGGAGCACGCCGGCCTACCGCTGCATCGTGGGTTCGCTTCTAGCGAAGCAGCCCGGCACAATCTGCTCGAAGTGCTATGCCCGAAAGGGCATGTATATGTTCCCGAACGTCGTCGCTGCAATGGAACGGCGCTTCAAGCGGCTGCAGGCCGCCTTGAACAGCCCGGGCAGCGAGTCGCGCTTCGCAGAAGCGTTCGCGACCATCATGCACGAGCGCTGGGGGCGCACCGTGGTGCAACTCCACCGCAAAGGCCGCATGGGCCGCGACGATGGCCGCTACTTCCGGTGGCACGACAGTGGCGATCTCCACGGCTTGCAGCATCTAAAGATGCTCAACCGCATCGCAATCGAGTCGCCCCACACGAAGTTCTGGCTGCCGACCAAAGAGGTCGGCGTGGTGGAAACGTACCTGAAGACGTTCCGCCTTGCCGGCAATCTTATGGTGCGCTTGAGTCTACCGCGCATCGGCATGGAGCTGCCCGAGCGCTACAGGAAGCTGGACAGCTTGAGCCGGTCGATCGCCATGGCCGGGGCTCACACCGTCAAGCCCGAAGCGGGCTTCGAGCAGTGCAACGCCGTCTACACCGACCACGAGTGCCAAACATGCAGAGCATGTTGGACTCACAAGCCGGTGTCTTACACCGTCATCTAGGTGAGCCGCAGCCCCCTTCGGGGCTGTGTAACCCGCAAAGCTGGTGGCAAGCCCAGCGCAGAATGGAGGCAAGATGGCCCAGACGATCTACAGGTGCGACGTGTGCGATGGTCGGAAGCGCGACCACGGCTGCGAGGTTTCCGACTGCTCACTTTGTGAGCACTGCTGCAAGGAACTCGCCGCTGCCGAGGCCGATCTGGCCTCGCGTGAGGTGTGCGCTTCGGCCCGAGAGCGAGAGCAGCAAAGCTGCCGTAGGCGCCAGCGATAGGGTGAGAGGCCACGGCGGCCGACTCGCCGATTCAATCGAGCAACGGGAGCAACGAAGTTGAGTCACTACATCAGCATGACAGACAAGTTGGCGTGCACGGGAAATCATCCGTGGCACTTCAACACCACTGGCGCCGACGGGCGCACCGTGATGTGCGGCGACGAGCCGCAATCCGGCGAGACGCTGCGCAAGGTGGCGCTGCCTTGGGAGCCGGTGAAATTGCCGCTGTTTTACAAGTCCGAAGACGGCACCGTGGATCGCCCCGCCGACGCCTTTGCCATCGTCCGCGACGACGGGCTGGGCTGCCTCACGAAGGGCCGGGCCGTGTCGGAGTCGTACACGCCGTTCCTGAACCGCAGATTCGTGAACGTCGGCGATCTTCTCGTCGCCAGTGGCGAAGCCAAGTGGCACACCCTCGGCAGCCTCATGGGCGGCCGGCACGTCTTCGGGAGCCTGCAGGCTGCCGGTGATGTGAAGGTGGTCGGCCCGTCGGGGATCGTGGACACGCTCGCCCCCTTCCTGATGCTGTTCAGCGCCCACGACGGGACGCACAGCCTGGAGGCGATGTTCACGAC
>JBOICV010000173.1:0-1667 GCA_050740255.1 Nevskiales bacterium | reverse complement strand
CGCCTTCGCAACGGCGCCGCTCATCCACGCGGCATTTTTCTACACGCTCGGCTGGGCGGACTACATGGTCGTCTGTGAACAAAGCATCTCAAGCGGGATTTACGATTATTGAGATCGCGAGGGCGCTGAGGATTTGGCGCAGCAAAAGCCTCAGCCACCTTGCGAGGCGCCTGAAGTTGTATCCGGCAGCGGCGAGGACGGCGTTGGCGCGGTCGCCCTCGCGGCCTTTGAGATAATTGCGGCCCATCCGGTGCTCGGCTTTCATGTGGCCGATGACGGGTTCAATCGCGGAGCGCCGGCGCAACTCGCGTTTGATCGCGCCGTGGACGCCGCGTTTCTGGCCGGAGCGGAACACGCGATGTTTTTCGGGGTGGGTGTGGCCCTGATAGCCCTTGTCGACATAGATGCGGTCCGGCTCGGCGCCGGTGAGGCGGGTCAGCGCTTCGATCACCGGCCCTAGCGTGTGACCGTCATAGGGTGCGCCGTGCAGCGCGGCTGCATGCAGCACGAACATGCCGCCGGGGGCTTTGGCGTTGGTCGTGACGAGCGAGACCTTGCAGCCGAACTCATAGGGCTTGTGCGCCTTTCCTTTGCCGATGCATTCCGTATGCGGCGCATGCAGCGAGTAGAGCTTGGGCCCTTCCTGGCGGCGCTGTTGAAGGCGCAGGCGCACCGCCATGGAAAGTTCGTTTGCGAAGGCGGCGGCGAGCGCCGGGTCGGCTTCAGTCTTGCGGCGGATGTCGCGCACGAGGCGGCCGAGCCGGACGTGGAGAAACTTCACTTCCCGCCTGTGACGCTTGAACTGTTTGGCATGGGCGTAACGCTGCGCCATGATCAGCGCGCGCTTGCCGACGCGGATATAGGACTGGCGCAAGGAAACGCCATTGCGCCGCGCCAGCGCGCAGAGCCGCACGATCGAGGTGTAGAGAAGTTTGGCGTCCGTCGGATGCGTAACATTCGCCGGCTGCACCGTCGTATCGACGCTCACCCGCCGCACGTCCTTGGGGCGGATCGCGCCCGCCCGCCGCGCCGCTGAGAGGCTCTCCTTCAACAGCTCCTCAAGCTTTTGATCACCGAGCCGCTGGCGCCAGCGCGTCATCGACGAGCGGTCAAAGCGCGCCTTGTGCTGGAAGAAAACCTCGCCGGTGAAGAACTGATAATAAGGGTTCTCGATCCATTGCGCCGTCAGCTGTTCATCCGACAGCCCGGCCATGAACTTCAAGATCGCAAGGCCCGCCATCAGCCGTGTCGGCAGCGCCGGCCGGCCGCCGTCGCGATAAAGCCCACCGAACGCCTCGTCGAACCGCGCCCAGTCAATCGCTTGGCCAAGCTTTACGAGTTCGTGTTTGGGATCGATCAGCGTCTCAAGCCGCGCCCGGAACAAATCCCCCTCCGACGCATCGCGATCTTCCTTCGGGCTCATCAACGTCTCCCTCGCAAGGCCGAATCCAGCCCCGAAAGAGAATCACAATTCGCAAGATTTGAAACCGAAATTCGTCGAAAACTGGCGAAATCAATCCGCCAGAAAACTGGATTTATCCAACCCGATCAACCCCTCGCGAATTGTTCACTGGCGACAGCCTAAAATATCGCCTTCGCCTCGGCTTCCTGCATCATCGCCTTCCTGACCATCGGGATCGGCGGGCCGCCATAGGAGAGGAAGGCGT
>JBOICV010000172.1:0-1679 GCA_050740255.1 Nevskiales bacterium | reverse complement strand
ATGTCTGCCACTTGCCACATGTCGCTGATCAGCATAACAGCCGCCCTGGCTGACCCTGCTGTTAATTCTTTTCTTCCGGAGCTTTATGTCTTCTGAAGGCGGCGAAAAGCATGAGGTCGTAGCCGATCTTCATCGCCGCGCCGACGAAGAGCGGCGCAGCCAGTGTCAGACCCTGCATCAGGAATCCTGCCATCGAAGGCGCTACCGCCCAGCCGCCTAGGCGCACCAGGTTGGTAATTCCCGTGGCTAGGGTGCGCTCTTCCGGGCCGACCACCGCCATCACGTAAGACTGCCGAGTCGGAATGTCCATCTCCACCAGCGCCTCGCGCATCAGGAACAGTACCGCTGCGATGGCAAAGCTGGGCGCGAGACCCACCCCGATCAAAATCACGTTTGCCGGAATATGCGTAAACACCATCGTGTTCACCAGGCCGATGCGGCGGGCGAGCCACGCCGCGCCGAGATGCGAAGCGGCATTCAGAAGTCCGGCCAGGAAAAACAGCACGCCGATCTGCCCGCTGCTTACGCCGAAACGCTCGAAGAAGAAATAAGACACCAGTGCCGAGGCGAGAAAGCCGCCAGCGATGCTGTCGATCCCGAAAAGCATGCTGAGCTTGCCAAGAGTGCGCCGGCTTTCCGGTGCCAGCCGCTGCCGCTCGATACGCGAGGCGGCCTCTATCGCAGGCGACAGCCGGGCGTTGAGCAGCAGGGTCGCAATATGCAGCAAGGCATAGAAAAAGATGACGGCCTGCAGGCTTGCCAGCGCGGTGAGATCGAAGCGCGTTTGCAGCACCACCGGCAGCCCTGCAGCCAGCCCGCCGAATGCGCGGCCGAGCGACTGCAGCAGGCTGTAGCGCGCGAATGTCAGTGTTCGTTGTGTGTCGCTGGTAAACTGCGGAAGAATCGCCTGCTCGAGCACCGTAGCGGCTCCGCGATCCCGCCCGGTGCCATTAGCCATTCCGAGTGTCGCGGCAGCCAGCGCCACGATGTAGGAATCGGCCGCGACCAGCCATACACCACCGATGGCGCCCAGCACCGCAAGAACCATCAGAGCCCGTTTTCGCCCCCAGCGGTCGCCGCGCACGCTGATCAACGCCATTGCGAGCAGACCGCTGCCAAGACCAGCGCTCAGCACAATGCCGATCTCGGGCAGTGATAGACCGCGCTGCGCCAGATAGATCCCGAGCAGCACCCCGCCCATTCCAGTCGCAAATGCGCGTAATGTCGTGGCGGCCAGCAGCAGACGCAGATCTGAGGAAATCGGACGTTTCACGAATCGATGGCTGTCGAGACCGGGCCGCCGGCACAGAGAACCACGCAGGGCACTATCTGCAGTCTACGCAGTTTGCGGTAATCAGAGGCTTAATGTGAACCGCAGAAAGAAATCCTCATTGCGTTGCGTACGGGCGGCCCCAACCAGCTGGTTCATTTCGTCACGCCGGCGAAATCGCGCATCGAGCGTTACATGGCCGGTCATTTCCCAGCTGTAGCGCACCTCGTGCAAGATTTCGTTATTTCGAAAGTCTGGAGAGATCAGCCATCCCGGCTGTGCGCGGCCGTATTGATACGACACGCTATGGCCCGGCCGCAAATCGAGCCAGCTCAGGCTTGTCTGCCAGGCGAGGCCACCGGTGTCGCCTGAGCTTCCCGTTCCCACCGCGGCATGCGTTGGCGTGTTG
>JBOICV010000171.1:0-89595 GCA_050740255.1 Nevskiales bacterium | reverse complement strand
GCCCCTCACCCCAGCCCTCTCCCCATGCATGAAGACGCATAGGGAGAGGGAGATAATCGACGAGCGTATATGACTACGACCAACCCCCCAGCGGCTCCCGCCAAGCCGACCCGCATCGCGCCGATAGTGACCCCGGACGCGAAGTCGTTCTGGGAGGCTGCCGATCGTGAGGAATTCATCGGTCAGAAGTGCGCCGACTGTGGCAAGTTCCGCTTTCCGCCGCGGCCGATGTGTCCGCACTGCCACAGTCTTAATCGTGAGGAAGTGAAGCTGTCCGGTTACGGCACGGTGTATTGCTGGTCGGTTCCACGTCACCCACCACCCTTCGGCTTCCGCGAGGCGCCGGTCATTGCCGTGATCGCACTGGAAGAGGGCATTCGCATGGTGTCGAACGTCGTCGGCGTGAAAATTGAGGACATGAAGAACGATATGCTGGTGGAAGTTAGCTTCGATCCGACTATGAATAATCACAAGGTGCCGGTGTTCCGGCCACGTCGATGAATAAATCTACTGCGCAACCCATCCGCTTTGTCGTGCGGTGCTCGGAATCCTCACGTACTAGTGTGTACGCTCCGGTTCCTGCGCTCCTACTTCGCGCGGCTGGGCTGCTCGTGACGATTTCTTCAACGACGTCTAGCGAGTACTTTTGAATGACACGTAAATTTACAGACGCGGCGATCGCCGGCATCGGCGCCACCGAATTTTCCAAGGAGTCCGGGCGCAGCGAGCTGCAACTTGCTGCCGAGTGCGCCAAGGCGGCCTGCGATGAAGCCGGGGTGGACCCGCGCGACATCGACGGCATGATTACCTTCACCATCGACAACAGCGACGAGATTTCCCTTGGGCGCTGCCTCGGCGTGAAGGACCTCGCTTTCACCACCCGCATTCCGGGTGGCGGCGCCGCCGCTGCTGCGACGCTGTACCAGGCGATGGCGCTGGTCAACGCCGGTCTTTGCCAGAATGTGCTGATCTGGCGCGCGATGAACGAGCGTTCGCAGTACCGCTTCGGCCAGAACCCGACCAATATGTCGGGCTACACCGCGGGCCACGGTACGGGCTCATTGCTGTGGTGCATTCCCTTCGGCGCGATGACGCCGGCGAGCTGGGCTTCGCTGCAAGCCGCCCGCTACATGTACAAGTATGGTGTCACCAACCGTGATCTCGGCTACGTATCGGTGCAGCAGCGCAAGTACGCCGCGACCAATCCCAAGGCCTGGTTCTACAACAAGCCCATCACCCTTGACGATCATCAGAACTCCAAGTGGATCATGGAGCCGATTCTGCGACTGCTCGACTGCTGCCAGGAGAGCGATGGCGGTGTCGCCATCCTCGTCACGAGCCTGGAGCGTGCACGCGACCTGAAACAGAAGCCGGTGAAGATCACCGGATCAGCGCAGTCCATTCCATACAACGTCGAAGTGATTTCGAATTATTACCACGACGATCTGACCGTCATGCCCGAAGCGCAGGGCACGGCGAAACGCCTGTGGGCGCAGACAGGTTTGAATCCATCCGACATGCAATGCGCCATGATTTACGACGCGTTCACGCCGCATGTGCTGCTGCAACTCGAAGCCTTCGGCTTCTGCAAGACCGGCGAGGGCAAGGAATTCGTGAAGAGTGGGCAGATTGCGATTGACGGTTTGCTGCCCACCAACACGCACGGTGGCTTGCTGGGCGAAGCCTATATCCATGGCATGAACAGCATGGCCGAGGGCGTGCGCCAGGTGCGGGGCACTTCCGTGAACCAGGTCGCCAAGGTCGATCATGTCCTGGTCTCGTCCGGAATGGCCGGCGCGATACTTTCCAAGGACTGATGCGCGCAAGCGCTGTGCTTGTTCTTGCCGCTCCCGTCGGGAGAGGCCGCCGCGTAGCGGTGGGTGAGGGCGCCGCTTCCAATGAATCGGAGCGCCTTCAATGAGCAGCGGCGTTCCGCGCCCTCACCCCGACCCCTCTCCCAAAGGGCGAGGGGACAATACGCCCGTCCGGCTTCGCATCGGCTCCGGTATCAGTGTTGCTGGCGAAGCTCCGCTGCACATCGCCGCCGAAGTCAGGCTGCCGGATTTCGCCAGGCTGTCACACCAACCGCTGGCGCTGGTCTGCCTGCCGGGCGGTGGCATGAACCGGCGCTTCTTTGATCTGGTCACCGGCGACGGTGATGACAGCTTCAGTTTTGCGCGCCAAATGAGCGCACGTGGTTTTATCGTGATTCTGCTGGATCACCTCGGCATCGGCGAGAGCGACCGTCCGGCTGATGGCTATGCCCTGACACCCGAGCGACTGGCGCAGGCGAATGCTCGTGCCACTGAGCACATCCTCGCGTTGCTGCGGGAAGGCAAGCTCACTCCAGACCTTGCTGCGTTACCGACGCTCAAGAGCATTGGTGTCGGCCACTCGATGGGCGCAATGATGACGATCTTGCAGCAGGCCCAATACCGCCAGCACGCGGCGATCACGCTGCTGGGTTTTGCGACCCGCGGCCTGCCCGAATATCTCAAACCCGAGGTGCGCGAACTGGCCGCGAATCCCGCAGCCGTGCGGGCAGAACTGGTGCGCCGGGCGCGCGAGATGTTTGTACTGCCATATCCGCGCATCACGCGCTCGCCGCGCGGTGGCGATCTCTACGGTAGTGGCGATGCGGACCCCAAAGCCGTTGCCGCGCTGAAAACGGCCTTGGACGTGCTGTTGCCCGTGCCTTGTTTCATGTCCATGCTGCCAGGCAATGTGGCGCCTGAGGCCGCGCGTATCGAGGTGCCGGTATTCATCGGCGTGGGCGAGTGCGATATGACGGGGTCCGCGCAGGATATTCCTGCGAGCTTTGGCGCCAGCCCGGGCGTAACCTTGCATGTACTGCCCGAAGCCGGGCACAGTCACTTCCTGTTTCCGGCGCGTACAGGTTTGTTTGAGCAACTGGCGCGCTGGGCCAGATCAATCGGATAAAGTTCGGTCGTATAAAGTCAGGTCTTTTCGGAGAACAATAAGATGGCGATGACGTTGAAAGCCGGCGCGCGTTTCAAGAGCGCAGTCTGCGACACCCAGGTGATGGTGATTAAAGCGCCCGCGGGCGACGCTGACCTGCGTTGCGGTGGCGCGCCGATGATCGGACCGAACGACGCCGCTCCGGCCGGCGCCGCGCTGGATGCCGCGCTGGATGCCGCGCACACCGGTGACACCCTGATCGGCAAGCGTTATGTCAACGCGGATGAGTCGGTCGAGATGCTGTGCACCAAGGGCGGCAAGGGCTCGCTCGAATTGAACGGTCTGGCGCTCGCGATCAAGCAGGCCAAGCAACTGCCGTCGTCGGATTGAGTAGGAGCGCGCCTGCGCGCGATCGTCGCGACCGAGGGTCGCTCCTACAACAGCCAAATATATGAACATCTCCACCATTCTGGACATGGCCGCCGAAGCCTTCCCGGACCGGGTTGCGCTGGTGTCCGGCGAACAGTCGCTGACGTATTCGCTTTTGCGCGGCAAAGCCCGGAATGCGGCGCATGCGATTCGCAATAGCGGCGCGCGCTATGTGGCGATGCTCGACGTCAACAGTCCGGCGATACCGGCCGCAATCTTCGGCGCGGCTTATGCAGGAGTGCCTTATGTCCCGCTGAACTACCGCCTGACCCAGACGGAGATTGATGAGCTTATCGAACGCGTTACACCCGCATTTCTGGTCACCAGCGCTGAATTCAGAAACCGTCTGACCGCCCGCAATAGTGTAGATGTGATGGATCGCGCAGCATTTTTCGATCTGCCGCCGGCAAACGCAGATCTGCCGGATGCGGAGATCGATCCACGCACTGTCGCCGTGCAGCTTTTCACCAGCGGCACCACCGGCAAACCCAAGGCCGCGATTCTGCGCCACGAAAACCTGATGTCTTATATCGTCGGCACGGTGGAGTTTGGCGCTGCGGATGAGAACGATGCGATCGTGGTTACCGTGCCGCCCTACCACATAGCCGGTATTTCCGCGGTGCTGAGCTCGACCTATGCCTGCCGGCGCATGGTGCAACTCGAAAGCTTCGAGGCGGCGACTTGGCTGGCAGCTTGCCGCAAGCATCATGTGAGCAACGCATTTCTGGTGCCGACCATGCTGCAACGGGTGGTCGATCACCTCGCTGCCAGCAAAGCTGCGCCGCCGCTGCGTGAAGATACTGGTAGCCCGAGCGCCTCTGGGGCCGCGGCTACGCCCCCTCCCGCACCCACTTCGCTACGCGAAGACGCCGTGTCGGGGGCGTACCTGCCCGCGCTCAAAGCCATTGCCTACGGCGGGGGCAAGATGCCGCTGAGCACGATTCAGAAGGCGATGCAGTTATTTCCGCAGGTGGATTTCACCAATGCCTACGGCTTGACCGAGACCAGCTCCACCATTGCGGTACTCGGGCCCGAGGATCATCGTGCCGCTGCCGCCAGCGCCGATCCGCGCGTACAACGAAGACTGGGCTCGGTGGGTAAGCCTGCTGCGGTCGAGATCGAGATTCGCGACGAATCCGGCAAGCTGCTCGGTCAGGAAGAAGCCGGTTTGGTCTTTGTCAGAGGGCCGCAGGTATCGGGCGAGTATGTGCCGCAAGGGGGGCAGCAAGGCAGTCAGCTCGATGCGAACGGCTGGTTCCCGACGCGCGACCGTGGCTATCTCGATGCCGAAGGCTATCTGTTTCTCGACGGCCGCGCTGACGATGTGATCGTGCGCGGCGGCGAAAATATTTCACCCGGCGAGATCGAAGACGTACTGCTCTCGCATCCCGCCGTATCCGATGCGGCCGTAGTGGCCATGCCGGATGAACAATGGGGCGAGGCGGTCGCCGCGGCCGTTGTGCTGAAGGCTAACGCACGCGCCAGTGTCGTCGAGCTGCAGGAGCTCGTGAAGCAGCACCTGCGTTCTTCGCGCGTGCCGCAGGCCATCGTGTTCCGCGACGCGCTGCCGTACAACGAAACCGGCAAGGTACTGCGCCGCATCATCCGGCAGGAATTCGCAGAGGCAAAACCCACATGAGCTTCGTCATCGACAAGACGGTTGAGATCAATGCCCCGGCTGACACGGTCTGGGAAGTGCTGACCGACCTGCCGCGCTATCGCGAATGGAATCCGTTCGTGGTTGAGTGCGAGTCCTCGCTGAAGCCCGGCGAGCCCATCAACATGAAGGTCAAGCTCGGCGAAAAACTGCAGGCGGCGAACGAGGTGATGCTGGAGTTCGCACCGAAGCAGCGCTTCGCCTACCGCATGAAGCCCTTTCCAGCCGGCGGACTGTCGTCGTTCCGCTCGCATGACCTTGAGAGCATCGGTCCCAATCGCAGCCGCTACGTCTCACACTTCGAACTGAAGGGCTGGATGATGCCGCTCGTGCGTGCCTTGATGGGCAAGCACCTGGAGAACGGCTTCGTGGGCATGACGGACGGCATCCGCGATCGTGCCGAGCAGCTATGGGCGCAGCGCAAACCGCGCGGCTGAGCGAGTCGCGCGCGGCGCCGGTTGCAGCCGCTTACGCGCAACAGCTGCTGGATTCTTTCGGCCTTCGTGCGGCCAACGCTCTTGATCTCCCGGACGAGCATCCAGCGCTGAGCTGGGCCCGCTCCGGCTTGATGGCCTTGACCGGCCATGCCGACGGTCCGCCGCTCATGTGCCCGGTGCCACTCGCGGCCTGCGCCGACGGCATGCTCGCGGCCCTTGCCAGTCTCGCGCCCGCCGGCAGTCTCGACGGTTTGCGCGGCTCGCGGCTGTTGGCCGAGCGGGCCGCGATAACGGGCTACACAAGACGTGGCGCGATCGCGCCCGGCGGCTGCCATTTGCTGGAATGCGCCGACGGCTGGCTGGCGGTAAATCTCACGCGGGATGAAGACTGGCAGATGTTGCCGGCCTGGCTGGAGTGCGATGTATCCGCAGATTGGGGGGGCATTACCTCGATTGTTTCCGCCCGCTCGGCATGGGAGCTAGTAGAACGGGCGCGGGAACTGGGATTGGCGGTGGCGGTAAATCCGTCATTCCCGCAAGGCATCTGCCCCCCTCCCTTTGGGAGAGGGGCAGGGGTGAGGGCCTATCCAGCCGATGGCCCTCATCCGTCGCTTCGCGACACCTTCTCCCAGAGGGAGAAGGACGAAAGTCCCTTAGTCGTTGATCTCTCCTCCCTCTGGGCCGGCCCCCTGTGCAGCCATCTGCTGCAGCTCTGCGGCGCCGAGGTGTTCAAGCTCGAAAGCCTGCAACGCCCCGACGGCGCACGCAACGGCCATTTCGCCTTCTTCGATCTGCTGAATCATGGCAAGCGCAGCGTTACGCTGGATTTCGCGACGGACCAGGGCCGCGCGCAACTACGCGAGCTGCTCGCCAAGGCCGACATCGTCATTGAAGGCACGCGACCGCGCGCACTGCGCCAGCTCGGGATCGAGGCCGAGACGCTCATCCGCGACAACCCGCGCCTGACCTGGGTCAGCATCACCGGCCACGGCCGCGGCGATCCGCAGGAAAACTGGATCGCCTACGGCGACGACGCCGGCGTGGCCGCCGGCTTATCGGAAATCATGTATCAGGCGAGTGGCCAGCGCGTATTCGTCGGCGACGCCATCGCCGATCCGTTGACCGGCCTGCACGCTGCGGTCGCTGCCTATGCCAGCTTTCAGCAGGGTGGCGGGCGCCTGCTGTCGCTGTCATTGGTCGATGTGGTGCGGCGATGCGTGGCCTTCGATCTGCCGTCGAGCCTACGCGCCTTGCGCCAGCGTCAACGCGAGTGGAGCGCTCTGGTATGACCCTCGTCGAGCGCTTCATCGAGTTCAACAGCTGGTCGACCGCGCGCAAGACCGTGCTGCTCATGGCCGTTGCGGTTCCAATGCACGTAGTTGGCTCCTTGCTTACCTACGGCATCGCGGCAGGCCTCCCGGAAGTCGTGCGCATTGTTTGGATTGGCTATGTGCTGGCGGCCGGCATTGCTATTGTCGCCGTGCTGCTGCTCTTTGCCTGGATCGAGACGCGGCGTAATCGCGAAGGACGCTGGTTGCTCGTTCCGCTGATCGTCCTGTACAGCGGTTGGATCATTGTGTTGGTCACAGGGCTAGGCGCCTGGAGCAGCCCCGTGCTCGCATGGCCGTTGATGCTCATCCCGTTTCTGACCGTCTGGTATGGGGAAAGGGTTGGATTGCTCGTAATGGGCGTCCTGCTGATTTCGTTTTGCGCGGTGCCGGCGATGACCATGTCTGGCGTGCTCCCCTATGCCTGGCTCCTGACGGCGAGAACATTGGATGCGCAAGTAAGCTGGCGATTCTTCTTTTTGTTCGCCGTTGTTGTGGGTTTCTTTTTTTTCTATGCATTTGTACTGGAGTTCCTGGCAGTTGCGGCACGCAAGTTGCAGGATCAACGGCTGAACGAGGCTCACGAAAAACTCACAAAAAGCAGTCAGCTCATCCGCCGTTACGTGCCCTCGCAGATTGCCGACCGGATTCTGTCCGGACAACAGGAGGTCGGCGATGCGCACGAGCGCCGCAAGCTGACGATTTTCTTCTCCGACCTTGTCGGTTTCAGCGAGATCGCCGAAGAGCTGGAGCCCGAGGACCTTTCGAAGGTCCTCAACGAGTACTTCTCCGAGATGACCGCCATCGCCCAGAAGCATGGCGGCACGGTGGACGAGCTTTCCGGCGACGCCATCCTGATCTTCTTCGGTGCGCCGGTGGCCACTGACGACAAGGATCATGCGCTGCGTGCGGTCCGCATGGCGACTGAAATGCAGCAGGTGATGGCTGGCCTGAACGCCAAGTGGCGTGCCGCGGGCATCACCGAGGCCCTGCAGGTCCGCATGGGTATCAACACTGGCGTTGTCACCATCGGCAACTTCGGCTCGCCGGATCGCATGAAGTACGCAGCGCTGGGCAAGCACGTAAACCTCGCGGCCGCCTGCAGGCCCAGTGCGAGCCGGGCAGGGTCTTGCTGAGCGCAGCAACCTGGTTATTGGTCAACGACCAGGTCCAGTGCGCACCGAAGGGGGAGATGCAGTTCAAGGGCATTCACAAGCCAGTAATGACCTACGAGCTGGCGGTGCAGCCGTGACACTCGTCGAGCGATTCATCGAGTTTGACCGCTGGCCGGTTAGCCGCAAAACGGCGCTGTTGAGCGGCATCGCCCTACTGTTCCAGCTAGGCATGACCTCTCTAGTTACTCAACTCAACACGCGCGTTGCGTGGATTGATAGCGCCGTGCTCAACGCAGTGGCATGGACGTTTACCGTAGTACTGGGCGTCTCTCTCGTGCTGTCCCTGATCGCGGTCTGGCGAGGCTGGGAAGGTCGCTGGACAGCAGCCTTCTTGATCATCGGCTACGGGTTCGTGACGGCGGTGTTCTTGTGGGGGCTAGGTACAACCACGACCTCAATGACGATGACGTTCCCGCTGCTGATTCTTCTGATGACGCTGTGGTACGGGCCGATCTACGGGTTCTGGTCGCTCATCTACGGTGTGTGCCTGACCACGGTTGTCGTGTTTCTGCCGGCATTCGGACTCGCGCCGTTCGCGCCGTTTATCCGGGATCGTACGCTCGATGCTCAGAACAGCCCTCTCGTCGTCAGCATTGTTCTTGGCACAGGGCTTGCCATTTTTCTGCTTATCTTCGCGCTCATCGTCCTGCTAATTCTGGCGAGGCGCGCGCAGCAAGCTCGGCTGGACGACGCCTACAGGCAGCTCGATAGAAGCGCTAAGCTCATTCGCCGCTATGTTCCCTCGCAACTTGCCGACAAGATCATCAAGGGCGAACATTCCGAGGACTCTCGACCCGAGCGGGCCAAGCTGACGATCTTTTTCTCCGACCTCGTCGGGTTCAGCGAGATCGCCGAGGAGATGGAGCCCGAAGACCTGTCACGGGTGCTCAACGAGTATTTCTCCGAGATGACCGCCATCGCGCAAAAGCACGGTGGCACTGTGGACGAACTGAGCGGTGACGCCATCCTGATCTTCTTCGGCGCACCGGTTGCTACCAACGACAAGGATCACGCGCTGCGGGCGGTACGCATGGCGACGGACATGCAACAAGCGATGGGGGCGCTCAATGCAAGGTGGCGCGCCGCCGGCATCACGGAGGTTCTGCAAGTGCGCATGGGTATCAACACTGGCGTTGTCACCATCGGCAACTTTGGCTCGCCCGACCGTATGAAGTACGCGGCGCTGGGCAAGCACGTAAACCTGGCCGCGCGGATTCAGGCAGAGTGTGAGCCTGGCAGGGTACTTATCAGCCAGTCGACCTGGCTGCTGGTGAGCGATCAGGTGCAGTGCACGCCTAAAGGCGAGACGCAGTTCAAGGGCATTGCCAAGCCGGTGATGACTTACGAGTTGGCTTCCGCCTAGAGCAGTCCCGGAATCAGCGCTCTCCGATTTTTCGGATAGTCGGGGAAGGTTTCCCGGTACCAGCGGTGGTGCGACAGCGCACGCGGTGCGAGGTTGGAGATCGTGAAGATTGCGAAGGTTAGTCCCGCCAGCGTCCAGCTCATCATCGCCCAGCCGCACCAGAGCAGAATCTCGCCGGTGTAGTTTGCCGAGGATACGTAGCGGAACATCCCGCCGTGGGGGATCTTGTAGCCGGTCGAGCCGTCGGCGCGCAGGTTGATCAGGATCGAGTCGGCCTGGAAGTTGATCCACCAGCCGGTTAGTGCGATCACGAGCCCACCGATGAAGCGCAAATCGCTGAACCAATCCGTACTCATCAGGTGCGGCGCATGCGCCACGGCGTAGCCGTTGATGAAGCCGTTCACCGCGTTGAAGGCGAAACCAAAAATCACGCCGCCGAGCGGGAAGCCCTTGTGCCGGTCACGCATGCGCAGCGGGTACAGGATCGCGCGATGGACATAGTGCGCCTGCCACAGCGCGAACAGCGTGATCGTAACCGGCGAGGGTTCCCGTACGGTGAGCCAGAACGTGATCGCAAAGGAAAACCACTGCGGCGACTCGAACAGCAGCCAGGCCGGCAGGGCGGGCCAGGTGCCTTTCTGCCCGGCCGGCATGTGCCGGCCGTAGGGGTTGACCTTGCGGATGGTGCCAACGAAGGTCAATACGGCTAGCGCCAACACCCCATAAATCAGCCAGTTATGCACGCTCACCAGCATGGGCGGCCTCCTCGTAGGAGTGGCCGACAGTGTTGCGCGAGGAGGCGCCCACCGGCCTACTCCGCTTGGGGGATGGACAGGCCGGAGCCATTTGCGAAACTGCTTCTCGAAATTACCCCACCGGAGGAGACCGTGGGAGCTTTAGCGGTTCGTACGCTCAGGAAAACCGACCTTGCGGCAACGCCGCGCGTAGGCCGTCCGCCGCGCGTGAGCGCGCAGGCCATCATCGCCGCCGCGATCGAGCTCGGGCTCGAGGACGTCACGCTCAGGCAGGTCGCGGACAGGCTCGGCATCGGCATCGCCACGCTATACCGCCACGTCAGCAGCCGCGACGAGATGGTGCGGCTGGCGGCTTTCCAGATCACCTTGAAGCGGGCTTTGCCCGAGAGCGGCGCCGCGCACTGGTCGGAGCTGGCGACGCGCTACGCCGAGAGTCTGTACGAATCCTTCCTGGCCGAGCCGCAGCTGATCGGCGAATTGCTGAAGGGCCGGCTCGGCCCGCACGCGGAAGTGGATGTGCTCGAGCAGTTCCTCACGGCCATGTCGCGCCACGGCTTCACCACGCTGGCAAGCGTGCAGCTGTTTCACGCGATCGGCATGGTGACGATCGGTGCGGCGGCCGGCCAGATCGGTCTGCAGGCGAGCGAGGCTGCCGGCACGCCCTGGCGCAACTCGATCAAGCGCACGCTCGCCGAGCGCGACGCCGACGAACTGCCACAGGTGCGCCGCGTGCTGCCCGCCACGCTGGAATTCCAGACGATTCCCTGGCTGCCCACTTTGCAAAAACTTCTGGCAGGCATTGCCGCGGCCCGCGGCGAGACCCTGCCCCCCAATCACGAGAGTCACGAGAGGAGAGCGTCATGACTGCAGCAACGCCCGCCGGCCGCGTCGAGATCGACAGCCGCGTCTTCAATCCCTATTCGAAGGACTTCATCCGCAATCCGGACCCGGTCTGGCAGACGCTGATGCGCGATTATCCGGTCGCCTGGCATAAGGAGCTGGGGATGTGGCTGGTCAGCACCCACGAACTCTGCGACAAGATGCTCAAGGATAGTCGCTTCACACCGAATTTCCGCGCCTGGGAGCATGCACCGCCGCCGAAAGCTCAAGCCGACAAGAACGACTTCGATCTGTCCTTCGAGAAGGGCTTCTTCGCGGTTTCGACCAAGGATCATCTGCGGCTGAGGAAGCTGACCATGCCGGCTTTCTCGCGGCCGGTGATGGGCAAGATTGACGCAAAGATCCGCGATCTCGTGAGCGAGTGCTTCGACGCCATCGGCGATGCCGAAGAGTTCGATGTCTATGAAACGCTGGCCAGCAAGATTCCGGTGCGCTCGATCGCGCGCATGGTTGGTGTGCCGACCAATATGGAGGAGTACTTCCACGAATTTGCGGTGAGCGTGATCAAGTCCACGCGCATCAACCTGGGTCCCAAGGAGCGCGAGCTTGCGATGCAGGCGACGCTACCGGGCTTCGCATTCTTCCGCAAATTGATCGCCGAGCGCCGTGCCTTGCCGCATCCGGGCGATGATTTCCTGGGCAATCTGGTGGGCGCGGTTGAGAACGGCGAAAGCCTGGACGACTACGAAATCCTGTCGGTGATTTTTGCGCTGATTACGGCGGGTTCGGATACCGCCACCGACCTGCACACCTTCCTGATTCACGGTTTGCTCAGCAACCCGGATCAGTACGAGTTGCTCAAGCAAAAGCCAGAGCTGATGGAGAACGCCATCATCGAGCTCTTGCGTTACGGCTCCTTCGGCAAGATGCCATTCTTCCGCTTCGCCACCGAGGACATCGAATTCGCTGGCCAGCTCATCAGGAAAGGGCAGGGGATCGGCGTCAACATCCAGGCCGCCTGGCACGACCCGGCCAAGTGGGAAAATCCCAATAAACTCGATATCACCCGGCGTCTCGACGGCAACATCGTGTTCGGTGCCGGCGCGCATTTCTGCATCGGCACCTATCTGGTTCGCGTGCAGGGTAATCTGATGCTGACCGAGTTCATCAAGCGCTTTCCCAACGCCGAACTCGTCAACGGTGACGGCAAAATTGACTACGAGTGGACGCATCACAATGCACGGCGCATCAATCGGCTGATGGTGAAGACCAACCGCGAACTCGGCAGGCAAGCAGCCTAGAGATGGATAGTGTCCCAGTTTGCTTTGGCCAGCGGTGCAGCAGTCTCCTGCCGAATTGTCATTCCCGCGAACGCGGGAATCTTGCCCGCAGAAAGATTCCGGATAGCCGCCGTGCGGCTTCCGGAATGACGGGCGGATGGCGCGATAGGCGCAGGGACGCACACTATGAATAAATGGATTTGCGTCATCTGCGGTTTCATCTACGATGAGACTGCAGGATTGCCGGAGCATGGCATTGCAGCCGGCACGCGGTTTGCGGACCTGCCCGAGGACTGGACCTGTCCCGAATGCGGCTCGCCCAAGTCGGCGTTCGAACTGATGGCTGAATAGCGGTTTATTTTGATAACCGCGGCAGGGACGCCGCGATCTGTTACAGGGATGTAGACAAAGAGGGATTTATGAAGCAAAAGATTGAGGCGCGCTATCCCGCGTCCGCGCAGGTGGTCATCAAAATGATGACCGACAAGAAGTTTTATACCGACCGGCTGGAGCTACAGGGCATCAAGGAATACGAGGTCGTCGAGCATGCGTTCGACGGCAAGGATTTCAGCATCACTATCCAGCGCAGGGTCACAGCCATCAACGTCACCTCGGTGGAGAAGTGGAACGTCGCCAAAAAGGCCGGCAGTATTTCCGTCGAACTCCAGGGCATGCCGATGGACGTTGTTTGCGATACCGCACTAGTCGACGAGGGCAAGGAGTGCGTGCTGACCTACAACTGGGAGATCAAATCCAATGTCCCGCTGGTGGGGGGCAAGATCGAGAAGAGCTTCGCCGGGGAGAACGAGAAAGCAATTCCGGAGCAGACCCGTCTCGGAATCCAGTTGCTCAAAAACTACCGGTAATACCGGCTGACGCCGGCAGTCCGAACCTGTAGCGGCGAAGATACCGGGCCCAGGCCGGGACATCATCGGTTTGGACGAGGTACCCCCTTTTGGCAGCGTTAACATAGGAGTTCCGCCGCCGCGGGTGCGAAAACTGCAGTAAAGTCAGCAGTATCCCCGCGAGGATTTATAGTCGCGGAGTGGACCCAAGAAACGTAAATGTTCCCGTGCAGTTGAGGAGATCGCAATGAAATTTAAGTCTGTTCTGACGTCGTGCCTGTTTGCCTGCGGCCTGCTGCTGCCGGCGCACACCGCCTTCGCCAAAGTGCCACCCGAGAAAGCGGCCGAGCTGGATACGCCCAAGCTGACCTGCATGGGCGCCGAGCGCGCGGGCAGCCCCACCGGCATACCGGAGTACTCTGGCAAGTACTTGGGCACTTGGCCGGGCCAGTCCAAACCCTTCGGCTACGAGCCGGGTCCCTATGCGGATGAAAAACCACTGTTCACCATTACGGCGCAGAATGTGGCGCAGTACGAAAAAAACCTCACCGAAGGCCAAAAGGCGCTGCTGAAGAAATATCCGCAGACCTACAAGATGAATGTTTACCCCAGCCATCGCGACTTCCGTTTCGCGGACTGGGTTTGCGACACGGTCAAGAAGAACGCGACCACCGCGGAGGTTGTGCATAACGGCGAGGGCATTACCGGCATCAGCGGTGCGCACCCGTTTCCGTTCCCGCAAAGCGGTATCGAAGCGATCTGGAACATCATCAACCCGCATCGCACCTGGACCGAGCAGACGGTTTCCGACATCGCTGACGTGTATTCGAATGGCAGCATCGCCTGGGGCCGCAACAGGTTCATGACGATGAACCCGGGCAATCATCCGGATCCGGCCAAGCGCGGCTCCTACCAGGACAAGGTCAACGCCTACTTCTTTACCAGCTACATCCTGCCGGAACGCGACAAGGGTTTCACCGCGGTCGGTTTCCAGCCGAATGATTTCTCCAACGCCTCGACCGCTTCGTGGCAATACAGCCCCGGCATCCGCCGCGTACGTCAGGCGCCAGAGGTCTGCTGCGATTACCCGGTGCCACCCGCGGGTTTGCGCACGGTGGACGATGACTATGTGTTCAATGGTTCGCCGGAGCGCTACACCTGGAAGCTGGTCGGCAAGCAGGAAATCTACGTCCCGTACCACAACTTCAGGATGAATGATCCGGCGATCAAGTACAGCGATCTGATCAAGCCGAACACCGTCAATCCCGACTACGTGCGCTACGAGTTGCACCGGGTGTGGGTGGTGGAGGGCAATCTCAAACAGGGCGTGCGGCATATCTACAAGCGGCGTCTGCTTTACGCCGATGAAGACACCTGGCTGGCGTTGTGGGCCGACAACTACGACGCGCGCGGGCAGATGTGGCGCACCGCTTTCGTCGCTTATTTCTACTCGCAGGAAACCAAGGCCTTCCACCGGGGCGCCTCGATTTATCACGACCTGACGGCCAATGCCTACGAGGCCGGCTACCTGACCAATGAGCGCGGCAAGGACTGGTGGCGGCTTAACCAGCCCATGCAGCCAGCGCAGTTCAGTCCGGAAGCCGCCGCCCGCGGCGGACACTGATGCCCTCCATGGCACAGATCGCGGCATCCATGCCGCGCCTATTCAAATAAGCAAGGGCATCATGAAAACTGCGTTCATTACCGGCGCCAATGTCGGCCAGGCAAATCTGCTGGTCAAGGCCTTGTCCGCGCGAGACTGGCGCGTATTCGCCGGGGTATTGCCGGGCGCGCCAACCGACCTCAGGACCGGCGGCAATGTCACGGTCGTGGATCAGGATGTGGCCAACAGCGAGTCGGTGCGCAAAAGCGCGGAAGTCGTAAAGCAGGCGCTGGGAGATCAGGGCATAGACCTGCTGATGAATGTGGCTGGCGTCGCGAACGTGGCTTCGGGGGTATTGGAAGGCGTGAACCTCGACGCGGTGCAGCGGCTGTTTGAAATCAACATGTTTGGGCAGTTGCGGGTGGTTCAGGCCTTCCTGCCGCTGCTGCGCAAGAACGCACCCGGCTCGCGTATCGCCAATTACAGTTCCGGTGCGATCCTCGCCAATCCGGTTGGCGCGGGCCCCTACACCATGACGAAATATGCCATCCACGGCCTGACCATGACCTTGCGTCAGGAGTTGGCGCCGCTCGGTATCCAGGTGACCTCCATCATCCCAGGTGGCGTGCTGACCGGCATGTCGGCCAACTCGCACGTCAACACCAAGAACAGTTGGAACCAGCAGCCGGCGGAACTCCTGAAAGTGTATGAGCCCCTGTCCAAGACTTATATGCAGGTGTTGCCGGATATGCTCGAGAAAACCGGCAGCAGTCCGGAACAGGCGCTGGAAGGCACGCTCGTGATTCTGGACAAGAAGAAATGGAAGCCGATGGAATACCTCGGCAAGGACGTGAAGCCCATGGGCCTGATGCGCCGGCTGCTGTCCGACAGCCAGCTTGAAGCGATGATGCGCATGACTTTCAAGATTCCCAATTATAAGTCGTGAGCCATGTTTCCCTTTCCCCGGGGAGAGCCTCTACTTTTTCCCGGCTCCCGCTGGGAGAGCCTCCTATTATTTCCCTCTCCCTTCGGGAGAGGGTTAGGGTGAGGGCAGTTTTATGAATGCCGTACTTAAAGAGTCCAACGGTCTGCCTACGCTGTTCGACCGTCTGACCGCCACAGCACTAGAGTTGCGGCAGACCGATGCTCCCCTGCGTGCGAGCAAGATCCAGCGCCTGCTGAAAGCCATCCTCGCGGCCCGGCCTGCCATTCTTGAGGCCGGACGCAAAGAGCTGCGGCTGAACGACACTGATCTGGATGCGCAGCTTCTGATGATCAAGTCGGAAGGCGAATTCATCGTCAAGCATCTGAAGTCCTGGATGGCGCCGGAACCGGTCCAGGGTTCGCTGATGACGCTGGGCAAGAAGAGCTACATCCAATATGAGCCCAAGGGCCTGGTGCTACATCTCTCGACTTGGAATGCACCGATTGCCGAGGCTTTCGTACTGGCTTTCGGCGCCATGGCTGCCGGTTGTCCGTTCGTGCTCAAGCCCTCGGAGCTGGCGCCGCATTCGGCACAGGTGCTGGCGGATATCGTTGCCCGCTGTTTTACCGACGATGAATTTGCGGTCTTGCAGGGTGGCCCGGAAATCGCGTCCGAGCTGCTCAAGTTGCCGTTCAACCATATCTTCTACATCGGTGGTCATGGTGTGGGACGCATCGTGCTGCGCGCCGCCGCCGAACACTTCGCCACCGTGACGCTGGAGATGGGCGGCAAGAACCCGGTGATCGTGGATGCCTCGGCCGATATCCCCGAAGCCGGCAAGAAAATCGCCTGGGGCCGTGTTGCGAACGCCGGCCAGGTTTGCCTCGCGCCCGACTATGCCCTCGTCCACGAGAGCGTGGTTCAGCAGTTCATCGCCGAACTCGGCCAGTCCATGACCGCGATGTACAACGCGGACGGCAAGGGCTTCGATCAGTCCGCTTATCTGCCGCGCATCGTCAACCGCCGGCATTTCGACCGCATCAAGGCTTTGCTGGACGACGCGATTGCTAAGGGCGCAAAGCTGGTCTTCGGCGGACAGACCAAGGCGGAGGACCTGTTCGTCGCGCCGACGATAGTCACGAATGTCACCGAGGACATGAAGATCATGCAGGATGAGATCTTCGGCCCGATCATCTGCGTCATCCCATTCCGGGATCGTGACGACGCCATCGCCACGATCCGGCGCCGGCCCAAGCCGCTCGGCTCCTATATCTTCGCCAAGGATCGCGCTGCGATTGACTGGTGGCTGGTACGCACGACGTCCGGCAGCACGGTGGTCAATCACAATCTGGTGCAGTCCGGCACCAATCCCTACCTGCCCTTTGGCGGCGTCAATGCGAGCGGCATAGGGCGCATTGGCGGGCGCTACACCTTCCTGGAGTGCTCCAACGCGCGTGCCGTGGTGGAGGAGGGGCCGCCGGTCGGCGATCCGAACATCATGTTCCCGCCCTACTCGGACAAGTACAAAAAGATGATCGGCCAGATGCTGAGCAAGAGCATCAAGCTGCCGGATGGCGTCATCAACCTCATCAACGGCATCATCAAGTTGACCAGCGCGTTTTCTCGCCGGGGTTAGCACCCAGCCGTTCAAACTGACGCGCCCTTGTCATCGCGAGGGCCCCAGATTCGTTCGAGGGCCCGTGGCGATCTCGTCTCCCGGCTGGCGCATGTGGCTGTCGGCTGACCCTTGGGGTAAAGTTCACTCAGGGGCCAGTTTCTTGCGTAGTGAAAGGGAAGCGCCTACACGTCGGGGAGGACGGGTTTGCGTATATTGCTAGTGGACGATCACCCATTGTTTCGCGCGGGACTGAAGTTCCTGCTCTCGGACCTGGACAAGCGGATAGAATTCGTCGAGTCAAACAGTTGTACCGAGGTGCCCGCTGCGATTGCGGGCGACGAAATTGATATCGTGCTGCTGGATCTGCACCTACCGGACGCCGACGGTTTGGAAGGACTACGCAGCGTTCGCAAGCTAATGCCGGCAACGACGATCGTCGTGCTTTCCAGTGAAGACAATCCGCAGATGATACGCGCGGTCATTGATGAAGGCGCGGCAGGTTTCATTCCCAAGTCCTCATCCCAGGCGGTACTGATCGCGGCCTTGCAACTGGTTCTGGCGGGCGGCATTTATCTTCCGCCACTTGCCTTGCAACAACTGCGCGAGCAACATGCGATTGCGCCGGTTTCGAAGCTGGATGATGGTCCGCTGGCGCAATTGACCGAACGTCAGCGCGCGGTACTGGCGCTGACCGTACAGGGTAAGGTCAACAAGATCATCGCGCGCGAGTTGGATATATCCGAAGCGACGGTTAAGGCGCACTTGTCAGCCTGTTACCGCGCGCTGGGAGTCAAAAACCGGACCGAAGCCGTGTTCGCCGCTGCCGGCGGCCAGTTGCCAGCTTAGAGAGCAATGGTGCCGCTAACCGGCCCCGTTTCGCGGTCGAAAGTGTAGGCGAGCTGCCAGCCGGCTCCGTTGTGCTTGAAGTCCAGCAGCGTGAAACTGCTCCCGGGGAAAAATTTCGTATCCTTCACCGCGCACCGGTAGCTGTCCGTCCCGGCGCCGAAGTCAAATTCCTCCTCCGGCACCAGATCCGGCGGCGCCGCGTTGGCGAAAGGATAAGGCGCATACAGCGCGGAAGTGTGGATTGAGTGAACCCGTATCGGATCTTGATCAGCGCCGTAGGTAGCTCTTAGCTCTGCGCACGCCACGATACCCACATGTTCGTCGCCGGAAAGAAATACCACATTGCTTATCTTGTTCTTTGCAATAAAGCCCAGCAGCTCGTACATCGAACGGGGATAGCCGTCCCAGCCATCTGAACGCAGTGCATTGCCTGAGATGCTGGCCGATGCGACCGCGCGGATATGGCGCGGCAAAAAAATCGCCGGTGAGACAACCAGTTTAGGCAGATCGCGACGCTTGGCGGCTCGCAGCCACGTGGTCAGGGCGTCGAACTGCGGCTGCGACATGATGCGTGACTGCTCGACCTGCGCCGCGCTGCGGCGCTCACGCTCTGTCCGGGTATCGGCCATAAACAGCGGTAAGCCCCTCGCCTGCCACCACAGTGGGCTGCCCTCAGCAAGCCGCTCCGGCTGCCGCAGATAGCGGGCGTAGTGTTTTTTGCCGTCGGCCAGCGCCTCGTCTTGTCGGCGCAGAACCTCCGGATCGAAACCCGGCGCCATGGGTTCCCAGTTCTCATGGATTTCGTGGTCATCCGGCAGCGCGAATAGCGGCAAGCGGCGCAGCACCTGCTTCACCGGCGTCTGGCACAGCCAGCGTTCGTAGGCGCGCCGGTAGTTGTCGTCGCGTTGCGCCGGATCGAACAAGCCGGCCGTGGCATCCGAGTAGATCTGATCCCCGGCCAGCACCAGCGCCTGCGGCTGAGTTGCGGGATCATCGAGCCTTGCGCTCAAGCGTTGGCATGCCGCATAGGCCGGCACGTTGTCGAGCATTCCCGGCGGATATTGGCAACTGCCCAGCACCAGCCTGAGTTCCTGCGGCTCGGGCTGCGGCGGGAGCTGGACGACCCCGGCCGCGAGCTCATCCGGCAGTTGCTCCGAAAGCAGCTTTTGAATCGCCGCGGCGGCTTGCTCAAACAAAGGCGATAGATCGAACAAGGGTTTGGGCCTGTTCAAACTCACACCGATTCCACCAAGCGGTGTGTGGTAACTGCCAGCACGTAAGGTCGAACACTGGCCATAAATCATAGCGACCAGCACGCCTTCCGCCCGCCCGGCAAAAAGCTGCCTCAATACCGGGATGGTGAACCACTCCTCTCTAAACTCTTCCATCCTGAGTAATTGCATGGCACCTGCTGGATACCAGCCGCAAGTCGCTGGCGCACGCGCGATGGGGAGTAGTGCTACGCACAGAGGTTTGCCGAGATCGGGTTCAGAACTCAGGCTGACCGGAACTGCGGGACCACTCGCAGGATCGGCTGCCTGGTGGTCTAGCATCGGTCCACCCCAGGGTAGTCTGGCGACCAGTTGGTCATCGGGCGGTTGGAAGTTCTGAAATGTTTTCTCCGGCTCCTGGAGAAAATCATGTATTTTGTCGAATACCTTTGCTGATGCGTCCTTGCCAATCCAGCAGTCCTGATGGCCGAAGCCCTCGATTTGCTTCCGCTCGATCCGGCAGCCAGCGTCACGGGACATTACGTCGTGGATGCGTTCCTGAGTGGAAATATCACTCAGGCCGTTGTCCTCGCCATGAATGCTCAGCGTGGGGAAGGTCCACTGTTCGCGCAGGTTCTTGCGCGAGATGAAATGATTGCGGCCGTAGCGGTTGGTGATCATCTGCAGGCGCGCGAAGTGAATCACCTGGGTCACGGTCTCGGCGTTCAGAGGGCCGAAGAAATCGTCAATGTGCGCCAGAGTCCGTTTATCGAGATTGGCCAAGCTGAAAGTCCGGCCGTAGAGCGCATCCATGCGGTGGCGCGTGCCGACGAACTCCGTACGGCTACAGGGCCAGCGGGGATTTTCCAGCTTGAGCTCCTCGTCCGGGTAAGGCAGCGTGGCCAGAACGCGGTCCAGCAACTGCTCCGCCAGGCTCGGCTCGGCTGATGGCCGGAAGCTGTAATTGTCCACCGGCAGGTAGTAGCGCAAGTAAGTCGTCACATAGCTCGCGAAAATGTTTCTTGGACTGAACACCATCAGCGGCCCGATCTGCGACAGCACCGCGCTGCGGATGCGGCCAGGCAGTGCGCGGCGCGCGGCAGCGAAGTCGTCGCTGAAATCGGGGTCCCAGGAAGTGGTGATGTCCGTGCCGGGCGTGTCGGCCGCGAGCACCGCCATGCTGAACATGGCCGCGCCCATGCAATGTGCAATCACGTCCAGCTTCTTGCCGCCGGTGGCGCGGTAGATGTGATCTATCGCCGCGGGAATGTCTTTTAATCCCACCGTCTCAAAAGTCCAGGGGTGTCTGGCGGTGGGCATGCCGGCGCTGGTGCGCGCGTCCACAATCCATACATCGCGGCCTTGCCTGTGAAGATAACGCGCGATATCGCAGGGCAAGGCCGGGTGCGCAAAGGTAGTGCCGCTGGCGCTATAGCCATGAAACATCACCACCGGAATCGCTTGACGCTCGCGGTTGGGATAGCGTGTCAGCCGTGCATGCACAGGCCGGCCGTCCAGCCTGCCCACCTCGATCTCGGTGATTTCCGGCTCCGGCAGGCCGGGCAGCCGCTGTGGCAGCAGCTTGAGTTCCCGCGCTCGTGGTGGTTCCGGCAGACGCATATTCCACAGATGGATGCTGAGCATGAGGCGCGCGAAGTAGGCGCCGAGCGCGGCGAGATCGGTCAGGGCTGTGGCCTGATCCTGCTGGCTGGCGATGCGGAATAGAGGAATGGACCGGTTCGCCATATAGCGGTTGTCCAGCGCCAGCACGGCAGGGCTTCCGGATTTCACCAGCCCGGGCAATCCCTCCACCCGCATCTCCATCAACTGCCGCCAAGGATTGCTGGGACGCGCGTAGGTAATGCGCTTGCGCCCGATCAGCGTCTGGGACTCACACGCCTTCCAATGGAAGCGCTTGTCGTCATACGGCAGCGTTTTTTGTATCGTCAATTTGTACTCGAACAAGCGCACTTCACCGGCATGGGTTGCCAGTGTCCAGAACTGCGCCGGCATGCGCAGCACCTGCCAGATACGTTTAAGCCAGCTTCTTTTTTCCTGCACCTTGCGCGGCTTGGCTACCTTGCCCAGTTTCTCCAGCGGCCACTGCCACAGTCTGTCCAGCGGCTTGCGCAGCAACATCTGCCATAGATCACGCGCGCCGCGATTGCTGAGCCAAGCACGCAGCGCGCGCCGGCCGCGGCCACAGCTTGTGGACTCCTCCCGTTGCATGATGGTCAGCGTGCCGCTCAGCTCAGCCGTGAACAGCGCATCCGTCACGCGGCGCTGCTCGCGTCGTTCATGCGTACAGTTTTCGTCCTCAATCTCGCGATGGTTCTTGCAGTCGTAGAAGCGCAGCGTGCTGTCCTTTCTTAGCACTAGCTGTCTGGTAGTCGGGGCTGGTTTCTTTTCTATCGACCCGTCGGCCGGGCCTCGCCCCTTTTCCAGTTCCTCCGCCTGCACCAGTTCGCGCAGCGGCTTATTCTCATAGTGAAGTGTCAGCTCGGCGATAAACTCCTTCGGCGATCCATCCGCCTGCTTCAAGGATACGGGGCCGACCAGGCGCTCGGTGAACTCTCCTTCCGTCGGCACCGGCTTCGCATTCTTGAAATCATCCTCCGCGTTGCGAAACCAGGGGCGCGGCGGCAGCGGTTTCGGCGCTGCCGTAGCCGCGCAAAGATTCCAGTTCCCGGGTTGCTTCAATTCCGCCACCGCGCGCAGCGCCAGCGCGGCGATGGTCAGCGCTGGATTGGTGCCGAGCGCGCAGGGCACGATCGAGCCGTCGAGTACAACCAAGTCGCTGTATACCGTCTTCGGCTGGCCTCCGACGCGTCCGTCAAACACTCGGCCGAACTCATCCACCACCCCGCTTGCTACGTCGTCCCCCATGGCGCAGCCGCCGAGCGGATGCACGGTCAGCAGCGGCCCGCGCTGGCCGTGGATCAACTCTTCCATCGCGCCCGGCAACAACTGCCACAGGGGATTGGCGATCGTGATGCCACCCAGCTTCGCATCCCTGGCCCGGCGCGCCAGCGTCTCGAGTTGCGCATCGAATAACGGGAGCTTGTTGACACCCGGCCAGTCCACGCGGATGGCGCCGTCGCAGAGCGTCGTCTCCGGCTGCTGCTGTAGCCACAGCAGTCCCTGCGCACCGTCATCGCCCATGGCGGCGTAAATTTGGGTGCGGCGGATCGCCTGCGGACGCACGGCGAAAGGGTCGATCTCCGGATGGCCGTATTTATGCTTGCTACCGTCCTTCTGGCCCAGCCAGTGCAGCATGCTGCCGGTGGTGTAAAGCTCCTCGAACGCCACGCGCAGCGCGCCCGGCACGGCGAGTTCTTCCAGCACCAGCGGTCCCCGGAAACCGCCGCATTTCGAAGCGCGCTTTACATCAATGATGCCGGTAATGGTCGGTCCGACCTTGCGCTCTAGCGGTGTCTGCGTCTCGTCGGCGACGGCGTTGACCCCTTCTTTCTGCTCGTGTTGCTGGTCATAACCCGCTGCAATCATGTCGCCGTTGGTGGAAAAATGCCGGCCCAGCTCGCTGGAGAATTTGAGCAACGGATTCGCCTGGCGCGAACGCAGCAGAATCTCGGTCGAGCCCAGCGTGCCCGCCGCGAGAATCACCTTACGCGCACGAATCTGCACCGCGGCGCCCTGGCGGCGGCTCAAAAGCTCGTCGGTGTAGGTTGTATACACCAGCCACGGTTCCGTGTCGGATTCGCGGTCGAGGCGCAGCACGGTGGCGCCGGTGTATATCTGCGCGCCGCGGCGCACGGCTTGCACCAACAGATTGGTGTCCAGCGACACCTTGGCGCCGTAGTTGCAGCCCGTGGCGCAATCGCCGCAGCGCTTGCAGGCCTTGTACTCGACGCGGGTATCGACGTCGCTGCGGTCGCACATCGCCACAGTAATTGCTGCGCGCCGGAATTCACCTTGCTTCCCGAGTTTCTTGAAGGCCTGATGCTTGCTCAGCGCATCGCCGCCCTCCGGGTGATCGGCGATGGTGTTGTCCTTGCCGCCGAACATTGCGCCGAGACGAAGCTTCGCGTTCTGGTAGCAGTCTCCCAGTTGCACGCCGTTGCGCAGGTTCTGCGGCCAGCGGTCGTCGAAGACTTCGTCGCGCGGAATCTCCATGACGCCGGCGTTGATCAGGGAACCGCCGCCCAGGCCATTGGCGACAATGACGTTCACCTCCGCTCCGAGCCGCAGATCGAATAGGCCCTCGCGCGCGCGCCGCGGGCTGCTGGCGCCCGGCATGCTGAAGCGCACATGGTTGGGCAGTTCGCTCAAGCGCGAGGGGAACGTGCCCGGCAGGTACTCCCTGCCGCGCTCCAGCACGCCGACGGAAATGGCGTCGGTTGCTCCTTCCGCCCTGCAACCAGCCAGCTCGGCTGCCGCCACCGCGCCGCCGTAGCCGCTGCCGACGATCAACAGATCAAAAATCCTGGATGGAGACTGCTGTTGCTCGCGCAGCAGTTCGCCAAAGTCACGCGCCAGCCAGCGCGCCTGCGGCTTCTCGCCCTTGCGCGTTTCGCCCATGCTGCCCTCCCGGAATGCTATTTGAACTTCTTGTTAATCCCGCCCCGCGATTCTTAGCTTCCCTAGGATATCTGCCCACAAACTTCGTGAATGGACTGGCGAAGGTCGCTAAGCGCCACCGGCTTATGCAGCAGTTTAATGCCGGCCTGCTGGGCTTCCTTGAGGCGGGCTGGCGCAGTATCGCCGCTGATCAACAGCGCCGGCACGCGCGGCACCAACTCCCTGACCGCCTGTATGGCCTGAATTCCAGTATCCGAGCCGCGCAACCGCAAATCGGCCAGCAGGAGTTGCGGAAGCTGCGCGCGTGCCTCCTGCACTGCATGCTCAGTGGAATCGGCCAGCGCCACCTCATAGCCCATGGCCTCAAGCAGGGTTTGCATGCCTGTGCGCACCGCGGCCTCATCGTCAATGACGAGCACACGCAAGCCCCGTGTGCGCGAATCTGGCTCCCGCGCGTTCTCCGCTGCGGGCAGCGCGGCCGAACCGGCGGCAGCAAGCTGCAACTCAAAGGTCGTGCCCACGCCGGGCGCGGATTGCATGGTCAAGCCGATACCCAGCATGTCCACCAGCCGCCGGACGATGGCAAGACCCAGGCCCAACCCCTTGCGGCGGTCGCGCTCCGGATTTTCTAGTTGATAAAACTCCTCGAACACGCGTTCGTGCTCGCCGGCAGGAATCCCGCGGCCGGTGTCGCTGATTTGCAGGCGTGGCTGGCCGCCGCTATTCAACGCCCGCAGGGAGACTGCACCCGCGTCGGTATACTTCACCGCATTCGCAAGCAGGTTGCGCAGCACGCGTTCCAGCAGCGCGGCGTCGGTCT
Source organism: Nevskiales bacterium (assembly GCA_050740255.1). Taxonomy (GTDB): domain Bacteria; phylum Pseudomonadota; class Gammaproteobacteria; order Nevskiales; family JBOICV01; genus JBOICV01. The sequence continues at coordinate 65,005 of JBOICV010000171.1, read as the reverse complement.
CCACATAGACCGGTTGGTCAACGCTGCCGTACTCGAAGCGCAAACCGTTGTCGGCGCACAGCGATCGAAATTCCTCTGCTAGGCGTTTCAGCATGGGATTGAGGTCGAACACCGCAACATGTTTCTCCATCACCCCCGCATCGAGCTTTGAGACGTCGAGCAACGCATCCAGTTGCGAGGCGAGGGTCTCCAGCGCCACATTCATGTGGTTGGCGATGTCGCGCGTCTTGTCGTCGAGCTTTTGCATAGACAAGGCCGCGCTGAACAGCGACAGTGTGTGGATAGGCTGACGCAAATCGTGGCTGGCAGAAGCTAGAAAGCGGGTCTTGGCCCGGTTCGCAGATTCAGCCTGCGCGAGTGCATCGGAGAGCTTCTCATTCAACTCCCTCTGCTGCGAGCGTATCTCGTACGACTCCTTGAAGGCACGAAAATTATTCCGAGCAATCCCGATGAGAAACATGCCGTAGGCAGCGACCAGCACCGCCAGGAAGGGAGCGACCCCGTGGGTCCCGATGACGTCAGGACTCAGACCCCAGGCGAGTGCGAGCGAGCCCAGCGCGATCGCTATATAGGGGTAAAAGACCGGTCCGTAGCCCGCCGCGGCAGAGGCGCCGCCGGTGCAATTGCTGAGAAACAGAAGCGAGATCACCGCGCGTTCGCCGAGCGACAGCACGGGGAAAATGCCAAGCGGTAAGACATGTATCACGGCACCGATAGCGCTGAGCAACGCAGGTACGCGCAAGCGCATTCTTTGCAAACCCGGGTCGGTGGTGGGCAGCGCGCCCAGAATCCTTCTTCGTCCCAGCAGATGGAGCACACTTACGACGAACCATGCGGCTGCCATTGGCGCGGCGATGTGGCGCGCCATAATCAAGGTCACGATGCCGAACCATCCAATGAACCCGACGGTCAGCCCGATACCCTGATTGGCGAACGTATCCAGCAGTTCACCCTCCAGCGTCTTCGCTGGAGCGGTAGCTGTCGCGCTGCCAGACACCTTAGCCTGCGCGTTGTTTTGCATCGTCGGTCGTCGCGCCCACGTGCGCTCCCCCAGCCCTTGTACTGGCATTGTAGTGGCGTTGAGAGCGAAGGCATCCATCGCGGGTGGTCCCCACTGAATGGCAATACCTTAGATTGATTTCGCTTCCAGCGAAATTGGCCATGTGGCTAGTTTTAGTGCCTCCGAATTAGCCGAAAGTCTTAAGACCTTGGCTAAGACCTCTGGCTAATGGTGCGGGACGAGCGCCGCGTCCATCCTCAGCGAACGATAACGAGGAGGTCAGTGCCATGAAACGCGAAACCACTGCTCGGATGATGCTGGTGCGCATACCGCTGGTCTGCTTAGCCCTTGGGGTAAGTCCGGCGGCTCTTTCGGTGGGGAGCTGGACGGCTAAAGCCCCGATGAACAACGATCGTGTTGCCCTGGTCGCCGCTGCGATTGACGGCCGGATTTATGCCATGGGTGGGTCAGGGTCTGCCGGCAAGACTGCCAGCGAGGTATACAACCCTGTTACCGATACCTGGTCCAACCTGACGCCGACGCCCAGTGGCCGTGCCCTTGCGTCCGGTGGTGTCATTGACGGCAAGCTTTACGTTGTGGGGGGCTGCCTCAATTCAGATTGCATCCCCGGCGTCACCGGCCTGCTGGAAGTCTACGATCCGCTTACCGACACCTGGACTACGCGGGCGCCGATGCCCTCTTCGCGCAACAGTACAGCCGCAGGCGTCATTGGCGGGAAGCTGTACGTGGCCGGCGGCATGCGTCAATGCGGTCCCTGCACGCCATTGGACACGCTCGAGGTTTACGATCCCGTCAGTGACACTTGGTCTTCGAAGGCATCCATGCCGACGCCGCGCACTTTTGTCGCGGGGGCGGTGGTGGATGGGAAGCTCTATGTGATCGGCGGCCAGTCCCAGGCATTTGCCGAGTCCGGAATCGTTGAGGTTTACGATCCGGCGACAGATACCTGGAGCAGCGGTTCGGCGATGCCAACGCCAAGACAACTTCTGTCGGCGGGGGTCCTGAACGGAAAGATTTACGTAGCGGGCGGGCAAACCGCCACAAACAACGCGCTTGACACAGTTGAGGTTTACGACCCGAGCACAGACAGCTGGACCAGCTCGACGTCCATGTTGACGGCACGCAACGGGCTGGCGACGGCTGTTGTCGGTAGCACGCTCTACGCTATCGGTGGCGCTGACATTCCAGGAAACCTTTTGGCGTCGGTTGAGTCATTTACCGCTATCCCCGCGCCGCTCGTGGTGACTATCAAGATCAAGCGCGGCAGCGCTACGCACCTCTTAAACCTCAAGCCGAAGGAGGTAATTTCGGTTGCGGTGCTGACCACAACCGATTTCGATGCACGGCGAATTGATGTCGCCACTGTCTGTTTCGGGGACGCCGAGGTGCCGAGCGAGCGCGACTGCAGCGAAGCGCATAACCGCGCTCATGTCAAAGACGTGGATCGGGATGGCGACGCAGATGTCGTACTGCACTTCGAGAAGCGCGAAACCGGAATAGACGGCAGTGACACACAGGCCTGCCTGGACGGACGCACTTTCGACGGAGTTGCGATCGAAGGCTGCGACTCGCTGACGCCCGCCAAGCCCAGTTTATGGGACCGGCTCAGTGATATTTACCACTGATTTTCTATACGAGCGAGACGCTTGCATTTGTGGGAGGTGGTAGATGGGAAACGGGGGGATTTTTGCGGTGATGAACAGTGGTACCCATTTCTAAACATTCAGGCGGGAGGAGACGATGAAACACAATATGCGGTGGATAGCAGTAACGATGATATGTAGCGGACTGATGGCGTGCGGTGGTGGCGGTAGCGACGATGATCCGCCCTCGGGAGGGCCCTCGGGAGGGGTAGCGGAGGCCAAGGCGTTGGTCGCCGAGGTGCGGACGATTGCGGGTTCCACGGACGGTCTGGAACAGCCGATGGATATGTTCGGCCAGCAAATCCAAACCGCCGCGGATAGCACCGAGGTGGCGCGGGAATGTGTCGGCAGCCGGCTGGGGGATTTGGCGCAGGCCATCGGCGATTGCTATGACACCTTCGCCGACCCGAATGGCGACGACACGCCGACCTACAACGGGCCGACGTCCTGCGCGTTCATGTCAACGGATTCCGGCCAGAATCCGCAGACCGCGAACATCGTGATCACACCCAATACGCCGGCGGGTCACGACAAGCTGGACATTGACGGCCGCGTGGCCGACAGCACGGTTGCCCTGGACGCGGTGGCGCCGCGTGAGACCAGCCAGAACAACAATGCGATCACGACGCTGACCGCCTCGCTGGCGGGCATGGTTGAGTCGGTTGGATGCGGGGCGATCCAGGCCCGTATGACCCTCGGCAATGCCAGCGGTCCTGCAGGTCTTGTAATCAAGAAGGTCGCAAACCCGCAGAACGATCCGGGCAACCGCGAAGCAGACGTGGATGAAGCTGACTTCACCGGTCCAGCCAAGCTGGAGTCTTTGGGCGGGGCGAATCCGGTCACCATTGAGGGCTTATTGGCGGCCGGGGTATTGCGTTGTACCAGCACGGCCTGCGGCACGGCCGAGCCGGTGTTTAATCTGGATGCGTTCCGCCTCAGCGGCACGGTGCGCGACGTCAACGAGAGTGAAAGCGTCAGCCTGGACTGGAGCATGAGCAATGGGCGCAGCTTCAATCCGAATGGCCCGCTCACCAGCACCAACTTCATCGTCGGTGCGTTCGGCATTACCGCCAACGTCAGCCTGGCCGGACAACCCGCTCAGCAGGCTAGCGTCACCGTGAACCTGTTGGGTGCCAGCAATCCCGCGGTGGGGGAGGAGGATGGCACGCCTGTCGGCAATGTCACGGCGGTGCTGACGCGCGCGACCATGGTGGTCACGCTGATTGTCGAGAACGCCGCCGCCAACCCGGAGGAGATCAGCCGTATCATCGCGCGCAACGAAAGCGGCGCGGAGATGATATTCACGCCCGCATCCGGTGGGCCGGGTGTGATCGGCGCGGTCACGGTGGACGGCGTGCAAGTCGGCACGCTTGAGGAAACCAGCGATGGGGTAATCCTGATCCGCTACATTGACGGTACGTTCGAAACGCTGGGCTAGGAGAAATGGGGGCATGGCGCCGGCCGAAGGATGCGGCCGGCACTTTTTTATCATGACTAACCTTGGCTACTGTGTCTGTTTATTAGCCGCCGCTTCCTTTACGGCAGGCGCCGGCCCCACGTTGTATGCGGATGTTGACGTTTGGGGTTACGCCGAGCCGGTGCCGATTTACCACTTTGCCAAGGACTGGCAGGCGCCGCTGTCGGGCGGCAGCGACGGCTTTCTGTACGAACGCCACCGCCTGGGTATGCGGTGGGCGGCCTGGGAAATGGCGCGGATTTCCCAGCGGATTTATCAAGTGGAACCGAGCCGCGGTGCGACGCGCCTGTATCACCGTGTCAAGAACGAACTGCCATTCAGGCCGGGTGAAGAGTTTGGGCTGGAGCTCCAGGTCCGGCACGTGGCGATGCACGGCCTTCAACTCGGCCGCCGCTTCAGCGGGCCGGGCGAGCGCTTCGTGATTCAGCCGGCGCTGAATCTATGGCAGGCGAATTCCCTGCTGGACGGCCGCATCAGCGGCTCGGCCGTGGCCCAAAGCGATACGCAATTCGAGTACCGGCTCGCGCTGGACTACTTCTACACTGAGGACAAACTGCTCGACCGGCGTGTCAGCCGCCCGCAGGGCCGCGGCGCCAGTCTGGACGTGGCGCTGTCGTACGCCCTGAATGAACGCTGGTATATCAAGCTGCGTGCGCAGGACCTGCTGGGCCGGATCGAGTGGCAGGACGCACCGTTCACGGCCGGGAGTGGGCAGTCGGATAACCGCGAATTTGACGCGGACGGTTTCGTGCGTTTTAACCCGACCTTCAGCGGACGGGAAGGCAGGCGTGACTTCAGCCAGCGCCTGCCACCACGCGGACAAGCCGTTTTGGGCTATACCAGCGGCGCCGCCAGCTTCGAAGCGGCCGTCAGAATTACGCCAATGCGTCTGTTTCCAGTGGCGTCCGGCACATGGCAGATTCGGCAAGACTTCTCGATGGGAGTGGATGTCTTCCCGGTCGAGACGGCCATCGGCCTGCATCTCAACTGGAAAGGCCTGTCGCTCGGCTATGTGAGCGATGCTTTGAGCCACAAAGATGCGAACTACGCCTCGCTAACGCTCGGGTTTAGCTGGACGCCACCCCTGCGCTGAGAACGGTCAGGGGCCAGTATTTGAATATGGCGCTCCCACGGGGATTCGAACCCCGGTTTAAGCCTTGAGAGGGCTCCGTCCTAGGCCTCTAGACGATGGGAGCGTGGAGGATGCGCCGGCCGGCGCCGGGCGTGTATTATACCGGCGCGCGTTCGCGCCTCAACAAAATTCAACCTTTTGAGTTCACTACGCATCGTTCCCCGCGCCGAGCATTCAGTCTCGCGCTCACAAATCACGCCAGGGGCGCTGAAGACGCTGTATATGCTCAAGGATGCGGGCTACGACGCTTACGTCGTGGGCGGCGGTATCCGCGATCTCCTGCTTGGCGTACAGCCGAAGGATTTCGACGTAGCAACCTCTGCGCACCCCGAGGAGATCAAGCGCGTATTTCGCAATAGCCGGCTGATTGGCCGTCGCTTCCGCCTGGCGCACGTGCGATTCGGGCAGGAGATCGTCGAGGTGGCGACCTTCCGCGCCGGCCATCACACCAGTACCGATAGTAGCGCCGGCCACCTGGACGAGAGCGGTCGCATCTTGCGCGACAACGTCTACGGCTCGCTGGAAGAAGACGCGTGGCGGCGCGATTTTACAATCAACGCTTTGTATTACGGCGTGAACGATTTCGCGATCCGGGATTACGTCGGCGGAATGGAAGATCTGCAGGCACGACGGCTGCGGCTGATCGGCGATGCCGAAGTCCGATATATAGAAGATCCCGTGCGCATGTTGCGAGCCGTGCGTCTGGCGGCCAAGCTGCACCTGAGCATCGACCCGGCAACCGAAGCACCGCTCTACCAACTGGGGCATTTGCTGGCGGAGGTGCCGCCGGCGCGGTTGTTCGATGAATGTCTGAAAATATTCTTCGGCAGCACCGCACACTGGGCCTTTGCCGGCCTGCGTCAATTTGGGCTTCTGCGCCACATGTTTCCACAGGTAGAGGCACGCCTGGCTGAGTCTGGGGCCAACGGTGATCTGCAACTGATTGAGCAGGCGCTGCGCAACACCGCGGAGCGGATCAAGCAGCAAAAGCCCGTAACACCCTATTTTCTGTTCGCCGCGTTGCTATGGCCGGCAGCACGGCCCTTGCTTGATTCAGGCGAAAGCGCAGGCGGTGCGGAAATCGGCAGCCTGGTCGCGCAGCAGGTGCAGCGCATCACGATTCCGAAGCGTTTCACGATCCCGATGCGCGAAATCTGGGACTTGCAGCCCCGCTTCCACCAGCGCGAGGGCAAGCGGCCGCTGCGCCTGCTGTCACATCCGCGTTTTCGCGCGGCCTATGACTTTTTATTGTTACGTGCGGCTTGTGGTCAGGCAGAACCGGGTTTGGCCGAATGGTGGACGGAATTACAAGCCGCCAATCCCGACCAGCGTGCGCAGATTGCAGCGACGCAGCCGGATGCCGACCCGCAACAGGACACCGGTCCGCAGCCGGGCAAACGCCGCCGGCGCCGCCGCGGTGGACGCGGCCGCCGCCGCCCGGCGGATACGCCCGCACCCGCGAGCTAGCCGCGCGAATGCCGGCACAGAGTTCTGCGGTGCTCGCCGCGCTGGGGCTCGGCAGCAATTTGCAGCAGCCGCGCGAGCAGTTGCAGCGGGCGATAGAAAGCCTGCAGGTTTTGCCGCTAAGCCGCTTGTTGCGGATATCGAGGTTTTACCGCACGCCGCCGGCCGGCGGCCCGTCCGGCCAGGACGACTACTGCAATGCTGCAGTGTTACTCGAAACGACACTGGCGCCGCTGGAGCTGCTCGCCCATCTGCAGTCCATCGAGGATGCGCAGGGCCGTGACCGCGAAGCTGCGCACTGGGGGCCGCGTACGCTGGATCTCGATCTGCTGACCTACGGCGATCTGCTGCTGGAGCATCCGCGCTTGCGCCTGCCGCATCCTGCATTAAGTCAACGTGACTTTGCGCTGCTGCCACTGGCGGAAATCGCGCCGGAGTTGGCAATTCCAGGGCAGGGCAGCGTTAAAACGATGGCCGATGCACTGGCCGCCGCGCCGCTCAAAGCATGGGATTGAAACACCGGTTGAGCGTCGCGTATCGCGCCACCCGCTACTGCGTCGAACTACCCGGAGCGAGCCTCGTTCTGCGTGTGCAGCGGCGCGCCCCCACATTACGCATGTGGTTAGCGTGGCAAGGTTTGCGCAGATGGGCGCTGCTCACGGCCTGGAATCCCCGCTCCAAATACCCGCCGCGTCTTCTGCCTCGAGGGCGCAACCAGGCCCGTCAACAAGCTTTACAGGCCGTGCTGAAGAGGCAGGGATATCGCAGCTACGCCGCGCGCAATATTCCTCTAGCCGCAGCGGCCCGAAAACGGTGGACGGAGGAAAGCTTGTTTGTTCCCGGCCTGTCCTTATATAAGGCGCGCCGCTTGGCGCGCCACTTTGGTCAGGTCGGCTTTCTGGCCGGCTGCCGCAGTGGTCTTGCGCGCTTGGTATTCTGCTAGTTCACACGCTTCCGCTATAGTGCCGCAACCGCTGGGAACTGCCATGACGGATACTGTCAAATCGTTGTCACTCAAGGATTTTGCGCAAATGAAGGCCACGGGCGAGAAGATCGCCTGCCTGACCTGTTATGACGCGAGTTTTGCACTGATTGAGGACCGCGTTGGCGTGGATTTGATTCTTGTTGGCGATTCGCTCGGCATGGTGTTGCAGGGTTCGCCCACTACCACCCCGGTGACGGTCGAGCACATTGTTTATCACTCGAAATGCGTGGCGCCGCATCTGCAACGCAGCTTTCTGGTTGGCGACATGCCCTTTTTGTCGTTTGCGACCCGCGACCGCGCGCTGGACGCGGCGCAGCGCCTGATGCAGGAGGGCGGGGCGAAGATGGTCAAGCTCGAAGGCGGACGCGAGCAGGCCAGTATCGTTGAGTATCTGGCGGTGCGCGGCGTGCCGGTCTGCGCGCATCTGGGATTACAGCCGCAACTCATTCACAAGATGGGTGCGTTCAAGGTACAGGGCCGCGAGCAGGCGGCAGCGGACGCGATGTTGCGCGACGCGGAAATTCTGCAGGACGCGGGCGCCGATCTGCTGCTGGTGGAATGCGTACCGGCGGCGCTCGGCAAGCGCATCACCGAGCAGGCGCGGGTGCCGGTGATTGGTATTGGCGCCGGCGCCGATGTGGACGGCCAGATTCTGGTGCTGCACGACGTCTTGAATATTTCGCCGATGGTCACCGTGGGCCGCCGCCCGCGCTTTGTGCGTAATTTCATGGACGGCGCGAGCAGCATCGAAGCGGCACTCGCCGCCTACGTCAAGGCAGTTAAGGACCAGGACTATCCCGCGCCGGAGCATTGCTTCGCGTAGGAGCGACTTCAGTCGCGACTGTCGCGGCTAAAGCCGCTCCTACTGGGCATTGACGATGCATATCCTCGAACGCGTTTCAGAGCTACGCGCCCAGGTCAGCACCTGGCGCGCGGGCGGTGAACGGATCGCGTTCGTACCGACCATGGGCAATCTGCATGCGGGCCATTTGCGTTTGGTGGAGGAGGCGAAGCGCCACGCATCGCGGGTCGCGGTGAGCATCTTCGTTAATCCTCTGCAATTCGGCGCCAACGAGGACTTCGATCGCTATCCGCGTACGTTTGAGGCGGATCGCAAGGCCTTGGCGAGCGTGCAGGCCGATGTCTTGTTCATGCCCGGCGTCGGCGAAATGTACCCCTTGGGGCAGGGTGCCGTGAAAATCGAGGTGCCCGGCCTATCCGATATCCTGTGCGGGGCGCAGCGTCCCGGCCATTTCACCGGCGTGGCAACGGTGGTGAGCATTCTGTTCAATCAGGTTCAACCGGACATCGCTGTGTTCGGCGAAAAAGACTATCAGCAGTTGGCGGTGATCCGCCGTTTCACCAAGGCACTGCAGTTGCCGATCGAGATTCTGGGCGTGCCAACCGAGCGCGAAGCCAGCGGCCTGGCTTTGAGTTCGCGCAACCAGTATCTGTCGGTGCAGGAGCGCGAGCAGATTGCGCCGCGGCTTTATCGCAGCCTGCAGACTGCCGCGACACGCTTGCAAAGTGGCGAGCGCGATTTCGCTGCGCTGGAAGCCGAAGCGGCGTCCGCACTTACCGCGGCGGGCTTGCAGGTTGACTACGTTGCAATCCGCACGCCGGAGCTGACGGCGCCGTTGCAAGACCAGCGCGAATTCGTCCTGCTGGCAGCGGCGCATCTAGGCACAACCCGGCTGATTGACAACTTAAAACTATTCATCTGAAAAGCTTGTTGTATTTCTGAAATGGGCTAGAATTCTCCCCGCGTTCGCGAAGGTCTTTATCGCGGACTCCGGGTGTATGTCTCAGTGGGCCACCCGCATAGATGTGCTAACCGCTGAGGCCGGGCGTATGTCTTAGTGGGCCGCCCGGGCTCACTACCAGAAGTTTTCTGGGGACAACGCCATGCAAGTGACGATGCTGAAAGGCAAGCTGCACAAGGCCCGTGTCACGCATTCCGAGCTCGAATATGAAGGCTCCTGTGCGATCGACGGCCAGTTATTGGACGCGGCCGGTATTCTCCAATACGAGCAAATTGATATTTACAACCTCGCCAACGGCGAGCGCTTCACCACTTATGCGATCCGGGGTGAGGATGGCAGCGGCGTGATTTCGGTGAATGGCGCCGCCGCACACAAGGCCAATCCCGGTGATCGCGTCATCATCTGCGCTTACCTGCGCATGAGCGAGGCCGAGGCGCGCATCTACAAGCCCAAACTGGTGTACGTGGATGGGCAGAACCGCATCACCCACACCCGCAACACGATTCCCGTCCAGGCCGCTTAAGCGGCCGCATAAGCTTCGGATTTGAAACGGGAAGGCGCGCCGCTGTAAGGTGGCGCATGTCCGTAGCACCCCCAACACCGGCCTACCGTGCGCTTGCGGAACAGGCGCGTGCGCAAGCCCAACTGCGCACCCTCGATTTGTTCACGCAGGATGCAGGTCGCGCGGAACGCTTTGCGGTCGAAGCCGCTGGACTTTATCTTGACTACAGCAAGCAGCCGCTGACCGACGAGACGCTGCGCCTGCTGACCGCTTTCGCCGAGGAGCGCGGTTTGCCGCAGGCCATCCAGGCCTTACTCTCCGGCGAAAAACTCAACAGTACCGAGGGACGGGCCGCGCTCCACACCGCCTTGCGCCGGCCGGAACATGCTCCGCTGTTGCTTGATGGCGGCGACGTGATGCCGCAAGTCGCGGCGGTACTCCGGCGCATGGGGGATTTCGCCGGGGCGATCCGCAAGCGCCGCTGGCTTGGGGCGCAGGGCGACGCGATTACCGATGTGGTCAACATCGGCATCGGCGGCTCTGACCGCGGGCCGCGCCTGGTTTGCCGCGCGCTGCGGCACGTCGCGCCGGGCCCTCGCGCGCATTTCGTCTCCAATCTTGACGCCGCCCAACTCGATGCGGTCCTGGCCGAACTTAAGCCGGCCAGCACGCTGTTCGTGATTTGTTCGAAAACCTTCACCACCGGCGAAACCCTCAGCAACGCGCGTCTGGCCAAAGAGTGGCTGGTAGCCGGACTAGGCTCGGCGGCGGTGGCGCGCCACATGGCCGCGGTCAGCACTAACCTTGCTGCGGCACAGGAGTTTGGCATTCCGGCGGAGAATGTATTCGGTTTCTGGGACTGGGTTGGTGGGCGCTATTCGCTGTGGTCGGCCGTCGGGCTGGTGATCGCACTGAGCCTGGGCATGGACGTGTTCCGCCGCTTGCTGGCCGGCGCCCAGGCGATGGACCAGCATTTCGCCCAGGCGCCGCTCGACCGCAACATGCCGGTGCTGCTCGCGCTGATCGGCTACTGGCATAGCGAATTCCGCGGTGTGACCAGCCAGATAGTGTTGCCCTACGCGCAAGCGCTGGAACATCTGCCGGGCTATTTACAGCAACTGGAACTTGAAAGTAACGGTAAATCGGTCACGCGCGAGGGTGCCGCGTTAACTGAACGCTCTATAGCAGCGCTGTGGGGCGATGTCGGCACCGATGCGCAGCATGCCTTCATGCAGTGGGTGCATCAAGGCTCTTATCCCTGCAATGTGGATTTTATTCTGCCCTTGCGCGCGTCGCATCCACACGCGGCGGCGCAGCGTGGTGTGGTGGCGCATTGTCTGGCGCAGAGTGAGACCCTGCTGCGTGGCAAGTCCGCAGCGGAAGTGCGCGCGGAACTGAAGTCGCGCGGCTCGTCGGCATCGGAACTCGAACAGGCCGTCGCGCACCGCGTGATGCCGGGCAATCGGCCGAGCAGCACCTTGCTACTACCCGAACTCTCGCCGGAATCACTTGGCGCGCTGCTCGCGCTCTACGAGCACAAGACGTTTGCGCAGGGCTGGCTGTGGAATGTGAATTCCTTCGACCAATGGGGCGTTGAATACGGCAAGCGGCTGGCGGAGCGGCTGGTAAGCGCCATGCAAACCGGCGACAGCAGCGCGCACGATGGTTCCACCAGGCAGCTCTTGCTGCGTTTTCTCGACTCCCAGAAGCGGGTTTGAGATGCAAGGCCTGCCCGCCGCGCTATACCGCACTGCCCAGGTGCGCGAGCTTGACCGACGCGCCATCGAGGACCAGCGCATTTCCAGTTTCGAACTCATGCAGCGTGCGGCCGACGCGACGTTCGGCGAGCTGCGCCGGCGCTGGCCGCAGGCGCGCCGCATTCAGGTGTTGTGCGGTTCCGGCAATAACGGCGGCGATGGCCTGCTGCTGGCCGTGCGCGCCGAAGGCATGGAGACCGAAGTCAGCCTGGTAAGCAAGCTGGAGGAGTTGAAAGGTGATGCCGCGCTTGCGCTGACGACTTATCAGGAACGTGGCGGGGTGCTGCGCGCCTACGCCGGCAAGGCGCTGCCGCAAGTGGACGTCGTCGTCGATGCCTTGCTGGGGACGGGTCTGACACGCCCGGTGGAAGGCTTGTACAAGGTCGCCATCGACGCGATCAATGCAGCGCGCCTGCAAGGCGCGGGCGTGCTGGCCATGGATATCCCGTCCGGGCTGTCGGCCGACACCGGCATCCCGCTCGGCGCGGCGGTTACTGCAGATCTCACGGTCAGCTTCATCGGTCTGAAGTTGGGGCTGTTTATCGGCGAAGGGCCGGATTTCTGCGGCGACGTGGTATTCCATGATCTTGCGGTACCGCACGCGATTTACGACAACCTGCCGCCGGCCGCTCACTGTCTGACCGACAGCTTGCGCGCAGCCTGGTTGCGCGCACGCAAGCGCACGGCGCACAAGAGCGCACACGGCCATGTACTTTGCGTGGGCGGCGACTACGGCATGGGCGGCGCCATCCGCCTCGCGGCTGAGGCGGCGCTGCGCTGCGGCAGTGGCCTGGTCAGCGTGGCCACACGTCCCAGGCACGCGGTCGCTATGGTGCAAGCCCGTCCCGAACTCATGGCACGCGGTGTCGGCGCGCCGGGCGGCATCCTGGCCTCCTTGCTGGCCCGCGCCAAGGTGTTGGTGCTGGGACCCGGTCTAGGGCAGGGTGAGTGGGGCCGCGCCCTGTTCATGCAAGCGCTGGATTTCACCGGGCGCGTGGTGCTCGACGCCGACGGTCTTAACCTGCTGGCACACAATCCGCTGCGCCGCGACGACTGGGTGCTGACGCCCCATCCGGGCGAAGCCGCGCGCCTATTGGGTATTTCGGTCGCCGAAGTACAGAGCGACCGGCCGGCGGCGGTAAACGCGCTGCTGGCGCGCTACGGCGGTGTGGTGATTCTCAAAGGCGCCGGTACGCTGGGGCAGGCCAGCGGCGGGGCCCTGTACGTCAACACCGGCGGCAATCCCGGTATGGCGGCTGGCGGCATGGGCGATGTCTTGAGCGGTGTGATCGGCGCATTGCTGGCGCAAGGCTTAAGACCGGAGGACGCGGCGCGGCTGGGCGTATATCTGCACGCCCGCGCGGGCGATCTGGCGGCTAACGCGGGCGGGGAACGTGGTCTGATACCCAGCGATCTGCTCCCCTTTCTGCGCCAGCTCGTTAATCCCTAAAAAATGACGCCTCTGGTCCTCGCGCTCGCGGACGAGCAGGCGATGCTGCGCGCCGGTCGTATGCTCGCAAGAGGATTGGGGCAGGGCGGCGGCGTTATCACCCTGCAGGGTGAACTGGGCGCGGGTAAAACAACCTTTGTACGCGGGCTTCTCGGCGGCTTGGGCTTTCACGGCAGGGTCAAAAGTCCAACCTATACCTTGCTCGAACCCTATGAGATGGATGGCCGCACCGTCTATCACCTTGACTTGTACCGCCTGGCCCACGTGGGCGAACTCAATAATCTCGGGATTGGCGATTTGGAGCCAGCGACTGATTTGTTGCTGATCGAGTGGCCGGAGCGGGGCGGGGCCGCGTTACCGCCGGTCGATCTTGCTGCCCGGTTTCATTACGCCGGCGCAGGGCGAGCGCTGGAACTGGACGCTCAAAGTCAGCGCGCCGATGCGTGGCTGGCGAAATCGGGCCTGTCTTAGCAACAATCGGGACAAGACATATCCCCATCTTTTGCCATACCGCCTGAATAACCGGCCCTTGCATGCTGTTTCTAATCAAGAATCTTGAAAAAAAATTCTGATTGGCTAGAATGATCAAGGGGGCACTCCGCCCCGGGGGGTAGGGAATGCGCTTACGCGCGCTTCTCAATTGGGGTTTCGTGCTCATTCCGCTGCTCGCTGGAGCGGCGCAGGCGGCGCAGGTGCAGGACATCCGCGTGTGGGCCGGTCCGGATCACACCCGCGTCGTGCTCGATCTGACCGGTCCCGTACGTCACTCCCTGCGCGTGCTGCAGAACCCAGATCGCGTCGTCGTTGATCTATCCAATAGTTCGCGCTTCGGCGGCAGTCATGCGAATCTGCCGGGCAAGGGCGTTATCGAGCGGGTCCGCACCGGCGTGCAGAATGGCCGCGATTTGAGGGTGGTCATCGATCTCGTCCATTCTGCCCATCCGAACGTTTTCCTGCTGCAACCCAATACCGAATACGGCTACCGTCTGGTCGTGGATCTGGACGTACCTGAAGTTGAGCCGAAGGCGCTGCCCAGCAGGAATGTAACGCCGGCGGCGCCACGTCAGATCACGGCCCAGCCCGCCAAACCGACGATGCTTCCGGCCGCGCCTCAGGCGCCGTCGCCGATCGCCCGTGCGGAGCCGGCGCCGCTGCCCTTTGAACTGGAGCCCACGGCCAAGGAAAGCAGCAAGGTCAAATTCATGACCAAGACCAGCGTGGTGGCGATTGATGCCGGCCACGGCGGCGAGGATCTCGGCGCCCGCGGCCCCGGGGGTACGCGCGAAAAAGACGTGGCACTGGCCATCTCGCGGCGCCTCGCCAAGCTGATCAACGCCGAGCCGGGCATGAAGGCGGTGCTGGTGCGCGACGGCGATTACTACATCGGCCTGCGGCAGCGCATGATCAAGGCGCGCAAGAACCAAGCCGACCTGTTTCTTTCGGTGCATGCAGATGCTAATTACAACCGCTCCGCGACCGGCGCTACCGTATACGTGCTGTCCCAGCGCGGCGCTTCCAGCGAGCATGCCCGCTGGCTGGCGGAGAAGGAAAACGCCTCTGATCTGATCGGCGGTGTGCGTATCCGCGATAAGGACGACGGTTTGGCTTCATTTATGCTGGATTTGTCACAAAGCGCGGCGCTTGAGGCCAGTTTCGATCTGGGTGCGCGGGTGCTGCGCGGCCTGGGCAACGTCGGCAGCCTGCACAGGCGTTCCGTGCAGCAGGCCGGCTTCATGGTCTTGAAGTCACCCGACATCCCCTCGCTGCTGGTGGAGACGGCGTTCATATCCAACCGCGCGGAAGAGAAAAAACTGGGCAGCAGCGATTATCAGCAGAAACTGGCTCAGGCGATTCACGGCGGGGTGAAGGGTTACTTCGCGACCTATCGTCCCGCGGACACGGTCGCAGCCAATCAGTAATCGCGCGTCCCGCGCGTCAATTCGTTTCGCCCACTTTTGCCCCCTTTATATTTGGGGCGCCGCTCGCATAAAGTGGCCGCCATGATCGCCGCTCCGCGCCGTATTCAGCAGTTGCCAGCGCAACTGATCAGCCAGATCGCGGCCGGTGAAGTGGTTGAACGACCCGCCTCCGTAGTCAAAGAATTGGTCGAGAATAGTCTAGACGCCGGCGCCACACAGGTTGAAGTCGAGCTGGAGCAGGGTGGCTTGCGGCTGATCCGCGTGCGCGACGACGGCAGCGGCATTGACGTTGCTGAGCTGCCGCTCGCCTTGACACGTCACGCCACCAGCAAGATCACGAGCCTCGACGATTTGGAGCGAGTCGCGACCCTGGGCTTTCGTGGTGAGGCCCTGCCGAGCATCGCCGCGGTCGCGCAACTGATATTGACGTCGCGCGCCCGCGACGCGGCGCAAGCTTTTCAAGTCAGCGGCGACGGTGGCGATGTGCTGGCACAGCCGCGGCCGGCGGCGCATGCGCCGGGGGCAACAGTCGAGGTGCGGGAGTTGTTCCAGGCGATTCCGGCGCGGCGCAAGTTTCTCAAAAGCGAGGCCACTGAATACCGGCACGCGCAGCAATTGCTGGTGCGCATTGCGCTGGCGCGCTTCGATGTAGCCTTCACTTTGCGGCATAACGGCCGCCAGACGCTGCACCTGGCGCGGGCCGCCGACCAGAATGGGCGCGAACGGCGCCTGGCCGAACTCTGCGGCGATGAGTTCCTGCAGCATGCGCTGCAGCTTGAGCACGCGGCCGCTGGTCTGCGGCTGTCCGGGTGGGTGGCGCAACCGGCGTTCTCGCGCTCGCAGTCGGATCTTCAGTTCTTTTATGTCAACGGCCGCATGGTGCGCGACCGCCTGCTGCAGTCGGCAGTGAAGCGTGCCTATCATGATGTACTGCACTACAGCCGCTTCCCGGCCTACGTGTTGTATCTGGAGCTCGACCCGGCGCAGGTGGACGTGAATGTGCATCCCACCAAGCTGGAGCTGCGCTTTCGCGAGTCCCGCCTCGTGTATGACTTTCTATTCCATGCAGTGCAGCGCGCGCTCGCCAGCGCCGCCGGTGAAGCGGGCGCGGCGCATCATGTGAGTCTGGCCGCTGACGTTGCGGCGCAGGTGGCGACGCATCCAGGACGGGCTTACGCGGCGCCCGCGCAAACCGGCCTGCGGCTGGCGCTCGCCGAACCAGCGGCCTTATTCTCAGCGCCGCCACACGCGATTGTCGGTGAGGCCGAGCCGGCCGAGCTGCCGCCGCTCGGTTTTGCGCTCGCGCAATTGCGTGATATCTACATCCTGGCGCAGAACGCCGCCGGCCTGGTGCTGGTGGATATGCATGCCGGTCACGAGCGCGTGTTGTACGAGCGCCTCAAGCAGCAACAGGCCGCAGGTCCGGTGCCGTCTCAGCCGTTACTGTTGCCACTCACGCTCAATGTGAGCGAAGCCGAGGCGGAGCTGGCCGAGCGACAGGCCGAGACGCTGGCAGCAACGGGTTTGGATATCGCCCGCAGCGGAACGCGCAGTGTGCTGCTGCGGGGTATACCGGCCGCATTGGGCCGGGTTGACGCCGAAGCCTTGCTGCGCGATTTGCTCGCTGACCTCGCTGCGCAGGACGGCGGCGAGCGGCTGGCGGAGCGCGTAAATGAGCTGCTCGGCACCATCGCCTGCCGCGCCGCGATCAAGGCGGGCCGGCGCCTGACGCTCACCGAGATGAACCAGTTGCTGCGCGACATGGAGCATACCGAGCGCGCCGGGATGTGTAATCACGGTCGGCCGACCTGGGTGCAAGTCACCGTGGCGGAGCTGGACCGTTTGTTTATGCGGGGTCAGTAAGGAGGAAAAGCAGAATGCGAGCGCAGCGCCAATGACCGCGGGCAGCAGCGACTTCACGTCGGAGCAGCGTGAATTCTTCAAACTATTCGAGATCAAGGTACCGCCTGGCGTGGGCCGGGAAGGCGCCCAGCGTTTCATGCTGGCGTTTTTACGCGACCCCGCCCGTCAGGGGCGCTGGCGGGAATACTTGCAATCGGCCGGTCTGATACGTACTGCAGGACCCGCTGCTCGCCCCATAGCCGCAACTCCGCGCGTGGCTGTTGCTCCGCCACGGGCGACGACCCCGGTCCGCGCCGCGGCCCTGCCGGCAGACCTTCCGGAATCAGAGCCGCTGAACTTTACCGGCAGCGGCGGCGAGTATTTCCGTATCTGGATCGTCAATCTGGCGCTGACCTTGTTCACGCTGGGCATTTATTCCGCCTGGGCCAAGGTGCGTCGCCTGCAGTACTTCTATCGGCATACGCAGCTTGCCGGCGCGAGTTTCGACTATGACGGTGATCCTATCGCCATTCTCAAAGGCCGCTTCATCGCTCTGGGTTTGTTGCTGGCCTACAACTTTTCCTTTGAGACTTCGCCGACGATCGGTTTCGCGACGCTGGCGCTGCTCGCGCTAACCTTGCCGTGGCTGCTGCGCAATTCCTTTCGTTTCCGCTTGCGGCATAGCAGCTACCGCGGTCTGCGCTTTCGTTTCGCGGGCGATACGCGCGAGGCCTATATGACTTTTCTGCTGCGGCCCTTGGTCATGTTCTTCACGCTTTATGCGGCGACACCCTGGTTTCACCAGCGTCTCAAGCAGTATCAACACGGCAATAGCTTCTTCGGCCAGACGCCATTCGCCTTCAGCGCCACGGCGGGCCAGTTCTATCAGGCCTATCTGCTGGTGGCCGGGCTGTTCATCGCCGTGCTGGCGGTTTCCGGCTGGCTGTTCGTGGATGGCATATCAGAGATGGTCAAGGCAGCCGAGCAGGGCGGCAAGCCGCCCGATCCGGCCGCCTTCATGGGCAGTTTTATTCTGGCCGCGGTGGTCTATCTGCTAGGTGTGCTGCTGGTCACGCCGCTATGGCAGGCGCGCATGCAGAATCTGGTTTGGAATCATACGACCCTGGGCGAACATCGTTTCGACAGCGCCGTGATGGTCTGGCCGCTATTTCAAATCCAGTTGACCAACTTCATCTTGGTGGTGCTGACGCTGGGCCTGTTCATGCCTTGGGCGGCGGTACGCATCGCGCGCTACCGGGTTGAGAGCCTGGCGCTGCTGCCGGCCGGCAGCCTTGACGACTTCGTCGCGTCGCAAGTGCAGGCGCTGGGAGCGATGGGCGAGGAAACCGCGGAAATGTTTGATATTGATATCGGGCTTTGATGCTGATCGCGTACTACTATGATGGCCGGAGCGCCAAGCGCCACAGGGTAGAGCTCGCTACAGACGGCCGCCGCCTGCTGGTGCAAGGGCAGGGGATCGTCCGCGCCGCCAGCTTGGCCGAACTCAAAGTGTCGGAGCGCCTGGGTTCGGCCCCGCGCCGCATCGGCTTCGCTGACGGTGCTTACTGCGAGGTGTCCGACCTCGCTGTGCTCGGTCGCTTGCTGCGCCGGCTCGGTCATCGCGACGGCCTGGTAGACCGCTGGCAGCGTAGCTGGGGCGTTGCGCTGTTTTGCCTGGCCTTGGCTGCAGGCACCGTATTCGCCGGCTATTTTTGGGGCCTGCCGTGGACCGCCGCGCGCGTCGCCGAGCAGCTGCCGCCGCTCGTCGTGAAAACGCTTTCCGAGCAAAGCTTGCGGCTATTCGATGGGGAGTTGCTCAAACCGAGCAAACTGGCGCCCGCTCGGATCGAACAGTTGAAACGAGGTTTCGCCGGGTTCAAATTCCCACACGACCGCAGGATTTCGGCGCGGATTCTGTTTCGCTCCAGCCCGGAAATGGGACCCAACGCCTTCGCCCTGCCCGATGGCACCATCGTCCTGCTGGATGAGCTGGTACAGCTCGCGGACCACGACGAACAGATCTACGCAGTGCTGGGACACGAACTCGGGCATGTCTACCATCGGCATGGACTAAAGCTGCTGGTGCAGAGCACGCTGGCGGGCGCATTTTTTGCCTGGTGGTTTGGCGATATGAACTCACTTGTGGCAGCCGCTCCGACGGTGCTGCTGCAGGCGCGCTATTCGCGCGGCCTGGAGCAGGAGGCAGACGCGTATGCAGTCACGTGGCTGCAGCGCAACAGCTTGCAGCCGGCACGCTTGGCCGAGCTGCTGGAACGGCTGTCGCGCGCTCTTGCCGAGAGAGGGGACTCGTCCTGGCTGGACTATCTGGCGTCACATCCCGCCTCGCGTGAGCGGATTCAAGCTTTGCGCGCGGCTTCTGGCCGCACCACGGAATGACCCCCGTCTCCGGATCGGCGTTACCGGTGATTTTTCTGATGGGGCCGACAGCCTCAGGCAAGACCCGGCTGGCGCTCGAGCTGGCTGAACGCCTGCCAGTTGATTTGATCAGTGTGGATTCTGCGCAAGTTTATCGCGGCATGGACATCGGTACCGCGAAACCCGCGCCCGTGATTCTGCAGCGTTATCCACATAAGCTGATAGATATCTGCGAGCCGACGGAGAGTTACTCCGCGGCGCGCTTTGCGGCGGATGCGGGACGTGAAATCGCAGCCGGCCACGGGCGCGGCCGGGTACCGCTGCTGGTGGGCGGGACCCTGCTTTATTTCCGCGCGCTCGCCGAGCCGTTGAGCGCGCTGCCGTCAGCCGATCCGCTGTTGCGGGCACGGCTCAGCGCCGAGGCGGATCGGCTGGGTTGGGCTGCGCTACACGCGCGGCTGGCAGCCGCCGATCCGCAAACGGCGCAGCGCCTGCATCCCAATGACAGTCAGCGTATCCAGCGCGCGCTGGAAATTCTGGAGCTGACCGGCCACGGCCCATCGGTTTGGCATCAGCAAGAGCGCAGCGCGCCGCCGCCCTGGCGAATTCTGAAACTGATAGTGATGCCGGGCGCGCGCGAGGTGCTGCGGCAGCGTATTACCGGGCGCTTGCAGATGATGCTGGCGCAGGGTTTTCTGGATGAGGTGCGCGGCCTGCGGGCCCGTGGCGATTTGCATCTCGACCTGCCGGCGCTGCGCGCGGTCGGCTATCGCCAGCTCTGGCTGCATCTCGACGGCTTTTACGACTGGGACGAAGCCCAGCGCCGTTGCCTGACCGCCACCCAGCAATTCGCCAAACGTCAGTTGACCTGGCTAAGACGCGAGACAGCAGCGATCTGGCTCGACAGCAGCGGCGATGGTCTCGCGCAAAAAGCGCTGACGGTCCTGCGTGATGGGGGGATGCTCCCCTGAAGGTGATGTTAAACTTCCCAGCCCGGGTGCGGTCATAGCAAAACGCCCGTACAACAAATGCCTGATCACAGGCCCCAATTAGGAGTATCACCATGTCTAAAGGCCAGACCCTACAAGAGCCGTTTCTGAACGCCCTGCGCCGCGACCATATTCCCGTATCCATATATCTGGTCAACGGCATCAAGCTGCAAGGACAGATTGAGTCCTTCGATCAATTCGTGGTCCTGCTCAAAAACACCGTGAGTCAGATGGTTTACAAACACGCCATCTCGACCATCGTGCCGGCGCGCAACGTGTCGCTCGCCGCTGGCGATACGGCGGAAGCGGCGGCCGAGAGCGAAGCTGCCTAGGATGTCCACGGTTGTTTGAGCGCCCGCGCGCGGGCAACCGCGCGCTCCTGGTTCATCTTGATTTTCGTCCCGGACACGACGCTGCCGCTTGCGCTGAATTCGTCGAACTGGCGCGCTCAGCGGGCGGCGAGGTGTTGCAGGTTTTCCGCGGCCATCGCGCCGCACCCGATCCCAAGTTTTACTGCGGCAGCGGCAAGGCCGCGGAACTGGCGGCCGCGGTGCAGGCGCAGGGCGTTGATCTGGTGGTGTTCAATCATGAGCTCTCGCCCAGCCAGGAGCGCAACCTGGAAAAGCGGGTGCAGTGCCGGGTGCTGGATCGCACCGGCCTGATCCTTGATATCTTCGCGCAACGCGCGCGCTCGCACGAAGGCAAGTTGCAGGTCGAGTTGGCCCAGCTCAAGCATCTGGCGACGCGCCTGGTGCGAGGCTGGTTGCACCTGGAGCGCCAGCGTGGCGGCATAGGCCTGCGCGGTCCTGGTGAAACTCAGTTGGAAACCGACCGCCGTTTGCTGGCGCAGCGCATCAAACATCTGCAGCGCAAGCTGGAGCAGGTACGCGCGCAGCGCGCCCAAGGCCGGGCCGCGCGCCGCAAACACGAGGTGCCATTGGTCGCGGTCGTCGGCTATACCAACGCGGGCAAGTCAACATTGTTCAACGCGCTGACCGGCGCCGAGGCCCTCGCCTCGCCAATCCAGTTTGCAACCCTGGATCCCACGCTGCGCCGGCTCAAGCTGGCGGCGGGTGCACAAATCGTACTGGCCGATACCGTCGGCTTTGTGCGTGAGCTGCCGCACGATCTGGTCGAGGCTTTTCGCGCGACGCTGGAAGAAACGCGGCTCGCGCACCTGCTGCTGCATGTGGTGGATGCGTCCGATCCGGAGCGGCGTCCGAAGATCGAGCAGGTGCGGGCGGTGCTGGCGGAAATCGGCGCGGACGACGTGCCGCAGATCGAGATCTTCAACAAACTTGATTTATGCGAGGCACAGGCGCCACGGCTTGAGCGCGACGACGACGGACGCGTGCGTCGGGTCTACTTATCTGCGCAGACCGGCGCCGGCCTCGATCTGTTGCGGGATACGCTTGCAGAAGTGTTTTTTGCCGACCAGCTTGAGGGCGAGCTGGCCTTGCCGCCTGCCGCGGCGCGGCTACGCGCCCGCTTGTTTGAGCTCGGCGCGGTGCGGCAGGAGCGCCACACGGACGCCGGCGAAACGATACTTTCCGTTTCTTTACCGCGACAGCAGTTCGAGCGACTGTGCCGGGAAGAGAAATCGGCGTTGCAGGTGCTCAAGCAAACGAGTGACTTGCTGGCGCACGCCCGTTAATATGCCGGCCCTAGCATGAACGAATCCGAAGAGATGGCCTGGAACGCGCCCGGCGGTGGTGACAAACAAGCGCCCAAGGGCAATGGCAACCCGTGGGCGCGGCGTCGCGAACCCTCCGGCGGCGGTGGCCCCGACTTCGAGGATTTCTGGGGAAAACTGCGCGGGCGCTTCGGCGGCGGGAGTAACGGTCAGAAATTCACTGGCGCGGGATTGCTCGCGGCCGCGGCGGTAGTGCTATGGCTATTCTCCGGCGTCTATCAGGTTGACGATGCGGAACGCGCTGTCGTCCTGACCTTCGGCAAGTATTCGAGCACGACCGGTCCCGGTCTGCACTGGCGCATGCCGTATCCGCTGCAGCGGCTGGTCAAGGTCAATACGGGACGCATTCGCAACACCACGGACCGTTCGCTGATGCTGACTCAGGACGAGAATATCGTGGATGTCGAAATCGCCGCCCAATACAAAGTCAGTAACGCCGAAGATTTTGTGTTCCGCGTATTCGAGCCGGAAATCACCCTGGCGCAGGCGCTGAAAAGTGCCGTACGCGAGGTGGTGGGCAAAGAGAAGATGGACTTTCTGCTGACCGCAGGCCGGGTAGAGATTGAAAGCCGCACCCAGGAATTGCTGCAGAGCATTCTGGACAGTTACCGAACCGGCATCACGGTAACCGAAGTCAACCTCAAGGATGCGCAACCGCCGGACCCGGTGCAGGATGCGTTTTCGGATGTCACCAGTGCGCAGCAGGATCAGACGCGTTTGCAGAACGAAGCTGAGGCCTACGCCAACGACATTCTGCCCAGAGCCAGCGGCGCCGCCGCGCGTGAAACCGCGGAGGCCGAAGGCTATCGCGAACGGGTAGTGGCGGAAGCTGAAGGTAAAGCGGCGCGCTTCAGCCTGCTCCTGGCCGAATACGAACAGGCGCCGCAGGTCACGCGCAAGCGGTTATATCTGGATGCCATGCAAACGGTGCTGAGCAACACCGGTAAGATTCTGGTCGATGGCGATGCCGGTAACCAGATGCTGTATCTGCCCTTGGAGCAGTTGCTGAAACGGCCGGCGGACTCCACACCGTCGGGCAGCACGCCGCAGAGCGCGCCACGCGCCGCGGCGCCAGCCACCCCGAACCCGCTGTACGAAGACGGCCGCAGCCGGAGCCGGAACTGATGAACAGCCGGCAGATATTCCTGACGCTTCCGCTGTTACTGACCTTCGTGCTGGTCTCCGGCGTGGTGTTCGTGGTGGACGAGCGCGAGTACGCCGCGGTGTTTCAATTCGGCGAAATTCAGCGCACCGACGACAAGCCGGGCCTGCACTTCAAGCTCCCGTTTGTGCAGAGCGTGCGTCGTTTCGATCGCCGCATTCTCGGGCTGGATGGTGAATCGGAGCGCTTTCTGACGCTGGAAAAGAAGAACGTACAAGTCGATTTCTTCGTGAAATGGCGCATCAAGGATGTTGGCCGTTACTACCGCGCTACCGGCGGCAATCAGGATCAGGCGCTCGACCGGTTATCGGCCATCATCCGTAAAGGTCTCAAGAGCGAATTCGGCAAGCGCACTATTCAGGAAGCCGTCTCCGGCGAGCGCAGCAAAATCATGCGCGATATGACCAAGACGGCCAACGAGCAGGTCAGTGAGCTGGGTATCGAGATTGTTGATGTCCGCGTCCAGCGCATTGATTTGCCGGACGTGCTCGCCAATTCTGTTTACGACCGCATGCGTTCGGAGCGCAAGCGCCTGGCCGCAGAGCATCGCGCCAAGGGTGCCGAAGAAGCCGAGAAGATACGCGCCGAGGCCGACCGCGCCCGGGTGGTGATAGCGGCCACCGCATTCGGCAACGCCGAGCGCGTCCGCGGCGAGGGCGACGCCAAGGCAGCCGAGATTTACGCCGCTGCCTACGGCAAGAATCCGGAGTTTTACGCTTTCTACCGCAGCCTGGACGCCTACAAGGAAAGTCTGCGCAACCAGAGCGACATACTGGTGCTGGAACCGAAAGGCGAGTTCTTTCAGTATTTCAATCCTTCCGCGCGCTGACAGCGTGCCCGCCTGATGTTCTGGCAAGATCTGCTGCGGGCGCTGGCCTTGATGCTGGTGCTGGAGGGCCTGATGCCGTTTATCGCTCCCGAGCGCTGGCGTGAAGTGTTGCTGCGGGTGGCCGGCAGCGATCCGCGTATGCTGCGGCTATTCGGCGGCGCGCTGCTGATCGGCGGGCTCATTCTGCTACAATTTCTGCGCCCGTAACCCATTGATTTTAAGATATTCGTCCATGCGCGTGGATCGTTGGCTGCTGCCCGAAGGGGTGGATGAGGCGCTGCCGGACGTCGCCTGGCGGCTGGAGCGCGCGCGCGCGAAATTGCTCGGTGTATACCGCGCCTGGGGTTACGAACTCATCCGACCGCCGTTCATTGAATATCTGGACTCCCTGCTGACCGGCGCCGGCAGCGCGCTGGACTTGCAGACCTTCAAATTCGCCGATCAGCTGTCCGGCCGCATGCTCGGCATCCGCTCCGATATTACGACCCAGGCCGCGCGCATTGATGCGCATCGCCTGCGCCGCGAGGGCGCGGCCCGCTACTGCTACATCGGCAGCGTCTTGCGCACCGTGCCCGACGGGCTGGGCGGCACGCGCGCTCCGCTGCAGGTCGGCGCGGAGCTATTCGGCCACGCCGGCGTTGCCAGTGATTTCGAGGTGTTGGCGCTGATGCTGGAGACCCTCACGGCTTTGGGCATTGCCGAGGTGCATCTTGATCTGGGCCATGTCGGTATTTACCGTGCCTTGTCGGCGAAACTCGGCCTTGGCGCCGATGTGGAGCAGGAGTTATTCGATATTCTGCAACGCAAGTCGCGGCCGGACCTGGCGGCATTCATGGCGGCGCGGCCACGCGACGCGCAGCTCAGCGAATGGCTGAATGCACTCATTCTCCTTAACGGCGATTTGAGCGTACTGCCGCGCGCACGCCAACAGCTCGCTGCCGCCGGCGCTGAAGTGACACAGGCGCTGGATACGCTGGAAGCGCTGGTCAAGCGCTTGCGTGAGCGTTATCCGGCAGTACCGATCCATATTGATCTGGCGGAGTTGCGCGGCTATCGCTACAAGACCGGGGTGGTGTTCGCGGCGTTTGTCTCAGGACAAGGGCGCGAGCTCGCTCGTGGCGGCCGCTACGATGGTGTGGGCGCCGCGTTCGGCCGCGCGCGCGCGGCGACCGGTTTTAGCGCCGATTTGAATCAATTGATTACTCTGGCGCAGTTGCCCGAGGAGGGCGTTGCGGCTCCCGTTTTTGCGCCTGCAGTCGAGGATGCCGCGCTGGCCGCAAAAATTGCCGAACTGCGCGGGCAGGGCCGTCGCGTTGTTCAGGCGCTCGGCCAGGAGACTGCGGCGTCACTGGCCTGTCAGGACGAGCTGGTAAAAGACGGCAAGGACTGGAAATTACGCTCAGTGAAGGCTTAGCTGATGGGGAAGAGCGTTGTGGTAATCGGCGCCCAATGGGGTGATGAGGGCAAGGGCAAAGTCGTTGACCTCCTCACCGACCGCGTGCAGGCGGTAGTACGCTTTCAAGGCGGGCATAACGCCGGTCACACGCTGGTGATCAAGGGCCAGAAAATTGCCTTGAATCTGATTCCGTCCGGCATCATGCGCGAGGGCGTGGCCTGTTTCATCGGCAACGGTGTGGTGCTGTCCGTGCCGGATTTGTTGCGTGAAATCGAAAAAGTGGAAAAGGCAGGCATGGAGGTGCGCAGCCGGCTGCGCATTTCCGAAGCGACGCCGCTGGTGCTGCCGGTACACACCAGGCTGGACCGGGCGCGCGAAAAGGCTCGCGGCGATGCCAAGATCGGCACCACCGGCAAAGGCATCGGCCCCGCGTACGAAGATAAAGTAGCGCGCCGCGCCGTGCGGGTCGGCGACTTGTTCCATCGTGAACAGCTCGCCGCCAAGCTGGGCGAGCTGTTGGCCTATCACAACTTCGTGTTGGCGCAGTACTTCAAGGAAGAGCCGGAAGATTTCCAGAAGACGCTGAACGACCTGCTGGGTTACGCCGGGCAGATCAAGCCGATGGTGGGCGACGTCACCGAGCTGTTGCGCCTGCACTTGAAGCGCGGCGACAACGTCCTGTTTGAAGGCGCGCAGGGCGCTTTACTGGACGTTGACCACGGCACCTATCCCTTCGTGACTTCGAGTAACACCACCGCCGGCGGTGCCGCCACCGGTTCCGGTGTGGGTCCGCGCAATTTCGACTATGTGATGGGCATCATGAAAGCCTACGCGACGCGCGTCGGCAGCGGCCCATTTCCCACTGAGCAGGACAACGAAACTGGCCAGCATCTGCGCGACAAGGGCGATGAGTACGGCACGGTTACGCGCCGGCCGCGGCGCTGCGGCTGGTACGATGCTGTGGCTGCGCGGCGCTCGATATTCCTTAACAGCATGTCCGGGCTGTGCGTCACCAAGCTGGACGTGATGGACGAGCTGGAAACGGTGCGCATCGGTACCGGTTACAAAGTGGACGGCAAGACGGTAGAGACCGTGCCGATCGGTGCCGAGGGTCTGGCCCGGGTCGAGGCGGTGTATGAGAACCTGCCGGGGTGGAGAAGCTCAACCGTAGGCGTCACCCGCTACGAAAAACTACCCGAGAACGCGCGCCGTTATCTGAAACGACTGGAAGAAGTCAGCGGCGTAGAAGTGGCCATAGTTTCGACGGGTCCGGACCGCGAGCACACCATCGTGCTGCGCAATCCCTTCGACTAAGTGCGCGCAGCGCTCACTATCCCCTCTCCCCATTTATGGGGAGAGGATGGGTGAGGGGCAGTTTCAGACAGGTTTTCCACCCACGATTACAATACCCGCTCCATCGGGGAAGCAACCATGAGTAATCAATACGACCTGCTGGTGGTCGGCGCCGGTCCGGCGGGCTATCACGCCGCGATTCGAGCCAGCCAGCTAGGCTTGAAGACCGCCTGCGTGGATGCGTGGATAGACCGGGCAGGCAAGCCGTCGCTGGGCGGTACCTGCTTGAATGCCGGCTGTATTCCCTCGAAGGCATTATTGGAAAGTTCCGAGGTTTATCACCGAGCCTTGCATGAATTTGCGCGACACGGCGTAAAACTGAAGGGCGTGGAGATGGATCTTGCGCAAATGCTCAAGCGCAAGGACGAGATCGTATCCGCGCATACCAACGGTATCGCGCAGTTGTTCAAGGGTTTTGGTGTCACCGCTCTCGCTGGTCGCGCCCAGCTTCTCGGCAGCGGCAAGGTGAAAGTGGGTGACAAGGAAATCACGGCCCAGCACATTATTCTCGCCGCGGGTTCCGAACCGGTTGAACTGCCGATTGCGAAGTTTGACGGCAAGCAGGTTGTGGATTCCTGGGGCGCACTGGAATTCGACGAAGTGCCCAAGCAGCTGGGCGTGATTGGCGCCGGCGTGATTGGCGTGGAGCTAGGCAGCGTGTGGTCACGCGTAGGCGCCAAGGTCACGGTTCTGGAGGCGCTCGACAGCTTTCTGCCGATGGCCGACAAACCGATCGCGCGCGAGGCGCTCAAGCAATTCGCCAAGCAGGGACTGGATATTCAGCTCAGCGCCAAAGTGCTGGGTGCAAACATCAAGGGTAAGAAGGTTACGGTCGAATATGAGCAAGGCGGCGAAAAGAAGAAAGCGGAATTCGACAAGCTGATTGTTGCGGTGGGCCGCCGTCCCTCAAGCAAGGGTTTGGCAGCAGCCGAAGTCGGTCTGCAACTGGATGCAAAAGGGTTTATCCAAGTGGATGCGCACTGGCGGACCAATGTCCCGAACGTGTACGCGGTCGGTGATCTCATTGGCGGGTTGATGCTGGCGCACAAGGGCATGGAGGAGGGTATCGCTTGCGTCGAGCGAATTGCCGGCCAGGCCGGACACGTGAACTACGATGCCGTGCCTTCGGTGATTTACACCAGCCCGGAGATCGCCTGGGTCGGCAAGACCGAGGAAGAGTGCAAGGCCGCCGGCCGTGAAGTGCGTATCGGCAGCTTCTCCTTCGCCATAAACGGCCGTGCCAAAGCGCTGGAGCAGGCGGTGGGCATGGTGCGGATGGTCGCTGACGCCAAATCCGACGAGTTGCTGGGTGTACATATGATTGGCCCCTATGTCTCCGAGCTGATTGCCGAGATGGTGCTGGCGATCGAATACAAGGCCAGCAGCGAGGACATCGCGCGCACCATGCATGCGCATCCCACCTTGTCCGAAGTGGTTCACGAAGCGGCGTTAGCGGTGGATAATAGGACGATACATTTCGTCGGCAGGCGCAAGCAGTAGCTGATTGTTTCGCGCCCTCACCCTAGCCCTCTCCCCGAGGGAGAGGGAACGAAAGTTCTAAGAGAAAGTTAATGGCTGGGCATAGCAAATGGGCCAATATCCAGTACCGGAAAGGAGCCCAGGACAAGAAGCGCGCGAAAATCTTCACCCGCCTGATTCGTGAAATCAACGTCGCCACGCGCATGGGCGGTGGGCCCAATCCGGCCGACAATCCGCGCCTGCGCCTGGCCATGGACAAGGCGCTCGCAGCCAATATGTCCAAAGACACCATCGAGCGCGCGATCAAGCGCGGCGCGGGGCAGGAAGAAGGGCAGCATTTTGAGGAAATCCGTTACGAAGGTTACGGGTCCGGGGGCGTGGCCGTGATCGTGGATTGCATGACTGATAACCGTACCCGCACAGTAGCGGAGGTGCGGCATGCTTTTACCAAATGCGGCGGCAATCTGGCCACGACGGGTGCCGTCGCTTTTCTGTTCAGCGAAAAAGGCGTGATCAGCTACGCGCCGGGTGCTGACGAGAACAGGATTCTCGAGGCCGCGCTGGAGGCGGGGGCGGACGATGTGGTGACGTACAACGACAAGGCGGTGGATGTCATCACCGCGCCGGCGCGGTTCACATCGGTGAAAAAAGCGCTGGAAACCGCCGGTCTGAAGTCGGACGAGGCCGAAGTGACGATGCTGCCTTCAATCAAAACCGTAGTCAGCGGCGAAACGGCCGAACATTCGTCAAAGCTGCTGGAAATGCTGGAGGAGCTTGACGACGTGCAGAATGTGTACAGCAACATAGACTTCACCTGATCAGTGACCGGCAATACCGTAGTGCGGGTACTTGGCCTGGACCCCGGCTCGCGGGTGACCGGCTACGGCGTTATCGAAGGTCAAGGCGCGACGGCGCGCTATGTGGCGAGCGGCTGCATCAAACTGGACGAACATGCGGCGTTTGCGCAGCGGCTCAAGGTTTTATACGAGAACGTCGCGGAACTGATTTCCCATCACCAGCCGCAGGTAGTGGCGGTGGAGCAGGTGTTCGTGAGCAAGAATGCGAGCAGTGCGCTCAAACTAGGTCAGGCTCGCGGTGTATTGTTGTGTGCCGGTGCGCTCGCCGGCTTGCAGGTAACTGAATACACTCCGGCCGACATCAAGCGCACCATCGTTGGTGGCGGCCGGGCGGAGAAAACGCAAATCCAGCATATGGTCAAGTTACTGCTCAAGCTGAACGGTGCACTGGCCGCCGATGCGGCGGACGCGCTGGCGGTCGCGCTATGCCATCTGCGCTATGCGCAGGCACCCCTGTTGCGCAGGGCGCGCCGATGATCGGCCGCCTATCGGGCAAAATTCTGGAGAAGCAGCCGCCGCAGCTGCTGGTGGACGTCAATGGCGTGGGCTACGAGGTGGAAGCGCCAATGTCCACTTTTTATAAGCTGCCCAATATCGGCCAGACGGTTTCGCTGTTTGCGCATCTGGTGGTGCGCGAAGACGCGCAAATCCTCTACGCCTTTGCGACGCGTGAGGAACGTACGCTGTTCCGGGAACTGATCAAGGTGAGCGGCGTAGGGCCCAAAATTGCGCTGGCGGTGCTGTCCGGCATCTCCGCGGCGGACTTCGCGCTGGCGGTAGGTAGCGGTGATGTGGTGCAACTGACGCGCCTGCCGGGTATCGGCAAGAAAACCGCCGAGCGGCTGATTGTCGAGATGCGCGATCGCGTCGCAGGGCAGCTTCCCGGGTCGCCCGGCGCTGAGTTTGGCATCGGCGCCGAGCGGGAGGCCTATGCCGCCATGCTGGCGCTGGGTTATCGGCCGGCCGAGTCGCAGAAATTGCTGCATGCCGTAACCAAGCCTGGCCTCACGCGTGAGCAGTTGATCCGGGCGGCGCTACAGGCGGCATTGCGCAAGTAATCTATGATGCCGCTGCATGATTGAAGAATCCCGGCTGATTACGCCGCAGCGTGTGGAGGGCGATGAAGCGCAGGAACGCGCCATTCGCCCCAAGCGGCTTGCGGATTATGTCGGCCAGCCGCGTGCGAAAGAGCAGATGGAAATCTTCATCGGCGCCGCGCGCGCGCGCGGCGAGGCGATGGACCATGTGCTGATTTACGGCCCGCCAGGCCTGGGTAAAACCACTTTGGCGCATGTCATTGCGCACGAATTGGGCGTGAATCTGCGCCAGACCTCCGGTCCGGTGCTGGAACGCCCGGGCGATCTGGCCGCCTTGCTCACCAATCTGGAACCCCGTGACGTGCTGTTCGTGGACGAAATTCACCGCCTCAGCCCGGTGGTGGAGGAAGTGCTGTATCCGGCACTGGAAGACCGCCAACTCGACATCATGATTGGCGAAGGTCCGGCGGCGCGCTCCATCAAGCTGGATCTGCCCGCTTTTACCTTGGTCGGTGCGACGACTCGCGCCGGCGCCCTGACCAGCCCATTGCGCGACCGCTTCGGTATCACCCAACGCCTTGAATTCTATAATATTCACGATCTTGCGCTTATCGTGCAGCGATCTGCTGAGATCATGGGTGTATCTGTAGATAACTTGGGTACACAGGAAATTGCCAGTCGGGCCAGGGGCACGCCGCGCGTGGTCAATCGTTTACTGCGTCGAGTGCGGGATTATGCGCAGGTCAAAGGCGACGGGCGCATTACCGGCGAACTCGCGCGGCGCGCGATGGATGTGCTGGCAGTGGATCACCACGGCTTTGATGTGATGGATCGCAAACTGCTGCTGGCGCTAATCGAGAAATTCGACGGCGGTCCGACCGGCATAGAAAGCCTCGCTGCAGCAATCGGCGAAGTGCGCGACACCATTGAGGACGTGCTGGAGCCTTATCTCATCCAGCAGGGTTTTATGCAGCGCACGCCGCGTGGACGTATGGCCACGCGCACGGCGTATACGCACTTTGGCATCAAGCCGCCGATTGGTTTTACGGTGGAGCAGTCAGGTTTGAACTTTGGCGACCGCAAGCAATGAATGCGCTTTCTGCCGCGTCCAATCGCTATAATCGGGCGCGCCTGCTACAACCAGCTCACGCGTGACTGATCTAAAAACGTTTTCCTGGCCAGCCCGCATTTATTACGAGGATACCGACGCCAGCGGTGTGGTTTATCACGCCAACTACCTGCGCTATTTCGAACGCTGCCGCACCGAATGGCTGCGCGCGGTGGGTTTTAGCCAGGAGCGACTTAAGAACGAATTGGCGGTGGCATTCACGATTGCCGATCTGCATGTGAAATACCTAATCCCCGCCCGGCTCGACGACCAGATTCAGATCCAGCTCAGCATCGCGCATGTTGGCCGAGCCAGCCTGCGCTTCGAGCAAACCATCAGCCGATTGGCGGATGATCAGATTCTGGCAACCGGGCAGTTTCGTGCAGCCTGCGTGGATATGCGCGGCTTTCGTCCTTGCGCCGTGCCCGCGGAAGTCCTAAAGGAGATTCAACGTGCCTGCTGATTTATCCCTGTCCCATCTGGTGCTGCAGGCCAGCCTGCCGGTGCAGCTGGTCATGCTGGCGCTGCTGGCAGCCTCGGTCGCCTCCTGGTTTGTGGTGTTTCAGAAGCGTGGCCTGCTCAGGGAAACGGGCAAGGCTGCGGACTGGTTCGAGGATTATTTCTGGTCGGGCGGCAATCTGTCCGACATCTACAAGGCGGTCATGCGCCGCGGCGAAAACCCGACCGGCCTCGAAGGCTTGTTCCGCGCCGGTTTCGAGGAATTGCGCCGCCAGCGTCAGCACGGCCGGGTATCGGCCGAGGATCTGGTCACTGCGGTGCAGCGCTCGATGCGTGCCGCGATGGTGCGCGAGGTCGAGCGTATCGAAGAAGGCCTCGCGCTGCTGGCGACCGTGGGCTCGACCAGTCCCTACGTGGGCCTGTTCGGCACGGTGTGGGGCATCATGAATGCATTCATCGGCATCGGTAACGTGAAACAAGCCACGCTGGCGGTGGTGGCGCCCGCGATCGCCGAAGCCTTGATCGCCACCGCCATGGGCCTGTTCGCGGCCATTCCGGCGGTGATTTTCTACAACATCTTCACCAATACCGTGGATAAACTGGAGAGCCGCTATAGCGCCTTCATGGAGGAGTTCGCCGGCATCGTGCAGCGCGGCGTGCTGCACGAAAACGCCGGGCCGCCGGAGAAGGTTTAGGCCATGGCTGGCATCGCCAAGCGGGCCAAACGGCGGCTTAACGCCGAGATCAACGTCGTGCCCTATATCGACGTGATGCTGGTGCTGCTCATTATCTTCATGATCACGGCGCCCTTGCTGAGCCAGGGTGTGGAAGTGGACCTGCCGGAAGTGGCTGAGACCGAATCGAATGTCAGCGAGGATCCGCTGGTCGTCACGGTGGATGCGAAAGGCAGCTTCTTCCTGAGTCACGGCGAGCAGGGTGAGCGCGAGCCGGTGACCGATGCGGAGGTGGTGCGCGTGGCGCGCATCTTCCTGCGCAACAACCCACGGCCCGACCAGCAAGTGGTTTATATCCGCGGGGATGAGGACGTGCCTTACGGCCGCATCATGGCGGCCATGTCGCTGCTCAAGCAGGCCGGCGCGGACAAGGTCGGCTTGCCGACGGAACCCAGCGACACCAAATAAAGTCACAAGCGCCTCATGACGTATTCGGGCTAGTCCATGTGGGAGCTGCTTCGCACCAACAAGCGGCCGCTGCTGTACGCGGTCGGCTTGCATGTTCTGCTATTTGTTCTCCTGTTTGTGTCCTTCGACTGGCTGAGTCCAAAGCCCGCCGGTTCACCGCAAATCATGCAGGCGGTCGTGGTGAGCGACCCGGTTGAAACCTCAAAAGAGCGTAAGCGCGAGCAGGAACAGCGGGAAGAGGAGCAGCGCCGCGAGGAGGAAGCACTAACCAGAGCGGCGGACGAGGCCAGAAAGAAAATCGAAGAGGAGGTCAGAAAGAAAACCCAGGAAGAGGCCAAGCAGAAGGCGATTCAGGAAGCCAAGCGTAAGAAGGAAGAAGACGAGAAGCGCCAGATCGCGCTGGCCGAGGAGAAACGCAAGAAACAGGAAGAGGACTGCAAGCGCGAGCGCGCGAAACTGAAGCGCGGCGAAATCACGCTGGCGCAGATCAGCAAAGCCTGCCTGACGCCCGAGGACGTGGAGAAAATCCAGCAGGACGATCAGCTCAAGCGGGAAGCCGAGGCAGAGGCCAAACGACAGGCCGACGCCGAGGCCAGGCAAAAAGCCGAAGAGGAAGCACGGAAAAAAGCCGAGGAAGACGCCAAAAAGAAAGCGGAGGCTGACAAGAAGCGCGCGGAGGCGGCGGAAGCGGCGCGCAAGAAGGCCGAGCTGGATGCTCAGGACAAGCGCCGGCGCGAGGAGGAAGCGTTCGAGCGCGCGGGCCTGGACCGGATGCGCGCGGACGAGGAGCGGCAGCGCATGCAAGCCGAATTGGGTCCCGCGATTAATGCCTACATCATCAAACTAAACCGGCATGTAACGCCGAACTGGATCCGGCCGCCCTCAGGGCCTGGATTATTCAAGTGTCTGCTGTACGTGCGGCAGCGACAGGATGGTACGATTGTGGATGTTCGCATCAAGTCCTCTTGCGGCAACCCCGCGCTGGATGATTCGGTGCTGCGTGCGATGCGCAAGTCGAGTCCGCTGCCGTTGCCGGACGACTTGCGTGTATACGATGAAGAACTTGAGTTCCTATTCGAGCCTCGAAACTGAATCACTGACTGAATTAAGACCCTAATACCGCATCATGCGCCAACTGCTCCTTGCTGTAATTCTGTTAAGCCTCCCGCCTTTATCCGCTGCCGCGCTGCGGGTCGAAATCACGCAAGGCCTCGCGGATGCAATACCCATAGCGGTAGTCCCCTTCAGCGCCGGGGGCAATGCCGCGCCGCCGCTCGATGTCGCGGAAGTGGTGGAGCGGGATTTGGCCTGGACCGGCCAGTTCCGCCTGCTGCCGCGCAGCGACATGCTGGAGCGTCCGGGCACGCCGGAAGCAGTCAATTTCAACAATTGGCGGGCGGTCAAGGCCGATCACATCGTGGTCGGCCAGATGCTGCCGGCCAGCAGCGGTTATCGCATCCGCTTCTCGGTGCTCGACGTCTACCGCCCCGACCGCCGCGCCGCCAGTTTTGAAGTGGATGCGACGGCTAAAGACCTGCGCCTGGCTGGGCATACCATCGCCAACCGTGTCTATGAAGTGCTGACCGGGCATCAGGGTATCTTCACCACGCGCATTGCCTACGTCACGGCAACCCAGACCTCGCGCGGCCCACGTTATGAGTTGGTGATTGCCGACTACGACGGCTACAACCCGCGTTCGATTGCGACCTCGCCTGAGTCCATCATGTCGCCGGCCTGGTCCCCCGACGGCACAAAGATTGCCTATGTGACTTTCGACATTGACGCGGGGAAGTCCTTGCTGCAAATCCAGGATCTGGCCAGTGGCGGCACTGAACTGATATCGGACCGCGCCGGCATCAACGGCGCGCCCGCGTGGTCACCTAATGGCCGGCACCTGGCCATGACGCTGTCGACGCGGGGCAATCCCGACGTCTACGTTTACGACGTGCGCTCGCGCAAACTCAACGCCATCACCCAGAGCCCAGCGATCGATACCGAACCGGCCTGGTCGCCAGACGGCAACTACCTGGTCTATACCTCCGATCGTGGTGGACGGGCGCAGATTTACCGCGCGCCGGCACAGGGCGGCAAAGAGGAGCGCCTGACTTTTGAAGGCAAGAGCAATACCCGGGCGGTGTATTCACCCGACGGGGAAAACATCGCCATGGTGCATCAGGCGGGGGGATATAAAGTGGCTGTCATGGATTTGAAAACCCGCAGCCTTAGGATTATTACCGCCGGACCGTTGGACGAAAGCCCCAGCTTTGCGCCCAATGGCCGGGCGCTGATTTACGCCCATTCTGCTGGCGGCCGCGTCGAGTTGGCTACCGTTTCGGTGGACGGACGGGTGAAGACCAGCCTGCGGCAGCGCGGCGCAGTCCGCGAGCCGGCATGGTCGCCGTTTGGCCGTTAGACATAAGGTTGATTACAATACGATTTTGGAGCCCCCAGACTCTATCCCAAGGAGCAAGTTCGATGTTCACAATGAAACGCACCCTGTCACTGGCCGCCGCGTCACTGCTAGTGCTCGGCGTGCTGTCCGGCTGCGCCGGCGACAGCAAGAAAGAAGACACGGCCTTTACCGGCGAGGAAATTGACGATGGCCGCGGCAGCACCGGCATTGACGATTCCCGTCTCAACGAACGCGGCCTGCGCGGCGTGGGTGAGGACGAGAAGTCGATGTTTCTCGATCCGAACAACCCGCTGTCTACCCGCATCATTTACTTCGACTACGACAGCGACGTGGTGAAGTCCGAATTTATGGCGGCGCTCAAGGCGCACGCGGCCTATGCCGGGCAAAAGGGTAAGACCATCCGCCTCGAAGGCCACACTGACGAGCGTGGCACGCGCGAATACAACGTCGGTTTGTCCGAGCGGCGCGCGCAGGCTGTGCAAAAGATGCTTTCGCTGGAAGGCATGTCGGCTGACGCCCTGCCGACGCTGGCCTTCGGCGAAGAGCGGCCCGCTGATCTGGGCCATGATGAGAGCGCCTGGGCGCAGAATCGCCGCGTAGAACTTATCTACGTGCAGTAAGTCTCAGTTGGGATTCAAGCGCGAGAGGAAATCGCTTTAGTGCCGACTTTCCGAAACGCCGCCGCGCTTTGCGCGGCGGCGTTTGTATTTTATTCGGGCCTGGCGGCGGCCGATCGCTGGGACAAAATGGACGCGCGCGTCGAGGCGCTCGAGCGTCAGGCGCAGAATCCCGGCCAGGTCGCCGCCGACTTGCAACGCATGCAGGACGAGCTGCGCACGCTGCGTGGCGAAATCGAGCAGCTAAGGCACGAAGCCGAACAGGCCAAGCTGCGCGAGCGCGAACAGTACTTCGCGATGGAAGCGCGGCTCAAAAAGCTGGAGCAGCAACAAACCAACCAGTCTTATCTGCCCGCACCGGCAGCGCCGGCTGTGGGCTCAGCGCCAGTTACCAACGGCGGCACCCCGGCCGCCGCTGGCAACGAGCAAGCCGACTATCAAGCCGCTTTCGAGCTGTTGAAACAGGGCCGTTATAACGACGCGGCGACCAGCTTCAAGTCTTTTTTGGAGCGCTATCCCGCCAGCAGTTACGCCGACGGCTCGCGTTACTGGTTGGGTGAATCTTATTTTTCCCTGCGTAACTTCCCGGCAGCGCTGGCGGCTTTCCAGCAACTGGTCACCACCCATAAGGATGCAAGCAAGGTGCCGGGCGCCTTACTCAAGATTGGTTATAGTCACTATGAGTTGGCCGATTACGCCAATGCACGGTTGGCACTGGAGAAGGTGCGCAGCCAGTATCCCGGAACGAGCGTTGCCGACCTGGCCACGCAGCGATTGCAGCGCATGCAGGCCGAAGGCCGGTGATTTTTTTCCTCTCCCGCTGGGAGAGGCCAGGGTGAGGGCGATGGCCCGTCTCAAAATTAATGAAATCTTTCTTTCGCTGCAGGGCGAAGCCCGCGACGTCGGCCGGCCGACGGTGTTTGTACGGCTGACCGGCTGCCCCTTGCGTTGCCAGTATTGCGACACGGCCTACGCATTTTACGAAGGAGCGTGGCAAGAGTTGGAGGCGGTGCTGGAACAGGTGCGGAGTTTTGGCGTAAAGCACGTCTGTGTGACCGGCGGTGAACCGC
Organism: Nevskiales bacterium; assembly: GCA_050740255.1. Taxonomy (GTDB): domain Bacteria; phylum Pseudomonadota; class Gammaproteobacteria; order Nevskiales; family JBOICV01; genus JBOICV01. The sequence goes on along the minus strand of JBOICV010000171.1, from coordinate 28,070 downwards.
TGGCGCAAAAGGACTGCACCGAGCTGTTACGGCGGCTTTGCGACGAGGGTTATAGCGTTTCTCTGGAAACCAGCGGTGCGATGGACGTTTCCAAGGTGGATACCCGGGTTAACCGGGTGCTTGACCTCAAGACTCCTGGATCGGGCGAGGTTGACCGCAACCGTTACGAGAATCTGGCGGTGCTCACCGCCCAGGACCAGATCAAGTTCGTCATCTGTGACCGCGCCGACTACGACTGGGCCAAGCGGCAACTGGCTGAGCGTGATTTAGTTGCACACTGCGAAGTATTGTTCTCGCCCAGCCACACGCAGTTGCCGCCGCGCGATCTGGCTGACTGGATTATTGCTGACCGCCTGCCGGTACGCTTCCAGTGGCAGTTGCACAAACAGTTGTGGGGCGACGAGCGCGGTCGTTGAGGTAAAAGTGCCGCTGCTCAGATGTTTCGCGAACGCCCTGGTTTTTGCTCATCCAGCAGGCTCAACAATGCGCGCGCCGGGCCCGACAGGGTGCGCTCGCGATGCCGCACCCAGCCCAGTTCGCGTTTGAGCTTCATCGCGGATATGCGCAGCGTACGCAAGCTGCTGTCCAGCATGCTTTGCGGCAGCACACTCCAGCCGAGGCCGATGCCGACCAGCATCTTGAGGGTTTCAAGATAGTTCGTCGCCAGGCGGACGCGTGGGCTGATGCCATGCCGGCGCAGGGCCGCCTGCACGATGCGATGGGTATAGGTTTTCTCATCGGGGAGGATCGCGGGATACCCGGCGAGCTCCTGCAGTCCGAGCCGCCGTTTCCAGGCCAGTGGATGATCGGTTGCGACCACGAAGGCCATCGGATCGGGCCAGACAAGACGCTGCTCCAGCCGCGCAATCGGATCCAGCGGCAAGGTGACGATGCCGAGTTCCAGCTTGCCCTGCTCAACCGCGTGGCAGGCTTCCTCGGAGTCCATGAAATGCAGATCGAGATCCACGGCCGGATAGCGCTGGGTGAAATCGCGCAACACCGCCGGCAGACGGTGCAGGCCGATGTGATGGCTGGTGCCGATGGACAAGCGTCCGGCCACCTGTCCAGTGAGATGCGTCAGCGCCCGGCCGGCATCCTCGATCTCCGCTTGACTGCGGTGCGCATAGGGCAGGAGGGTGCGTCCCGCCTCAGTCAGGCGGATTTCCCGGCCGATGCGATCGAACAAGGCGCCACCACACTGGGCTTCCAGCGCGGCGATGCGCTTGCTGATTGCCGGCTGGCTCAGGTGCAACTGCTCCGCGGCGCGCGTGAAGGAGCCGGCCTCGGCGACGGCGATGAAGGCAAGCAGCAACTGGGTGTCCATGACATTACTATATAGAATAGAATATATAAAAACAATTCATTTGAGTTATGCGTATCTGACACTTAGACTGCGCATCCAGTAATGCAGCTGGACGGAACCGTGCCATGAAGCCGAGAAGTCTGTACAAAAAAATCTGGGACGAACACCTGGTGCGCGACGACGGCAGCGCTACGGCGCTGATCTACATTGACCGGCATCTGGTGCACGAAGTCACCAGTCCGCAGGCCTTCGATGGCCTGCGCCTAGCGGGCCGCAAGCCCTGGAAGCGATCCGCCAACCTGGCGGTGGCCGACCATAACGTGCCGACCACGTCCGATCGCACGCAGGGCATCGCCGATCCTATTTCGCGCGTGCAGGTGGACGCGCTGGACGCCAACTGCGACGAATTCGGCATTACCGAATTTCGCATGAATGACCGGCGCCAGGGCATCGTGCATGTGATCGGGCCGGAGCAGGGCGCAACCCTGCCCGGCATGACGGTGGTCTGCGGCGATTCGCATACCTCGACCCACGGCGCTTTCGGCGCGCTGGCTTTCGGCATCGGCACCTCCGAGGTCGAGCATGTGCTGGCGACCCAGTGTCTGCTGCAACAGAAGTCGAAATCCATGCTGGTCAGTGTGGACGGTCAAGTGGCGCCGGGCATTACCGCCAAGGACATCGTGCTGGCCATCATCGGTCGCATCGGCACGGCCGGCGGCACCGGCTATTGCATCGAGTTCGGCGGCGAGGCTATTCGTGCGCTGTCCATGGAAGGCCGCATGACGGTTTGCAATATGAGCATCGAGGCGGGTGCCCGCGCCGGCATGATTGCGGTGGATGATAAAACGATCGCCTATGTGCGGGGCCGCCCCTTCGCGCCGACCGGCGCGCTGTGGGGTAAGGCGGTTGCGTACTGGCACACGCTGCATTCGGATGAAGGCGCGCGCTACGACAAAGAGGTGCGACTCGACGCATCTGGAATTAAACCCCAGGTCACCTGGGGCACATCGCCGGAAATGGTAGTGCCGGTGGACGACAAAGTGCCCGATCCCGCAGAAGTTACGGATGCGGTGAAGCGCGAGGGTATGCAGCGCGCACTGCAATACATGGACCTACAGCCGGGCACGCCGATCGGGCAAATCCGGCTGGACAAGATTTTTATCGGCTCGTGTACCAACTCGCGGATCGAGGATTTGCGTGCGGCGGCGGATATCGTGAAAGGTAAACGTATCGCGCCCAGTATCAAACTGGCGCTGGTGGTGCCGGGCTCGGGGCTGGTCAAACAGCAGGCCGAGAAAGAAGGGCTGGATCGGATATTTGTGGACGCGGGATTTGAGTGGCGCGAACCGGGCTGTTCGATGTGCCTGGCGATGAATGCCGATCGCCTGGAGCCGGGTGAGCGTTGCGCTTCGACTTCCAATCGCAACTTCGAGGGCCGGCAGGGGCAGGGCGGGCGCACGCATCTGGTGAGCCCGGCGATGGCTGCGGCCGCGGCGGTGGCAGGACATTTTGTAGATATAAGGACGTTGTAGGAGCGGGCCAGCCCGCGACCTGAACGCGACATCGCGCGCAAGGCGCGCTCCTACCAGCAGAGGAAAATATGAAAGCATTTACGAAATTGGAAGGTTTGGCCGCTCCGCTGGATCGAAACAATGTGGATACGGACGCAATCATTCCGAAGCAGTATCTGAAGTCCATCCGCCGGACGGGCTTTGGCCCCTTTCTGTTCGACGACTGGCGTTATCTCGACCAGGGCGACCTGGGCATTGATCCTGCGACACGCCGGCAGAATCCGGAGTTCGTGCTGAATCAGCCGCGCTATCAGGGTGCCGAGATTCTATTGGCGCGCCAGAACTTCGGTTGCGGCTCTTCGCGCGAACACGCGGTATGGGCCTTGGCGGACTATGGCTTTCGCGCGGTGATCGCGCCGAGTTATGCCGATATTTTCTTTACCAACTGTTTCAAGAACGGCGTGCTGCCGGTGGTATTGGGTCAGGCGGAGATGGATCGGTTATTCCGCGAATCCGAAGCGCAGCCGGGCTATCGGCTGCGAATCGATCTGCCGGCGCAAACCGTCACCACTCCGGCTGGCCAGGCGTTCCATTTCGAAGTAGATACCTTCCGCAAGGATTGCCTGATCAATGGCCTGGATGATATCGGCCTGACGCTGCAGCACGCGGACGTTATTCGCGCTTACGAAACCAGGCGCCGCGAGACCGCGCCCTGGCTGTTCAACGCTTGATTCGCGGACGATTATGCCCAAGCAGATTCTGATATTGCCCGGTGACGGCATTGGACCGGAAATCGTCGCGCAAGCGCTGGCGGTGCTGGAGCGGCTGCGCGAGCGGCATGGTCTGGAGGTCAGTTTTGAACACGGACTGCTCGGCGGCTGTGCGGTGGATGCGACGGGCGAACCCTATCCTGCGGACACCCAGACCAAGGCGCGTGCGGCCGATGCGATTCTGCTCGGCGCGGTCGGCGGGCCAAAGTATGACGCCTTGCCGCGTGCGCAACGTCCCGAGCGCGGCTTGCTGGGGATCCGCAAGGATCTGAAGCTGTTCGCCAATCTGCGCCCGGCAAGGGTTTATCCCGAGCTGGCGGCTGCCTCCTCGCTCAAGCCGGAACTGGTGGCGGGGCTCGACCTTCTGATCGTGCGGGAACTCACCGGCGATATTTACTTCGGCGAGCCGCGCGGCATCGAAGTCCGCAATGGCGAGCGGGTCGGTTTCAATACGATGATTTATTCGGAATCCGAGATTCGCCGCATCGTCAGGCTTGCCTTCGAGGCGGCCCGCAAGCGCGGCAAGCGCCTGTGTTCGGTGGACAAGATGAATGTGCTGGAAACGACTCAGCTATGGCGCGACGTGGCGGAGGAGGTGGCGCAGGAGTTCCCGGATGTTGCGCTGAGCCACATGCTGGTGGACAACGCCGCCATGCAGTTGGTGCGCAACCCCAGGCAGTTTGACGTGATCGTGACCGGGAATATCTTCGGCGACATCCTGTCCGACGAGGCGTCCATGCTGACGGGTTCGATTGGTATGCTGCCCTCCGCCTCGCTGGATGCGAACGGCAAAGGTTTATACGAGCCGATTCATGGCAGCGCGCCGGATATCGCCGGTAAAGACCTCGCCAATCCGCTGGCCACGATACTTTCGGCAGCCATGCTGCTGCGCTACAGCCTGCGCCGCGCCGAGCTGGCCGACAAGGTGGAGACGGCCGTGAGCCAGGTATTGAAAAGCGGTTTGCGTACCCGGGATATCGCCAGAGGGGACGAGCGTACCGTAGGTACCGTCGAAATGGGGCAGGCGGTAATCGAGGTTTTGTAGGGGCGGCTTTAGCCGCGATCGCGCGCAGGCCCGTCCTGAGCCCGCCGAAGGGCGCGCTCCTACGAATAACAATGGAAGAGGGATTATGAGCAAGAAATTTGATGTAGCAGTGGTCGGCGCGACCGGCGCCGTAGGTGAAGTCATGCTGCAGATTCTGCACGAGCGCAAGTTCCCGCTGGGGAAGCTGTACGCTTTGGCCAGCGAACGTTCCGTGGGCAAGTCAGTGAACTTCGGCCGCAGCGAGCTGGACGTCGAAGATCTCGCGGAGTTCGACTTCTCCAAGGTCCAGATTGGCCTGTTTTCGCCCGGCGCTTCGGTATCGAAGATCTATGCGCCCAAGGCGGCGGCGGTCGGCTGTGTGGTGATTGATAACACCTCGCAGTTCCGCTACGAGGCCGACATTCCGCTGGTGGTGCCGGAGGTGAATCCGCACAAGATCGCGGATTGCAAGAACCGCGGCATCATCGCGAACCCGAACTGCTCCACGATTCAGATGGTGGTCGCGCTAAAGCCCATATACGACGCGGTCGGCATCGAGCGCATCAATGTAGCGACCTATCAGTCCGTCTCCGGCACGGGCAAGGAGGCGATCGAGGAGCTCGCGCAGCAGACCGCGCAGTTGCTTAACGGCCGGCCGGTGGAGCGCAAGGTGTATCCGAAGCAGATCGCTTTCAACGTGATTCCGCACGGGGGCGAATTCACCGACAACGGCTACACCACCGAGGAAATGAAGCTGGTCTGGGAGACGCGCAAGATCATGGGCGACGAGACCATACTCGTGAACGCCACGGTAGCGCGCGTGCCGGTGTTCTACGGGCACTCGGAAGCGGTGCATATCGAAACCAAGCGGAAGATTTCGGCGGATGAGGCGCGTGCCCTGTTGCGCAAGGCGCCGGGCGTAACCGTGCTTGATGAGCGCGAGGATGGTGGCTATCCAACGGCGGTAACGGAGGCCAGCGGCAAAGACGCGACTTTTGTCGGCCGCATCCGCGAGGACATATCGCACCCGCGCGGGCTCAACCTGTGGGTCGTGTCCGACAACATCCGCAAGGGGGCTGCCCTGAATAGCGTGCAGATTGCAGAAATCCTTATTAGGGACTATCTTTAGGCCCATAAAGGGGTTACAGCCACTTGTTGCTAAAGCATCTAGGGCATAAGATGTAACCCATAGCGGCCTCAGGGGAAGAGTGCATGCGCACGACCTTAATCGCGGCGGCCAGCTTGGCTTTTGCGCTGAGCTCTTCGGCTTGGGCGCTTACGCTCGGCGAAGTGGACGTCGATTCAGCGCTCAATCAACAGTTGAGCGCGACCATACCCGTGACCGGCATCGGGCCGGAGGAGCGGGATACCTTGCGTGCGGCGATTGCCTCGGAGCGGGCTTTCGCCCGCGCCGGCCTGCGCCGCGATTCCTTGTTCGATGACGTCAAAGTGGATTTGATCCAAGGGCCGGGCGCGGACCGGGCAACCGTCAAACTGCAGAGCAAGCGCCGCGTCTCAGAACCTTTTCTGAGTTTCCTGGTGGAGTTGCGCTGGGCCGGCGGCGGCACCATCCGCGAATACACCGTGCTGTTGGACCCCCCCAATCTGGCGCAAGCCTCCCGCGGTTCTTCCGGCGCTCCCGCCGCATCCGAGAGCATGGAGAGCAGCGGCTCCGGTTTTATCGAAGACGACAGCGGCATTACTGAAAGCATTGGGCCGGGTAGCGCTGAGTCGGCTCCGGTGCGGCGTTCCAGCAGCGGCGACCGGTCGGGACGCAGCTATGGTCCCATCGGACGGCAGGAAACGCTGTGGAGCATCGCCTATGCGCAGCGGTCGGGTAGCAGCATCACGATGGACCAGATGCAGCTGGCGATTTTTCGCGCCAATCCGCAAGCCTTCGACGGCAATATGAACCGCATGTTGAGGGGCGTCATGTTGCAGATTCCCGATGAATCGGAAATCCGCGCCGTAAGTCCCGGTTCGGCCAAGGCCGAGGTCGCGCGCCAAAAAACTTCGAGTTACGGCGGCCGCAGCACCGCCCGCCGCGCCAGTCCATCTACCCGCCGCGCCAGCACGCCGCCACGTCGCGAGCGGGTAGCGACCCCGGCGGTGGAGCCGAGCGAACCGGTTGTCGAGTCTCAAGCGGAAGCTCAGGTGGCTGTAGAGCCGGCAGAAAAAGTACCTGCGCCGCCCCCGGCGGACAAACCCGCGACACCTCCGGTCGAAGCGCCAGTGCTGGCGCCGGCAACGGACGACAGCACGATGGCCACCACCACCCCTGGTGGCGTCGATGCCGAAACACCGAGCAGCGACGCTGCCGCGGCACAGGGTTCCTCTCCCACCGAGGGTAGTGCGCCGGCGCCAGCTACCGACGCCGCCAGCGCCGCCGGTGGGGTCGATCCCGAAATGCCCGCCACGGCTGCGGCAGGCGCCGACACGGCACCCGGGCAGAGCGAAAATTTGCAAATGCCCAGCATCTGGGCCGAGGGCGAACAACCGCCGCCCGGCGAACAGTCCGCACAGCCGCCGGCCGAAGCACCGGTTGATGCCGGGACAGGCGGTGGGCTGGCGGGCATCATGAGCGCCGTCGGCGAATTCAAAATGTTGCTGCTGGGTCTGGTCGCAGTACTGGCGCTGCTGGCAGTCATGGTCATTTACCGTCGCCGCCAGCAGAGTGAGGCTGAGACGCCGCCGCTGCCTACGATTGAATTCGAAAGCACAAACGTCGCGGACCTGGAGCAGGGACTGCCGCAGGCGCCCACCGCGGTCTGGCAGGGCGAGAGCGAAATGCCCACGCCGAGCCGGGCGGCATCAACCGAGCCGGAAGAAATTACCTCGACCTTCGATTTCGATTCGCTGCTGTCGGGCGTACCGGCCCCGCAAAAGCCGGCCAGGCCGGCCGCGGCGACGCGTTCTTCTTCGCCGGCTGCTGTTCCGCCTATGAGCCGCACCGGCGTCATGCAGGCTCAACCCATCCCGGTGCGGGATACGGATTATCTTGGTGAGGCGGAATTGCATATCGCTTATGGTCTTTACGACGAGGCCGCCGCGGTATTGAAACGCGGCGTGCAGGAAAATCCCAGGCGACAGGATTTGTGGATGAAGCTGTTGGAGGTTCATGCCGAAGCCAAGAACGGTCAAGACTATGTGATGACCGCCGGCGATTTCCGCCAGAAAGCTCAACCCAGCGATGCTGACTGGGCCAAGGTGGCGGCGAAAGGCAAGGAGCTGGTTCCAGACGCGCCGCTATTCGCGGGCGGCGGCAAATCATCCAGGTCGGCCACGACGGAGCTGGATCTGGGCGCCGCCTTTGACCTGCCGCCGGGCGAGGCAGCCCCGGCGCCCAGGGCCGCGGCCAAACCGCCCGGCAAAACCGGTACGATTGAGTTCGATCTCGCCGACTTCGATGCCCCCAAAGCCGCCAGTGCACCGGCGGCGGCCCCGAGCAAGCCGGCGCCTGGCATGCAGGGCATGGACATTGATCTCTCTTCCTTTGACACCGCTTTGGGCGGTAAGGCCAATGCGGCTGCCCCCATAGCTAAGGCTGATGCCGAAGCGGACCTGACCGCGGATCTGGATTTTCAGTTGAATGATGCTCCGGCCGGTGCCGCCGCGGCGAAGACCGGCGATACCGCCATCAGCCTGGAGGATTTCGCTGCGGCTGAGACGGGTGGCAGCGCCGGTGACGAGGAGGCGAGCGTTAAACTCGATCTGGCCCGCGCTTATCTCGACATGGGCGAGACCGACATGGCTCGCGGTCTGCTGCAGGAAGTCGCCAGCAACGGCAGTGCGCAGCAGAAGAAAGAAGCCCAGGACTTGCTGACCCGCGCCTAGCTCTGCTCCTGACGTCTTGTTATGCGCTACGCCGCCGGCGTCGAATACGTCGGCACTGCTTATTCCGGCTGGCAGATACAAGGACATGCGCCAAGCGTCCAGGCAGTGATCGAAAGCGCGCTCACGCGCGTCGCTGATGCTCCGATCAAGCTCACCGCGGCCGGCCGTACCGACGCCGGTGTGCATGCGCTTGGTCAGGTTGTCCATTTTGATACCGCCGTTGTGCGCAGAGATATTGCCTGGCTGTTTGGCGGCAATGCCGGGCTGCCACCGGACATCAATCTGCGCTGGGTACAAGCCGTGGCGGAAGATTTCCACGCCCGCCACACAGCGCTGTCGCGGCGCTATGTTTATTTGATCCACAACGCGCCGGCGCGCAGCAGCCTGCTACACCGCCGCGCGGCGTGGTGCCGGCAGCCGCTGGACGAGGCGCGGATGCACGCCGCCGCTCAGCACCTCTTGGGCGAGCAGGACTTCTCCGCCTTTCGTGCCATCGAATGCCAGTCGCGCACGCCGATGCGGAATGTGCTGCGGGTGCAGGTTAGCCGGCGCGGCCAAATAGTAGAGCTGGAGATCGAAGCGAATGCCTTCCTGCACCATATGGTGCGCAATATCGTCGGCAGCCTGATCGAGGTCGGACGTGACCTGCGACCCATTGACTGGACGCGCGAACTGCTCGCGGGCCGTGACCGGCGCTCCGCAGGCGCAACAGCCCCCGCGCACGGGCTGTATCTCGCGCAGGTGCGCTACCCGGAGCGCTTTGAACTGCCCGATTCTCCCGGCATCGTTATATAAGCTGCGGCGCGGCGGCTGCACTTGGTAAACTTACGTTTTTCGACACTCCTATGCGCACCCGCATCAAGTTCTGCGGCATCACCCGCTTGGAAGACGCGCTGGCCGCGGCGCGCCTTGGCGTGGATGCGCTCGGCTTCGTGTTTCACCCCAAGAGTCCGCGTGCAATCGACTTGAATCAAGCCTGTGCCATTGCCCGCGAGTTACCCGCGTTTATCGCCCGCGTGGCGCTGTTCCTGGATGCCGAGGCGGAGCAGGTGACGGCCGTGATCAAAGCGCTGCAGCCACAGGCTTTGCAATTCCACGGCCGCGAGTCGCCCGATTTCTGTGTCAGTTTTGCCATGCCCTACCTCAAAGCGCTGGGGATGGACGGCGCAACAGATGTGGCAGCAAACGCCGCGCGCTACCCGAGCGCCAAGGCGATTTTGTTGGATAGCCATATGCAGGGCGCGCCCGGCGGCAGCGGCAAGAGCTTCGACTGGCGGCTTGTGCCGCGTTTGCCGCAGCCGATTATTCTCGCCGGCGGTTTGCGCGAGGAGAATGTGGCGCAAGCCGTGACCGCGGTCCGGCCTTACGCGGTGGATGTGTCCAGCGGCATAGAGCGCGAGCCGGGCGTGAAGGACGAAAAAAAAATGCGCGGGTTCATACGAGAGGTACAACGTGCCGACGCGCTCTAAGCCGATTGGCCGCATGCCGGATGCCGAGGGGCATTTCGGGCCTTACGGCGGCCGCTTCGTGGCCGAGACCTTGATGCAGCCGCTGGAAGCCCTGCGCGCCGCTTACGAGCAGTTGAAAGACGATCCGGCTTTCCTGCGGGAATTTGACGATGACCTCAAGCATTACGTGGGGCGGCCGTCACCGCTTTATCACGCCAAACAACTGACCCGACGGTGCCAGGGCGCGCAGATTTATCTCAAGCGCGAGGACCTGAACCACACCGGTGCGCACAAGATCAATAACTGCATCGGGCAGGCGCTACTGGCGAAACATCTGGGCAAGACGCGCATCATCGCCGAGACCGGCGCCGGCCAGCACGGCGTGGCGACGGCTACCATCGCTGCGCGCCTCGGCTTGAAGTGCGTGGTGTATATGGGCGAGGAAGATATGGCGCGACAGGCGCCGAATGTCTACCGCATGCGCCTGCTGGGCGCGGAAGTGGTGCCCGTTACTAGCGGCACCAGGACCTTGAAAGACGCACTCAACGAAGCGATGCGCGACTGGGTTAGCAATGTTGACGATACTTTTTACATCATCGGCACCGTCGCCGGTCCGCATCCTTATCCGATGATGGTGCGCGATTTCCAATGCGTGATCGGGCGCGAAGCGCGGGCCCAGATTCTGGAGCAGGCCGGCCGCCTGCCTGATGCACTGATCGCCTGCGTCGGCGGTGGCTCCAATGCCATCGGTCTGTTTTATCCCTTTCTGCAGGATGCGGCAGTGAAGATGTACGGCGTGGAGGCGGGCGGCGAAGGCCTTGCGAGCGGCCATCACGCGGCATCGCTGCTGGCCGGTTCGCCGGGCGTGCTACACGGCAATCGAACTTACATCCTGCAGGACGACAACGGCCAGATATTGGGCACGCATTCGATTTCGGCCGGTCTCGATTATCCCGGCGTAGGGCCAGAACACGCCTGGCTCAAGGATAACGGCCGGGCAGACTACGTGAGCGTGACCGACGACGAGGCGCTGGAAGGCTTTCGCGTGCTGACGCGGGTCGAGGGCATCATCCCGGCACTGGAGTCGGCGCATGCGATCGCTTACGCCTGTCAGCTCGCGGCGAAACTGAGTGACGACAAGCTGCTGCTGGTAAATCTTTCCGGTCGCGGCGACAAGGACATCAACACCGTGGCCCAGCTCGAAGGTATTGCGCTGACATGACAACGGGAGACGGGACGGGGGAGACGGGAGACGGTAAAACCCCCCGCCTTGCGGCGACCTTCACGAAGTTGCGCCGGCGAAAAAAAAAGGCGCTGATTCCTTACATCACTGCCGGCGATCCAAGACCCGCCGTAACCGCGAAGCTGATGCACAAGTTGGTTGAAGCCGGCGCCGATATCATCGAACTGGGGGTACCGTTCTCCGATCCGATGGCTGATGGACCAGTCATTCAGGCGGCCTGTGAGCGCGCGCTCAAGCACCACATCGGTTTGCGCGACATTCTCGGGCTGGTAACGGAATTTCGTACGCAGAACACGCAAACGCCCGTAGTGCTGATGGGTTACCTGAATCCGGTTGAGCGCATGGGCCGAAAGACATTTGCTGCGGCGGCCCAGAAAGCCGGCGTGGACGGCGTGCTGGTGGTGGACTTGGCGGTGGAGGAGGCGGATGCATTCGTGCCAGTGCTTCGACAGCACCGTCTCGATCCGATTTTCCTGCTCGCGCCCACCAGTCCCGATGAGCGTATTGCGCGGGTCGCCGCGCAGGCCGGGGGCTATATCTACTACGTTTCGCTGAAGGGTGTTACCGGCTCGCATAAGCTGGACGTCGGCGCGGTCGCGGCGAAGCTCACCGAGATCCGCCGGCATAGCCGCTTGCCGGTCGCCGTCGGTTTCGGTATTCGGGACGCCGGGTCGGCCGCACTTATAGCAAAAATCGCTGACGGCGTTATCGTCGGCAGTGCGCTGGTGTCGCGCATTGGCGAGTTGTGCGACGATGAAGCCAAGTTGCTGCGTGAGGTGCCGGCCTTGCTGGCCGGCATGCGCCAAGCGATGGATAGCGTCTCGCCCTGACATGGCTTCCAAGAACTGGCTCGACAAGCTTAGACCCGCGAAGATTCGCACCGAGACGAACGACCGGCGTTCGGTGCCGGAAGGTCTGTGGACCAAGTGCAACAACTGCAATGCCGTCCTGTATCGCGCCGAGCTGGAGCGCAATCTCGAAGTCTGCCCCAAGTGCAATGACCATCGTCGTATGACCGCGCGCCAGCGGCTCGACAGCTTTCTGGACCCGGGCGCGCGCATCGAGATCGGCGCCAAGCTGGAGGCAACCGATCCGCTGAAGTTCAAGGACACGCGGCGCTATAAGGAACGACTGCAGCAGGCGCAGCTGGAAACCGGCGAAAAGGAAGCACTGATCGCGATGCAGGGCGCCTTGTTCGGCCTGCCGGTCGTTGCTTGCGCATTCGATTTTAACTTCATGGGCGGCTCGATGGGCAGCGTCATAGGCGAAAAATTTGCGCGCGCGGCGAACGCGGCAGTCGGCAATGCAACGCCCTTTATCTGTTTCTCGGCCAGCGGTGGTGCGCGTATGCAAGAGGGTCTGCTGTCGCTGATGCAAATGGCCAAAACCAGCGCGGCTTTGGCGCGGCTGTCTGAGCGCGGCCTACCCTATATCTCGGTGCTGAGCGATCCAACCATGGGCGGCGTTGCGGCCAGCCTCGCCATGCTTGGCGACGTGAACATTGCGGAACCGAAAGCGCTCATCGGCTTCGCCGGCCCACGCGTAATCGAACAGACCGTACGCCAGACCCTGCCTGAGGGTTTCCAGCGCAGTGAATTCCTGCTGCAGCACGGCGCAGTGGACATGATCCTGGATCGCCGGGAACTGCGGGCACGCATTCATCAAATCCTCAGTCTGTTGACGCATCAGCCGGCGCGCGCCGGAACCACCTGATTAGGCCCTGGTGACGCGGTCATTCGCCACGCTCGCTGATTGGCTGCGCTGGCAGGAGACGCTTAATCCCCGCAACATCGAGCTGGGCCTGGAACGTGCGCAAACGGTGGCCCAGCGGCTCAAACTACGCCCGCCGGCCCGTACCGTCATTACTGTCGCAGGCACCAATGGCAAAGGTTCGAGTGTGGCTTTGCTCGAAGCCATTGTTGCCGCAGCCGCCTATCGGGTCGGGAGCTACACTTCGCCGCATCTGCTGCGCTACAACGAACGCGTGCGCATAGCGGGGCAGGAAGCGACTGACGCGGAGCTGTGCAAAGCCTTCGCTGCAGTGGAAAGCGCGCGTGGCGATGTGCCATTGACCTATTTCGAGTTTGGCACGCTCGCCGCGCTGTGGCTGTTGCAGCAGAGTCGGCTGGAGGTCGCGGTGCTTGAGGTGGGTTTGGGCGGGCGGCTCGACGCCGTCAATATCGTGGAGCCCCAACTCGCGCTTATCACCAATATCGGGCTCGACCATACGGACTGGTTGGGCGCCGACCGGGAAAGCATTGGCCGCGAAAAAGCCGGGATTTTCCGTGCCTGGACGCCGGCGGTCTGCGCCGATCCCGATCCGCCCGCCAGCGTGCACGAGGCGGCGTCGAAGCTGGGTCTGCGCCTGATGCAGCTCGGACGTGACTTTGGCATGCGCATACGCGCGATGAACTGGGACTGGCAGGGCTGGTCAGGGGATTTACCGACGCTGCCGCTGCCGCGCCTGGCCGGACATCATCAACTGCGCAACGCGGCCGGCGCCATTGCCGCGCTGCAGTTGCTGGCGGAGGATTTACCGGTCAAGCGCGACGCCATCGAAGCCGGCTTGCGTAGCTATCAACTGCCGGGCCGCTTCGAAGTCTCAGCGCGCGATGGCGTTGAACTTGTCTACGACGTCGCCCACAACCTTGAGTCGGCGGCGGCATTAGCCGACAATTTACGCGCTCGAACCGCTGCCGGCCGCTGCATTGCGGTATTCGGTGCACTGCGCGACAAGCCGGTTGCAGCGATGCTGAATCAGCTTAAGTCGCTGGTGCACGTCTGGCATCTTGGCGGCCTGCCGCAGCTTGCGCGCGGCCTGACGTCAGACGAATTACAAGTACATGCCGGAATGTTAGAGGAAGCGAGTGTACACACCACAATCGAGGATGCTTATATAGCCGCGCGCAAGCCCGCCCGTGCCGGCGACCGGGTGTTAGTGTGGGGCTCGTTTCATACTGTCGAAGCCGTCAAAAGGATTGAACATGGATGAGAAGTTGAAGCGCCAAATTATTGGCGGCGTCGTTTTGCTGGGACTGCTGGTGGTCGTCATCAAGTGGCTCGGCAGCGGCGGGGAAATGGAACCCGATGCCGCAGCCGAAATGTTGGATCAGGCTGATCGCGAAACCCGCGTATACGATTTGAGCCAGCTCGATGCGGACGGCCAGCCGCTATCCCGTCCGGCGCCAGCCGACGCAACGGCCGCCGCAACCGATACGGAAGACGCCGCTGAGGGCCTGCCGCCGACAGCGGAGCCGATCGCCACCGCGCCTGCGCCATCCGAACCGGTGCTGGCGCCGTCCCCTGACCGACCCGTAACGCCGGCTGCTGCGCCGACCCCGGCCACGAAACCGGCCGCCAAGCCCGCGGCTTCGGCTGGCGGGGACTGGATCGTTCAGGTCGGCAGCTATAGCAGCGAGGTCAATGCCCGCGCACTGATGACCCGCCTGCAAGCTGCGGGTTATCCCAGTGAACTGAAAGAGGTATCGGTGGCCGGCCAAAGAATGTATCGGCTGCGCGCTGGACCCTACGCAGAAGAGGTCGCTGCGCGCACTGCTGCCGCCGAACTGGAAGTGTTGTTGAAACAGAAGGTCAGCGTGTTCAGGCATTGAGCGGCGTCTGGTAAAATGCGCGTCCACATCCAGTGGAGTATTTGATGACCGAGTCTGTGGCCACCCAATTTATGGTGGTGGACTACATCATCATTGGCCTGGTTGTCGTCTCCGCATTGTTCGGCCTGCTGCGCGGTTTCATGCGCGAGGTCATCGCGCTCGTGAGCTGGATAGTGGCCTTCTGGCTTGCCTTTCAGTTCGGGCCGGCGCTGGCAATCTGGCTTGAACCCCATATCAGCGTGCCCTCGCTGCGCCAGGGCGCAGCCTATGCCGGGCTGTTCATCGGCGTATTGATAGTGGGCGGACTTGCGGGTTACTTCCTCGCCCGTTTGATTTATGCGACCGGCATCGGTGGCACTGACCGTGTGTTGGGCCTGGTATTTGGCGCACTGCGCGGTCTCGTCATCGTACTGATTGCGATTCTGTTGGGTGGCATGACGGTATTGCGTGAAGATCCCTGGTGGCAGCAGTCCGTCAGCATCCAGTACCTCGAGCCTTGGGCCCAGAAGCTGCGCGAGATGCTGCCGGAAGAGTTCAAAGCCTATCTGGGCGGTGAACCGGCGCCTGCACCCGGTACACAGGCGCCGGCTCAGCCCGCGCCCGCGCCGCAATCTCCACCTGCACCCGCTCCGGCGCCAAAGAAATAACCATGTGCGGCATCGTCGGCATCGTCTCTCATACACCCGTCAACCAGGAGTTGTACGACGCGCTCACAGTGTTGCAGCACCGCGGCCAGGACTCGGCGGGGATTGTCACCAGCGCGGATGACAAGCTATTCCTGCGCAAGGACAACGGTCTGGTCCGTGACGTATTCCATCGTGAGCACATGCTGCGCCTGCGCGGCAATATTGGCGTGGGCCACGTGCGCTATCCCACGGCCGGCTGTTCCAGTTCGGCCGAGGCGCAGCCGTTTTACGTCAATACGCCCTACGGCATCTGCCTGGCGCATAACGGCAATCTGACCAACGCAGCAGTGCTGAAGCACGAGTTATTCCTGACCGATCGGCGTCATCTCAATACCGATTCGGATTCGGAAATCCTGCTCAACATCTTTGCGCACGAGTTGTCCGAGCGCGGCAAATTGCGGCTGGAACCGAACGACATCTTCGAGGCAGTAGCCGAGGTGCACAAGCGCTGCCAGGGCGCCTATGCCTGCGCAACGATGATCAGCGGCTACGGCCTGGTCGGCTTCCGCGATCCCTGCGGCATCCGCCCGGTCGTCTACGGCAGGCGCGAGACGCCGCGGGGAACGGACTATATGATCGCCTCCGAAAGCGTGGCGCTGGATGCGCTGGGCTTCGAGCGCATCAGCGATATCCAACCGGGGGAGGCGGTATACATCACGCTCGACGGTCAGATTCACGTCCGTCAATGTGCCGAGAATCCAGTCCATTCGCCCTGCATTTTCGAGTACGTCTATCTGGCGCGGCCGGACTCGGTGATAGACGACGTCTACGTCTACAAGGCGCGCCTGCGCATGGGCGAGCATCTGGCCGACAAGATTCTGCGCGAATGGCCGGATCACGATATAGACGTAGTCATTCCGATCCCCGACACCAGCCGCACCGCCGCGGTGGAACTGGCCGGCCGGCTCAACGTGAAATACCGCGAAGGCTTCATCAAGAATCGCTATATCGGCCGCACCTTCATCATGCCGGGCCAGATGCAGCGCGAGAAATCAGTACGGCAAAAACTCAACCCGATCGATCTGGAGTTTCAGGGCAAGAACGTGCTGCTGGTGGACGATTCCATCGTGCGCGGCACCACCTCGCAGGAAATCATTCAAATGGCGCGCGATGCGGGCGCGAGAAAAGTGTACTTCGCTTCCGCCGCACCGCCGGTGCGCTTTCAAAATGTCTATGGCATAGATATGCCCAGCGCCTCCGAGTTGATCGCGCATGGCCGCGACGCGGATGAAGTGGGCTGTCTGATTGGCGCCGACAAACTGATTTATCAGGACCTGCCCGACCTCATTGCATCGGTAAACGCCGGCAATCCGAATCTGGAACGCTTCGACTGCTCGGTGTTCAACGGAGAATACGTCACCCGCGGCGTCAGCCAGGAGTATCTGCAGCAGCTTGAGCTGTTCCGCAATGACGCCGCCAAGGCAGCGCGGCGGGCGGAGGAGGACGAAGTCCTGGAGTTATACAATCAGAGTTGACAGAGAGCCGCAGGAGTCCTAGTCTCTCGCACGGTAGCGCCGATTTGACCGGATTGCGGGCGCTTAATAAATACAGCTAAACAGGAGCACGCCTGCGTAGCTGTCTGTACGCGGGTTTTTTTATGCCCGCAACGAGGTGAGAGATGAATAAACAAGACATTGCTGAATGGGGCATCGCCACACTGGGCGTGCGCGCGGGCACGACACCGGGTGAGGAGGGCGAGCACACTACCCCGATCTACCTGACGTCGAGCTTCGTGTTCAAGAACGCGGCCGAAGCGGCAGCGCGCTTCGTAGATAACGCGCCGGGTAATGTCTATTCCCGTTTTACCAACCCCACGGTGCAGGCCTTCGAGCGCCGTTTGGCAGCGCTGGAGGGTGGCGAGAGCTGCGTGGCGACCGCCAGCGGCATGGCGGCGATTCTGGCGACCTGCATGGCGTTGCTGAAGACGGGCGATCACATCCTGTCTTCGCGCACGCTGTTTGGCTCGACCATCAACCTGTTCAACAACTATCTCAAACCCTTCGGCGTGGGTGTGAGCTACGTGGATCCCGGCAAACCCGAAGAATGGGAGAAAGCGGTAACGCCGCAGACGCGCCTGTTCTTCCTGGAAACACCGTCGAATCCGCTCACCGAGATTGCGGATATCGCGGCTCTGGCCGAGATCGCGCATCGCAATAAGTGCATTCTCGTCGTGGATAACGCATTTTGCTCACCGGCCTTGCAGCAGCCGCTGAAACTTGGGGCAGATATCGTGCTGCACTCGGCCACCAAGTTTCTGGATGGCCAGGGCCGCTGTCTGGGCGGCGCCGTGGTCGGCGATAAGAAGCTGGTCGGCGAAAAAGTATTTGGCTTTATTCGTACCGCCGGGCCCAGCTTGAGCCCCTTCAATGCATGGACTTTCTTGAAGGCGCTGGAAACGCTGGATTTGAGAATGCGCGCGCACTCCGAAGCGGCGCTGAAGCTGGCGCAGTGGCTGGAACAGCATAAAGCGGTCGCGCGTGTGTACTACCCGGGACTGCCGAGCCACCCGCAATACAAGTTAGCGCTCAAGCAGCAGAAGAGCGGCGGCGGTGTGCTCGCCTTCGAGGTGAAAGGCGGGCGGTCGCAGGCATGGAAGGTGGTGGACGCCACGCAGATGATTTCCATCACTGCCAATCTGGGCGACACCCGCACGACCATCACGCATCCGGCGACGACGACTCATGGGCGGATTACGCCTGAGGCGCGTGCGGCGGCGGGAATTACCGAGGGCTTGCTGCGGGTTTCGGTGGGCCTTGAGAATGTCGAGGACATCATCGCCGACCTGGCGCGCGGGCTTGATAGCCTTCATTGAGACATACTCCGTCACACCGGCGAAGGCCGGTGTCCAAAGCATAAAACTGGATTCCGGCATACGCCGGAATGACAAACCTTGAGTTGCGCGGCTCGCGTCAGAGCAGTTCCATAAATCTACAGGCTCGAGCGTCGCAAACCAGCGCACCGCCACGGCCGTCGTGCCAATCCGGCAGCACGATGCGTTTGACCGGCGCAGCGTCCAGCGTCCATTCATGAATCGCGGGGCGGTGGGTGTGGCCGTGAAGCATTTGTTTGACGCTGTGGGCGCGCAAAGCTGAATCCACCGCGCCCTGATTCACATCCATGATGTCTTGTGGGGTGTAGCTTTTCTTTTCTTTGCTGTGCATTCGCAGCGCCAGCGCCATATTTTCGCGCTGCGCGATGGGCAGGGCCAGCAGGCGGGCCTGAGTGGCTGGGTCCAGCGCCAGTTTGCGGAAACGCTGGTGCTCGACGTCGTCCGTGCACAGGCTGTCGCCGTGCAGTAGCAGAGTAGGGGTGCCGTCCAGGTCAACGACCACGCTCTCCGGCAGCAGCGTGGCGCCGGTGGTTTGAGCGAATTCTTTTCCGACCATGAAATCGCGATTGCCGTGCATAAAGTACAGCGGCATGCCCGCGGCGCTCAGCTTTGCTAAGGCGTCGCAGACAGTCTGGTAGCGGGGCAGGGAGGCGTCGTCGCCGAGCCAGTATTCGAAGATATCGCCGAGCAAGTAGAGCGCTTCCGCTTTACGCGCCGGTCCATTCAAAAAACGCAGCAGGATATCCTCGAGCGCCGAGCCGCCGGGTTCGAGGTGCAGATCGGAAATAAAAAGTATGGACAAGCTGGGGACTAGGCTGCCAAACGCGCGTCGTCGCTTGCGCGCAGCGCTGCCACCGCCGCGCGTAGGGTAGGCAGGTCCACTTGCGTGGCATGTTCGCTGAGCGCGCGGCGCCAGGCACGCGCACCCGGCTGGCCCTGGAACAGTCCCAGCATGTGCCGCAGTACGTGCCGTAGCGGTGTGCCGTCTGCGGCGATTTGCGACAGATAGGGCAGCATCGCCTCCAATACCGCGGCGCGGCCCGGCGGCAAACGCGCGTCGGCGAAGAAGCGTTGATCTACGGCGGCCAGGATATAGGGATTCTGATACGCCGCGCGGCCCAGCATGATGCCGTCCAAGCCCTGCAACTGCGTCGCCGCTTCGTCCAGATCACGCATGCCGCCATTCAGCACGATGCACAAATCGGGGCGCTCGTGTTTGAGTTGGTGCACGACTTCGTAGCGCAGCGGTGGAATCTCGCGGTTTTCCTTTGGGCTCAAGCCGTTGAGCCAAGCCTTGCGCGCGTGCACGATGAAAGTAGTGCAGCCGGCGTCGGCAACGGTGTCCACGAATTGGCGCAGGCTGGCGTAGTCCTCCTGATCGTCAATGCCGATACGGCATTTCACGGTGACGGGCAGACGGGTCGCTGCCGCCATGCTGGCGATGCAATCGCCGACCAGCGCGGGTTCCGCCATCAAACAGGCGCCGAAGCGGGCGGACTGCACACGGTCGGAAGGGCAGCCGACATTGAGGTTGACCTCGTCATAGCCCCAGTCCTCGGCCAAGCGCGCGCAGGCCGCGAGCGCCTGGGGTTCGGCGCCGCCGAGCTGCAGGGCAAGCGGATGTTCCGTTGGATGGAATTGCAGATGGCGCGCCGCATCGCCGCGCAGCAGCGCCCCGGTCGTCACCATTTCGGTGTAGAGGCGCGCGTGGCGCGAGAACTGGCGCAGGAAGAACCGGCAATGCCGGTCGGTCCAGTCCATCATTGGCGCGACGCAGAAGCGATGCGTAAGACTGCTCATGCGTGCATTTTACCGGCAGCGGAGATGCGCCGCTGGATACAAAACGCCGGGGTAACTAGCGGACGTCTACCTGACCGGAAAGCTCTTTGTCGAGTTTATTGCCCGCCGAGTCAGCCAGGCCGGCGCCCAAGCTCAGGTTATAGCGGCCAATGTCGAGCCCAAAAGTTGTAAGCATCTTGGCGTTGCTGCCGACTTTCCAATCACCACTGACAGCCTGACCGTCAGGCGTGCTGAGTTTGATGTACTGGCCGGGATTGCTGCCACCGTCAAAGCTGCCGTTGAGCAGAATGATTACGAGTCCGAGCTTGTCGTCCGCACTCTTGGCGGTGCCGATATAAGTGATCGGTAGACGCGTATTGGCCGACTCTGCCCACCACGCGGTCAGCGACGGCAGTGGCGCGCGGGGCCGCTCCGGTTCAGGCGCAGGCAGATTTTTTTTTGGCTCTTCCGCCTGGGCGACAGCACTGGGTTCGGCGGCGGCTGGTTCAGCAGGCGGCGGAGTTGGACTCGGTTCAGCGACTGGCGGTGCGGCAGGTTCCGGTTCCGGTGCGGGGGCTGGAGCAGCGGGTTCAGGTGCAACGGGCTCCGGCGCTGGTGGGGGCGGAGTCGGTTCGGCTTGCGCAGTCTGCGTCGGGGCTGGTTCGTCTACAGTCGCGGGTTCCGGTGCTTCGCCGGACGCAACAGTCGTTCCGTATCCCGAATCCAGTTCGAGACGCGCGACGGTTTCCTGGCCGATGCGAGTGCCAACCTCCTCGCCAATCTGGCGACCGATTTCGGCGCCTAACTGTTCGGCCGTCTCGGGCGTCAGTTCCGCACTGCTGTCGCCGCTACCCCCTTTGTCGCCGGTCCACCAATGCCAGCCATAAAAGCCGGCACCCAATACCGCGAGCACGACCAGCACCCTGATCAAATTGCGCATAGCTGCAGCTCTCTTAAGTGGGCTGGACGCTTACTGGCCGGCTTTGCGCGCGCGATAAGCTTCGCGTGCGGCCTTTTCGGCAGCCTCGGCGGCGACACGCTTGGCTTCTTCGACCGCTGCGCGTACCGCGATTTCCTCCAGCTCGTCCGGCTGCTCGCTGGTCGCCGCTTGCTCCATCGCCGCGGGTTCCGGCGCAGCTTCTTCAGCCATTGGTTCTGCGGGCGGAGCTGGTTCTTCAGGCGCCGCGACATCGGGCGCAGGCTCCGCAACAGGCTCAGGTTCCGGAGCAGGCGCGGGCTCTGGCGCGGGGGCTGGTTCAGCGGGCATCGCCGGTTCCGCAGTCATTGTATCGGCGGACGCGGTGTCGGCGGGCGGAGTGGTCTCTCCTACGACTTCGAGAGATTCCTCGGGAGTCGAAGCTGCGCCGCTTTCATCCGCGGCGATGGTTTCTTCACCCGTCGGCGCGGCTTCCTCCGGCGTGGCTACTGCCGAGGGCTCGGCGATTTCGGCGCTACCCTCGGCGGCCTTGTGTGGCACAAAGAGCTGTAAGCCTTGATACACCGCGGTGGCGACAATCACCACCATCACCACCATGATTAAAGTGTCCTTGCGCATGGAATCACTCTCTCCCGTTTAAGTCTCGCTGATTAAGGGTGCGGCCCCAGCTTATCGTTCTGGCGCAAGGGCGCGCTTATGCGTGAACTATCAGACACTTGACGCCGTCCGTCAATGGGCATCCCGAGCTTCCCTGACAATCACTGTTTCGACAGCGGGTCGGCGGCGCTGTGGGCAATGCCCGCCGACGGTGAGTTGACGTACACTTTGCGCCCTTCGCCGTGCGGGACCAGCCCGGCCAACAATTCCAACAAACTCAATCCAGGTGTATCTATGAGCGATCGTTATCTTGAGTTCGTGCAGTCCGGCTTCGGCCAGAAACTGGCCGGTGCGCTGGGATTGCCCAATCCGCCCGCGCTGAAGCGCGCCGAAGGCGGCTGGCAGCCAAGACCCTTGGAAGGACAGGCCGTCGTCTTCGCCGCCACGCGCGGCCGCGACACTTTGACCGCCGCCGCACTGCGTACCGTGAGCGAAGCCGGCGGTGAGGTGTTTGTCCCGGCCGGGACCGCGGGTATCGATGGGATTCGTCAAGCTGCCCAACAAGCCGGGATCGCGCTGCGCGCAGCCACGGCTGAAGATGACACGCGTTATGACGCCATCGTGTTCGACGCCAGCGGCGCGCAATCGCCGGACGATCTGGCTGAGCTGCACGCCAGCCTGGCGCCGTTCCTGCCGAAATTGGCGCGTTCCGGCCGCATCGTTCTACTGGGCCGTATTCCGGAAAAGCTGAGCGACGCGTCTGCCGCCGCGAGCCAGCGCGCACTGGATGGTTTTAACCGCTCGCTGGCCAAGGAAGTGGGCAAGCGGGGCGTCACGGCGCAGCTCCTCTTCGTTGAACCGGGTGCGGACGAACGCCTGGCCGGACCGCTGCGCTTCTTCCTGTCCACCCACTCAGCTTTTATCACGGGTCAGCCCTTGCGGGTGCATACACAGGTTGCCGGTGAATTGCCGCAGCAATGGTCGGGCTTGCTGCAAGGCAAGATCGCGCTGGTTACCGGCGCGGCGCGCGGCATCGGCGCGAGCATCGCGCAAACACTCGCGCGCGAAGGTGCCAAGGTCGTCTGTCTGGACCGGCCGGCGGAAGAGCAAAGTCTGCAGCAGGTAGCCACTGCGATCGGTGGCGAGGTGCTGATGGCGGATGTCACCGATGCCGCCGCGCCCAAGCAGATCGCGGATTACCTGCGCCAGACTCACGACGGCGTGGACATCGTCGTGCACAACGCCGGCGTGACACGCGACCGCACGCTGGCGCGCATGAGCCGCGAGTGGTGGAACATGGTGCTGGATATCAATCTGGCCGCGATCTTGCGTATCAATGAAGTATTGCTGGACGGCATCGTGCGCAAGCACGGCCGCATCGTCTGCGTGTCTTCGATTGGCGGCATCGCGGGAAATATGGGGCAGACCAACTACGGCGCCACCAAAGCGGGCGTGATCGGCTATGTCGAAGCGCTGTCGCGCCAGCTCGCCGAGCGCGCGATTGGCGTCAACGCCGTGGCCCCGGGTTTCATCGAAACCCAGATGACCGCTGCGATCCCCTTCACGATACGCGAGGTAGGGCGGCGCATGAATACCTTGTCGCAGGGCGGTCTGCCGGTGGACGTGGCCGAGGCGATCTGCTTCCTTGCGAGCCCGGCCGCCGTCGGCGTGTCCGGCAGTACCCTGCGGGTATGCGGCCAGCACCTGGTTGGCGCCTAGGGGCCGCGTGACAAAGAAGGCGGCAGCTACCAGGCGCACAGCACGCTGGCGTTTCAGTTTCCCGCGCCGCCCCGGCGCGGTGCTGCGTGAATTGGCTGGGCTGACCTCGCAGACCCTGGCGATCTCGCGCGGAGTGGTGCCGCTGGCGCAACTGGTCTCGCACGACCGCGATATTGCGCGCGAAGACCTGGCGCAGGCGATAGACGCGCTGTTCACGCCGCTGTACGGGCACCCCATCACCAACACGATGGAGCGCCTTACGCACTATCTGCGTGAGCGCAAGCTCATCCCCAACGAACAGTCCACCGAGAACCTGATCCGCTTCGTGGTGGATCAAATGGTGCAGCGCAGTCCGGTGGAAGTGCCGGAGATGCTGCTCAAGGAATTCTGGGCCTTTTTCGACGAGCTGTTCTCCAGCCCGGATGTGAAGGGCCTGGGGGAGATGTCGCTGGACATGGTGCGGCTGGTGCTGCGCACCTATGAGCCGCTGCTGGTGGAGGTGGTCAATCTGCTGAAATCCGGCAAGCGCTTCAATCAATGGCAGTTGCAGGAGCTCGCCCGCCGCGCCGGCACCGTGCGCAGCGATATCCGCATCATCCGCCGCCAGATCAAGGCGCTGCGCTATATCCGGCCCTTCTTCCAGGCCGATCCCAAGGATCTGCGCGGTCAGGCGCAGATCGTGGCGAAGATGGTGCGCGAGTTCGGGCCCTTCTTCATCAAGATGGCGCAGGTGGCGGCGGCCAACGCGGACTTCCTGCCCAAGGAAATCGCCAGGGAGTTGGCGGTGTTCCAGGAAGATGTGCCGCCGATGTCGCCGGAGGAGGTCACCGCGGCCTTTCTGGAAACCTATGGCAAGCCGCCGCACGAGCTATTCATGGGCTTCGATCCCGAAAAGCCGGTGAAATCAGGCTCTATAGGATCAATTTATATAGCTAAAAAACCATTTAATATCAATGGACAAGAAGTGTTACGTCCGGTAGTACTTAAAGTCGGGCGGCACAATCTAGATCGCGAGTTCGTGATCGGCAAGCTGGTCATCAATCTGGCGGTCATGAGCAGCCAGTATTGGGCACCGCATTCCAAGCTGGCGCCGTTTCTGGTGGCTTTGCAAGACCAACTCGACGAATTCATCGCCGGCTTCACCCGCGAGCTGGACTTCGAAGAGGAAGCCCGCATCCAGCAGTTGTTTTATGAGCGCAGCCGCGACAGCACCTTGTGGAGCGTGCCGGTGCTGTTCCGCTCCTCGCGCCGTATTCTGGAGATGGAGTATCTCAGCGACGCGGTGAGCCTGACCCAGGCGCTGCGCCGCATGCCGCTATACAAACGCCGCCGCTTCCAGCGCAAGCTCGCGGGGCGCTTCCTCTATACCGTGCTTTATCACCTGCTGTTCTACCGCGAGTGCCACGGCGACCTGCATCCCGGCAATATCATGGTCGGACCACAGGGCGAGCTGCACCTGGTGGACTGGGGCAATGCCGTGAGCATGGAAGGCAAATGGAAAGCCGTGTGGGATTATCTGATCGGCGCGGTGCTGGCCGACCGCGAGCTGCTGACCGAAGCGCTGATCAATGTTTCGACTGATCCCGATGGCAACCGTGCGCGCTGGATCGAAATCCGCGACGCCCTGGGCGAAACCCTCGACAAGCGCGGCATCGCCCCGCTTACCAGCAGGAATGTCCTCTCGATTCTGACCCGTGAGGGTCTCGAAGGCCTGCACCGGCGCGGCCAGACCGTGATGCACCTGAGCGCCAACTCACAACAGCTTGGCATTACCGTAAAGAGCGAATACATCCACCTGTCACGCTCGCTGTTCGCGGCCGCGGGTTCTTTCGCCTCGCTGTATGAGAACGAATCCAAGTTGCTGCTGCTGCGCGATCTGGTCATGTCGCTGGGCCGCTTTCCGCTGATGCTGGCGCAGGACAAGGTCAATGTGCGGATACGCAATCTGCGCGAACAGGTCGCGGAAAAACTGCCGCTGTCGGCACCAACCCGGCGTGCGCTGCCGGTCGCGGCGGCGTCCTAGCTATACGTCACCCTTGTCATTGCGAGCCCTTCGACAAACTCAGGACAGGCTTCGACTACGCCCCGTTCGTGCTGAGCGTAGCGGCCATGCCGCGAAGTCGAAGCCGAGCGGGGCTACGCTCAGGATAAACTCCGCGAATCAATCTTCTATTTTTGCGGTGACACGGCAACCGGCGAGATCGCTTCGTCACGCTGCTCCTCGCGATGACCACGTACTGAGGGATTGCGCAATTGACTAACACCCGCATCAGCCCGAAATCCCCCGCCGTCCACCGCAAGCGGTGTCCGTCTGCCCCCTTTTGTAAAGGGGGCGGCGAGGCGCGACAGCGCCGAGCGGGGGATTTCACGAGTTGCAGAAACTTTGGTAAGCCTCAATATCTGGATGCCCGTTAATGCTGTATAGCGCTGCGCGGAAAATCCTCTTTCGGCTCGACGCCGAGAACTCTCATCTCCTCACCATTGCGGCGCTGTCGCGTCTGCCGCGCATGGCCGGCGCGGTTCTTGGCCGCAAGCTGTCGGCGCCGCGAACGGTGATGGGTCTGGAATTCCCCAATCCCATCGGCCTGGCGGCGGGTCTGGACAAGGACGGCGAGTGCATCAGCGCATGGGACGCGCTGGGCTTCGGCTTTATCGAGGTCGGCACGGTCACACCGCGCGCCCAACCCGGCAATCCGCGCCCGCGCCTGTTCCGTCTGGCGGAACATGAAGCGCTCATCAACCGCATGGGCTTCAACAACGCGGGTGTGGACGCAATGCTGTTGCGCCTGCGCGCCGCCCGCAAGACTAATTTGCGCGCCCGGCTGGGCGTAAACATCGGCAAGAATTTCGACACGCCGCTGGAGCGCGCCACCGAAGACTACTTGCATTGTTTGCGCAAGGTGTATGCGCTGGCAGACTACGTGACGATCAACATTTCATCGCCCAATACCCTGGGACTGCGCGAGCTGCAGAAGGAGCGGGTGTTGGGCGCGCTGCTGGCTTCGCTCAAGCAAGCCCAAGCCGAACTTGCGCAGCGGCATGGGCGCTACGTCCCACTGGCAGTTAAAATCGCGCCCGATCTGAGTCCTGCGGAATTGGACAGCATTGCGCGCGAACTGATGCAGCACAAAGTAGACGCGGTCATCGCGACGAACACCACCGTGTCGCGCGAAGGCGTGGCCGAGCACCGTCTGGCGGGGGAGATGGGTGGCCTGAGCGGTGCGCCGTTGCAGGCGCGCTCTAATCATGTGATTGCCGAGCTTGCCCGGCGGCTGGACGGCGCGCTGCCGATTATCGGTGTTGGCGGGATTCTGTCGGGTGAGGACGCGCGCGAGAAAATCGGGGCAGGGGCCAGCTTGGTACAGATATACACCGGCTTTATTTATCGCGGGCCGGGGTTGGTATCGGAGTGCGTCCGGGCGGTGGGGTAGTTCGGAGCTAGGCTGACACAAGAGGGAACCGATCAGGGTTCTCAATAGACTCGACCGCGAGATCAATATCGAGCTGCGGCCAGTAAAGGTGTCGCGGGTGTGGCTGCTCGACATCGTAAATAGCGGCAACAGCAGCAGCGCGGAACCAGGGAAATTGCTTAAAGGGCATGAACAGCTCGCTGTTATTAACGAGCAGCCAAATGCCCGCGGGAGAGACGTGAGTGACCTCAGGTCCCGAAGTGCTTTTGCCAAGCTTTGCGGATTTCACGCTCATGGGCCTTAATAATACTCTCAGCTTCACGTTGCTGCTTTTGGGACAGGCCGAAATTCTGCGCCAAAACAATCTCTGGCTCCAGCCAAAACTTGGCCTCACCATCGGAATGAGCTACGTGAACATGAATGCGTGTCTCTTCACGAGAGAAGAAAAACAGCCGAAACCCTTTTTCACGCAATACGGTAGGAGCCATGCGACATTTTAGCTGAGTGAGGAAGTGCGCAGCTGTCGCGCACCCCTCTCCAGCGTGCTGTCAACCGCCCGCTGTCGTAGAAAATTGGTGACGAGCATCAGCGAGACTGCCAATGGGGTAGGAATTAGCAGAATACTTATGAAAAGGGCGGAGGCGAAGAGTTCGTCACGAATTCCCACGAAAACAATAAGCGCGAGCAGTGGAATGGATGTCCAACCCATCGCAAGACCAATAACGCTACGAACAAGTATCCGTTCTGTTGGATTCCGCAAAGGTGACCGCCAAAAGTGAGCGATCAACTCAATGACAACTACAACCCCGTAAAAAGCGCAAGTTGACCACACGAGAACAAGTAACCCACTCCATGTATCACCTTCGAACATCATTCCAAACGCAACCGCCATCATCATCAATGACCAAAATAGCCCACACACGGCAGCCAGTGGGAATAGCGTACCGACCACTATTACAGCTAAAACGAGCCTTGGCACAGCAGTTCGCATTGCAAGGCGGTTACTAGTATTAAACGTCATTTATTAAACGTCATTCCCGCGTACGCGGGAATTTTCTTCCACCCGCTGCAGCAAATCTTCGAATAGCAAACCCAACATCGGCAATTGATCGGCGAGGGTATGGCTGCTATTCAGCAGATGCAGTTCGGCCTGGTGTGCCGGAGCAAACTTTAGCGCCACATCCACCGGTACAACGTCATCCTGCCAGCCGTGCACGACGACGGTGTGCGCAGGCAGGCCCTGCGGCTCTTCGTCCCAACCGGGGAAGTAGAAGGCTGGCGCCATCAGAAAAAGTGCTTGTGGCTTGAGCTGCGCGCAGGCGTGCGCCGCGACATAGGCGCCCATGCTGGAACCCACCGGCACCAAGG
>JBOICV010000170.1:0-34810 GCA_050740255.1 Nevskiales bacterium | reverse complement strand
CGATTCGCCGATCGCGGCTAAAGCCGCTCCTACCTAAGCCATATGGTATAGCGTGCCGCCCATTATTAAGGAGGCAATATGACCGAACGCATCACGCCCGAGGTCGCTCTGCGTCAGCTCGAAGGCGCCGACGGCCGGCGCTACCTCACGATTTTCAAGCACGGCCAACTTGAGCTGGAGTACTACAAACCGGTCGGCGAGGACCCGCAAAAGCCACATACCCGCGATGAGGTTTACTTCGTGATCTCGGGTAGCGGCTGGTTCGTGCAGGGCAGCGAGCGGCAGCGCTTTAGCCCCGGTGAAGTCATCTATGCGCCGGCCCGCACGCCGCACCACTTCGAGGATTTCAGTGAGGATTTCGCCACTTGGGCGATTTTCTCCAGCTAGACACCCAAAGCGTGGCGAATCACTGACTGACTGGCGGCGGGCTAGTGCCGATAGCCCTTAACCCTGACTTTGA
The DNA here is from genome assembly GCA_050740255.1 of Nevskiales bacterium. Taxonomy (GTDB): domain Bacteria; phylum Pseudomonadota; class Gammaproteobacteria; order Nevskiales; family JBOICV01; genus JBOICV01. The sequence continues at coordinate 34,350 of JBOICV010000170.1, read as the reverse complement.
AATCCATCGCCGGGCCGGGGGTCGGCGCGGTCTTGGTCTTGAGCACGTAGTGGGGTGTTTCAAGTTCAAGGTCGAGCTTGTAGAACAGGCGCGCCATGGACAGCGCCATTTGCACTTCTGCCAGGCTCTTGCCCAGACAGGTATGCGGGCCGCGGCCATAGGGTGAATACACGCCGGGCTTCATATGCTCGGCGCGCGATTTCTCGTAACGGTCAATATCGAACTTCTCGGGGTCAGGGTAATATTCGTCCATGAAGTGCGGCACGCTGGTGCCCATGTAAAGCATTTCGCCTTCGCGGATCTTGTGCCCCTCGAACACGAAGTCCTTGTTGGCGATGCGGATCTGGGCGGCCGCCACCGGGAACAGGCGCATCGCTTCCATGATCGCGCCGTTGGTCGCCGGCAGCTTGCCCATCAGATGGTCTTCCTCAATCGTCCCGCCGGCGAACAGCTCATCCGCTTCTTTCTGCACGCGCGCCAGCACTTGCGGGTGTTTCAGTACGCCGTAAATCATCGCTGAGGTGCTGTTGGCGACAGTATCCAGGCCAGCGACGTACGGACCCGTGACGGTCACGATCAGATCACTCGCCGGCATGATTTCCGGATGATTGACGTGCGCCTCCATGATGTCGTCAATCAGGTTCTTTTCGCCGTCCTTCTTGCTGCCGCGCTTGGCGTGCCAGTCGGCAATCATCTTGTGGCCAAGCTCGAACACGCGCGCCTTGGCCTTTTTGTATTTGGGCCGCAGGAGCAGAAATTTCGGCCGCTGGCGCGTGACCAGCACATTAAGGATGTAGAGAATCGTGGTGCGGATATCCTTCACATAGTCGAGCGGCGCGGCGCCGGTCAGAATCGTGCCGAGCTGATCCACCACCATGTACTGCATCGCCTCCACCACCGGCACCATCTGCCCCGGCTTCCAGTCGCGCGTGATGGAGCCGTCGGTGATGTGCACCAGTTCGTTGTAGCGGCCCTTGATGGATTCCTTCGAGTAACCGTGCCGCATGATGTCGCGCAGCTCTTTGTGGCTGTCGCCATCCTCGCCGCCGAGCAGGCGGGTGGCACCGTACTCCCTGGCGAGACCTTCCCAGAACTCCTTGGAACGCAGGCAGTCCTTGCCCTCGCGCGAACCCATGAAGTTGGCGGCTTCAATGCCTGCCAACACCTTATAACGGTTGCCGAGAATGGTGAGTTCGAATACCGGACCATATTTTCGGTAACACTCGACAAAGTACTGCGCCGGCCCGCGCGCCATGCCGAAGATATTGCCCAGATAGGGCAGGCCGGGCACGACCGGCGTGGTTTTCAGGGCAAGGGGACTGGCGACGGACATGGGGGCGCTGGCCTCGAATCTAGGCCGCTAATTCAGCACCCCGCCAGAGGTGTTTGCCTCCCCTGATCGGATTACTTAGCGTTCCGCTACTGGGCGCAACTGGTGGAGCCGGGATACTTGGCCTCGTCCGCGCTGACCACATCGTTAATCCATTGCTGGATCAGCGCGTGTCCCTCTTCGTGCACCACGCTGCGTGCCAGTGGTGGCATCCTGGCCGCGGGCGTAGTCGCCGTCGGGCCGATGCGGAACACCATGATCGAATCGTTCGCGACACCCGGATGAATGTCATAAGTGCGCCCGCCACTGCCTTCCTGACCGGTGGCGGTGGGCCGCTTGCAAATACCATATACGCCATCCACCTTGCGCAGCGAATCCAGGTACATGCCGGTATTGGCGGCGAAGCCGCGCACGTTGTGGCAGTGCTGGCAGTTCACTTCGAGATAGGCGCGAGCGCGTGCTTCGATATCCTCGCCCGAATTCGGCGTGAAGCCGGAGTCGCCGGGCTTGTTGAAGATCGGTACGCGCTCCACGTTCGCGATCTTGGTGGCCGGATCAACCGTCAGATTGGCCGGGCAGCCCGCCAGCAGACCCTTGCTGCACCAGTATTGAATCTGATTCTGGCCTAGCACTTCGTGCTGTCCCTGCTGAGTGACGAAGTCGGACTCCGGCTGATAAGCGCGATTCAGGAAGCGTACTTTGGTGCCGATGGGCGAGGAGCCAGGTTCCTTGTCCTCGCTGGAATGGCAGCTCAGGCATTGGTTGGCGTGCGGAATCATGTAATTCGCGGTGCTGCCGGTGTGGCGCACGCCGGAATCCACATCGGTCAGATCCCAGGATACGGACGCGGTGCCGCCGCCCATCGCGAGCCTGGCGCTGCGGCCGCTAGGCGTGGTCTCCCAGATATAGGGCACACCGTCCCAGCGCACCTGGCCCTTGGAGTTGACGCGCCGGATCAGCAGGCGCGTTTCCTGCGCGACTTCGGTGTTCGCCGCTTCGTTCCGGAAGGAGAAGGTCTTGGCGATGATGGTGCCGGTCGGGAACACAATCGTGGCATTGACCGTGGTCGGGCTTGAGGTCGCGTTGTAAGTCGCCTGCGTGCCGGGTGGCAGGAAGACGACGCGGTACTTCACCGAGTAGTCGGAAAACAGCTTGGTGTTCAGCGCAAAGGGCACGCCGCCGCCATTGGGCGCGCTGGTCGGATCGGCCGGATCGGCGAACAGGTGGTATTGATCCAGCGTCGGGCAATTGACCTTGGCGGCTGCGAAATTCGCCTGGCCGGCGGGCACCACGGCATTGCATAGCGCGGCGATCTCGGCCTCGCCCGGCGCCGGATCGAAGTCGCCGCTGCGCACAAAGGGCGGTATGACCACCGGCGGCAGCAACGCCAGGTTCCTGCCGTAAGCGCTTGCGCATTTATGCGGCGCCAGGCTGAAGTTCGACGGCAACTGCGCCACTGCGGCCGGATCAACGCTATTCGTGATCACGGCTTCCAGACCCTTGGTGCCGTGGAAATTGGCGAAGGCCAGGCTGTCGGCGCTGAACTCGTTGTCGTCATCAATGCAGGACGCGAACCAGTCGGGCGTGATGCGCGGCGCGCCCGCGGCGGCGGTGTCGAATTTATAAGCGTTGTAGTGGCAGGCCGGATCGGGGTGTTCGTTGGTGTGCAGCGGTTTGCCGCGCGCATCCTTCGGCACCGGTGCGCCGCTGGCGTCCACCGGATAGGGACAAGCCGCGTCGTAGTTGTCGAGCAAGCCGTCCCACAGAATATGCGCGCCGCGATAGGCGAGCGGGCCCGCCGCCAGACAGGTCGCCAGATTCTCCGGATTCAGGCAGCCCGCCAGATTCTTTACGCCGACCAGCGCCGGCAGCAGCTTGGCCAAATCCTGGTTCAGCAAATCACTGGTGGTCGGCACCGGCAGGCTGTTGCCGTTATTGAAGAATTTGTTGCGGAAGATGTGCACGCCTTCCGTGTACCAGTCAATCCGCTTTTCATTCGGCCGGCCGGCGCCTTCGGGGAACAGCTCATAGCTGGCGTGAATGATGCCCGCGGTGTTGTTGTCGCGGAACTCGTTGTCGAAGATATCAATGCGGTCGTAGGACAGCGTAATCATGCCGCTGCCGGGCGGCACATTGCCGACGAAACCGCCCGAGGTGAAGTTATAGGTGTTGTTGTTGCGCGAAATATTGCCGTACATGCGCGAGCGGTCGCCGTACTGGCGCAGGCCGTCGAGGTCATAGACCAGGAAGCCGCCGGTGTTGCACTCGGCGATATTGTTCTGGTATTCACCGCCCATCACGTTCTCGATCTCGAAACCAAACACGTTGAAGGCGGCGCGGCTGTTCTTGATGATCGCGTTATTGGTCTGGCCGACGTAAATGCCGGCGTCCGAGGCGCCAATGGATTCGGCGTCTTCAATCAAAATGTTCTCGGAAGACACCGGATAAATCCCGTAGCGGCCGGACTTGGGGCTGACCGTGTAGTCCGGCGAGCTGGTGTCGGCGAGCGGCAGCAACTGGTTCTCGATTGCGGCCGGGTTCTGCGTCGCCGGATCGGTGCAGGGCACATTCAGCCGTTGCGCAAAATTGCTGGCATTGACCGGATCCGGACTCTCTCGCCCGCCGTTGGAGGACCAGAAGGTGCGCACCCGGCGGATGGTGCCGTGATCCACGCCGCGGAACTCGATGCCGTTGCCGGCGGTGTCGAGCACCGTCAAGTCCTGGATGGTGACGCCATGGACGTTGACCGCAAGAATGCCTTCCTGGGTCATGTTGTTCTTGAAGGACAGTACGGTCTGGTCTTTGCCGCAACCCTTGACGAGTACATCCTCGGTACTGGTCAGTTGCAACGCAGAGGTGAGCTCGAAGTATCCGCAATCGAACTGAATCACGTCGCCCGGCGCGGCTTGCACCATCGCGCCGATCATGTCGGTGGTAGCGCTGGTGCCTGGCTTGATCAGAAAGGTGCGACCCGTTGCGGCGTTGCCGCCGGTTCCGCCTGCGCCGCCACTGCCAGCACTCCCGCCGCTGCCGCCCGCACCTGCGGCACCACCACCCGTGCCGCCACCGCCGCCCGCGCCCGCAGTGCCGCCACCGCCACCCGTGCCAGCGGTGCCGCCGCTGCCACCAGTTCCACCGCTGCCACTCGTGCCGCCGCTGCCACTGGTACCGCCGGTTCCGCTGCCGGCCCGCAGGACCTCATCATCGTCATTGCTGTCGCTGCTGCAGGCCGACAAGGCGCCAAGACACAGCGCAAACGCCATTACGCTGACGAGCGTTGGACTTCCAGAACGGTGCATCTTTGACTCCTGAGACGATAGGGCGCTGTGGAACGGCACTACGGCTTTTCTTAACGGCTTGTGCCGATAATTCTATCGCAGGCCATGCTGGCCCCTTATAGTAATTTTTCACGCAGGGAGCGCCGCTGGGAGGGACCCGGCTAGGTCTGCTATCTTCTGCTGCCGCTGCTTGCCTCAGCATCAGCCGGGCATAAGAAACAAGAGAACGAAACCATGATTACCGTCCATCACCTTAACAACTCCCGCTCCCAGCGCGTGCTCTGGCTGCTGGAAGAGCTGGGCTTGGAATACGAAGTGAAGCGCTATGAGCGCGATGCCAAAACCATGCTGGCCCCGCCCTCGCTCAAGGCCGTACATCCGCTGGGCAAGTCGCCGGTGATCACGGACGGCGATGCCACCGTGGCCGAGTCCGGCGCCATCAGCGACTATCTGGTGGAGCGCTACGGCAGGGGCCGGTTCGCACCGCCGGCAGGTACGCCGCAGCGCTTGCGCTACAACTACTGGATACACTATGCGGAAGGTTCCCTGATGCCGCTGCTGGTCATGAAACTGATCTTCAGCTGGCTGCCGAAGGGCACGCCGGCTTTGATCCGGCCGATTGCCAAGGCTATTGTTCAGGGTGTGAACCACAAGTTTCTCGGCCCCAATCTGAAGCTCCACCTGGACTTCATCGAAAGCGAACTGGGCAAGAGCAGTTGGTTTGCCGGCGAGGAGTTCAGCGCCGCCGACGTGCAGATGAGTTTTCCGCTGGAAGCCGCGATGGCGCGCGCCGGCTCGGACGCCAGCCGGCCGAAGATCGCCGCATTCGTCGAGCGCGTACGGGCGCGGCCGGCGTATCAGCGCGCGCTCAAAAAGGGCGGTCCCTTCGAGCTGTTGCGCTAAGCGGGAGGATCGGTGTTCCCGCTCTGGCTGAAACTGGCGTACACGTTCGGCGCCAGCCTCATCCTCGTGATCTATTGGTTCAAGTACGGGCCGGGCAACTACCTGTGGTTTTCCGATATCGCGCTGATCGTGGCGATACCCGCGCTGTGGCTGGAGAGCAGTCTCATGGCCAGCATGATGGCGGTGGGCGTGCTGCTGCCCGAAGCGGTCTGGAACTTCAGTTTCTTCTCGCGCCTCTTGACCGGCCGGCGCGTCACCGGCATGACCGACTATATGTTCGAGCGCGAGCGGCCGCTTTATCTCAAGGCGTTGTCGTTATTTCACGTGCCCTTGCCGATGCTGCTGCTGTGGATGATTTACCGGCTCGGTTATGCGCCCGAGGCCTGGCTGGCGATGTCGCTGCTGGCCTGGATCATTCTGCCGCTCAGCTACTGGCTGACTGATCCGTTCAAGAACATCAACTGGGTGCGCGGCTGGGGCGGCGAGGGCGCAGTGCAGAAATATCTGCCGCCCCTGGGGCATCTGGCCTTTCTGATGCTCGGCTTTCCGGTTCTGGTTTACCTGCCGACGCACTGGCTGCTGACGACGCTATTCACCTGAGTTGATCGAGCTGCCCGGCAAACTCCCGCAGTTCGGCTTGCGCATGCGCACCCTGGCGCGGTTCGGCAGCGGCGATGATGTCGGCGATGAATTCCTGCCAGAGCGTTTCGTTGTGCGCCATCAAGGCCGCCAGGCGTGCGCTGCGCAAATCCGCCGAGTTTACAAACAAGGCTTCGAGGGGTTCGCAGCGCGCCGAACTTTTGCGGTCGCGCAAAGCCTGTTCAAGCTGCGAGCGCCATTGCTGCCGGTAATCGAGCCATTCCGGGGCGGTAGCGCGCCGCTGGCCGGACCACTGCTTTAACAATTCCTGCTGGCGCGCGTTCAGCGGGCCGTTCCAGCGCTTGATCCATTTGCCCATGCGCTGTTCGCTGTTGCGCCGGAGTTCCTTGGCCGATGGCTCGACGGAATCCTTGAGGTACTTTTCAGTGTCTTCATCCACCTCATCCAAGATTTCCTGAACCTGGGCCTCGTCGAACGACTGTACAACCGGGCACAGCGCGGGCACGGTGCGCGCCATCGCGCGTTGCCAGTGGCCGCGAAAGCGTTCGGAATAATCCGCAATCTGCGCCGGAGTTACGCTGCTATCCAGCGCCGCCGCAAGCTCCCGCATATCGCTGGCGTAGGCCGGCAGCTCCTGCTCACGATGCCAGCGCCATAATTCGCCGAAATCGCGATTGAACTGCGCTTTCTGCTCGGGATTCAGCGTGACGTAGTCATTCAGCCGCCAGTCGGCCAGCCAGTCCAGCCGCTGATAAACAATACTCGGGGTGCTGCAAGCCATGCTGCCGAGCACAGTCAGTGCGGCAAGAATCAAAGCCAGTGGGCGCAGCAGCATGCGGATATGACCGCCCCGCCCTCAGATAGTGCGCCCGGCCGCGGTCAGATCCGCGCGGCGCCGGCGGATCGTTTCAGTCTTCCTTCCAGCAGGAGATAGGTCGCGATACCCAGCAACAGCGGGCCGAGATAGTAAATCGCCCGGTAGGCGAACAAGGCCGCCAGCAACTCGGTTTGCGCCATCTGGCGGCTGAGCAAAGCGAGAAACACGGCCTCGATGACCCCGAGGCCCGCTGGAATCCGTATCACGATGCCGGCGAAGGAGCTGGTGAGCAGCACGCCCATCACCGTCGGGAACGCAATCTGTTGACGCAGCAGCACGAACATCACACCCGTCACCAACAACCAGTTCAGTGACGACAGCGCCAATTGGCCGAAGGCCATCTGCACTGGCGGCAGCTCCAGGTGGACATGGCGGACATGCCAGGACCTACGGCGCGCCAAGACGCAGAACAACAGATAAGACGCGACCGCCGCCAATAGCAGCGCCCCAACCAGCTGCAGACCGGTGGCGCCCAAGCCCCAGGCCTGCGGTAGCGGGATGATACTGAATACGAATACCGCGCCCGTCAGAAAGCAGATGCCGAGCCAGTTGGTGGTCAGACTCAGCACGATGATGCGCGCGATCAGCCCGCGCCTCAGACCAGCGCGGGAATAAAGCCGGAAGCGAAAACCGACCCCGCCAATCGTGGCGCCCAGATTGAGATTGAAGCTGTAGCTGACGAAGGCGATCGCCATCACCCGCAGCCGCGGAATAGCGTGGCGCGTGTAGGCGCGTCCCAGCAAATCGAAACAGCTGTAGACCAGATAGCTTGCCGCCGCGAATGCCGCGGCGAGCACCAGCGTCAGGCCGCGGTAGTTGCGCAGCGACTCAAGAACTTGGTCCCACTCGATCGCGCGGGCACGCGAAGCGATTAGCCCCGCCACCAGCAGCAGGAAAGCGATGGTCAGGATGCGCTGAGCTAGCGGCCACCACTTGCGTTTAGTGGTTTTTTTCGGCGTGGCCATGCGCCTAGTATCGGAAAGGTCCTGACAAAAGACCACGCCCGCACACTTAGTGCGCCCGCCGCCGCCGGTGTCGCCGCTTATTCCGGTTGGACGCTAGCTTCGCAATGCAAAGCTTACCGATGCTGCCAGGCGCGGCGCGGTTTGGGACGGCGCCCCGCAGGCGCGTGCTGCGCGCCTTGCGAATTGCCGTTGCGCGAACGTGAACGGTCGGACGAATCGTTCGACGAATTGCCCGGTTCCGCACGATGCTCGGTGCGATGGCCGCGGTGATGATGCTGCGCCTGTTGGGGCCGATGACCGCCGCGGCGATGGTGATGCTCAAACTGGGGGCGTTGCTGACTTTCGGGCTGTGCGGGCGAGTGCGGATGGGCCAGGTCCGGAGCATCCGGCCTGAAACCCTGCACCTGCAGAATCTCGATGTCGCGCTTGAGCAGGCGCTGGATATCGCGGAAATAACCGCGTTCCTCGGGCGCCACCAGCGACAGGGCTTCGCCCTCGATGCCGGCGCGGCCGGTGCGGCCGATGCGATGCACGTAGTCTTCCGACACGTTGGGCAGCTCGTAGTTGACCACGTGCGGCAACTGGTCAATGTCAATTCCGCGCGAGGCGATGTCGGTGGCTACCAGCACGCGCAGCCGCCCGGTCTTGAACTCCGCCAGGGTGCGCGTGCGCGCATTCTGGCTTTTGTTGCCGTGCAGCGCGGCGCAGGCGATCTGGTCGCGCTCCAGCAGCTTGCACAGGCGATCGGCGCCGTGCTTGGTGCGGGTGAATACCAGCACCTGCTGCCAGTCGCCCTGACGGATCAGGTAGGTCAGCATGGCGCGCTTATGCGGTTGCGGCACGAACACCGCGCGGTGGCGGATGGTGTCGGCCGGCGTGTTGCGCGGCGCGACGTTGATTTCCAGCGGCGCGCGCAGCAAGCCCTTGGCCAGGCCGCGGATGTCTTCGGAAAAAGTGGCCGAGAACAAGAGGTTCTGGCGCTGCGGCGGCAATTTCTGCAGCACGCGGCGGATGTCGCGGATGAAGCCCATGTCGAGCATGCGGTCGGCCTCGTCCAGCACCAGGACTTCGATCGCGGACAAATCCGCATTGCGCTGCTGCATGTGATCGAGCAAGCGGCCGGGGGTGGCAATCACGATGTCCACGCCCTGACGCAGCGCGGAAGTCTGCGGCGCGTGGCCGACGCCGCCGAAGATGCAGGTCGAGCGGATTTTCAGATTGCGGCCGTAGGTACGCACGCTCTCGCCGATTTGCGCGGCGAGTTCGCGCGTGGGGGTTAGCACCAGCACCCTCGGCAGACGGCGGCCGGGCGCCGGCTGATTGGCCAGGCGCTGCAATATGGGCAGCACGAAAGCGGCGGTTTTGCCGGTGCCGGTCTGGGCCGCCGCGAGCAAATCATGACCCTGCAACACGGCCGGAATGGCCTGAAACTGGATCGGGGTGGGAACGGTATAACCCTCGTGCGCGACGGCATCGAGCAGGGCTGGCATCAGCCCCAGTTGGGAAAACGACATAACTAATGACTCCTGAAGCCTGCCAGAACCTCGCCTTTAGGCGAGGCCTGTCACCGGTTCAGGCCAATAGCTACCGAATACGCGGCTGCGCAGCGGGTTTGTGGGAAGTTAAGGAAACGCGCCGCAAGGGGCGAGAGGCAAACTTCAAGGCGCGACCGGTTCAGCGCTACAACAAACGGGGCGCATTCTACACGAAATGTGGCCTTAAGTCCGATCCCGCGCTTAACTTTTAGCGGCAGGCTCCTCGCCCTCCCGCAGGGTGAAGGGCGTGAAGTTGGTGTGGCGATCGTAGTAGTCCACGCCTTCGGCCCGTTTGAGCCAGCCGACAATCTTGTAGGTCAGCGGCGTGAATAGCACTTCCACACCGACTTTGAAGATGAAGTTGAACGCCACCACGCTGAGCAGCGCTTCCTGGGTCCAGATGCCGTAGAAAGCCAGCGGGTAGAACACCAGCGAGTCCACGCCCTGGCCGCAGACGGTTGAACCGATGGTGCGGGTCCACAGGAAACGCCCGCGGGTGAAGACCTTCAAGCGGGCGAGCACATAGGAGTTGGTGAAATCGCCCAGCCAGTAGCCGAGCATGCTGGCGGCGACGATGCGCCAGGTCGAGCCGAAGGCGATTTCCAGCGCCGGCTGCAACTGCGCGTTGAAGGGTTCGAGCGGCGAGGGCGGCATGCGCAGCACGATTTGCGTCATCAGCGTGGCGAAAATCAGCGCGCCAAAGCCGGCCCAGATCGCGCGGCGCGCACGGGCGTAGCCGTACACCTCGGTCAGCACGTCGCCGAAAATGTAGGCAATAGGAAAGAACAAGTTACCGGCACCGAAGCTTAAGAGGCCGATCAGGGGCAGCTCGATCGCGCAGACCTTGCCCGGCCCGATCAGGTTCGAGCAGAGCAGCACCGTCACCGTGCCGGCGACGATGAAGTCGTAGTAACGATAGCTGCGCATGCCGCAGTCCTATTGAGGATTGCGCGATTGACTAACGCCCGCGCCAGTGCGAAATCCCCCGCCGTTCACCGCAAGCGGTGAACGTCTGCCCCCTTTTCTACAGGGGGCGGCGAGGCGCGATCGCGCCGAGCGGGGGCTTTCATGAGTTGCAGAAAATCCGCTAGCCATTTAGGAAAAGCTCAATAGGCGGTTTCGAGAAGCCTAGATTCGCACGTCCGCAACGCCAGGTGAACCGTTTAACCCGTTTGAGGGTTTGGCGGGCGGTCATTTGCCACCATCATCGCGTTTTCGGAAGGAAGCGAATACATGAGTAAAGCCAAGCAATGGACTACTGCTGACATGCCATCATTGGCTGGAAAACTGGCGCTGGTCACTGGCGCCAATCGCGGTCTTGGGCTGGAGATCACCAGCGGGCTGGCCGCTGCCGGCGCAACCGTGGTCATAGCCTGCCGCGATGCCGCGCGCGCACAGGCCGGCGTGGACGAAGTGCACCGCCGCGTGCCGAAGGCGAAGGTCGAGATCATGCAACTCGATCTCGCGGACCTGGCCTCGGTGCGGCAGTTCGCCGCCGCCTTCGCCAGCCGCTTTCCGAAGCTGGACCTGCTGTGCAATAACGCCAGCGCGATTCTGGTGCCGTTCCAGAAAACGCGCGATGGTTTCGAGATGCATATCGGCACCAACCATCTGGGCCATTTCGCGCTGACGGGCCTCCTGCTCGAGCGCCTGCAGGCCGCGCCGGGCGCGCGCATCGTCAATACCTCGAGCCTCGCGCACACGATGACGCCCGGCATGGACCTCGACGACCTGCACTTCGAGCGCAAGCCTTACAAGGACATGGACGCCTACGGCAAGAGCAAGCTCGCTGCGCTGCTGTTCACTTACGAGCTGGACCGGCGACTGAAAAAAGCCGGCTCGCCGATCGTCGCGACGGCGGCGCACCCGGGATATGCGGCCACCAATATGGATTTGGGCGGCTTCTTCATGCGTCTGTCTACTCGGCTATTTGCGCAACCGGCCGCGATGGGCGCGCTGCCTGCGCTCTACGTCGCCACAGCACCGGGCGTAGCCGGCGGCGACTACTACGGGCCGGGTGGCTTCAAGGAGCTGAAAGGCTATCCGCACAAAGCCGATTGCCGTCCCGAGGCGCGCGAGCCGGTTCTCGCGGCAGGGCTTTGGACGTTATCCGAGCAGCTCACCGGCGTGAAATACCTCTGAAGCCGGGACACGAAGTTCGTGAGCGGCGCAATCCTGACGATTGACGGTGGCTATACCACGCAGTAGAACTGAATAAGCAAAGCATCGCGGTTCAGAGACCACCTATGATCGCTGGTGGGGAATGAACCTTTTTTGCGTATGCGGGAACTTACAGCCAGAGCTACCGGTTTTCGCTTTTCGGCCACGACTACTCCAGAACCAGAATATGTCCCGCGCCACACGACCCTCGCTACCGCGCGCCGGCGGCGAGGACGAATTTGCGCTGATTGAACGGGTGGCAAGACGCGACCGGGCCGCGTTCGAGCAACTCTACCTGTTGTATCACCGGCGCTTGTCGCGGTTCCTGATGCGCTTTGCCGACCGCTATGGCCTGGTCGAGGAGATCATCAACGACACGCTATTCACGGTTTGGCAGAAAGCGGCAGAATTCCGCGGCCAATCACAGGTTTCCACCTGGATTATCGGCATCGCCTACCGGCGGGCATTGAAGGCGCTCAAGCGTCAGGATGGTAGCTGGCGCAGCCAGAGCGAGGACGACGGGCCGCATCCGGCGACTGTGGTGGAGGACAGCCGCAGTCCGGAGCGGGAGATGCAGGACTGGGTGGCGCGCGGCTTGGCGCAGTTGTCAGTGGAACATCGCCTGACGCTGGAGCTGACCTATTTTCTGGGACACTCCTGTGAGGAAGTCGCCGAGATCACGGGTTGCCCGGTCAACACGGTCAAGACCCGCATGTTCCACGCGCGCCAGCGGCTGCGCAAGCTGTTGCCAGAACTGGCGGCGCCGACGGTACCGAGGGTATAGCCATGCTGAAATTACGCGTTGACGAACATAGCTGGGCGAGCCGGACGCTGCCCTGGCTGGCCAACAATAGTCTGGCGGCGGATGAGTTGCTCCGGCTCAAAGCTCATCTGGACATTTGCGCCGAGTGCCGGGACGAGCTGCAATGGGAGCGCGCCGTGGCCAGCCGCATTACCGCGCGGCCGGTGGTCAGCCTCGCCCCGCAGGCGTCGTTCGCGCGACTGATACAGCGAATTGACGCCGCTGAAACCCCAATGGGACCGGCGTGGTGGCGAGCCCTGCGCCAGGCTGCGCGGCCGCGCCCTAAAAAGCGCCATTTCGTTTTTGCTAGCGCGATTGCGGCGCAAGCGGCGGCGATTGCCGCGCTGGCGCTGGCACTGGGCTGGATCGCAACCCGTCCGCCCCCCGAGCCTGCTTACCACACCCTCACCAGCCCAGCCCAGGTAGAGCGCGCAGCCCAACTGCAAGTCGTGTTCGAAGAATCGGTGACGGCTGCCCAGATGCAGGCGGCGCTGGCGAAGATCAAAGGACGGATTGTCGGCGGACCCTCGCCGGCTGGCGTGTTCCTCGTCGCGATCGACCCACCGGCCGCAGGCGCGAATCTGGACCTGGCCGCGCGCACCCTGACTGCGCAGCCGGGGGTCGGCTTCGTGGCGGTTCTGCACCAGGAGTAGCCCAGTAATGCGACTCGCGTTAACCGTCAGCTTGACGCTGGCGGTGCTGTGCGCCGCGTGCGCGACGGCGCCGGAGCTGCGGTCACCGGCGGCCAGCGCTGCGCGCGAAGATCCCCAGCGACAAGTCGTGGTCACCGTGCACAACCCGCCGACCGCCGTCGTAAGGGGCGGCGGTGCATACGGGAAACGGGGCGGTCGCGGGCGCGGTTACAGCGCAGCCAATGCCGCGCGCAGAGCCGTCAGCGAATTGAGCCGGGACTACCGCTTGACGCCGGTGGAGGTATGGCCGATCGAGCTGCTGCGCGTGTACTGCGTGGTGTTTCAATTGGCGGCTGACCAGTCGCGCGACGAGCTTTTGCGCATGCTTGCAGTGGATCCGCGCGTCGAGTCGGCGCAGCCCATGCAAACCTTTTCGACGCTGGGTTCGGACTACGACGATCCCTACAGCGAGTTTCAGTACAGCGTCGCCAAGCTGCAATTGGCGCAAGCGCATCGCTGGGCGCAGGGCCGCGGTGTGCGCGTCGCGCTCATAGACACCGGTGTGGACTTGCAGCATCCGGACTTGTCTGGCCGCATTGGGGCCTACGACGACTTTGTTCGATCGTCAGATGACGACTTTCACGACGACTTGCATGGCACCGCTGTGGCGGGCGTGATCGCGGCCAGCAGCAACAACGCCAAGGGCATCGTCGGCGTAGCGCCACGAGCCGAAATCCTCGCGTTCAAGGCCTGCCGGCCGCTCGCGCGCGGCAGCGCCCAGTGCAGTAGCTTCACGCTCGCAGTGGCGCTGGCCGCGGCGGTTGCGCGCGGCAGCCAAGTCATCAATTTGAGCCTGTCCGGACCACCGGATCCCTTGCTGGAGCGGCTGCTGCGCGCGGCGCTCGCGCGCGGGGTACAAGTAGTGGGCGCGATGCCGGAAGCAGCGGCCGACCATCGCCTATTCCCCACTTCGGTAGAGGGAGTGCTCGCCGTCGGCATAGCGGGCCGTGCCGGCACCGGCGCGCAACACCGGCTGTTCGCGCCGGGACTGGATATCCTGACGACTGCCCCAAACTCCGGCTACGCGTTCCGGTCGGGCAGCTCCATGGCCGCCGCGCATGTGACCGGCGTCGTGGCGCTGCTGCTGGAAGTGCAGCCTGATCTATCCGCGCAGGAACTGACGCGTCTGCTAACGGAAGCTTCGGCCACGCCGGTGGCCGCCGGCATTGGCAAAGTCGCGTCTGCTGCGGAATCCGTCAGTGCCTGCAAGGCGCTGGCCAGACTATTGGCCGCCGGTTCCTGCGCAGACGTTAAATCCGCAGTTGCACTTGCGCTAAAAGAATCCGTGTAGCCCCCAGAATAGCGTGCGGCGGTTCTGCAAATCGTTCTGCGGGATGCCGTCATTGATGCGCAGACCCAGCCGCGATTGCAGGAACTGAATCGGGGTGTACTCCCAGACCAGGCTGTAACGGTTCTGCTCGTCCTCATCAAGCGCGTCGTTCGGCTCGAAATACTCGGTGGTGAGCTTCAGGTTTTGCCCTTGCCGCCAAGTCCAGTTGGCTTCGAGCAGGCCAGCCCACTGGCGTCGTCGCCCGCTGGGCAGGCTGTCATCGTCGATATGATCGGCCTCGGCCAGCCACACGACCGGTCCGGTCCTGAGCCCGACGAACAGGTTCTGCATATTGCGGTCACCGCGGTCCGCCTGATTGAAATTGGCGCTGAAGCCGGCGCGCCAGCGGTTGCGCACCTGTTCTACGCGCAGGCTGGCCTGCTTGCCGGAGTTGTTCTCCGCCGCGCCCGCGCTGCCGTTCGATACCGCCAGTTGCGCGGTCCACCACTGTGTTTCCAGACCGAACTCAAGGCCATTGTCCGGGGTCGTGAAGTTAATCCCGGGCGCCTGCCGGATGAAGGCGGTATCGTCTTCCAATCTTAGTCCGTACGGTAGATACATCTGGCCCGCTTTGAGGTAGTAGCGCCCTGCGCCGAACGACAGGCGCGCGTAAGCCTCCTGGTTGCTGCTACCGCCCGGGGCGACACGCTGGTCCAGATACAACGCCAAGCGATCGGGAATCACGCTGGCTGCCGCGTATAAGCGGAACTCCTGGGTTTCGAACGCGCTTTGCGATTTCTGGCGCGGTACCCCGGTATAACTCGCCGCGCCGCGAAAATCGCCGCCGATCGCAAGGAACTTATTGAGCACGCCGGTCCAGATTTCGTCGCCCGTTTCGATGCGCTCGGCCGCCAGCCGGGTTTGCGCATAAGCGTTGCCGAAGGCCGTGCGTAAACCGCCACCACTCGGGTTGACGTGGCAGGACAGGCACTTTAGGCCCTCCCGCACTGCAAGGTAGGGCTCTGCGGCAGCGCCACCGCAGCAAACCAGCAGAGCGATCAGCAGTGCTGGCGCGCCGCCCCGATTCACGGCCCCGGTACCGGCGGGGGTGCAGCACCCTCGGTAATCCACTGGCGGATAACGGCGATAGTTTCGGGCGAAAGGGGCGGCCGGCCTAAGGGCATGCGCCCGCCAAGCAGGGCCCGGCCTTCCAGCTTTTGAATCAGATAGCTGTTGTCGGGATTACCGGGCTCGACGCGGAAGAAAAGCAGAACCTCCGCGCTGCGCACATTGACCAGCATGGCGTGGCTCGTTTGTGTGTCCTCCAGCCTTAATGCCCCGGACGGAAAGGCTCCCGCATGGCATTCCGCGCATATCGGTGTGAATACCTGCTCCTGAATCGAAACGATGCTGGGCTGGAGCTGGCCACCCGCACCGCCGCTACCACCCGAGCCGCCGCCGCCACCCATTCCGGCACCACCACCCGCACCGCCGGTGCCACCGGTACCGCCGCTGCCGCCGGCGGCCGGCGGCATAGCGCCTGCACTAATCCACTGGCGGATGTTGGCGATCATTGCCGCCGACAAGGGTGGCCGGCCCAAGGGCATGCGCCCGCCCACCGCCTGCCGGCCCTCGATTTTGTGCACCAGATAGCTGTTATCGGGATCGCCGGGTTGGACCCGGAACAAGGCCGGAACCTCGTTGCTGCGCACCATTACCAGCATGGCGTGGCTGGTTTCAGCGTCATCCAGACGCATGTCGGCTGACGCGCTCGCGCCCGCATGGCACTCGGTACAAATCGGCGTAAACACCTGGGCCTGAATGGATTCGATGGTGGGCTGCATCGGCGCGGGCGGAGCGCCGCCGGGCGGCAGCGGCAGACCGTTCTCATCCAGCCCCTCGCCGTCGCCGCTGCAGGCGGTCATCAGCGCCAGCGCAGTCGCCAACCCGCAACAAACCAGGGAACGCTGCCGCGACGCTGAGCCCCTGAGAAACATGCGACAGCCTCCGGCTTTTGTCGGTTGTTTGTCAGTGAGTTCCCGCCACGGCGCGCAGGGTTCATTCCGCTAGCCGCGACCCAAAACCTGGAGCACTTTTGGGCGCCGGCCGAGAACATCGCGCAGTAACTCTGCAATCTCACCGCCGGGTGTCTCCAGCGCGCAGTGTCCCGCATCGAGCAGGGGCTATGCCGAGGCATAGCCAGCGGGATCGCCGGGCCGGCTAGGCCAGTTGTCGCCGAAGCGCCTTGGCCGCGGCCACCATGTTGACCAGCGCCACATCGGTTTCCGCCCACTTGCGGGTTTTCAGGCCGCAATCGGGATTCACCCACAGATTGCGGGCCGGCAGCACGACCAGGGCCTGGCGCAATAACGCCAGCATTTCCTGTTCGGTTGCGACCCGCGGCGAATGGATGTCGTAAACGCCGGGACCGATCTCGTTGGGATAGCGAAAGTCCGTAAACGCGTCGAGCAGCTTCATCTGCGAGCGTGCGGTCTCGATGGTGATGACGTCGGCATCCATATCCGCGATAGACTCGATAATGTCGTTGAACTCCGAGTAGCACATATGGGTGTGAATTTGCGTCTCATCGGCCACGCCGGAGCAGGCCAGGCGGAACGCATCCACGGCCCAGCGTAAGTAGTCGTTCCAGTCGGCGTGACGCAATGGCAGTCCTTCGCGGATCGCGGGCTCATCAATCTGAATAATGCGGATTCCGGCTGCTTCAAGATCGCGCGCCTCGTCACGAATGGCCAAAGCGATTTGCATAGCCGTGCTAGAGCGTGGCTGGTCCTCGCGTACGAACGACCACTGCAAGATCGTGACCGGGCCAGTGAGCATTCCTTTCACGAGCTTCTGCGTCAGGGATTGCGCGTAGGCGGACCAGGCCACCGTCATGGGACAAGCGCGCTGAACATCGCCGTAAATGATGGGCGGCTTCACGCAACGGGAGCCATAGCTTTGCACCCAGCCATTGCCGGTAATCGCAAACCCCTCCAGCAGTTCGCCGAAGTACTCCACCATATCGTTACGCTCGAACTCGCCATGTACCAGCACATCCAGACCGATGTCCTCCTGCCAGTGGATGGTTCGCTGGATTTCCGCGCGGATTTCTGCGCGGTACCGAGCCTCGGTGATGTCACCCTTTTTAAGCCGCAGGCGTAACTGCCGCACGCCGTCGGTTTGCGGGAAAGAGCCGATGGTCGTGGTCGGAAACAACGGCAGCTTCAGCGCCCTTTGCTGACGGTGCTGGCGCGTGGCAAACGGCTGCCGCCGCAGCTCCTCGGGTTTGACCGCCGCCGCTCGCTGCTTGACGGTCGGTCGGTGGACCAGCGTCGACTGGCGGTAGCTTTCCAGGTCGAGCAGATTCTGCTTGAGATGCTGCGTATAGTCGTGACCGGAGCCTGCCTGGGCGAGGCCGCGCAAGACCGCAACTTCCTCCAGCTTCTGTCGTGCAAAAGCCAGCCAACGCTTTTTTTCGGAAGGCAAGGCCGTGTTATCACTCTCCAGCTCCAGGTCACAGGGCACATGCAGCAGCGAGCAGGAAGGTGCCAGGGCGACGCGCTTCTCACCCAGCGTTTCCACGGCGCGGCTGATCAAAGCCAGCGAGTCCTGCAAATCGTTCTTCCACACGTTGCGGCCGTTCACAAGGCCAAGAGAAATACTCAGCTTGCGTGGCGCCAGGGAGAGCACTTGCTCCAGTTGCGCCGGTGCCCTGGCCAGATCCAGGTGCAGGCAGTGGAGCGGCAGGCTCGTGGCAAGTGCGGCATTGCGGTCCAGCCCGGCGAAATAGCTGGCGAGGATGATCTTCAGTGATGGACAGGCGCGGGCGATCGCTTCGTAGGCGAGCGTATATGCCGGTCTCGCCGCATCGGATAAGTCCAGCGCCAGAAAAGGTTCATCCATCTGAACGTATTCCGCGCCGAGCTGCGCCAGCGCTTGCAGCGCTTCCGCGTAAACCGGCAGCAGTGCCGGTAGCAGATCAAGCCGATTGAAATCCGCCTCCTTCTCCTTGCCGAGTAGCAGATAAGTTACCGGGCCGATCAATACCGGTTTGGCATTGATGCCGAGCCGCCGCGCTTCGGCGTACTCGTTAACGAGCTTTTGCGCGTTGAGACTGAAGCTCTGATTGCGGGTGAACTCCGGCACCAGATAGTGGTAGTTGGTATCGAACCATTTCGTCATTTCCATGGCGATGAGGTCGAGTCCGTCGTTCTGGTGGCCCCGCGCCATGGCGAAGTACAGATCCAGCCCATCGTTCTCGGCCCGGTCGAGCAGCGGCCGGAAGCGAGCTGGAATGGCGCCAAACAGGAACGAGTGATCCAGCACCTGATCGTAAAGCGAGAAATCGTTGCAGGGAATCAAGTCGATTCCCGATTCCTGCTGCAGTCGCCAGTGCTGGCGACGCAGGTCCTGCGCGACTGCATGGAGTTCAGCCGCGCTGATCCTGGATGACCAGTAGCTCTCGCAGGCTTTCTTGAGTTCCCGCCGGCTACCAATGCGCGGATAGCCGAGATTGTGTGTCAGCATATTGATCCTTCCTTCCGTTCTGAATGAGCGATACGCCCGGCCGAAAACTTCCCGAGGCACCGCAGACGGAGGAGGAAAGGCGAACCCACGATTCCCGTAAAGACACGGGAATGAGCGAGTTCATCACGCTGACCAAAGCCCCAGACCGCGGAAGCATCGCCGTTGCGGACAAGGTAGGTCTCCTGGCTCGTAACATCTTTGCCGCCCTTCCCATCCCGTCGCCGGAACAGTGGGTACCACCGGTAAAGATTTATGCGTTACTTACAGTTGCGCGACAGCCCGTGATTTGCACACGGTTCCCTGTTATTTCGCTTTACGCGAAACCTTGCCCGGTAATGAAGAAACGCCGGACGGAGAAAGTCTAAGCGCTTCGGCGATGGTTCGCAATTCATCCTGGCGCCGCGGAAACCGTACCCATCTTCACCGCACGCCCCGGGCTGACGCGGAACTGCATGCGGCCTTTGGCGCCGATGCCGCGGAAATCCGGGCGGGCGCGGCGAGAACTGCGCGGATTCGGGGCTCACTCGCCGCGCTGAACGCGGCCGAGGGCGTGCCGCTGGACGACAAGCTGCGGTTGACGGGTGTGAGGTACCCATAGGGCTCGCATCGCAGGCCGACGGGGCTACTACTGCTGCGACTCAGCCCTTGGCGTTTTTCTGGGGCGGCAGTGTCAGTTGCGCGTAGGTTTCGTCAGCAAGGAGCTTGACCGTCACAAACATCGCCGTGTCCTCGATGGCGGTCAGGCGCCCGATGCGTCCGGCGCGCACTTCGGCCGCCACCAGTTCCAGCAGTGCATACACCAGCACCCGGGGTACGAAGTCCGGCAATGGCTGCAGGCCCGGCTGCTCGCGCCGGACGCGCGCGCCCAGGCGCATGAACAATTGCTCGAAGCGCTGGTAGGCGTTTTCGCGCTGGCGCACCGCGCCCTCGCCGACCAGCGGCAGTTCCACCAGGTAAGCCCGCGCAAACCCCGGCCGCTCCTGCCACCACTGTAGCCAGGTGCGCATGCCGCGCCGCACGCCGACGACCCAGTCGGCCTCGATGCCGAAGGTTTCCATGGTGGCGATGCCATCCGCCGCGGCCTCCGCACAGGCGGCCAGGAAGCAGCTCTCCTTGTCCGGAAAGAACTGGTAGAAAGTATTGCGCGCGACCCGCGCGGCGGCCGTCACCGCCGGTACGCTGGTCGCGGCATAGCCCCGCTCGCCGACCAGCGACAACATGGCCTGCACCAGCCGCTGGCGCTGCGACGCCCGCACCACCTCCGCGCTCAGCCGGTGGCGTCCCCGGGGCAGGGGCTGGGGGCGGAACACCGGGGGTTTGGCCCCGCCCTTGCTTTTTGAAAACATGAGCGTATTCTAACGACCTATTAACAAACGCAAGCGTATTTAAAGCGCGATGCGGCAAACCGTGTGTGTGCGATTAGGAGAAGACCCATGAGGAAAGCAGTCCTGCTGGCCGCGGCATTCGCGTTCGCCGCCATCACCGGCCCCGCGCTCGCGCGCGATGCCAACAAAACCCTTTATCCGATCGTCTTCGCGCACGGCATGGCCGGCTTCGACGACATTCTCGGCTACGACTACTGGGGCGACGACTACGGCGTGTTCGTGCTCGACCCCTGCGACCAGTGGGGCGAGTACTACTGCAACCACGACATCAATTCGGCGCAGAAGTCCTTCATCGCTTCGGTCACACCGTTTCAGTCGTCCGAGCAGCGCGGTTACGAGCTGTACCAGGACATCCTGGGTTATATGGCTTCATCCGGTGCGCAGTACGTGAACATCGTCGGCCATTCGCAGGGCGGTCTTGACCTGCGCAAAGCGGCCAAGTCGCTGTACACCAACAAGGGCCACAATGTGGTGAAGTACGGCATCAGTATTTCCTCGCCGCACCGCGGCTCGCCGATTGCCAAGCATGTGTGGAATCTCGGCCCCGGCGTGTCCTCGGTGATCGAGGCGCTGGCCGAACTTTACGGCGATATCGTCTACGGCCCCGGCAACGACGCCTACGCCGGCCTGAAGCAGTTGATTCACGACGACATCAGCAGCAGCGACGGTGTCACCACCGGCACCAAAATCTTCAATACCAACAACCCGGCCAGCACGACTTACATCGCGCGGCCGCGCAGCTTCATCACCGCGCAGCAGGGTTCATCCATGAATCCGGCGCTGTATATCGTCAATGAGTACTTCCTCAACCCGGATGCGGACGGCTATGCCACCACCGACGCGGATGGCGACGGCGCGCTCGGCATCGGTAACGGCAACCCCAGCGATACCGACGATGACGGCCTGGTCGGCATCAACTCGCAGCAAATGGGCTACCGCCTACAGTACAGCGAATGCTGGGGCTGCCTCGACTATGTCTACGAGAAAACCGACACCGGCAACGTGACGAATCTCAACGCGCCGCCGTCCATCGCGATGACCTCGAAGAACTGGGTCATCAACCAGGATCATCTCGATGTCGTTGGCGTGCCGCCGGACACTTTCGACGAGATGGAGTATTACGCGGCCATGACCGACTACATTGCCGATAGCGGCTTCTGAGCCGCGTGCGGACAATGGCTATTGATTGACTGCTTAGAATTAACAGACGAGGGCCTTTACCCGCGAGGGTAAAGGCCCCTGGTTTTTGTGCAGCCTCAACGGACGACAGTTGTGAATAGACGCAAAGTGCTGCTGTCGGTGATTCTCGGCTTTGCCCTGGCCGGAATGGGTCTGGCCTGGCTGTTGGGTGAAGATCAAGTTACGCCCACAACGGCAGTTACTCCCGCGACGAGTATCCGGCCGTTAACACCGCCCCCAGCGGCCGCGTATTCGGCAACACCACCGGCCGTATATGCGGTGTCGCTCTCGGCGCAAGACAGCGAGTTCATTGCCGGTCTGCGCGAGCAGTTCAAGGTGGTCATTCACCGCAAGCACGCGCAGATCAAGGCGATCGAGCAGTTGATTGCGTATCTGATGGCGCGCTATCCGGAGGACTGGAGTTTTCGTCTCTACGCCTTTTTGCAACAACTTTTCCCGGAGCTGGCCGACCCGCTTTACGCACAATTTCAAAAGCTCACGCAGTACAACGACTGGTTGCGCGAGAACCGCGAGGTGCTGATGCGCATGTCGCCGCAGGAACGCCGTGCCGCGCTGCTGGCGGCGCGTCGGGCCGCCTTCGGCGCCGACGCCGCCGAAATCTGGGCAAGTGAGCAGAGAACGGCGCGGATTCAGGGCCCGCTCGCCGCGCTGAACGCGGCCGAGGGTGTGCCGCTGGACGACAAGCTGGCGAGCTATGTGGGTGCCATCAATGAGGCCTATGGCGACAAGGCCGGTGCTTTTGTGCAGACGCGCCAGACTGAGTTGATGAACCGCTTTCTCGCCGTCGAATCGGTGCAGAGTGATTTACACGCGCTGTCGCCAGCGCAGCGCAACGCGGCTTTGCGGAATATCCGCCGCGGCATGGGCATGGACGAGGCTGCGCTACAGCGCTGGGACGAGCTGGACCGCAGCCGCGACGAGGCCTGGGACAGCGGCCAGCGCTATAGAGTGGAACGCGAGCGCATCCAAAAGGAGTACGACGGCGAGGACGAAGCTCGTGAGCTGCAAAAACTGCAGGAGGAGAGTTTTGGCGCCGAGGCGGAAACCGTTCGCGCCGAGGAGCAGAGCGGCTTCTATCGTTACTCGCAGCGCCGCAGATATGGTCGTGAGTGAAAAGATTCCCGCGTGCGCGGGAATGACGGAGAAGCGAGATTCTTCCCCCGGCCTTCGCCGGGGCTAAAGGCTTACGCGCTCCGACTGCTAAATCCCAACCCAGGCACGGATACTTTGTTCGTGGCTGCGCACCACGCGGCGGCCTTCTTCGATCGCCTCGGCGGCGCGGTGAAAATCCATCAGCGCGAAGTCCTGCAGCAGCGGGATCAGCGTGATCTCGGGTGGGTCGCCGGCCATGCGGCTGCGGGTGAGCCGGTCCTGCATGATGTTGACGCTGGAGCCGATCACATCGAACAAGCCCGGATTTTCCATATCGCCGCTGGAGAGAAACCCTACTACCTTCTGCCAGAAGCTTTTATTCTCCGGCTCAGCGGCCATCTCCGCCTCCTGCTCCTGCACGCTGGCGCGCGACAGATGGGGGCCGATCAATTGCGCGTTCAGATTCACCGCAATCACCACCTCCGCGCCCAGCGCGCGGCAGGCCGACACGGGCACCGGATTGACCAGGCCGCCATCCAGCATCCAACGCTCATCGAATTTATACGGCGAGAACAGTCCCGGCATGGCGCAGGAGGCGCGCGCCGCCGGCAGGATCGGGCCGCGCGTTATCCAGACCTCGCGGCCGGTTTTCATTTCCGTCGCGACGCTGACAAAGCGTTGTTCCAGCTCTTCGATGTTCGGATTGCGATGCCGTTCGTGGAAGAAACCGAACAGCTTCTCGCCTTTCACCATGCCGCCGGTAAAGGTGATGTCGATCAGGCCGACGACATCTCGCACGGTGAGCTTTTGCACCCAATCGGCGAACTCTTGTAACTCGCCCACTACGTAGACCGCGCCGACCAGGGCGCCGATCGAGGTGCCGGCCACGACCTGCGGGCGGATGCCCATGGCTTCGAGTTCGAGAATCACGCCGATATGCGACCAGCCGCGCGCCGAGCCGCTGCCCAGTGCGAGGCCGACTACGGTCGGAGCAGCTTTGGGCTTGGGCTCGCCCGCTTCGGGTCTTGCTTCGGGTATGGCTTCAGGCATGCGCGGGTTCAACGACCGCCGTTGGTAACCACTACCGCGAGTTAACTCAGATCATTAATGGCGCGCAGCACGTCGGAGCGCGAAATCTGTCCTAGTAGCTTGCCGTTCTCGATCACCGGCAGACGCTTGAACGGCGCGTCAATGAACACGCCGGCGATTTCGAGCAAGCTGGTGTCCGGTCCGATGGATTTGACCTGAGTGGTCATGTAGTCGCTGACCTTGCCGGGCGAGACGCCTTCGAAATTGGCCATCACTGCGACTTTCAGACAGTCTTTTTCCGAGAGCATACCGATCAGCCGGCCGGCCGCATCCAGCACCGGTGCACCGGAATGGCCGTGCTGCACCAGTTGCGCGAGCGCGCTCATGACCTCCATATCGGGCGTGAAGGTGACCAGTTTGGTGGTCATGTACTCGCGGACCGCGACTGTCCCGATATTGCTCATCGAAGTTCTCCGTCTTAGGTGCCGCGCGCCGATTCTCCAAGGGAGTGTTATACCACGCGCAGTCCAGCATTATATTTGAGCCGATCTGCTATCGTTTTGCGAGGTTGTGGGCGGGTAGTGTCTCAGTTTGCCGTCACACCGGCGCAGGCCGGTGTCCATGGGTTTGAAAAGACTGGATTCCGGCCTTCGCCGGAATGACGAACTCGGGAATTCAACGGCAAACTGAGGCACTACCGGAAATCGGGCAAGGGGGAACATGGCTTTGCGCCGGCGCGAATTTCTGATCGGTTTGGCCGCGGCGGGACTCGTGGACAGCCGCTGGTTGGCCGTGGCTGCCGCGCGGCCAATGCAATTGAATCCGGCGCGCGGGCGGATCAAGACGGATGTGGCGATTGTCGGGGCCGGTTTCGCCGGCCTCGCTTGCGCCCGCGCGCTGCTTGAAGGCGGACGAGACGGCGTGATTCTGGAAGCGCGCGAGCGGGTCGGCGGACGCACGCTCAATCATCCACTGCCCGGTGGCGGCGTGATCGAGATCGGCGGCCAATGGGCCGGGCCGACGCAGGACCGCTTGCTGGAAATTGCGAAGGCCGTCGGCGTTGCGACCTATCCGACCTATGACAGCGGCGACTACGTGGACTATCGCGACGGCGAACGCCACACCTATAGCGGCCGCATCCCCCGCCACGACGTGCTCGGTTCGCTCGAAGCGGGCCTGGCGATGACGCGGCTCAACCGCATGGCGCGCACGGTGCCGCTGGAGGCGCCCTGGACCGCGGCCAAGGCCGCGCTCTGGGACAGCCAGACATTCCAGACCTGGATGGACGAGCATCTCTATAGCGACGGTGCGCGGCATTTGCTGCAGCTCGCCATCGAAGCGGTGTTTTCGGTGCAGCCGCGCGATGTGTCGCTGCTGCACGTGCTGTTCTACATCCACTCCGGCGGCAGTCTGGAGAATCTGATCAATACCTCGGGCGGCGCGCAGGCCTGGCGTTTTGTCGGTGGCTCGCAACTGGTCGCGATCCGCATGGCGGAACAGCTCGGCTCGCGCGTGCACCTGGCGTCGCCGGTGACGCATATCGAGCAGGATCGCGCCGGGGTGTCCATACACGGCGAGAACTATACGGTACGGGCCGAGCGTGTGATTGTCGCGCTGCCACCCGCGCTCGCGGGACGCATCCGCTACACGCCGGCCTTGCCGGGGCTGCGCGACCAGCTCACGCAGCGCATGCCGCTCGGCACGGTCATCAAGGTGCAATGCGTTTATCCGAAACCGTTCTGGCGCGAACAAGGCCTGGCCGGGCAGGCGACCAGCGACACCGGGCCGGTAAAGCTCGCGTATGACAATTCGACGCCGGATTTGCATGTCGGCGTGCTGATGGGCTTTATGGAGGGCAGCGACGGCCGCATCTATGGTGACAAGACGCGCGAGGAACGGCGCGTCGCGACCATCAACTGCTTTGTGCGCTACTTCGGCGAGCAGGCGCGGCAGCCGATCGAATACATCGAGCAGAACTGGTCGGCGGAAGAGTGGAGCCGCGGCGGCTATGCCGGGTTTTTCGCGCCGGGCGGCTGGAGCGATTATGGTCCCGCCTTGCGTGCCCCGGTAGAGCGCATTCACTGGGCCGGCACCGAAACGGCGACGATTTGGAACGGTTACATAGACGGCGCAATACGCTCGGGTGAGCGCGCAGCGGCCGAGGTGCTGCCCGAGCTGCAGCCGGCGAGCATGGCCGGATGAAAAAATTTTCAGGAGGAGATATGCCCAGCCAGCAGGTGCATTTCCAGCAATTCTTCGCCGCGCCACCCGCGCAGGTGTTCGCCTACTTCGCCGACCACGAAAAATTCGGTCGCATCTGGCCGGGACAATTCCGGCGCATCAAGGATGGGCAAGACCCCGCTGAACCGAACGGACTGGGTTCGGTGCGCGAGATCAAGGCGATCGGCCCGCCGTTCGAAGAGACGATCGTGGTGTTCGAGCCGCCCAAGCGCATCGAATACGTGGTGTCGCGCGGCAGTCCGATCAAGAATCATCGCGGTGTGATTCTGTTCAAGGAGGCGTCCGGCGACACACAGCTCGACTACAGCATCAGCTTCGATCCGAGAATTCCGTTTACTGGTGGTTTGATTGCGCGTGTGCTGGAGAACGGCTGGCGACGGGGTGTGCAGCGCGCTTTGGCGGATATAGGCAGCGGTTGAGCCGCCTGGATGTCATTGCGAACCCTTCGACAAGCTCAGGATAAACTCCGTGAAGCAATCTCGCGGTTAAACGAATCGG
Source organism: Nevskiales bacterium (assembly GCA_050740255.1). Classification (GTDB taxonomy): domain Bacteria; phylum Pseudomonadota; class Gammaproteobacteria; order Nevskiales; family JBOICV01; genus JBOICV01. The sequence goes on along the minus strand of JBOICV010000170.1, from coordinate 7,966 downwards.
GGGCTACGAGATCGCTTCGTCACGGAGTTTATCCTGAGCTTGTCGAAGGGTTCCTCGCGATGACAAACTAACTAACGGTTATGCGACTCTAGACGTAGCCGGTCGCCAGTTTTGAGGCCCAGACGCCGCGCGCTGCCGGCTTTTAGTTCCAGCACGTAGCGCACCGGCTGCTTGGCCTCAACCCAGTCTTCGCTCAGTGCTTGTGTATGTTCCACAACTTTGACGATGCGACCATCGCTGGCGATAAACAGCATATCGAGCGCCAGCAGCGTGTCTTTCATCCACATGCGCGCGAGGGTTTCTTCCGGATAGATAAACAGCATGCCGGAGTCCGTTGCCAATGCCCGCCGGCACATCAGCCCGCGTGCCCGCTCCTGCGCAGAATCGGCCACTTCCACGGCGAGGGCATGGCGCGTCCCATCACCATCCAGAAAGACCTGCATCTGCCGCAGCGACGCCTGACCCGAGTCGTCGGCACAGGGCGCCGCGGCGCAGGCAACCCCCCAAGCCGCGATCAAGAACAGGCATGCCAGCACGGCGGCGCGGCGTATCATTGATGCGCACATAAAGGGGAATGGAGGTCGGTCACGCGCTCTGTTATAGCCTTTCTGGCTGCGTTTGTGCTGCTGGCGCCGGTTGCGACGAATGCCGCGGCGGAATCGGCCGTGCTGGAGGTGATCGAGCTGCGCCACCGCACGCCGGAGGAATTACTGCCGGTCGTGCAAGACGCGCTGGCGCCCGACGGTAGCGCCAGCGCGCATGCGAACAAGCTGATCATCCGCGCCAGGCCGGCGCAAATCCGCGAACTGCGTGCGCTGCTGGAGACGCTGGACGTCGCTGCGCGCCAGCTCATGATCACTGTGCGCCAATTGCGCGAGGGCGAAGAGCACGAGCGCGAGGCCCAGATCAGCGGGCGGGTTGAAGTCGGCTATGGCGAGATCGTGCTGCCGGACGAGCAGGGCCGGGCGCGCCGCCCGCGCCTGCGGGTGCAGGACGAGCACCGGCGCAACCGTGCGGGGGATACGCAGAACCTGCGCGTGTTGGAAGGCTATGAGGGCACGATTTATATCGGTCAGACTCTGCCCTATGTACAGCGGCAATATCTACCCAATGGCCAGTTTGTGGAAACGGTGCAGATGCAGGAAGTACGCACCGGCTTCGTCGTTCGTCCGCGCTTGCAAGGCGACCAGGTACTGCTGGAGATCAGTCCACGCCAGGAGCGGCCGGCCGGCGGCGGCCGCATCGAGCGATCGGGGACGACCACCACCGTCAGCGGCCCCTTGGGCGAATGGCTGGATCTGAGCGGCGTCGTGGACACCACCAGCGAGAGCAGCAGCGGCATACTCGCTGCCGGCAGACGGCAGGGCACAGGTCAGAGTAAGGTGATGGTAAAGGTCGAGCTGGCGCCGTAGAGCGATCGCTCGAACAGGTTGGGGAGCATGAAACAACAAAAGATTACGGCGGGCGCGGCCCCGGTGACGTCCGCGGCGGGGAAGTCCGCGGCTGGGGTTAGTGCGGCGGGCAAACCGCGCACGCTCGGCAAATACGAATTACGCGAAGAGATTGGCCGCGGCACCTGCGGGGTGGTCTACCACGGCTTCGATCCTTTCGTCCGGCGTGATGTCGCGATCAAGGTGGGCCTGCCGGAGCCGCCCGTCGCCGGTGAGGGCGACACGGTGTCCATGCGGCACAATTTTTTCAACGAAGCGCACGCGGCCGGCATCCTGCAGCATCCGCACATCGTTTCGGTGTTCGACGCCGGGGTTGAAGGTGAACTCAGCTACATCGTGATGGAGTATGTGCCCGGCGAGACGCTGCGCCAGTACACGCGCAAGGACGGCAAGCGCCTTGGTGTGACGGATGTGGTGAATGTCTTGTTCAAATGTGCGCAGGCTCTGGATTACGCCCACGGCAAGGGCGTGCTGCATCGGGATATCAAGCCGAGCAATGTGATGCTGGCCGGCGAGAGCCTGGTCAAAATCATGGATTTCAGCGTGGCCGAAATCATGCAGGGCCGCGCGGACGGCGAAACCGGTCCGGTGGTCGGTTCGCCGCTGTATCTGCCGCCGGAGCAGTTGCGCGGTGATGGACCTTCACCGCGCGGCGATCTGTATTCGCTCGGCATGGTCGGCTACGAGCTGCTGGCGGGCGAGCCGCCATTTCGCGGCAAGGACATGCAGCACTTGCTGAACGAAGTGCGCAGCACCCCGGCGCCGGAGCTGGCCCGCAAGCTGCCGGAGATGCCGCGGGAACTGTGTGAGCTGATCAACCGGCTGCTGAGCAAGAACCCCGCCGAGCGTCCTGCCAGCGGTCGCGAGCTGTCGGTGGAGCTGTTGCGCATCAACGATGCTCTGGGCAATCCGGCGCCACGCAGCAGCCGCCGCGAACACCGCGATGCGCTGCGCCGCCTGAGCTTTTTCACGGATTTCAGCGATGGAGAGATCGAGGAGTTGCTGGGTGTGAGCAGTATCGTCTCCTACCAGGCCGGCGATACGATCATCACCGAGGGCGAGATCGACAACACTTTTTACATCATCGTGCGTGGCAGCGTGGGGGTACACAAGGGTGGCCAGTCCATCCAGATGCTCACCGAAGGCGACTGCTTCGGTGAGATGGGCTTTCTCACCCGGTACAAACGCACCGCCAGCATCATCGCAACGACCCAGGTGATGCTGCTCAAGGTCAACGGCACGCTGATGCAGAAGCTGTCCCGAGACTGCCAGCTCCGCTACTACAAGGTATTTACCGAAACGCTGGTGTACCGATTGTGTGTGACCAGCGCCCAGCTATCCGCGCTGAAGCAAAAAGGAACTGGCGGATGAAAGTCTGGATAGTGCTCGCCGCAGTGCTGCTCGCCGCCTGCAAAAGCGGTGGCGATGATGATTTCCCGGCCTCGGTCGGTGGTGCAGGCGGCAGCGGTGGTAGCGCGGGATCGGGTGGATCGGGCGGCGCGGGACCGAATCCGCCGCCACCCGCGAATGCGCCGCGCTGCGCATCCGGCGAGGCGCCGCTGCTGATGAGCGGCAGCGCGGCGATGGCGGACGCAAAGACTTACCGCATGCTGCCCTTCGACGTCGTGCCAGGCACGACCCGCATCGAGGTCGGTTATCGCTGGACAGATGTACTGCCGCTGCCGTCTACGCCGATTACGCAAACGGTATTCGATCTGGGCCTGTGGGATAACGACGGCTATCGCTCGCCTTTTGGTTTTCGCGGCTGGTCGGGCAGCCGGCAGGGCAAGATCGGCAGCCAGCCGCCGGTATTCGTGCAAAGCGACAGCGCCGACCGCGGCTATACACCGGGCGCGATCGAGCCGGGTGTCTGGTACGTGGATTTGGGTATTGCTGCGGTCGGGCCGAGCGGCGCGAATTGGGAAGTGCAGGTTGCTTGCCTGAACCCGCCGACCGGACCCGTACCATCAGCCGATCCGGTCAACGCCAGTCATGTCGCGCGCACCGGGCCCGCCTGGTATCACGCCGACACGCATATGCACGGTTTTCATTCGAACCCGAATGCGCCGGACGATGCGGATTTCATCGAGCAAGCTCGCGCAGCTCAACTCGACGTGTTATTCGTGACCGAGTACGTCACCGGTCGGCATTGGGACGAGTTGGGCGCCCTGCAGCGGGCACATCCCGATTTGCTGATCTGGCCGGGGCGCGAAATCATCACCTACTTCGGCCACGCCAATACCTTTGGTGAAACCCGCGGCGTGCTGGAATACCGCCACGGCTTTGAAGACGTCACGCTGGGCGAAATTCAGCGGCTGTCCAACGCCGAAGGCGCGCTATTCCAGGTGAATCATCCGCTGACTTTTCCCGGCCCCTTGTTCGCCAACTTCTGCCGCGGCTGTGCTTTCGAGCTGGGCGGCAATATCGACTGGAACGCGGTGGATACCGTCGAGGTCGCCAATGGCCCGATTCTGGTGGACGCGACCGATCTCGGTCTGCCCTTGCCGATACCCCTGCAAATCCAGAATCCCTTCACGCAGCCGGCGATAGATCTCTGGCAGGATCTCTTGATGCAGGGCTATAAAATCACCGCCACCAGCGGCTCGGATTCCAAGGGCGTGGATGCGCCAACCGATCGTGCGCGCAAGGGTTATGGCTCCTCGGCCACGGCGATTTACGCACAGAATCTTTCGCGTGCAGCAATCAGCGCGGCATTGCGTGCAGGGCACGCTTATATCCGCACACGCGGCGTGATGCACAGCCCCGCGCTGGAGTTCAGGGTCGAAACCATGGATGGTCAGCGCGGCATCTTCGGCGACACCGTGATGGCCGACACCGCCACCTTGACCACGGTGGTGACGGGTGGTCAGAACCAGTTTCTGGTTTACACGCAGAACGGCCAGCTTGCGGGCATCGCACCGATCACCTCCGATCCCTTCACCCATACGATGACGGCCGGTCGCGCAAGCGAGGCGGGCCCGCTCGGCACCTTCTGGCGGGTGGATACCTTTGACCTGCAGTCGCTCACCACCATCGGCAACCCGGTGTTTTTGCAGGCGCCGCCGTAAACTAAGCTACTCGCCGATCAGAGTCATAACGAAGGAGAAATCAATGTCGAAACTGCTGCGTGCCACCGCCTTGTCCGTCGTTTTGCTGCTCGCGGCCTGCGGCTCGAAGGTAACGCCGGAGAACTACGAAAAAATTCGCAATAAAATGTCGCAGGATGAGGTCTACTCGATTCTCGGCAAGCCGACCGAGGTGTCGAGCGCCGGCATCGGCAATCTCAGCGCCTCCAATGAAGTCTGGAAGGGCAAGACGCATACCATCACCGTGACCTTCGGTAACGGCAGCGTCGGCTTCAAAACCATTGTCAGCAACGCAGATCGCAAATCGCAGGATAAGTAATTTCGCTTATTTCAATATCCGCGGCATGGATGCCGCGATCTGTTGCAGGGACGTAAATTAAGGAGCAAATCATGGGCATATTGAGCTGGATTATTCTCGGACTGATCGTCGGCGTGCTGGCGAAGTGGATCATGCCGGGCAAAGACCCCGGTGGATTCTTTCTGACGATTGCGATCGGCATCGCCGGTGCACTGCTGGGCGGTTTCATCGCTTCGTTCGCCGGCTTCGGCACGGTGACCGGATTCAATTTCAGAAGCCTGCTGATCGCCATCGGCGGTGCGCTGCTGCTGCTTTGGGCGCATCGTCAATTCAGCAAAAATAAGCAGTGAGGCGCGCCGGCGCCCTCGCGCTGGCGCTACTGCTGGCCGCCTGCTCGGATGGCGACGGCTCGCGCATCGCCACGGGTGGTGCAGCGCCGCCGCCGTCAAGCAACGGTACGGGTAATGTGGCGCTGGCCGACTGGCAACCGTTGGCGGCGGCCCGATCGCAACCAGTGCCGCCCGAAGTTCGCGCGGCGCGCGAGCAGATTCTGGGCGTGGACCCGACCAATCCGGCCGAGGTCAAGCTCTGGTGGTACGGCGTCTCCAGCTTTATTGCTTCCATGGGCGGGCACTTGTTTCTGTTCGACGCATGGGAAATCGTCGGTCTTCACAAGGACTACGTGCCGATCGGCCGCGAGGAACTGGCCGCACTCAAGCCCGAAGCGATACTAGTGGGTCACGGCCATTTCGATCACGCGGGCGATCTCGGTTACGTCGCGGGACGTTCTGGCACAGTAGTGGTGGGCTCCGAGGAGATTTGCGCTGTCGCGCGCGAACAAGCTGCGCGCGACGGCAACGAGAATAATTTTCCCTGTCTGATTACCGGCACCATGAGTACGCCGACCCCTGGGACTGCACAGGCCGTAAAACTTTGGAGCGATCTGCCGGAGGTGCATATCCTGCAGCACATCCACTCGGCGGCGACGCCGGAACTGCAGGATCCGGGCATTCCCTTCATCCATATTCCCGAGCTGTTGGTGTATGTGCAGCATCTCAACACCGATCTGCAGGAATACCAATCTTTCGTCGAGTCCTTGGACGATCCGCAGGGGGGCACCTGGGCTTATCACATTCGGGTCGGCGACTTCAGCCTGCTATGGCATGACTCCACCGGGCCGATCAATGGCGGCAATCCCTTCGCGGCTGAAGTACAGCAGGCGCTGGACTCGTTTCCGGATTGCGTCGACGTGCAGGTCGGCGCGATTGTCGGTTTCAACCAGCCGCTGAATGGGCTGCGTGATCCGCGTCTCTACGTGCAGCACGCGCACCCGAAACTTTCGCTGCCTTCGCATCACGACGCCTGGGCGCCGGTGATCGGCGGCGGCGCGGCCGGCTATGAAACCGCGTGGCGCGCCGAGTTGGCGCAGCTCGAACACCCGCCGGAGCTCGATTATCTGCGCGATCCTGAGGATTACATGAAGGCCCGCGTCTATCGTATGGATGAACCGCGCTGGAAAGTCGCCACACCTGGTTCCTCCTGTGCCAGTTAAGTTTTTTCCCCTCCCCCTGTGGGAGGGGGTTAGGGGGAGGGGTATTGCGGTTGCGGCGTTAACACTCGCGCCCTTTTTTGTACAAGCGGAAACTGCCGGCGAGGTATCGCTACAAGACTGGCGGCCGCTGCCACCCGCAAGTGAGCTGACGATATCCGCAGAAGTTCGTGAGATACGCGAACGCCTGCTCGGCGCGGACGCCACCGATCCGCGTTACGTCCGACTCTGGTGGTATGGGGTGTCGAGCTTCATCATCTCCATGGGCGGGCATTTGTTTCTGCTCGATGCCTGGGAAATCGTCGGTCTGCACCAGGACTACGTGCCGATCGGCCGCGAGGAACTGGCCGCACTCAAGCCCGAAGCCGTTCTCATCGGGCATGGCCATTTCGATCATGCCGCCGACGCGGGCTATATCGCCGGCCGTAGCGGCGCGGTGCTGGTGGCTTCGGAAGAGGTCTGTACGACGGCCAAGCAGGACGCCGCGCGAGAAAACCTCGCGGACAAATTCCGCTGCCTGATTCTGGGCTCGGCCGAGGAGCCCGAAGTCGGCACGCTGCGGCCGGTAAAACTCTGGCGCGATTTGCCCGCGATTCACATCCTGCGCCATCTGCACTCCGCACCCACATTCAAAGACCGCGGCGAAGCGTTTTTTCATGCACCCGCGTTTAAGCTTTTTTTCCAGCACTTCAACACCAGTCTCGCCGAGTGGGGGCGTTTTCTGCGTCATTTAACCGACCCGCAGGGCGGCGCCTGGGCTTATCAGCTACGCGTCGGGGATTTCAGCCTGCTTTGGTACGACAGCTCGGGGCCGATCAATAGCGGTGAGCAGGCCATCGCGATTCAGAAATCATTGCGCGGGCTGCCGGATTGCGTGGACGTACAGCTCGCGCCGATTGTCTGTTTCAACCAGATGCTCAGCGGGCTGCGCGATCCGCGGCTGTACGTCGAGCATGCTCATCCGCGGGTAGTACTTCCCACGCATCACGATGCCTGGATTCCGCTGATGGGCGGCGGTGCGGCGGCGTATGAGGAAGAATGGCGCGAGGAATTACGCTCGCTGCCGAATCCGCCGGAACTCGACTATCTGCGCGACCCGGACGATTATCTGAAAGTGCGCAGTTATCGCGTGGACGATCCACGATGGAAGGTGCCGATGCCCGGCTCGGCCTGCGCCGTTGATCGCGTTGTCATTCTGAGCCCGTCGAAGGGGGATTAAGGGGAGGGGGGCGGTTGTGGCGAAGAATCTCAGCTCGTCATTCCCGCGCAAGCGGGAATCTTTTCAACGCCTGCCATTCACTAAAGCTTCTGTTCTGCCCTAGCTGGGCGGGATGACTTTCTTGACCGCTAGAAAGTCACCAAAGAACTCGCGCCGACTGCGCCGTCGTTCTGCGTTCCCGACGCGAAACAATGCCCTGCGCTGCTCGGCGGCGCTCACGGCGCATTCTTATCGGCCTTGGATTCAAGAAGTAAGTGCAACGTTTCCTCCCGAGAAAGAGGTGATCTGGAAGACTAGCAATCCTTCCGCCAAGAAGAGACTGCCATTAATGTACCGCCAGATCACCTCCAGTGAGAGATATAC
>JBOICV010000169.1:0-28856 GCA_050740255.1 Nevskiales bacterium | reverse complement strand
GGGTGATGCCCTCCGGGTTGTAACGGCGGTGCACGCGGATCTCGTAAGGCGGCGGCCGCGCTTGCAACGGCGCCAGCGCGCCCTGCAAGTCATGCTGCAGGGCGTCGTTCGCGAGCTGTTGCAAGGTGGCCAGCGCGTTGCCGGTGGCGGCAGGGTCGGAGGCGTCGGCCTCCAGCAGCAGCGCCGGTCGCTCGCCGCGGACCAGCGCGCGGCTGAAACCTGCCGGCACATGCAGCACAAACTGCACTTGCCCGAGTTCCAGCATGCGCCCGGCCTCGGCCACGCTCGCAGGCGTCGCGACGATTTCGAAATACTGACTGTTTTGCAGAGCGGCGGTGAAGCTGCGCGTGAATGTGGACGCCTCGGCCCACACCACGGCGGTTGGCAGCCGTTTGGGATCGGAATTGATGGCGAAGCCGAACAGCACCAGCTGGATCAGCGGCACGCCGATCATCATCGCGAAAGTCAGCCGGTCGCGCCGCATCTGAATCAATTCCTTGCGCGCCACGGCCCAGAGCCGCGCCCAGGAGAATACGCTGCCGTTCACGCGTGCGCCTCCGCACCCGTTTCGGTATGCGGAGGACCGCCAGAGTCGGCGCATTGCGCGCATTCCCGCCCCCACGCTCGCCAGGGCTCGCGGCGCCGTGTCATGCGCGCACCTCCGCCTTTTGCATCAGATTGATGAACACGTCTTCCAGCCGCGCGGGCGCCTCGGCCCACTCGAGTCCCGGGCGTTGCAGATACGGCGCCAGTTGCGCACGCAGCGCTTGCACGTCGGTGCCGCTGATATGCAGCTCCTGACCGAAGGGCACGACTTGTTCAGCGGCCGAAAGCTGGCGCACTTCTTTCTGGAGTTGCCAGATATCCTCGCCCTGCACGCGCCAGGTGGAGAGGCCAGAGTTCGCGATCAACTCCGCCGGGGTGCCTTCGGCCAGCAGATCACCGTAGGCGATGTAGCCCAGCCGTGTGCAACGTTCGGCCTCGTCCATATAGTGGGTTGAAACCAGAATCGTGATGCCCTCGGCGGCGAGACGATGAATCTCGTCCCAGAAATCGCGGCGCGCTTTCGGGTCCACGCCGGCGGTCGGTTCGTCGAGCAGCAGCAGTTCCGGTTTGTGCAACAGGCAGGCTGCGAGTGCGAGCCGCTGCTTCCAGCCGCCGGATAGCGAACCGGCCAACTGCTTTTCGCGCTGCGTAAGGCCAAGCCGGTCGAGAGTTTCAGCTACCGCGGCCTGGGCGTACGGCATTTGATACACCGCCGCCACAAACTCCAGGTTCTCGCGGATGGAGAGATCCTCGTAAAAACTGAAGCGCTGGGTCATATAGCCGACGTGGCGCTTGATCTCGCTCGCCTGCGTGCGGATGTCATAGCCGAGGCAGCGGCCCTCGCCGCCGTCGGGCGTGAGCAGGCTGCAGAGCATGCGGATAGTGGTGGTTTTGCCGCTGCCATTGGGACCCAGAAAGCCGAAAATTTCGCCGCGCTCGACCTGCATCGAAAGCGCTTTGACGACGGTTTTGTCGCCAAAGCGCTTGCTCAGGCCGCGCACGTCAATGACGAAATCACTCATGCGCAAGTTCCACGTCCACCGGCTGACCTGGTTTGAGCTTCAACGCATCCGCGGGCGCCGGCGCAGCTTCGATCATGAACAGCAGGCGCTCGCGCCGCTCATTGCTGTAAATCACCGGCGGCGTGAATTCCGCGCGCGGCGAGATATAGCGGATCGTCGCATTCACCTCAGTGGCGCAGCCATCGCAGTGCACGCGCACCGCCTGACCGATCTGCAAATCACCCAGCACCGGCTCCGGTACGTAGAAGCGCAGGATGCGGTTCTCGGGCGGCAGTAACGCCAGCACCGGCGCGCCCGTAGCGACCCATTCGCCGCGCCGGTAGTAGATTTGCTCGACCAGACCCGTCGCGGGTGCGCGCGCGGCTTTGCGCGTCAGGCTCCAGCGCACCTGCGCCAGCGCAGCTTCCGCCGCCTGCACTTCCTGGTCGGCGGCCAGCAGGGCGTCTTCACGCGCGGCCAGATCGGCGCTTTTCAACGTCGCCTGAAATTCGGCGACGCGCGCGGCGGCGTTGCGCTCGGCGCTTACCGCCGCGTCCAGCGTGGCTTTGGAGATCGCCTCCTGCGCGTAGAGATTGCGCTGACGCGCCAGATCGTTGCGCGCCAGATCAAGCTGGGCCTGCGCCTGCGCGAGCTGCGCGCGCACTACTTTTATTTCCTCGACACGTTTGCCCTTGCCCAGATCGGCCCGCCGCGCGCGCGCGGCATCGAGCCGGTGTTCGGCTTCCGCCACCGAAGCAGTCTCGCGGCCGGCTTCGAGCGTGAACAAGGCCGCGCCGGCCTCGACTTGCTGGCCTTCCTGCACCGCGATCTCGAGCAGCTCGCCCGCTATCGGCGCCGATATCTGCACCAGCTCGCCTTCCACATAACCCTGAAAACGCTGCGACTTGTCGCCGGTGCAAGCCGCAAGCACCAGGACGCTTGAAAGGAGAATGCGTTTAAGCATGCGAAGCTCCTGCTCCGCGTTGGCGCTGCGCGAGCAGGCCGGCGGCGGAGAAACGGGCGATGTGGTCGGCGAGCCGATCAAGACTGTGGTCGCCGGCATATAGGGCTGGATCAAGCTGGGACGCGACCGGGCGCGCGAACAGATAAAACAGGCATTGGCCGAGAATGCTGAACGCCGCCAGGCGCAACTGCTGGGCGTCGGCTTGTGCCCCCAGAAAGCTGCGCAGCACGCCTTGCAGCAGCGCGAATTGCGGCCGCGCGACGGTTTCGATCAGGGTTTGCAGGGCTGGGGTGGGATTGGCCAGCTCCCGCACCAACAGACGTGGCAGCAGGGACGGGGCCTCGGTGGCCAGAAAACGCCCCAACAGGTTACGGATCGCGAAACGCAGCAGGCGTTGTCGCCCGCCGCGCGTAGGGGCCGCGTCCGGCAGCGGAAAGGCGCTCAGGCGTTCGGCGGCGAGCGATTGCAATACCGCGAGATACAGCTTTTCCTTGCTGCCGAAGTGGTAGTTCATCGCCGCCAGATTGACCCCGGCGCGCAGCGCGATATCGCGCACCCGCGCCAGTTGATACCCCTGTTCGGCAAACACTTCCGCCGCCGCGCGCAGCAGCGCAGCGCGGGTGGTTTCGGAACTGGATAAGGGCGGGACGGCTTTCATGGAACAATTGTTTCAAACAGTCGTTTTAATCTTAGCTGAAGCCAGCGCGCTGTCAAGTGGCTGTGCCCTGGGCGATCAAGTCCGTCCGGGGGACTGGACGGAAAACCCAATCTCATGAAGGATATGCGGGCCATAAGCCGGCCCGAGCTTGGCGCCGGCATGAGCGAGAGTGTGGGGAATAGCTGTGACGCAGACCGAGCGGGTAATCCCGCTCATCTTGAAGCTCGACGTGCGGGGCCAGCCGGTGGAGTGGCTCCACTGGCAGGACGCGGCCGGGCATTATTGCCGCAATACCGTGCGCTGGAGCATGGGTGAGCGCAACATCACGCTGCATGGCGGCTGGCGCCGCGATACCGGCGAGCGCAGTCTCTTGCACCTCGCGCCAATCATCGCAGTGGAGGACCACAGCCATCAGCGCGGCCGTTCACTGGTGCCGCGGCTGTGCCGGCGCACGCTGCACCACCGCGACCGCGGGCTGTGCATGTACTGCGCCAAGCATGTGAGCTACGACGCAATGCAGGTAGAGCACGTGGTGCCGCTGTCGCGCGGCGGCCGCAGCGTGTGGAAAAACGTAGTCTGTGCCTGCCACCGCTGCAATCACCACAAGGGCAACCGTCTGCCGGAAGAAGCCGGCATGAAGCTGCTCGCGGTGCCGTACGCGCCCAACGTGGCGGAGTATCTGATTCTCAGCAACCGCCGCATTCTTGCCGACCAGATGGAGTTTCTGCGCGTGCTGGTGCCCGAGCGGCATCGGCGAACGGCCTGATCCCATTCGATTCGTTGTTGCATGAACAGCGCACCGCGGCTGGTGCTGGCTTCGGCGTCGCCACGCCGCCGCGAACTTCTACGCCAACTCGGGCTGGACTTCGTCTGCCGCGCTCAGGATTTGCCCGAAGCGCCTGCGCCGGGCGAGAAACCGCGCGCTTATGTCGAACGTCTGGCGCGCGACAAGGCCGAACAGGGTTGGCGGAGTTTGCGCACCGGCCAGCCGCTGCTGGTGCTGGGCGCTGATACCGAAGTGGTGCTGCGTAACGAGGTGCTTGGCAAGCCGGTGGATCGTGATGCCGCGCTGCTGATGCTGGGACGTCTGAGCGGCCGCACGCACGAGGTGCTGACGGCGGTCGCCTTGACGGATGGCGCACGTACCGAGTGTCGGCTGAACCTGAGCCGGGTGCGCTTGCGCCGCATCAGTCCAGCCGAAGCGGAAGCCTACTGGGACAGCGGCGAGCCCGCCGACAAAGCCGGCGGCTATGCGATACAGGGCCGCGGCGCGGTCTTTATCGAGCAACTCGAAGGCAGCTATAGCGGCGTGATGGGTTTACCGTTATTCGAAACCGCGGCCTTGCTGCGTAGTTTCGGCGTGGCGGTATTCGATAGCGCGCGGGATTAGGCACGGCCGGAGAATCTGCGCTTGCGCCCGCGCAGGAAAGCTTTAGTTTTCTGCTGCAGACGGCGCGCAAGGCCAAGGCCGGACAAACTCGTTACAGTAGGCGGACACGCATGAATACCGCCCGCCCGTTCCGCCTGCGCGCCTTGTGGCTGGTCGTCTTCGGCCTGGCCTGCGGCGTATCCGGCCGGACCACCGCGGCCGAAGCCGTGGTCAACGCGCAAGTGCCGGAGCAGCAGGTTTCCACCGGTGATTTGCGCGCGATTTTCACACTGCGCAAACGCGCCTGGCGCGACGGCACGCCGATCAGGCTGTTCGTATTGCCGGATAACAACGAACTGCATCAGAAATTCGCCAAGCAGCAGTTGCGGCTGTATCCCTATCAGTTGCGCCAGATCTGGGACCGGGCCGTGTTCTCCGGCACCGGCGCCGCACCGGCCCTGGTCGGTGATGCCGAGGAGATGCTGAAAGCGGTGGGCGAAACTCCCGGCGCCATCGGTTATACCGAGAGTGCGATTTTGCCACCCAGTGTGCGGCCGGCGGGAGCGGCGCCATGAGCCTGCCGCTGGAAATGCCCGCACGCGGCCTTGGACTGCGCGGCCGGCTGCTGTCCCGTCTGGGCCTGTTGCTCGCGCTGCTGCTCGGCAGCCTTGTGTGGTTTGGCGCCAGTCGGATGTACGAGCAATACAACGCGCAGCGCGCGGAAATCAACGCCCAGGAGCGGCGGCTGCTGGATGCCTTGTTGCAGGCTTCCGCCGATGCCTTGGTCCGGCAAACGGGCGCGGTGGCGTCCTTGCTCGAGCTCGACAGCGCGGCATTGCCCAGCGCCGCGCGCTTGGCCGAATTAGTCGCGGCGCGGGAAGACACGCTGGCGCTGGAGCTCGGCTTGGATGCGCTCGCGGTATTCGAGGCGGGTGCCGGCACGCCGCTGCTGTACAGCGATTTCTACCAGCCCGGTGGTGCGGTGCCACAGGACTGGATTGCGTTCAGCCGCACGGTGCATGCCGCCGAGCAGCCCGCGGCTGCTTTGTTCTGCGCGCCGGACTGCCGGCAGATCGTGGCGGTGCCGCTGCTCGGTGGCGACGGCCGCGCGTTGGTACTGGTGTTGGCGCGCTCAATCGCACAAATCCTGCTGGATTTTCACCGCATCAGCGGCGCCGATCTCGCGCTGCTGGCGCCGGCCGGCGCCGATGCCTGCTGCTGGGGACTGCGCGTCGGCGCCGCTTCCAATGCGCAGCAAACCCAGCTTTGGTTGAGCCTGGCCGCAGCGCAACAGGCCGCCGGCTTGATGGCCACTGGCGCTGTTCGCGTGGAAGTGCCCGACCACCGTCTGGAACTGACCCGTATCGAGGCGGAGAACGGCCTGCGCTGGGTGGTGATAAACGATGTCACCAAACCGCTCACCACCATCGCGCGCGACGTCGCGCTGCTGTGCGTGGTCATCGGCTTGATCGTGCTCGCGGTCGCCGCCGCTGGCGCCTTCGTGCTGCGGCGGCCGACCAACGACATGCTGCGCATCGCCGGTGCGCTGCCCTTGCTGGCGCGGCGCGAGTACGGCCAGGTGCGGGCCGTGCTGAAAGAAGGCGCCGGCCAAGGACGCGACGAAATCGACTGGTTGAAGGCGGTGACGGTGCGCGTGTCCAACGATCTCGAAGGAATCGAGCAGCAATTGCAGCGCCAGTCGCTCGAGCTGCAGCAACGCAATGCCGAACTGGCCCAGCTCGCCGCGGAATTGGAACAACGCGTGCGGGAGCGCACCGCGGAACTGGCGCAGGCGCGCGACGCCGCGCTGGCCGCTTCCACCGCAAAATCGCAATTCCTGGCGAATATGAGTCACGAGATCCGCACGCCGATGAACGGCGTGCTCGGCATGGCGCAATTGCTGCTGGATGCCGAGCTGCCGGCCGAGCAGCGCGAGAATACGGAAATCCTGAAATCGAGCGCGGAAGCGCTGCTGGCGCTGCTGAACGACATCCTCGACATCTCCAAGATCGAGTCAGGCCGCATGAGCCTGGTGGAGGAGAGTTACGAGCTGCCACAGCTTTTGGGCAATGCGCTGCAGTTGATGCAGCCCAACGCGGAAAGAGTGGGCCTCAAGCTGCTGTATCGGCTGGATCCGGCGGTGCCGAAGACTTTATACGGCGATCCTGGGCGCGTGCGCCAGGTGGTGCTAAACCTGTTGGGCAATGCGATCAAGTTCACGCCCAAAGGAGAGATCGAGCTGTCGGTGTGGCCAATGTCCGGTGACGATGGCCGCGAGTGTCTGGAGTTCTGCGTGCGCGACACCGGCATTGGCATCGCCCCCGAACATCAGGCCCGCGTGTTCGAGGTGTTCGCGCAAGTGGATAGTTCTTCCAGCCGTCGTGCCCAAGGTACGGGGCTGGGCCTGACCATCAGCCGCCAATTGGTGCAAATGATGGGCGGTCGGATGTGGCTGGAGAGTGTGCCCGACCTCGGCTCAAGATTTTATTTCACGCTGCCCGTCAGGCACCCGCCGATGTCGCTGGATCAGCCGCCGGCGCCGGCGCAGATGCCCGCAATGGAAGCGGTCCCGGGCGCCGGTGCTGGCGCCAGTCTTGGGCTCAGCGTGCTGGTGACCGACGACAACGACGTCAACCGTAACCTGGTCGACAAGCTGTTGCGCAAGCTCGGGCATCGTGCGGAGCTGGTGCCGGATGGTGAGCAGGCGGTCGCGCGCTGCCTCGCACAGGCTTACGACGTGGTACTGATGGATTTGCAAATGCCGGGGATCGACGGCTACGAGGCTACCCGCCGCATCATCGCCAGCCGGCCGCGACAAGTCATCGTGGGTTTAACCGCGAGTGCGACCCAGGATGTCGCGCAGGCCTGCGTTGCGGCCGGCATGCGCCGCGTGCTGACCAAGCCGATTCTATTGCCGCAGTTGGAGCGCTGTCTGCGCGAAATCTGGTGGGAACGCGAGCGCAACAACGCTGCGTCCAGCGAGTAACAGACTAGTTGAAACTATAGGCCAGCGACAACACGGTTGAACGCAGGCTGTCTTCGGCCGATACCTGCGGAAGGTCGCTGTCGATATCGTGCCGCGCGAGCTTGGCCGCCCAATTGTTCCAGTAGTAGGCGCCGCCGAACACGGTCTCGCGCGCTTCGGTCTCGTCGGTCCCGAGCCGTACCGCATTGGCGAAGAGCTGCCAGCTATCGCCGTTGTAAACCAGCGTGGCGCTGCCGCCGCGCACTTCGTCGCCGTTGTCGACGTCGAACTCGAATAACTCGAGCGAGGGTTGCCACGCGCCGAAGGCGTACTCAACCCCGGCATTGAGTGAGCGGAAATCCACGCCGAGAAGATTCAGATCGGTATAGCCGAAATCGGTGCGCAGGCCGTTGTTCTCGTAAGCCAGGCCACCGTAATAGCCGCGGCTGGTGCGTTTGCTGGTTACCACCTGGCTGCCCGGCTGGCCAGGCACCGGTGGTGCGTCAGCCGGTCCGAATAGCAGAAACAACACAGCATCCACCAGATTGCCGAGCACGTTGCCGTTGGGGCCAGCGATAGGGAGCAGACCACCCGGCGGCAGCAAGACGGTTTCAACCGTCTCTTTGTCTGGTTCATAGGCCGCAGCTTTGAAACTCCAGCCTCCCGAACGCAGCTCCACCGCGACACCTTCCTCGGACAGCGTCAACAAATCGTAGAAACTGTTCAGCAGAAAAGACTGCGGCAGCACCAGGCCGGGGCGGGTATTCGGCGTGATGCGGGTACTGCCATACAAACCCAAGGGCACGATGATGCGGCCGGCGCGACCGCTGACCTGCATGCTCTCGCCGGTGTGGCTTAAGGAAAGTTGCGCCAGGCTCACGCGCGGGTCTTCATCCACGTCCTGACTCAGGATGAGCTGGCCGCCGACAATGCCCTCCTGAAAGCCGAGCGACAGCCCGTAGAACAGGGTGTCATCGAGTACGCCCGGACAGGCGCGCGAGACGCACTCGAGGCTGCCCGCATCGGTGTCGACCAGGGCATAGCCGGCGTAGCCTTGTAGCGCCAGCTCGGAAGCCGGCGCGGCATGGCCGGCAAGCAGGAGCGCGCCACCGAGAATTGAGAGGTTTGCGTTCCGTCGCATCACTACCGGTTCAGTCCTTGCACCACGCCATGCTAGACCAAAGCGGTAGCAGCAGCCAGCGGGTGCAGCACACCATCTGACAGGACCAAGCTTCAAACCCAGAACACCCAGCTTGCCCACAACAGCTTGCAGCCGAGGTGCATAAACTGATCGGTGTGGAAACCGTACCAGCGCTCGCCCTTGCCGAAATCAATCACCCAATGCGCCACCGTTTCCGCCAGCCCAAGCCACATATTCTGGGTGATCAAGGCGACCGCGCCGCCGTGAATCAGTGCATGCGAGGACAGTACATGTATCCAGATCAAGTCCGGTCGCCGGCTGCTGGAGGAAGGCTGTACTGCGCGGCGCACCTTGGAGCGCACCATCCACTCGGTCTGCAGCGGATAGTCGCACACCGAATGCCCGACCAATAGCCAGAACACCAGCAGCGGCCAGGACTGCGTCAAGGCTTCCATGACTCCTCCACGTTATAGACATCCCTGTCTGAGTCCGGCCATCCATGGCCGGGGATCTCAAATAAGCCGTCCCTGTCTGAGTCCGGCCATCCATCGCCGGGGATCTCAAACAAGCAAACCTGTCTTTATCCGGCCATCCATGGCCGGGGATCTCAAACAAGCCGACCTAGCATTGCATCAGTTCCGGGTGCGGACAAGCAGGTCCGCTGCAATGCGGTGCTGTGCTAGGCTGATTTGAGATCAACCACGGCGCACCCGTATGAGCTGTTCCCAGTGCGGCCACTCCAATCCGCCGGCCGCCCGTTTCTGCAATGCCTGCGGTAGCGCGCTGGGCGCGGCCAGTGCGTCAGTGGCCCAGCCGCTGTCCTATACGCCGCGCCATCTGGCCGAAAAAATCCTCACCACCCGCTCGGCGCTGGAGGGCGAGCGCAAGCGCGTGACCGTGCTGTTTGCCGACTTGAAGGGTTCGACCAATCTGGCCGAACAGGTCGGCGACGAAGAATGGCACCAAATCCTCGATCGTTTTTTCGCCATTCTCACCAACGGCGTGCATCGCTACGAGGGTACCATCAACCAGTACACCGGCGACGGCATCATGGCCTTGTTCGGCGCGCCGATCGCGCACGAGGATCACGCGCTGCGCGCCTGTCACGCGGCGCTGGCCATGCAGGGTGAACTGCGCGAATACGCCGACGCCTTGCGCCTGTCCCGCGGCCTGTCCTTGTCGGTGCGCATGGGCCTGAACTCGGGTGAAGTGGTGGTCGGCAAAATCGGCGACGACTTGCGCATGGACTACACCGCCCAGGGCAACACCGTGAACCTCGCGGCGCGCATGGAACAAATCGCCGAACCGGGCCGCATTTATCTCACGCGCTATACCGCCACCCAGGTCGAGGGTTACTTCCGCCTGCGCGATCTCGGCGCGATGCAGATCAAGGGCCGCAGCGAACCGCTGCAGGTCTACGAGCTGGAAGGGTTGGGGCAGTTGCGCACGCGGCTGGACCGTTCGCGCGCGCGCGGCCTGTCGCGGTTTGTGGGCCGTGAGCGCGAACTCGCCCAGCTTAACGACGCAATGGTCGAGGTGCGCAAGGGTCAGGGCCAGGTGCTGGCGGTCAGCGGCAACGCCGGTATCGGCAAGAGCCGCTTGTGTTTCGAGTTTGCCGAGCGCTGCCGTGCGCAGGCTATTCCGGTTTATCAGGCGACCGGCGTCCCCTATGCCGCGGCGGTGCCGCTGTATCCGGTTCTGGGTTTGATGAAAAGTTATTTCGGCCTCGATGAGCAGGACACGCTGCAGGAGCAGCGGCGCAAGGTCGCCGGTACCGTAATGCTGGTCGACCCGACGAGCCAGGATTATTTACAACTCTTATTCGATTTTCTGGGTCTGGCGCAGAGTGGCGACGCACCCGCGCCGGTGCCGGCCGAGCTGCGCCAGGAAAAATTGTTCGAGCTGGTGCGCCGCGTCATGTCGGCTGGCCACGCGCCGATCCTGATTCTGGTCGAGGACTTGCATTGGGCGGACCCGGCGAGCGAGCACTTTCTGGCCGAGCTATGCACGGTCGTTCCCGGTAACCATATTCTGCTGTTGTTCAATTACCGACCGGATTATGTCGCCGACTGGCTGGCCGGCAAGCTCGATCTGGAGCTGCAGCTCAGTGCGCTCAAGCCAGCAGAACTGCTGACCCTGGCGCACGACCTGTTGGGCAACGCCGAGGGTATGCAGTCCCTGGTCGAGCGGCTGGTGACGCGCGCCGGCGGCAACCCCTTCTTTGTCGAGGAGGCGGCGCAGTCGCTGGTGGAACAGGGTTATTTGATGGGTCTGCCGGGCAACTACCGCCTGGTGCGCGCCGTGGAAGTGCTGCCGATACCTGACACCGTGCAGGGGATTTTGTCGGCGCGCATTGATCGTCTCTCAGAAACTGAAAAATGCGTCTTGCAGTGCGCGGCCGTGGTCGGGCAGGACTTCACCGCGCCGCTGCTGCGCGAAGTGACCCTGCACGAGGGCTGGCAGCCGGGCGTGGTCGGCGAGGCGCTGGGACAGCTCGAGGAACTGGGCTTCGTTAACCGCAACGCCGGCCTTGGCGAGGAGGACTACGCGTTCTGTCATCCGCTGATCCAGGAAGTGGCTTACACGGGCCAGCTCAAGGACAAGCGCGAACAGAAGCACGGGGCGTTGGCGGCGGCGCTGGAAGCGGAGCTGAAGCCCGGCGCGCCGATGGATGAGCGCTGCCTGCTGCTCGCGCATCACTGGGATCGCGCCGGCCAGCCGTTCAAGGCGGCGCAATGGCAAGTGCAAGCCGCGGTATGGGAAGGCGTCAACCGCGAGTCCAACGGTTCTTTGGCGCGTTATCAACGCGCCATCGAATTGCTAAGCAGCCTGCCGCATACGCCGGAGCTGCTGAAGCTGGCCATTGTTGCGCGCGCCGGCGTGCTGCGCAGCTCGTCCATCATGCAGGTGCCGCAAGCCGAGGCACAGCGCGCCTATGACGAGGGCGTCGCGCTCGCCCGTGAAGCCGGTGATGATCTGGCGCTGGCTGAACTACTGATTGCGCATGGCGCGCTGGCCTTGCAGCAGGGCAAAGCCGATCTGGCCTTGAGCCAGGCCAAGCAGGCCTTGACGCTGGCGCGCGGGCTGGGCAACGCGACGCTGATCGCGCGTTTTCGCATCCCGATTCTGTTGAGCTATTTCGCCAGCGGCCGGCTGCGCGAGGGCTTGGAGGCGCTGACCGAACCAGGCGAGCGGCCCTGGTATGAAGGCTCGATTACGCCCGACAATTTTCTTTCGCGCGGTTTTCGCGCCTTCATCGTGGCCTATATGGGCCGGCCAGCCGAGGCACAGGCGGATCTGGCGCAGTCTTTGCGGATAGAAGCCGAGCAGGGACGTTCGGTCAGCTTCATGCATTCCTTTCAGGTAGATATCGCGCGCATTACCGGCCACCACGAAGTCGCGCTGCGCGAGGCGCGGGCCGCAGTCGAGCGGGCGGAGCGTTTCGGCAGCATTTATTTCAGGGAGATTGCTTACCGCGGCCTAGCGGTGGCGCATATGCTGCACCATCAATATGCGCAGGCGCGCGCGATTCTGGAGCAGTGGCTGCCGCACGTCCGGCCGGGCCAGGCCGCGCATCAGTTCGAGGCCATCCATCTGGCGGAACTCGCTGAAGCACTGCTCGGCCTGGGCGAGCGCCTGCGCGCGCTGGAAGTGGCGCGCGAAGCGGTGGCCACCGCCGAACGCGCCGGCACCCGGCTATGGGGCAGTCAGGCCTTGCTGGTGCTCGCCATCGTGCTGCGCGCCAACGGCGACGCGCCGGCCGCCGCCGCCGCGCTCGAGCAACTGGAAGCCCTGGTCGAGGAAACCGGCGCGATCAGTTTTACGCCCTTCATTACGCTGGAGCGCGCTGAGCTGGCGGGACGCGGCGCCGGCCTGCCGTTGCTGCAAAAAGCGCTGGAACAGTTCGCAGCAATCGGTGCGGACGGCTGGGTCGAGCGCTTACGCGCGCGGCTGGCGGAACGCGCGACCGCCTAGCAGCGCCGATGGCAAGCGGCGTGATTTGCGGCGCCTGCGGGCACGTCAACCCGCCGGACGCTAAATTCTGCAATCAATGCGGCGCGCGCCAGCACGCCGACGCGGAAGCGGGACTCGCACAAGCGACCGGCTATACCCCGCGTCATCTGGTGGAAAAAGTGCTGAGCCATCGCTCGGCGCTCGAGGGCGAGCGTAAGCAAGTCACGGTTTTATTCGCGGATATAAAGAGTTCGGTCGCGCTGTCGCAGCGGGTCAATCCCGAAGTCTGGCACCAGGTCATGAATCGCTTTTTCGCGATTCTGGGCGAGGGCGTGCACGCACACGAGGGCACCATCAACCAGTACACCGGCGACGGCGTGATGGCCTTGTTCGGTGCGCCGATTGCGCACGAGGATCACGCGCGCCGCGCCTGTCTGGCGGCGCTGCAAATCCAACAGCAACTCACGACTTTTTACCAGGAGCTGCAAACGGAGCACGGCATCGAATTCCTGGTGCGCATGGGCCTGAACTCGGGCGAGGTGGTGGTCGGCCGCATCGGTGACGACCTGCGCATGGATTACACGGCGAAAGGCCACAGTGTCGGCCTGGCCGCGCGCATGGAACAGATGGCCAAACCCGGCCGCATTTATCTGACGCATTTCACCGCCGCGCTGCTGCAAGGACTGTTCGAGCTGCGCCATCGCGGCGACGAGCGCGTGAAAGGCATGGACGAACGCGTGCGCGTTTACGAACTGAAGGGCGTAGTGCGCTTTCGCACGCGTTTCGATCAGTTGCGCGAACAGGGCTTGTCGCCGCTGGTCGGCCGCAGCGAGGAATTGGCGGTGCTCGACGCGGCGCTGACGCAGGCACTCGCAGGTCAGGGCCGCATCATTGCGCTGCAGGGCGAAGCGGGCAGCGGCAAGAGCCGCTTATGCTTCGAGTTTGCGCAACGCTGCCGCAACCAGGGTGTGGCGGTGTTTGAGGTGCACGGGGTGGCGCATTACCGGGCCGCGCCGATGCTGCCGTTTCTGGATTTTATGCGCAGCTATTTCGGCATCGAGGAGGGTGACGACAGCGCGGCGCAACGCGTCAAGATCAGCCGCCGGCTCGAACGCTTCGGCCCGCAACTGGCGCAGGCCACCGACGTGATGCTGGGCTTTCTCGACGCCCAGGGCGGGACCGAAGGCCGCGGCGCGGCGGGTGCGCACAGCCCGGTCGAATTGCTCAATACCATGCGCGCCTTTATCCAGGCGGGTGCCTTGCGTGAGCCCGGTGTGGCGATACTGGAAAATCTGCAGTGGATCGACAACGACGAAGTCACCGCCGGTTTTCTGGACGAACTCGGCGCCGCCATGGCCGGCAGCTCGCAACTGCTGCTGGTGACATACCGGCCTGATTATCACCCGCGCTGGCTCGCGCTCAAACATTTCCGCGAGCTGCGCCTGGCGCCATTGACGCGGGCCGACGGCGAGCTGTTGCTCGGCGCGCTGATGGGCGCGCATGAAGAATTGACTGAGCTCAAGGCGCGCATGCTGGAGCGCGCGGGCGGCAACCCGCTGTTCATCGAGGAACTGGTGCGCACGCTGCTCGAAGCAGGTCAGCTCGAGCGCACGCGCCACGGCCTCAAGCAGGTGCGGGCGGTGGACGAACTGGTATTGCCGGCGGAGATTCAGGCGGTGGTGGCGGCGCGCATCGATCGGCTGGAGGACCGCGCCAAGCAGTTGTTGCAGATTGCGTCGGTAGTGGGCAAGGAGTTCAGTCTCGAAGTGCTGAGCGCGCTGGCCGAGTTCAGTCGCTCTGACACCCGCGCCGGGCTTGAGCCCTTGCTGGCCGGCCAGTGGATTTACCCCTTGCCCGATACCACCCAGCCGAGTTATGCCTTCCATCAGTCCTTCACGCGCGAAGTCGCCTATCACATGCTGCTCGGCGAGCATCGCCAGCGGCTGCACCGCGCGGTCGCCGAATTGCTGGCGCAGAAGCGCAGCGGTCAGGGCGAACGGGCGGCCCTGATCGCGCACCACTACGCGCAGGCCGGCGAAGCACTGACCGCGGCGGAATGGCACCAGCAGGCGGCGGAATGGGCGCTGGGCCGCGATCTCGGCGAGGCTTTGCGTCATTGGCGCGCGGTGGCTGCACTCGTGGCGCAACTGCCGGCCGAACACGCCGGCCGGGTCGGACTCGATTTGCGCGCACGTTCGCGCTTGATTCAATACGGCGCGCGCTATGGCAGCGGCGTCGAAGAACTGGCGCAGCTCATCAAGGAAGGCACGGTGCTGGCCAAGCATTGTGACGACGCGGGTTTGAAAACCTATTTCCTGCTGGCCTGCGCCACCAGCCAGTTGCTCGCGGGCGAAATCACCACCGCGCGCAAGCTCTATGCCGAAGCGCGCGCCGCCGCGCCACCCGGTGCGGGTTTGCTCGCGGCGCTGCTGGTCGGTCAGACCTATGTCGAGCTTGCCGCCGGCGAACTCCAGCCGGCGCTCGCGCTGGCCGAGCAGGGGCTGAAGCTCTGCGGCAAAAATCCGGCGCTCGGCGCGGAGTATCTGGGCCGCAGCCCCGGTTTCGATCTGGCGGCGCTCAAGGCCTGGATACTGAGCCTGCAAGGCGACTACAGCGCAGCCGAAAAACTGATGCGGCGTACCGTCACGGTGGCGCGGGCGCAGACCACGCCCGACCAGCAGGCCTTGCTGCTGGCGCTATCGGCCTCGCTGGGTGCCGAGGGCGGCGCGCTGGAGCGCGCGCGCGCGGAAGGCGAGGAGGCGCTGGCGCTGAGTGAAGCGACGGGTCATCTGGCGGTGCAGGTCCTGAGCCGGCTGGCGCTCGGCCGGGTCTGTGTTGCCGCCGAGGACTGGCCGCGGGCCCGGGCGCTGGCCGAGCGCGCCTTGGCGCAGGCGCAAGGACCTGGCAGCGGCCTGCACGAAGCGCCGCGCTTGTACGCAGTGGCGGCAGCGGCCGCGCTGGGCGAGGGCAATGCCGCGGCGGGCTATCAACACGCGCGTGAGGCGCTGCGTCTGGCCGAGAAACGCGGCGCGGGCCTCGCCAAGATCGAGGCGCGGCTGGTGCTGGCGGTGGCGCTGACCACGCGCGCCGGCAAGCGCAAACTGCCGTCCGCTGCGGCCAGCGAACTGGCCAAGGCGGCCAAGCGCATGCAGGACGTTGGCGCGGCCGGATTAGCGCCCCAGCTCGCGCTGGCGCGCGCGGCTTGCTGTCATCTGGTGGGTGATGCCGCCGGCCGTCTGAAAGCCTTGCGCGAGGCGGCGCGTCTGTACGCCGCCGCGGGCGCAAAGCCGCGCGCGCGACACATCCAGTTGATGGCAGACGCTATCACCAAAAGCCGCTAAGCTAATCCGCTAGGAAATAAGCGGCCCGAACGTCGCAGGGGGAATGGTGAACAAGCTGCGCCTGCTGCCAGCCATTTTGGCGTTCGCCTGCGTAACACCCGGCCTGGCCCAGACGGCTGCGGACGACAAGACTGCCGAGCAGATCCGCGAATGCACCCGCGCCAATTTCCCGGTGGAAACCTCGATGCAGACGCTCGAACTCGCCGCCTACGATCGCAGCGGCGGCAAGCGCGTGCTCAAGTCCAAACTGTTCTGGAAGCGCATGCCCAACGGCTTTTCGCGCGCCATGATGCAGGTCAGCGCGCCGGTTGATCTGTCCGGCTCCAGCTATCTCGTGATCGAGCGCGCGGACATTGATGACATGTACATCTACCTGCCCAATGTGCGCAAGGCGCGGCGCATCGTCGGCCAGACCGGCGGCAAGCCGCTGTGGAACACCGACTTCAGCTACGAAGACATCAAGCAGATGCAGGGTGTTACCAAGAGCGGCACGGTGAAACGCCTGCCCGATGTGGACGCGGCCAGCCGCAAGGCCTATGTGCTGGAGATCACGCCGGATTCCGTCGCGCAGTCGAGCTACGAGACTATTGTTGCGCAAATCGACCAGACCACCTGCACGCCCTTGCAGATCGAATTTTACGAAAGCGGCCGCGTGCTGCGCAAACGCCTGACCGGCGATCCCGCCTCCTTGCTGCAGCAGGACGGTCGCTGGCTCTTGCGCAAGCTGGAGATGCACGACCTGCGCGACGATACGCGCACCACCGTGCAGATAGACAAGATCGAGTACAACGAAAAGCTGGCTGACACGGTTTTCAATCCGCTGCGTTTCTTCCAGTTCAGCGGCCGCTAAACTTCTTCCGCCGCCGCGCCCATGCACGAGGATGAATCCCCCGGCTGGCTGAAGCGTTTTTACTACCTGCCGGCGCAGCGGCCCGCGTTCGTGGTGCTCGCCGTGCTGGCCATGGCCGCGCTGGCCTTGTCGCAACTGTTTGATTTCAAGACCGGGCAGTTGCTGCTGAAGATCGACCCGTCGATGGAGCGCCTGCTGCCCGAGCGCGACGCCGCGCGCCGCTACTACGACACCATGAACCGCCGCTTCGGCAGCGACGAGACCATCGTCGTGGCGCTGGCGGGGCTGGACGCGTTTACACCCGGCATGATGCGTCGCGTGGCGGCACTCACCCTGGAGTTGCGCAAGATTCCGGGTGTGCGTCAGGTAGTGTCGCTGGCCAATGCACCGCTGGTGCATGCTGACGAAGACTCGGTCGAGGTCACCAGCCCCGGCGCGATGGATCTCGGCGATGCCGCGGCCGTGGCGCGCTTGCGCAGCGAAATTGAAGCACATCCTTTGTACGCCGATACGCTGGTCTCGGACGACGGCCAGGTCACCGCCCTGGTGGTTTATCTCAGCAAGACCGATGGACCCGCCGATATGCAGCAGGCGCTGGTCAATGCGGTCACGCAAAAAGCCAGAGCGGTGGCGCCGCCGCCGCCGGGCATGCAAGTCTGGGTCACTGGCGCGCCGGTGATCAAATCCGCCACCAGCCAGGCTTTGCTCAAACAGCTCAGCGTGGTGCTGCCCGCGATCGCGGTATTGATGGCTGTGTTGTTGAGCTTTGCTTTCCGCAGCGTGCGCGCCGTGCTGCTGCCGATTCTGACCATCACGCTGTCGCTGATCTGCATGCTGGGGCTGATGGCCTGGCTGGAGCGTCCGATCAATCTGGTCACCGCGATCGTTCCGCCCATCATCATGACCACCGGCCTGCCTTATGCCATCCACATCCTGTCGGAGTACTACATCACGCAGGAAGGCGATGCCGGCTCGCCGGCGCATATCCGGCGGCTGCTCACCATTGTCGGCCTGCCGATGCTGTTCAACGGCATGACGACCGCGGCCGGTTTCCTGGCGCTGGTGCCGAATCCGCTCGCGGCGATCCGCGAGTTCGCGCTGCTCTCCGCCGGCGGCACCATGCTCACGGTGCTGCTGACCATGGGCTTTCTGCCCTCCGCGCTGCGCCTGCTCGGCGGCGGGC
Organism: Nevskiales bacterium; assembly: GCA_050740255.1. Taxonomy (GTDB): domain Bacteria; phylum Pseudomonadota; class Gammaproteobacteria; order Nevskiales; family JBOICV01; genus JBOICV01. Next base: position 10,884 of record JBOICV010000169.1, on the reverse strand, counting down.
CGCTGCCGCCGCCGGCGGGCGAAGCTTTGTTCAACCGTTATGCGCACAATCTCGGCAACATCGCGCTCCAGCACCGCCGCTGGACCATCGCCATCGGCATTCTGGTAACGCTGGTGGCCGCGATCGGCACCGCCTATGTGACGGTCGGCACCGATTACGTCACCAATTTTCCAAAAGACGCCGAGGTCCGCACCGATTACGAAGCGGTGAATCTCACGCTCGGCGGCGCCAATCCGGTCAGCATCGTGCTGGAGGCGCCGCTCGATGATTTCTTCACGCGGCCCGATGCGCTGGCGGATGTGGAGCAATTGCAGCACTGGCTGCGGCAACAACCCGAGGTCGGCAAGGTCACGACCCTGGTGGACCATCTCAAGCTGATCAACCAGACGCTGAACGAGGGTGATCCGGCGTATTACGCCGTGCCGCAGGGCCCGGATGCCGACACCATGATCAAGCAACTGCTCACCTTCGGTGGCGGCGAAGAACTGGAGGGTTATATTGACCCCGAATTTCGCCGCACGCGCCTGCAACTGCGCTTGAACGTGCAGGACTCGGCGCTGATCTCCGGCTTCGAGGCGCGCGTGCAGGCGCGGCTGGCGGAATTGCCGGAAAGCATGAGCGGGCGTCTGACCGGCACCGGCGTGCTGGCCACGCGCGCGGTCGAAAGCATCGCCGCCGGACAGTGGATCAATGTCGCGCTTGCGATGGGCGCGGTTTATCTGCTGCTCGCGATTCTGTTCACGTCCTGGTCCGCCGGTGCACTGGCGCTGCTGCCGAACGCGCTGCCGGTGTTGGTGTATTTCGGCGCGCTGGGTTATTCCGGCGTCACCCTGAATCCCACCACCAGCCTGATCTCCTGCATCGTGCTCGGCATCGCGGTGGACGACACCGTGCACTATCTGACGCGCTTCAACTACGACGCCCGCCGGCTCGCCAGCGAACGCAAAGCGACCTACAGCACTCTGCGCGCGCTGGTGCGGCCGATGACCCTGACCTCGGTCACGCTCTGCCTCGGTTTCCTGATGCTGACCTTCAGCGAGCTGCGCAACCAGATTCAGTTCGGCGTGCTGGCCGCGTTCACGCTGGCGGTGGCCTGGGTGGCCGACATGTATCTCACGCCCGCGCTCGCCGCGGGCGCCCGCATCGTCACCCTGTGGGACAGTCTGCGGCTGGACCTGGGCCAGGCACCGCAGCGTTCGATTCCGCTGTTCGAGGGCTTGTCGCTGCGCCAGGCGCGCATCTTCGCGCTGATGTCGAATCTGCTGGCGCTCGAGCAGGGCACGCGCGTCATCACTGAGGGCGAGCAGGGCGGTGATATCTTCGTCGTGATCGACGGCGCACTGGACGCCTGGGTTGAACGCGAGGACAAACGCGTGGACCTGTCTACCATGCGCCGCGGCCACACCATCGGCGAGATCGGCCATTTCTCGCAGCTGCGCACCGCCAATGTGGATACCAAAACGGCAGTGCGCATGTTGAAATTCAACGACGCCGATCTGGAGCGGATGGTCAAGCGCTACCCGCGAATCGCGGCAGTGGTGTTGCGCAACCTCAACCGCATCCAAGCCGCGCGCATCGCCAACAATATGCAGAAGTTGCACGGGCTGTGAGGCCTTTTGCCGCGCTGCAGCGTAGGCCGCGCGAACGTATTCCCAATTGCCAGACTAAGCCTTAAACTCAATCGCCGCCGCAAGTTTTCTGCGCGCGCGGCGCGTGTTCCAAGTTGAAGGTAACCAGTCAATGGCTGATCGTGAAGTGGGGACTGTTAAGTGGTTTAACAGTAGCAAGGGGTATGGTTTTATTCAGCGGCAACAGGGTGAGGACGTTTTCGTGCACTACCGGCAGATTCGCGGCGATGGTTACCGCAGTCTGGAGGAAGGGCAGAAGGTCGAGTTCGCGGTGACGCGGGGCGAGAAAGGCCTGCAAGCCGAAGACGTGACGGCGGTAAGCTGAAACATCCTTGAAGCGGCCGGCGGTGCAAGCCGCCGGCCGTGTATACAACGCCTGCGACACGGTGCCTCGACCAGAGTGGGTGCGGGAACAGGCGTCTTGCGCGCCCATCCGCTCACTATGTCGTGCGGTCCGGTGTGGCGCGCACCGCTTCTCCGCTCATCGGCGCTGATGGGCACTCTCTCTTTTCGCATTTTGCGTGACAAGCGCATTGCTCTAGCTAGCCCGATCGCTTAGAGTACGCGCCGCATTTTGGGTGGGGCGAGATGGGGATGTTGAAGGTGGGTGATTTCGCACAGGCCGTGCAGGATCTGGCAGAGGCCGGCCGTTTCTTTCACAGCCGCGGTTGGGTACCGGCCACCGGCGGCAATTTTTCCACGCGGCTGGGTCCGGCAGAGATTGCCATTACCGCCTCCGGCCGGCACAAGGGTGAGCTGGGTGCGGCCGACGTCACTCGCTGCGATTTGTCGGGGCGCAGCTTGATATCGGGGGTGACGGTTTCTTATGAGACTCCGTTGCACACCACTTTGTATCGCCGCGATGCCGCCATCGGCGCGGTGCTGCACGTGCACTCGGTGCCGAATACCGTGTTGTCCCTGACGCGCCCGCAAGGCGTGCAACTTACCGGCTACGAGTTGCTCAAAGTGCTGCCGGCTATCAGCAGTCACGACGCAGCGATCATCGTGCCTGTATTCGCCAACGATCAGGACGTGCCGCGGCTGGCGCAGGCGGTGGAAGTCCATCTGGCGGCGCATGCTGACGCTGCGCCGGCTTACTTGATCGCCGGGCACGGTTTGTACACCTGGGCGCCGAATCTGCGGCAATGCCGCTGGCAGGTTGAGGCCCTGGAATTTATGTTTGAATGCGAATTACGGCGATGAGATCGTCAGGAGGACTGTCATGAGCGAACTACGCGTTTATTCAATCAACAATGCGCAGCCGGTCAAGATTTACAACAAGCTCGAGGACATCGAGCGCGAGTTGCAAAGCATCGGTGTCGGCTTCGAGCGTTGGGAGGCGAAAGCCACGTTGGACGACGACGCCAGTCAGGACGAGGTAATCGAGGCCTATCGCGAGCCCATCGACCGGCTGATGCAGCGCCACGGCTTTCAGTCAGTGGACGTGGTGGTAATGCACCCCGATCATCCGAACAAGCAGGCGATGCGCGAGAAATTCCTGCATGAGCATCAGCACAGCGATTTCGAAGTGCGCTTCTTCGTGGACGGCTCGGGGCTGTTCTATATCCGCACCGACGATCGCATCTACGGCATGCTGTGCACCAAGCGCGACCTCATCAGCGTGCCGGCCAACACCCGCCACTGGTTCGACATGGGCGAGGCGCCGTTTTTCAAGGCCATACGCTTGTTCACCACAGCCGAAGGCTGGGTCGCGCAGTTTACCGGCGACAAAGTCGCCGACCGCTTCCCGCGCTTTGACGAAGTGGCCAAGGCCGCGTGAAGACAAATGTTTTCCCCTCTCCCTCTGGGAGAGGGGCAAGGGTGAGGGCGCATTGATCAGCGCCATTCTGACTGACATCGAAGGCACCACCACCGACATCGCCTTCGTTCACAAAGTCCTGTTTCCTTACGCACGGGCGCGCTTGCCGGAGTTCGTGCGCACGCACGCCAACGATAGCTTTGTGCGTGAGCAGCTCGCTGCGGTAAGCCGGGAAGCGGGCCGGGTACTCGACCAGGAAGCGGCGATCGCCGAGCTTTTGCGCTGGATAGACGAAGACAAAAAGATAACGCCGCTCAAAGCCCTGCAAGGCCGCATCTGGGAAGTCGGTTACAAAAACGGCGACTTCACCGGCCACATTTATCCCGATGTCCCGAATTGCTTGCGCCGCTGGTACGCCGCCGGCAGAAAACTCTACGTGTATTCTTCCGGCTCGGTGCAGGCACAAAAACTGATTTTCGGGCACACGCCCTTCGGTGACTTGACGCCGCTATTCAGCGGCTATTTCGATACCCATGTCGGTGGCAAGCGCGAAGCTGCCTCGTATCAGCGTATCGCCCAGGAAACCCGCTGTGCGGCCGCTGAAATAATATTTTTGTCCGACATCGCCGAAGAGCTGGACGCGGCAGCTACGGCGGGGATGCAGACCGCCCAAGTGGTGCGCGATGGCACGCTAGGTTCCGCAGCGCGACACCAGCGAGTGACGAATTTCGACGAAATTCGCCTTTAGCAGAAACCTAAAGCCAGCCCTTGCGCTTGAACCAGGCGTAAGGAAACACCACGGACAGCACCATCAGCAGTAGGGCGAACGGATAGCCCAGCTTCCAGGCCAACTCCGGCATGAAATCGAAGTTCATGCCGTAGATGCTGGCGACCAGCGTCGGCGGCAGAAATACCACCGCCGCAACCGTGAATATCTTGATGATGCTGCTTTGCTCCGCGCTCAGCATGCCCAGTATGGCGTCGAGCTCGAAATTGATATTGCCGGACAGATAGGCCGTGTGATCGATCAGCGAGCGGGCGTCGTGCACCAGCACCGACAGCTCATCGCGCAGTCCGGCGCTGATCTGCACTTCCGGGTTGCTGCGCGAGAGAAAACCCATCAGTCGGGTAACGCTCATCAGGCTTTCGCGCGACTTGGCGACCAGCGTCTGGTTTCTGCCCAGCCGGCGCAGCAGATCCTCGAAGTCCAGCTTGCCGTCGGCTCGCTTGATCTGTACCTGCGGCCGGTCCAGTACCCGGCGCGACAGCGAATCGTTGTCCGCCGCCACGCGCTCCAGAATGTCGGCGATGCGTGACTGGATCGCCTGAATCAGGCCGGCCAGCGTGCTTTCTGCCGATTGGCAAACATTGGGCTGGCGCTCGGCATGACTGGCAAAGGCCCGAAAGGACTTGGGTTCGGCGTAGCGCACGGTCACCAGACAACGCGGCGTCAGCACAAAGGTGATTTCCGTCGTGCTGGGGTAGTCGGAGTCCGAAAAAGCCGGCACCGTGGCCGTCATATACAGCGCACCGTTCTCCGCATACAGCCGGCTCGACTCCTCGATGTCGCGCATTTCCTCGCGCGTCGGCAGATTGAGGCGCAAGGCGTCTTCGGCGATGCCTTCCTCGTCTTCGGTCGGGTTGTGCAAATCGATCCAGACGGTGTCTTTTTCAATCTCCACGAAATTGACCGCGTGGACGCGCTGTAACTGGGCGTCTTTTCGTTGATAGGCAGTAAGCATGGATTCTCCACGCAGGCAAACTTAAGGTGAGCGCATGTTAGCGCATGCTTGCAGCGAATCGAATCTCTAAGCGCCGCCTAGCAGTAGAAGTCAGGCGGCGCGCTCCGCCGCCATTTCCTGAAGTTCGCCGTTACTGTCCCAACGCATGGCGAGAGGCGTTGCGGCTACGCCGACCAGTTGCAGTAGCAGTCGCTGCATGCCGGCCGGAGCTTCGCTGGTGTAAAAGCGATGCTGCGCTGGTATGTCCGGCGACGCCAGCAGTTGCGCCGCAGTCAGCACGCGCTGCACGTGGCGGGCGACTGCCGGTGCGGGATCGATGACGTTCACGTCCGGGCCGACGATGCGGCGAATCGTTTCAATTACAAAAGGATAGTGGCTGCAGGCGAGCACCACGCGGTCGGCGCGCGCCGCCAGCATCGGCGCCAGCCAGTCCCTTAGCATTTGCTCGGTATCGGCCGTATCCAGTTTTCCGGCTTCCACCTGCTCGGCCAGTCCCGGACAAACCTGACTGATCAGCGTGACGCCCCTGGCGTAGGCGTAACGGCCGGCGGTCGCGGCAAACAGGCGCCCCTGAAACGTAGCCGGCGTAGCGAGGATGCCGACCACCTTGGTGCGTGTCGTTTCCGCCGCGGGTTTGACGGCCGGCTCCATGCCCACGCTGGGTAAATCCGGAAAACTCTCGCGCAGATATTTGAGCGCGGCCGCGGAGGCGGTGTTGCAGGCGACCACCACGGCCTTGCAAGCCTTGGTCTGCAGAAAGCGGGTGATGCGATCGCAGAAGTGGCGAATCTCGGTTTCGCCGCGCGGGCCGTAGGGCACATGCGCCTGATCGGCGAAATAAATTGTGTTTTCCTGCGGCAGCAGTTTGACGATTTCGCGCCATACCGAAAGCCCACCGACACCGGAGTCAAAAATGCCAATTGGCCCACTACCGTCAACTTCCATCATGGCCTACTCGTCATCCCGGCCAGAGCCTGCCCCGGACTCGATCCGGGGGAATGGCCGGGACCCAGTCACAGGGACGTGTTGAACACCGTCCGCGCTCATGTCGTCAGCAGGCTTTTCCAGTGATAGAGCGGATCGCCGAAGACGTAGAAATCGGGATTCAGCAGGCTGTCCTTGGCGTTATAGCGCAAGGGTTTGAAGTCGGTGCCGACCACCAGGCCACCGGCTTGCTCGACCACGCACTGGCCGGCCGCGGTGTCCCATTCCGAAGTCGGACCCAGGCGCGGATAAAAATCCGCCTGGCCCTCGGCTACCAAGCCAAACTTCAGCGCGCTGCCCGCGTTCAACTCCGTATGTATCGGCAGTTTGGCCAGCAGCTTGGCGTCGCGCTCGGAGGGGTGCGAGCGCGACGCCAGAACATGCAACTCGCTGGGCGCCCGCCGCGTATAAATCGCATCCAGCGGCCCATCGCCGGCCTGCCTCCAGGCGCCAGCGCCCTGCGCGGCGAAATAGCTGGTGTCCTGCGCCGGCACATGGACCACGCCGAGCACCGGACGCTGCTGGTGAATCAAGGCGATGTTGACGGTGAACTCGCCGGTGCGCTGCACGAACTCGCGCGTGCCATCGAGCGGATCAATAAGCCAGTAGCTTTGCCACTGCCGCCGCTCGGCGAAGGAAATCTCGCTGCCTTCTTCGGACAGGCGCGGATAATCCGGTGCGAAGGCCTCCAGGCTGGCCATGATCAGGCTGTGCGCGGCAAGATCAGCGGCCGTCAGCGGCGAACGGTCGTCCTTATGGGTGACCTCGAAGCCGGCGGCGTAGATTTCCAGGATTTTTCGTCCGGCATCGCGGGCAATCTTGACCACTTCCGGCAACAGTTCGAGCGCTTCTTCTTTCATGAGAGTTAGTGCCCTGAGTTGGAAATCCGCATCAATTCTCGCTCGGTCTAAGCCCGCAATACTGCGTTGCTCGTCATCGCCATAGTCACCACTATGACTCCTCGTCGCGCCTTGTCTCGCGGGCTTATCCCTTCGCGATTTATTGCGCTTATTTCCAACTCAGGACACTGGCCAAATATCGCCGGTATCATACCGTGATGACCGCGAGCCTCGACTGGAGTCGGATCGACACCGTCCTGCTGGATATGGACGGCACGCTGCTGGACCTGCACTACGACAACCACTTCTGGCGCGAGCATGTGCCGCTGAAGTATGCCGAGTTGCGGGGCCTGGCTGCGGACGAGGCCAGGGAGGCGCTGGCGCCGCGCTTCGCTGCTCTGCGTGGGCGGCTGGAGTGGTATTGCGTGGATTATTGGAGCCGCGAGCTGGAAATGGACGTGCTCGCGCTTAAACACGAGGCCGCCGATCGTATCGCGCCGCTGCCGGGTGTTGTCGAATTTCTGGCGGCGGCGCACGCTCTCGGCAAACGCCTGTGGCTCGTTACCAACGCGCATCCGAAAGTCGTGGTTCTGAAGATGCAGCGGACCGGCCTGGCCGGGCAGTTCGAGCACGTGGTCAGTTCGCACACGCTTGGGTTTGCCAAGGAAGATGACCGCTTCTGGCCTGCGCTAGCGGCGAGCTTACCGTTTGTACCGGCCCGCGCCTTGATGGTGGATGACAGTCTGCCGGTGCTACGTGCGGCACAACGCTTCGGTGTCGCCCAGGTGATTCATTTACTGCATCCGGATAGCCAGTCACCACCCGTGGCAGCGGAGGAACTGCCATCTGTCCACCGGCTGGTGGAACTAACGCCTAGAAGTTAGCGCTTGTTCAGGCGGCCGGGCGCGGCGGTTTCGGGCCGCGCCGACGGGGTCGGCGTGATTTGTCGTGGTGCGCTGGTTTGGGGAGCCGTTGCTCCTCGTCGGATTGGGCGGTAGCCGATGCCCCCTCGATGCGCGGCCGCTGCGGCGCATGCAGCAACTCAGGCGTAATGGCCGCAGTAGGAAGCTTGTGGCCGACATATTTCTGTATTTCCGGCAGCGAATATACATAGGTCTCGCAGCACAACGAGATGGCATCGCCGTAGGCGCCCGCGCGGGCGGTGCGGCCGATGCGGTGCACGTAGTCCTCCGCGTCCTGCGGCAGATCGAAGTTAAACACATGGCTGACGTCCGGAATATGCAGCCCGCGCGCCGCGACATCGGTTGCGACCAGGATCGGCAACTTGCCCTCGTGAAACTCGCGCAACAGCCGCAAGCGCTTTTTCTGCGGCACATCGCCCGACATTACCGCTGCGTTCCAGCCGCGGCGAACCAGCTTTTGTTCGAGGATATCGCCCATGCGCTTGGTATTGACGAAGACCAGCGTGCGCACCGGCTGCATCTGGTGCAACAAGCCTAGCAGCAGCGGGATCTTTTCCTCGTTGCTAACGTGGTAAAGCACCTGGCGCACGCGGTCGACCGTGACCTTGTCGGTCTCGATCTTGGCCATCTGCGGGTTGTTCATATGCTCGTAGGCCAGCTCGAGCACGCGATAGGACAGGGTGGCGGAGAACAGCATATTCAAACGTTGTTGTGCCGGTGGCATCTTGCGCAGCACGAAGCGAATATCGTTGATGAAGCCCAGATCAAACATCCGGTCAGCTTCGTCCAGCACCACCACCTCAATCATCTTCAAGTCGAAGACGTGCTGCTTGAAGTAATCGATGATGCGGCCCGGTGTGCCGATCAGAATGTCGCAACCAGCGGCAAGCTGCTCGCGCTGCTTTTCGTAGTCGGTACCGCCGTAAGCCAAACCCAGCTTGAGCTCGGTATGCCGTCCGAGCTGCACGGCGTCCTTGTGCACCTGGATCGCCAGCTCGCGGGTCGGCGCCAGCACCAGCATGCGCGGCTGGGTCGGTTTGCGCCGTGGATCCGGTGTGCGCGTCAGGAGGCGATGCATGCTTGCCAGCAGAAAGGCGACGGTTTTGCCGGTGCCGGTCTGGGCTTGTCCGGCCACATCCTGCCCCGCCAGCGCCAGCGGCAGCGTGCGCGCCTGGATCGGCGTGCAGTGGTCAAAGCCGAGATCGGCGATGCCTTGCAGTAATTTTGGGTGGAGTGCGAAACTTTGAAAGCGTTCGCTACTCAAATGTTGCGGTTGCGTCATAACGGTACTGGTTAACGGTGCCGGGCCAGCACGCCCTCAAATAAGGCTTGCAAATCGGTTGGAGTTGGGCTCAAATAGAGATCAGAGCTTGAAGCGTGTGCGTCGTAAGCAGCTCACACGGCGCCGAAACCCTCTCCCTTCGTTGTCAGCGTAAAAGCCGGCTCAAGACGCGCATCATAACAGTTACCTGGCACGCTCACGCAGTTTTGGCGTGCTTGTGCTTCAACGGTGCAGCCCCCATATCAGTGGACTGTGCCGCGCCGGCCTTTAGGAGTCTTTCCACATGAACCAACATATCAGCAAGACCAGCGACGATAACTTCAAAACCGATGTCCTCGACAGCGCCACTCCGGTGCTGGTGGACTACTGGGCCGAATGGTGCGGACCCTGCCGCATGATCGCGCCGATTCTCGACGAGCTGGCCACGAAATACCAAGGCAAGCTCAAGGTCGCCAAATTGAATGTAGACGAGAACACGAGGACGCCGCCCAAGTACGGCATCCGCGGCATTCCTACGCTGATGCTGTTCAAGAACGGCGAAGTTGCCGCGACCAAGGTTGGCGCACTGTCGAAGAGCCAGCTTGAACAATTCCTGGAACCCCATTTGTAACCATCGCGGGCCGGTTATCACCGGCCCTTTTTTTTCCAACACCCCCACTACCAACACCAGAACTCCCCACCTATGCGCCCCCATCGCCGGCGTCGTCCTCACCCCGGCTCCCCTGACTCCATGAATATGGAAACCCGCCCCCTCTCCCAAGTTTCTGAACAAGAAGAACTCGCCGCCGAAGCTGAAGCCAGCGGCGACCAGAGCCGCCGCCCGACCGGGGAGGTGTTGAACCTCACCGAGTTGAAGCGCAAGAGCGCGGCGGAACTGCTCGAACTGGCCCAGCAAATGCAGCTCGAGAATGTTTCGCGCGCCAAGAAAACCGACGTCATCTTTTCGCTGCTGAAGGCGCATGCGCGCCGCGGCGAGCAGATTGCCGGCGACGGCGTATTGGAAATCATGCCGGACGGCTATGGCTTCCTGCGTTCGGCCGACGGTTCCTTCCAGGCCGGCCCGGACGACATTTATGTATCGCCCAGCCAGATCCGCCGCTTCTCGCTGCGCACCGGCGACACCATCGCTGGTCTGATCCGGCCGCCGAAGGAAGGCGAGCGTTACTTCGCTTTGCTGAAAGTGGACCACCTCAATTTCGAAACGCCGGAAGCGTCCCGGCACAAGGTACCCTTCGAGAATCTGACCCCGCTATTCCCCAATAGCCGGCTGAAGATGGAACTGGGCAATGGCAGTACCGAGGACATCACCGCGCGCATCATCGACATGGTGGCGCCTTTCGGCAAAGGCCAGCGCGGGCTGATCGTATCCCCGCCCAAGGCCGGCAAAACCATGATGCTGCAGAACATCGCGCATTCGATTGCGGCCAACCATCCCGAGTGTTATCTGATCGTGCTGCTGATCGACGAGCGGCCGGAAGAAGTCACCGAGATGGAGCGTTCGGTCAAGGGCGAGGTGATTTCCTCGACCTTCGACGAGCCGGCTACCCGTCACGTGCAGGTGGCGGATATCGTGATCGAGAAAGCCCGGCGCCTGGTCGAGCACAAGCGCGACGTGGTGATTCTGCTGGACTCCATCACCCGTCTGGCGCGCGCCTACAACACCGTCGCGCCGTCCTCCGGCAAGGTGCTGACCGGCGGCGTGGACGCCAACGCCTTGCAGCGCCCCA
>JBOICV010000168.1:0-2108 GCA_050740255.1 Nevskiales bacterium | reverse complement strand
GTCCAGCACGGCGGCATAAGTGGTGCCGCGTATACCCAGCGTCGCCACCGGGGTGCGGACCCGGTAACCGCTGGCGTCGAGCCGGCCGGAGGAATTGGTGATGGTGCGAAAGCCCCCGCGCAACAGGCTATACAGACTGCGCGCAGCTTTGCGCACTGTCGCCGTGCCGCTGTCGGTCGGTGTGGCCAGACGAAACTCGTCAATCTTGAAGCGGGTATTGGGGAATAGCGCAATCCATTGGCCGTCGGCCATGCGAACCTGGATGCGGCCATCGTAACCGGTGGCAAGCAAGTCACCCACGTCCACTTCCAGCCCTTTTTCCACCGGCAGGGTAACGGTGCCGCGGTCGAGCGTGGCTTCGCCGCTGACGAACATCACGGTGCCGACCGTGGCCAGCGCGGTTTGCGCAAATAACGCCAGGATCAACCCGCAAGCGGCGCGCAGTAAACCCCGCTGTAAACTGTGGACGATCGTGTTCCCCATGGCTGCTAACTCCTAGAACGCGGGCGGCAGAACCGGAAATTGGCCCAGAATCAGCCCAGAATCAGCACAGTGTAGTAGCTTTTCTATCCGGAGCAACCGCTTGCGGGAGCCACCGCTTAACGACGTCATGACTGCTGCGCCCAACCGTCTGTTTTTTGCTTTATGGCCGGATGATGCAACGCGCGTACACGCACACGCAGCGGCCGCGGCGTTGCAGGAGCAGCAGCATCCCGGTGGCTATCTGATCAAACCGCAGCGCTATCACATCACGCTGCTGTTTCTTGGCGATTTCGTGCCGCCGGAGCAGGAAGCTCTGGCGCTGCAGGCCGCTGCCACGGTCAAGATTCCGCCGTTTTCACTCCGGCTCGAACGGGCCGGCGGTTTTCGCAACCGAAAAGTCCCCTGCTGGCTGGGCCCGGAACATCCGCCCGCCGTGCTGGAGCTGCTGCACAAGGACTTGCATATGGCGATGATGCGGGCACAGGTCAAACCCGAACGACTGCGCTTTGTGCCGCATCTCACCATCATCCGCGACGCCAAGCACACGCTACCTTCGACCGCGGTCAAGCCGATCGAATGGCTCATCCATGAATTTGTACTGATTCGCAGCGTCCTGCAGCGTCAGCCGCCGGAATATCAGATCCTGCGCCGTTATCCGCTGGATCCTTCTGCGCCCGCGCCCGCCGTGACTCCAGAACAACTGGCGCTGTTGCCCGAGCTTTCGCAACCCTCCTGAATCAGCCTCTGCGACGCAGGGTATAGCCCGAGTCCGGATGACCGCCCGGCCGCTGCGATTGCGGCGCCACATCCTTTTCCTGCGCGAACAGGCTGAAATTTTGCAGCGTCAGGCGCGCCGTACAACCTGGCTTGAGTCCTTTTGCGCCAGGCTCAAGATGCGGCAGCTCGATACTGATCGGCTGGCTAGCGCCTACCAGTTTGGCGCTGAGCAGAATCAACGCACCGGTGCGGCGGATGCTGCTGACCGTGGCATCAATGCCAGCTTCTGCCCCCACCGCCAGCCGCACATCATGCGGCCGCACATAGACGCTGACCGGGCCGGGCGGATGGATTTGGGCTAAATCAAGCAAGGCATTTCCGATCTGCAGCTTGCGGCCCTGCACGACGCCGTCGAGCACATTCACGTCGCCGAGAAAATCGAATACGAAGGGCGTGGCCGGACGTTCATAGACCTCATCGGTGGTGCCGACCTGCTCGATCTGACCGCGGTTCATCACCACCACGCGGTCCGCAAGTTCCAGCGCCTCTTCCTGGTCGTGCGTGACGAACACGGTGGTGTAGCCGGTCTTGTCGTGCAATTCACGCAGCCAGCGCCGCAAATCCTTGCGCACTCGCGCATCGAGCGCACCGAAGGGCTCGTCCAGCAACAACACGCGCGGGTCAATCGCCAGCGCACGCGCGAGCGCTACGCGCTGCCGCTGACCGCCGGAAAGCTGCGAGGGGTAGCGCTTTTCCAAGCCCGCTAACTGCACCAGTTCGAGCAGCTCGGTGACGCGGGCCGCGATCGCATCCTCGGACGGCTTTGCGCCGCGGCGCACGCGCAGCCCGAAGGCGATGTTCTCGAACACGGTCATGTGCTTGAACAAGGCGTAGTGCTGGAACACGAA
>JBOICV010000167.1:0-2022 GCA_050740255.1 Nevskiales bacterium | reverse complement strand
TTGACATCGGTCAGGTCGGTCTCCAGCAGCCGCCCCACCGCGGCTTTCAGCCGCAGCTGGTTCAGGATCGTGCCGTAGAGCGCCTGATTCAAATTGCTGCGGGCCAGCGCCAGCTCCAGGCTTTGCTTGCCCAGCCGCACTTCCAGACTGGTGGCGTAGGCCTGCTCGACCCAGGCTTTCATCTCGTTGGGCTGCGGGGCGCTCAAGCTGATGGGCAGCTTCAGCCCGGCCACAGCGCCTTCCACCGGGTGGCCCACCAGCAGCTCCAGCGCGCGGTCTTTGACTTCCAGCTCGTTTTGCCCCCCGATCTCCTGCGCCACCACCAGGTCGTAGCGCGCCTGCGCTTCGCGCTGGTCGGTTATCGTGGCGGTGCCCACCACGAAGTTGCGCTTGGCCTGCTCGAGCTGCTCGGCCACCGCGGTCTTTTGCGAGCGCACGGTAGCCAGGTTGGAGCGCGCCAGCAGGATGTCGAAGTAGGCCTGCGCCACGCGCAGCACCAGGTCCTGGCCGGCGATGTTTAACTGCGACTCGGCCTGGCGCACCTGGGTCTTGGCCTGCTCGAAGCTCAGGCTGTTCTGGCGCCGGTACAAGGGCTGGGTGACGCTGATGCCGTAGTTGTAGCTGGAGTAGTCGCGCCCGCCGGACTGAAAGGTGGGGCTGTTGTAGTCGATGTTCAGATTGTTGAAGTTGTAGCCGGCCTCGAAGTTGGCGTTGGGCAGCAGCAGCGCGCGCCCCTGCGGCAGGCGCTCCTGCGCGGCGATGAATTGCGCCTTGGCCGCAGCGTACTGCGCGTCTTGCACCTGCGCTTCCTTGTAAATCACCAGCAAATCGGCGGCAGAGGCTTGCGTTGTGAGCAGCAGCGCAGCTGTCGCAGCCAGGATGCGAATCATTGGATCTTCCCTTTCTTTTCTAGTTTGACGAGCTGCGGTGCCGGAATCTCCCGAGTGCGCGGTACCAGCCCGTTGACCACCATGTCGAGATGCTGCCCGAGGTATTTCTGCGGGTCGATCTGTTTGCTGTCACAGATGTCAAACGAATGCCGCCATAGCAACAGAAACACCAGCGGCGCGAGCACCAGCCGGGTTGCGTAGTTTGAATCCAACGGACGAAATTCTCCGCTCGCGATTCCCCGGTCAAGAACGGTCTGCACGAGCCGGTATCCACGGCTGATCACCTCGTCGTAATAAAACTTTCCGATTTCAGGAAAGTTGCGGCATTCGGAGAACATCAGCTTCGGCACTCCGCCGAGCTTCGAATCACCGACCGCCGACCACCAGCCGAGCACGATCTGGCGCAGCAGTTCGGTTGCGCTGCCCTTGTGCTCCTCGAGCTGGCGCTCGCCGCGCTCGATCAGCGGAACGATGCCGGACCTGACCACTGCCTTGAATAGTTCCTCCTTGCTGGAAAAGTACAGGTACAGCGTTCCCTTACTGACGCCTGCGCAGGCTGCCACCTCGTCAAGCCGGGTCGCGGCGAAGCCGCGCTTGACGAAAAGATCGAGCGCGGCCGCCATCAACTCTGCTGGGCGCGCCTCTTTGCGCCGCGTCCAGCGCCGGACGTGTCGGGGAAAATTCATGATGAGTACAAATGACCAGCGAGTCAGTAATATAAAGCTTTATTTTTCAACGTCAAGCACTTCTTCGCTGATTATCCGAGCCGACTGCGCCCGGCCTACCTATAATCCAATTGCGGTGCTTGCGTCAGCCTGTTCCGTCCGAATATAACGCCTGCATGAGTAATACTCCTATCCAGCAATCCCGGCCGCCAGCTGTGGCTGGGTTGTTTTACCCGCAGCAGCGCGCGGAATTGCGAGATCAAGTCGAACAGCTGATCGCGGCAGCGAGCAAGCCCGATGACGCTGCGCTGTCGCGCCCCAAGGTTGTGATCGCACCGCACGCCGGTTATGTCTACTCCGGTGCGGTGGCAGGGTCGGCCTACGCGCGCATCACGGCGTGCCGCGGACGCATCGATCGGGTCGTGTTGCTCGGACCGGCGCACCGGGTGCGTGTTCGCGGCCTGGCT
>JBOICV010000166.1:0-49145 GCA_050740255.1 Nevskiales bacterium | reverse complement strand
CCGAAACCCCTCACCCTAGCCCTCTCCCCGCCAGCGGGGAGAGGGGAAGTTCCTTTGTTTACTTCTTATCGTCCTTCACTTCCTCAAACTCGGCGTCCACGACATCACCGTCTTTCGGCGGCGGCGTCTGCTCCGCGCCAGCCTGAGCATCTGCCGCACCGGTTTCGGCCTTGGCGTTCGCCTCGGCGTAGGCCCGTTCCGCCAGCTTGGCTGAAGCCTCGCTCAAGGTCTTGAGCTTGCCGTCAATGACTTCCTTGTCGTCGCCCTTGAGTGCTTCACGCAAATCCTTGATCGCCTCTTCGATCCTGGATTTCTCATCCGCTTCGACCTTGTCCTTCAGGTCCTCGAGACTTTTCTCGATCGCATGAATCAGGCCCTCGGCCTGGTTCTTGGCGGTAATCAGCTCGGTGAACTTGCGGTCTTCTTCTGCATGCTCCTCGGCGTCCTTGACCATCTTCTGGATCTCGGCCTCGGTAAGACCCGAGCTGGCCTGGACCCGGATGCTTTGTTCCTTGCCGGTCGCCTTGTCCTTGGCGCCCACATGGAGAATGCCGTTGGCGTCAATGTCGAAGGTCACCTCGACCTGCGGCGTACCGCGACGCGCGGGCGGGATATCAGTGAGATCGAACTTGCCGAGCGACTTGTTGGCGGCGGCGATTTCGCGCTCGCCCTGCAGCACATGCACCGTCACCGCCGTCTGATTGTCTTCGGCCGTGGTAAAGGTCTCGGTCTTCTTGGTCGGAATGGTCGAATTCTTCTCGATCAGCTTGGTCATCTTGCCGCCAAGCGTCTCAATACCCAGGCTGAGCGGGGTCACGTCGAGTAACAGCACGTCCGTGCGCGCGCCCGTCAGCACCGCGCCTTGAATCGCAGCGCCGGCAGCCACCGCCTCGTCGGGGTTGACGTCCTTGCGCGGTTCCTTGCCGAAGAAGTTCTTCACCACTTCCACGACCTTGGGCATGCGCGTCTGGCCGCCGACCAGAATGATTTCGTCAATCTCGCTGGCTTTAAGGCCGGCGTCTTTCAGCGCGATACGGCAAGGCTCGATGGTTTTCTGGATAAGGTCATCCACCAGCGCTTCGAGCTTGGCGCGCGACAGCTTCATGGTCAGATGTTTCGGGCCGCTCTGGTCTGCGGTGACATAGGGCAGATTGATATCCGTCTGCTGGGTGGAAGACAACTCGATCTTGGCCTTCTCCGCGGCTTCCTTCAGGCGCTGCAGCGCCAGCGGGTCCTTGCGCAGGTCCACGCCCTGCTCTTTCTGGAATTCGCCGACGATGTAATCAATCACGCGCATGTCGAAATCTTCGCCACCGAGGAAGGTATCGCCGTTGGTGGACAGCACTTCAAACTGCTTGTCGCCTTCGAGCTCGGCAATCTCGATGATGGAAATATCGAAGGTGCCGCCGCCAAGATCGTATACCGCGATCTTGCGATCCTTCTTGTCGGCTTTGTCGAGGCCAAAGGCCAGCGCGGCCGCAGTCGGCTCGTTGATGATGCGTTTGACTTCCAGACCCGCGATGCGGCCGGCGTCCTTGGTCGCCTGGCGCTGCGAATCGTTGAAGTAGGCGGGCACGGTGATGACCGCCTCCGTCACCTTTTCGCCGAGATAGTCCTCGGCGGTCTTCTTCATCTTGACCAGCACCTGCGCGGAAATTTCCTGCGGCGCCATCTTCTTGCCCTTCACGCGCACCCAGGCATCGCCGTTGGAGGCCTCGATGATTTCATAGGGCACCATCTTGATGTCCTTCTGCACCATCTCCTCCTTGAAGCGGCGGCCGATCAGGCGCTTGATCGCGTGCAAGGTGTTCTTGGGGTTGGTCACGGCCTGGCGCTTGGCCGGGCGGCCGACCAGAATCTGCTCGTCGTCGGTGTAGGCGACGATGCTGGGGGTGGTGCGGTCACCCTCGCTGTTCTCGATCACCTTGACCTTGTCGCCTTCCATGATGGCGACGCAGGAATTGGTGGTGCCGAGGTCAATACCGATGATTTTGCTGGCCATGTCTGTCTCCGAAATCCTGACTGCTTAATTGGGGGCGCTGGCGGGGAAATTCAAGTCTGCACAACATCTTGGCCTTCTTGGGCTTGCTGCTCGGGGTCGGCCGCTTGAGCCGGCGCCTTGGCGACGATCACAATGGCCGGGCGCAGCAGGCGCTCCCTGAGCGTGTAGCCCTTCTGCAACACCTGCAATACGGTATTGGCTGGCTGTTCGGCGCTCTCCTGCATCGAAATCGCCTGGTGCTGATCCGGATTGAATACCTGGCCCTGCGGGCTGATCGCCTGTATGCCATAGCGCTCCATCGCCCGGATCAACTGCTGCTGGGTAAGCTTCAAGCCCTCGCCGAGTTTGGCGACATCAGTTCCCGGCTGCTCGGCCGCGGCCAGACCCAGCTCCAGCGAATCGCAAATGCCCAGCAGCTCGCCGGCGATGCCTTCCAGCGCGAATTTGTGCGCGTGGCTGACATCCCGTTCCGCACGCTTGCGGATGTTGTCCGCGTCCGCGCGTGCCCGCAGATACTGATCCCAGTTCGCCGCCGCCTTGGCTTGCGCCTCGGTCAATTGCTGGCGCAGGGCTGCGAGTTCCGACGCCGGCTCGGCGGCGTTATCCGATTCGGCCGCGGCGGGGGAGACCTGCTCCGTCATCGTTGCCTAACTCCTTGTTTATCAAA
This sequence comes from Nevskiales bacterium, assembly GCA_050740255.1. GTDB lineage: Bacteria > Pseudomonadota > Gammaproteobacteria > Nevskiales > JBOICV01 > JBOICV01. Next base: position 46,476 of record JBOICV010000166.1, on the reverse strand, counting down.
CCAATAGACGCAAGCACGCTACGCAAGAACGGGCGCGCTATTCAATCTTCCGTGTTATCTGGAGACGGTTTGCTTGATTTCAAGAGCGGCGGGCAAACAAAAACTCAAACCTGCTCCTTAAGCGCCCGCCCCAGCAATTGCGCCGTGGATTGGACCAAGGGAATAACGCGGTGATAGTTCATGCGGGTCGGGCCGACTACGCCCAGGCTGCCGACGATCTGTCCGCCCATCGTGTAGGGCGCCGTCACCACGCTGCATTCGCCCAAGGCGGTATAACCCGATTCCCCGCCGATAAAAATCTGCACACCCTCGGCACTCAGGCAGTGATCGAACAAGGCCAGCAAATCATTCTTCAGCGTGAACGCCTCGAACAACTCGCGCAGGCGCTCCACGCTGGTGAAGTCCTGCAAACCCATCAAGCGCGTCTGTCCCGCCATGACGTAGTCGCCGGCGGCTGTGGGCTCGGCAAACACCTGCTCGGCCATGCGGATCGCGTCGGCCAAACCGGCATCCATGTGCGCACGCGCATCCTTCAACTCGCCGAACAAGGCGTCGCGCACCGCATGCAGGTCCTTGCCGGCGAAGCGGCCGTTCAGATAATTGGCCGCCTGCTCCAGCTCGGAAGGCGTGTAATTGCGATGGGTGTGGACGATGCGGTTTTCCACTTCCCGTTGATTGACCACCAGAATCGCCAGCACACGCTTGTCCGACAGCGGTAGAAATTCGATCTGCCGCAACTGCGCAAGATCGCGCCGCGGCACAGTGACGATGGCGGCCATATTGGATAGCTCGGCCAGCAGCTGTGATGTCTCTTCCACCAGGGTCTGCGTGTGCGTCTGGGTGTGCAACTGGCGCTCGATCTGGGCCTGTTCATCGGGGGTCAAGGGGTGCGGCACCAGCGAATCCACAAACAGGCGGTAAGCGCGCACGGTCGGCACACGCCCGGCGGAAGTGTGCGGTGACTGGATATAGCCCAGCTCTTCGAGATCCGCCATCACATTGCGGATAGTGGCGGCGGACAAGGTGAGCCCGGTGGCACGCGCGAGCGTGCGCGAACCGATCGGCTCGCCATCCTGGATATAGCGCTCTACCAGTACCTTGAGCAGGCCGCGCGCGCGTTCGTTGAGACCGGATTCTTGCATAGCGAGCAGGTTAGCGGGCGCTCAGGCGGCGTCAAGCGTGGCGCCGCGGCGTAGCGGCCAGACGCTGCGCAGGAGTGCCGGTCCGGCGCCCAAATCCAGCGCTCGCACCAGAGTGAGGCAGCCGGCGGTGGAGATTAGCGTGGCCAGCACAAACAAGGGTGGATAACCGAAAGCGTCGCCCACTGTTGCACCCGCGAATGAGGCCAAGCCCATAGTCAGCACGATGGCACAGGCCAGCAGCGTGTAGTCGGTGCTGGCGTGTTCGCGTGCCGCGGCATCCATCATCAGCGTGAACAGCGCCACCGTCGCCATGCCGCCGAGCAGGTGCTCGGCAATACAGGCCGCGTAAAGCATCGGATATCCACCGAAGCCGAAGGCGTAAGCCGCGTAGAGAACGAGGCTGGCGCTTTGCAACAGCCCGCAGTACAACAAGGCCGAGCGGCGGCCGACGCGCCAGGCATACCCGGCGCCCAGCGCAGCGCCGGTGAGCCCCGCGACGGAGCCGAGCGCACCTTTGAGCAGCGCAATCTCTTCCTTGCTCATGCCGCCGTCTTTCAGCATGGGTCCGATCACGCTGGCGCCCATGGTATCGCCGAACTTATAGAAACAAATCAAACCGATGAAACCGACCATACCCGGCAGGCGCAGGCGCGTTTTCCACTCCAGCAGCAGCACACCCGCGCTCGGGCGCAGCGGCGGCGCGATGCCGGTCGGCTCCCGCATGAACAGCACCGGAATGCTGGTGAGCAGCAGCAGTCCGGCCATGCTCAAGAACATGAGCTGCCAGCCTTCCTTGGCAAACACCCATAACAGCCAGCCGCCGCCGAGAATCATGCCCAGCCGGTAGGCGCCGACTTGAATACCGTTGCCGAGTCCGCGCGATTGGGCATCCAGCGTGACCACCGCAAGGCCATCGGTAGCCACGTCCTGCATCGCGGCGAATAAATTGAACAGCAGCAAGGCCGCGAAGATCAAAGTGAATGAGCCGTCAGGCTCGGCGAAGGCCAGCGCCGCGGCGCCCAGCGTGGTGGCGAACTGCAAGGGCACGATCCAGCCCTTGCGTGTGCCCCAGTGATCTACCAGCGGCGCCCACAGAAATTTAAGCAGCCAGGGCAGAAACAGTAGACTGGTGGCGCTGATGGACTTGAGCGAATAGCCCTGTTCGCGCATCAGCACCGGCAGCGCCTGGGTAAAAAATCCGTAGGGCAGGCCTTGCGCCAGATAGAGCGCGACCAGCACCAACAGGCGGTAACTCAAACTCATGCGGACTCCGTGATAATGCGCGTGTTAACGTAACAAAAAAACCGGTTCAAATAGGCTTTGTTGGCCATGCCCGCATTCAAAACGCTCGGCATCATTGGCAAGCGCACCGATCCTGAGGTGGCGCCGACGCTGCGTCTGCTGATCGAGTATCTGGCCAAGCGCAAGGTCAAGGTCATCCTGGACGACGGCTGCGCCAAGCACCTTAAGACTGAACTCCCGTCATATCCGCGCGCCGAGATTGGCGCACATATTGATCTGGCGGTAGTCGTCGGTGGCGATGGTACGCTGCTCGACGCGAGCCGCGCGCTGGCGGGCCACGATGTGCCCTTGTTGGGCATCAATCTCGGCCGGCTGGGTTTTATGGTGGACGTGAAACCGGAGGAAATGGTTCAGACTCTGGACGAAATCCTGGCCGGTGACTACGAACGCGAAGAGCGATTGCTGCTCGAAGCCGCCGTTCATCAGAAAGACGGCACGATGGGTGCGCCGGTGGAAGCGTTGAACGACGCGGTCGTGCGCAATAAGGATTTCGCGCGCGTGCTGGAGTTCGATACCTATCTCGACGGCGTCTTCATCAGCCATCATCGCGCTGATGGCATCATCGTGGCGACACCGACCGGCTCTACGGCTTACGCGCTTTCAGGCGGTGGGCCAGTGCTGCACCCGGCGCTGGAGGCATTGGCGCTGGTGCCCATTTGTCCGCATACGCTGTCCGATCGTCCACTGGTCGTGGAAGCCAACCATACGATTGACGTCGTGGTCGGCGAGGACAACACCACCAAGGCCTTGTTCACGGCGGACGGTCAGAGCAACCAGACCCTGGGCGGCGGCGACCGCGTGCGCATCAAGCGCGCCAAGCGCCGGCTGACGCTGATTCACCCAAAGGGTTACGACTATTTCAAGATTCTGCGAAACAAGTTGCGCTGGGGCCGCGGCCAGAATCCGCCGCCGGTAAAACCCCGTAGAACGAAAGCTTCTTAAGTTACTGCGATATGCTGCTGCATCTGCACATCCGCGACTTCGCCATTATTGACGAGTTGCAACTCGAATTCGCACCAGGCTTCACGGTGTTGTCGGGCGAAACAGGCGCCGGCAAATCAATTCTGATTGATGCCCTGGGCCTGCTGCTGGGGGATCGTGCCGACAGCAGTACGGTGCGCAGCGGCGCCGAACGGGCCGAGGTCAGCGCCAGCTTCGATATGGCGGATGCCAAAGCCGCGCGCGGCTGGCTGAGCGAGCGCGATCTGCTGGGCGAATCCGACGCCGACTGCCTGCTGCGCCGCACGCTCACACCGGATGGCAAGGGCCGCTGCTTCATCAACGGTGCGCCTGCAACGGTGCGTGATCTCAAGGAGCTGGGTGAGCTCTTGCTCGATATCCACGGTCAGCAGGCGCACCAGTCGCTGCTGAAAAGCGATATCCAGCGGGAGCTGGTGGACGACTTCGGCGAGCATCAGGCCCAGTTAGGAAAGTTGCGCGAGGTTTACGAGGAGTACCGGACAGGACAGGCGCGCCTGCAGCAGCTCGCCGGTGCGGACGGCAACAACGAGCAGCGCATCGAATTTCTACGTTATCAACTTCAGGAATTGTCCGCGCTCGGGCTTAAGCCTGGCGAAGCCGAGGAGTTGGACACCGAGCACCGCCGCCTCAGCCATGCCGGACAACTGCTGGAGGAAGGCCAGCGCGCGCTGGGACTGATTTATGAAGACGATCAGGGTTCCGCCTACCGCGCGCTCGGCCAGGCCACGCAGATTCTGCAACGCCTGACCAATCTCGATCCCGGCCTGTCGAACACCAGCGACGCACTGGCGCCGGTGCTGGTGCAACTCAAGGACGCCGCCAGCACGCTGCGCAACCATCTCGACGGCCTGGACCTTGATCCGTCGCGCTTGCAATGGCTCGACGCCCGCATCGGCGCGATCCACAACCTGGCGCGCAAACATCATCTGCAGCCGCCGGACTTGATTCAGCGCCAGGCCGAGCTGCAAGCGGAGCTGGCCGGACTCGAGGGCGCCGGTGAGGAAATCGAAGCCCTGCGCCAGCGCGAGACCCAATTGCTGGCTGAGTATCGCCAGCAGGCCGTGCAACTTTCCAAGCTGCGACAGCAAACCGCTACGCGGCTCGCCGGTGCCGTGCAAACCGTTCTGCGGCAGCTCGGCATGCCGCAAGGCCGCTTCGAAATCCAGTTGAATCCGCTCGCGGATACCAAACCGCGCCCGCAGGGCAGCGATCAGATTGACTATCTCGTCAGCGCCAACCCGGGCCAGGAACCGCGGCCGCTGGGCAAGGTCGCCTCCGGCGGCGAGTTATCGCGTATCAGCCTCGCCATTCAAGTCGTGGCGGCGCGCAGTACGCAAGTACCGTCGCTGATTTTCGACGAAATCGACGCGGGCATCGGCGGCGGCGTGGCGGAGATCGTCGGACGCCAACTGCACAAGCTGGGCACTCATCGCCAGACCTTGTGCGTTACTCACCTGCCACAGGTGGCGGCCCAGGCGCAGCAACATATGTTCGTGCGCAAGGAAGTAAGAAAGGGTGCGACTTTCACCCGGGTGGAACCCTTGCAGGCGAAAGCGCGGGTGGAAGAAATTGCGCGCATGCTGGGTGGCGTGGAAATCACCACGCAAACTCGCGCGCATGCGAAGGACATGCTGCAGCGGGCGGAAGCTTAGCGTTTAGCTGTCACCCCGGCGAAAGCCGGGGTCTAGTTTTTCGGCTGGTTCCCGTGTCTCGCACGGGATGACCTGCGCTTAGAACCGCAGGTCACTTTTTCTTGGGGCGAACGTACAACACCAGGCTGTGATCGGCGATTTCGTAGCCGTGCTTGTCGGCGATCTGGCGCTGCAGCTTCTCGATTTCTTCGCTGACAAACTCCACCACTTTGCCGGACTCGACATCCACCATGTGGTCGTGATGCGGGCCGCGCTCCAGTTCGAACACCGCATGCCCGCCCTCGAAGTTGTGCCGCTTGACCAGCCCGGCCGCCTCGAACTGGGTTAGCACGCGGTACACCGTGGCCAGACCGATCTCTTCTCCCGTTTCCAGCAGCCGGCGGTAAATGTCCTCGGCGCTAAGGTGGCGCGCGTTACTGCGCTCCAGCATCTCGAGAATCTTCACGCGCGGCAGCGTGACCTTGAGGCCGGCGTTGCGTAAGTCTTGTGTTTCCACGGACGTCCTCCGGGAGCGTTTTCGTGTCAGCGGTGGCGCCTTCGGCTATTATTGCACGCTCATTTTAGTTGGGCCAAAACATGTTGTCCCCGCGTTTCCTGCTTGTCGCTGTATTGCTGCTCCTCAACGCCTGTACCTATTTCCGCCTGCCGATTCTTCAAGGCAACATCGTGGACATCAAGAAAGCGGAGCAGGTGCAACTCGGCATGAGCCAGGCTCAGGTCAGCGATCTGATGGGCACGCCGCTGGTGCAGGACAGCTTCAACGCTGATCGCTGGGAATACGTGGTCTACTACCGCGATCCCAAGGCCAAGGAAATCCAGCGCACGCTGAGCATCTACTTCGCCGACGAGAAGGTCAGCAAAATTGTCGGTCTCGATCAGTTCAAGCAAGCCAAATCGCAGCCGGACGCCAATACACAAAAAGACTCGACTTTGACTCAGCCGGTGCGGCAGCGCGAACCGCAGCCGGATTTCACGCCGCAACCGACTCGCTAGTCTTCCGCCGCGCGCCGGCGCCGCGCCTGCTTCGGGTCTGCCACTAGCGGGCGATATATCTCTACGCGATCGCCGCCGTTCAGCAGCTCACTTCCCGGTTTGATTTTGCCAAAGACACCGAGCGTCGCTTGCTCCAGCTCGATCTCGGGAAACTGCTGCAATAAACCGGACTTGCGTACCGCATCGAGTAGTGTGGCGCCACGCGGCAGCTCCAGTGTCACTAACACCTGCCGATCAGGCCGCGCATAAGCAACCTCAACCTCAATCAAGTCCAACGCCGGCATCGGTCGGGGTGGCTATACGGCCGCACCGGTCCAGAAACGCAGCATCCAGTCGATCAGCCCGAGCGCGTAGAGCAGCACCAGAATCAGGCCGATTCGCGCGGGATAAATCATGCACCAGCGCCATGCCGCGTAGGCCCAGGACGGCTCCTCGCCCCAGGCCTCCAGCAACAGTTTTTGCGGCAAGACCCGGCCGACAAAAATACAAATCAGCAGGCCGACCAGCGGCAGCAGAATTTGCGCGGTGATGAGATCCAGCCATTCGAAGTAATTGCGGCCGAATAGGGTCACATCGCCCGTGGTGCTGAACGAGAGCACGGTACCCAAGCCGAGGAACCAGATCAGCAGACCGGCCGAAGTGGCCGCGAACACGCGGCTGATGCGGAATGTTTCCATCAACCATTGCACCACCGGTTCGGTCAAGCCGACCGCTGCGATCATGGTGAGCGCTACCAGAGCGAGGTAGAAGGCCGCCAATAGACTGTCACCAAACTGTGTAGGACCTAGCGCCAGCGGCAGCGATTCGAATACCAGCCGTACGCCGGAAGTGGGCTGCATCCCGGCCGCGAAAATAAACGCGAATACCCCCATGCCGGCGAGCAACGCAAAGAACAAATCGATGCTAATGACGCCGACGCCGGCGGAAATGAGCCAGGTGCGATTCGGCAGAAACACGCCGAACGCCGACATGACGCCAACCCCCAGCGACAGCGAGAAGAAGGCCTGATGCAGCGCCTCGATCAGGCCGCGCCAGCCAAGGCGGCCGAAATCGAAGCTGAAGAGATGCTGGTAGGCCGCCTCAGGATTGCCGATGGCAAGCCCCGCGAAAAACACGATGAGCAATGACAGCAGTGCGCCCGGCAACAGATACCGCACCACCGGTTCCAGGCCGCGGCGCAGACCGTGCGACACGCTGATCGTCACCGCCACCATGAACACCGTATGCCAGGCGAGCGAGCGCTCCGGGTCGCCCACCAGCTCGCGCAACACCTGCGTCACGGTCTCCGGCGTCGCGGCGGAAAATACGCCGCCGCTGGCACGCATCAGATAACCCATGCTCCAGCCGGCGATGACACTGTAATAAGACAGCACCAGCACCGCGCCGAGCAAAGCCAGCCGGCCGACCGCCGTCCAGCTCCGGTGCACGCCGCCCTCAAAGGCGAGGAACCGCATGGTGCCCACCAGATCGCGCCGAGCAAAGCGCCCGATCATCAATTCCGCCACCAGCAGCGGCAACACCACCACCGCCAGCGCCAGCACATAGGCCACCAGAAACGCGCCGCCGCCGTACTCACCGATCAGATACGGCATGCGCCACACGCTGCCGAGGCCAATAGTGGTGGCGCCCGCCGCGAGCACGAAGCTGCGGGACGAAGACCAGTAGCCATGCGGACTCTCGCGGTCAGGCATCGTCTCGTTTCAGAACGGGGCGCATCGGGCGATTATAATTCCCCCATGAGCCAGAATAAAAAGAAAAAGCCCGGTGGCAGCACGGTCGCACTCAACCGCCGCGCACGCCACGACTATTTCATCGAAGAAAAACTGGAAGCGGGCCTGGCCTTGCAGGGCTGGGAAGTGAAATCCTTGCGCGCCAATCGCGGCCGCATCGCGGAAGCCTACGTGATCATGAAGGGTAGCGAGGCCTGGCTGATCGGTGCGCATTTCGATCCGCCCACGACGGTTTCAACCCATGTCCGGCCCGATCCGACGCGCACGCGCAAGCTACTGCTGCATCGGCATGAGCTGAATCGTTTGATCGGAGCGGTGGAGCGCTCCGGCTACACTCTGATTCCCACGGCGCTGTACTGGAAACAGGGCCGCGCGAAGCTGGAAATTGGCCTCGCCAAAGGCAAGAAAGCTTACGACAAGCGTGCCACCCTCAAAGAGCGCGACTGGAAACGAGACAAGGAACGCCTGCTCCGCCATTGACTCCTGTAGGAGCGCGCCTGCGCGCGACCATACGACACCGCGCCAACTGTCGCGAGCTGGCTCGCTCCTACAAAAAACCTAGAGGTGCGGCCGCGCCCGTTCCACAATGTCACCGAGCCGTGGGCTTGCTGCGAGCGTGCCGAACATCCTGCCGCCCTCGCCGAGTCGCGCCGCACAAAACGTATCCGCCACCGTTGAATTCCCCGCTTTAAGCAGCAAGGCTGCCTGCAATAGCAGCGCCATCCGCTCCACCACCGAACGCGCGCGGTATTCAATGTCTTGCAGATTGGAAAATTCGCTTTGCAGGCTCTTAAGGGCCGCATCGAAAGCTGGATGCGCACCGGCTGCGGCTTGCACCTCCGCCAGATAAGCATCGAGTACACCCTTCTCGCGCGCGAGCGCGCGCAGCACGTCCAGACACTGGATATTGCCGCTGCCTTCCCAGATGGAATTCAGCGGCGCCTCGCGATACAGCCGCGGCAGAATGCTTTCCTCGACGTAACCCGCGCCGCCGAGACACTCCTGCGCCTCGTTGATCATCATCGGCGCGCGCTTGCACACCCAGTACTTGCCGATGGCCGTGCTGATGCGGGCGAACGCCGCGGCCTGCTCGTTCTGCGGCGCTTCGTCGAAAGCGCGGGCTACCCGCAGCATCAGGGCCATTGCCGCCTCGGACTCCAGCGCCAGATCGGCGAGCACGTTTTGCATCAGCGGCTGGTCAATCAGCAGCCGGCCGAAGGTCTTGCGATGGGCGGCGTGATGCACCGCTTGCGCAACCGCCTGGCGCATCAGCGCCGCGGAACCGGCCATGCAGTCGAGGCGCGTGTGCGTGACCATCTCGATGATGGTCGGCACGCCGCGGCCTTCCTCGCCGATCATCTGCGCATAGGCGCCGCGGAATTCAACTTCGCTGGAGGCGTTCGACCAGTTGCCGAGCTTGTCCTTGAGGCGCTGGATGTGGACGGCGTTGCGCGAGCCGTCCGGCCGCCAGCGCGGCAGCAGAAAACAGGAAAGGCCGCGCTCGCTTTGCGCCAGTACCAGGAAGGCGTCGCACATCGGCGCCGAGAAAAACCACTTGTGGCCGACCAGCTCATAGCCCTGGCCTGGCCCGCCCTGCCCGATCGGATAGGCGCGCGTGGTATTGGCGCGCACGTCGGAGCCGCCCTGCTTCTCGGTCATGCCCATGCCGATCGTGACGCCTTTCTTCTGCTCGGCCGGCAGGCTGCGCGGGTCGTATTCCTTAGACAGGATGCGCGGCTCCCACACCGCGGCCACATCCGGCTGATGACGCAAGGCGGGCACGCAGGCGTAGGTCATGGTCAGCGGGCAGCCCGTGCCCGCTTCGATCTGACTATGCAGATAGCCCAATACATGCGAGACGACATGCGCGCCAGACCTGGGCTCGCGCCAGGCCAACGACGGCAATTCGTGCTCGATCGCCGCGGCCATCAGGCGGTGATAGGCCGGATGGAACTCGATCTCGTCGATGCGATGCCCATAGCGGTCGTGCGTGCGCAGGACGGGTTTGTTGGCGTTCGCGAGAAAGCCCAGCGGCAGCAACTCCGTTCCGGCCAGGCGTCCATAACTTTGCAGGCGCTGCTCGCCCCAGGCGCCGCCCTCGCGCTGCGTTGCCTCGCGCAAGGCCTGATCGCTCGCATAGAGGTTGTAGTTTTCGAGCGGCGGCGGCTGGTTGAAGACCTCGTGCGTCGCATACATCGGATCGGGTTTGGCGAGCATCTCAGAACTCCTTGGCGCCGACGGCGCGCAGGCTGAATTCAAGTATGGATTGCGTTGGCGAGCGCCGCTCGGTGCTGACGCCGCGCAGGCGGCTGGCCCCAGCCATCTGCCGGGGCGCAAGGGGGCCGAGCAACGATTCCGCCAGCGCCCCGACCAGGGCGGCGGCACTTGCCTTGACGTCCTGCGCGACGAACTCGCCGGCGGCAATGCCGTCCCGTAGCAAATTCTCGACCACGCGCGCATAGGCGCGGCGATACACCAGACGCTCGGCCTCGACCAGCGGATCGGCTGGCTCGGCGATCAGCGCATAGGCCAGCCGCCGGCCGCGCAAGGCGCGATCCATAAATGTTTCGATCGCGTTCTGCATGCGCGCAGCGCCATTCGTGCCAATTGTTGCCGCGGCTGCGAAAGCATCCACCTCACGCTGGCTGTTGATGCGGAAGAATTCAGCAAACAACTCCGCCTGGGTCGGAAAATAGCGATAAACCGTGCCGGTCGCGATGCCGGCGCGCTCGGCCACTGCCGCCATCTGCGCCGCGCGAAACCCGCCTGTCGTCACCAGCGCCCGCGCCGCTTGCAGAATGTCCTGGCGCACGCCGTGCTTGCGCGCACGGACCGTCTCGGTTTCGCGGTAAGCCATAATATGAATATAGGTTCAGTTCTTGTATCAGTGAACCACCATTCAGACCTTGTGTCAAATGAAGATCGCAAAGATGCTAGAATGACTTTGCTACTGGGGGTGACTTGGCTTCGACGGCGGTCGCGAACTCCAGCGTGCATGCCGAGCTGCTGTCCTGCTCGTAAAACTGGATGGCAAACTTGCTAGTTGCGAACGACGACAACTACGCCCTCGCCGCCTAAAACCCGGTGAGCGCCCGCCCCTTGCGGTGCTGATGACGAGGGAATCGGGCGTCGACTTCATCAGATCGCGGTGAAGCCCGCCCTTGGCGGATCCGCTAAAACTCCAAGGGGCTAAGTGCGCGTGTTGCCTGCCCGTCGGCGAGCGCTCATCGAAAAATAAAGTCGGGATACGCATGTAGAGCGTTGGACGTAGGACTGACGGACGCGGGTTCAATTCCCGCCACCTCCACCAATTGAAGGGGTCAACAGTTCTCTGTTGACCCTTTTTTCTTGGGTAAGCCAGTGAAATGTGGGGGATTCCGGTGGAACAGCAGGGTAAGGTAAGGATCACGGCGCTCGCCTATTTCCATGCCTGGCGAGCCGATGGGCATGCCGGGGACAGCAATGCCGCGCGCATGCGGCTTCTCGGCCAGCAGGCGCCGGATGTCCTCTGCCGGCACGTGGCCTTCGACCAGATAACCCTCGACAGTGGCGGTGTGGCAGGCGCGAAGCGGTTGGGGTATGCCGAGCGCGTCCTGGCGCGCGTCTAAATCGGATTCGTTATGCACTTGCACGTTGAATCCCGCTGCTTTCAGATGCGTGACCCATTTCGTGCAGCAGTTGCAGGTCGCGCGCTTGTAGACGACCACGGTGTCCGGGTCGGGATCGGGGCGGAGGGCGTCCCACCACGTGAGCGCGGCAGCGACGGCAGCCCCCATCACGGCGATGAAGGCGAGCACGGCAATCTGCTGGCGTGACCTGGCTTTCGGAGTAATTTTCTTCATGATCGATCTCGACGGAAGTGCGCGCCCGCATCGTCAGATTCAGGCAGCGCGAGATAGACCGCGACGGGCGCATCGAAACCTTTCAGCGCTTGCCGTTCCGGCGAAGCCTGGAAGCGTCCTGCCAGATCGGGGTCGGTGCGGCGGGCATTCTCGATCACGCTTTCGGTGGCGACGATGCCATCGGGCGGGGCGAACTTGAGGATACGCGCGGCGGTGTTGACGCTGGGGCCGATGAAGGCGAGCGAGCGACGCTGAGTAGAACCGATGTAGCCGATCACCAGCGGCCCCGCGTCGAGCGCGAAGCGTGCCTGCGGCAATTCTGGTTCGAAGTGCCGTTGCGCAGCCAGCGCCCGGCGCAGATCGAAGGCGGCCGGCAAGGCTTCGCCGACGCCGGCGAAATACAGCATCGCGCCGTCGCCCTCGAAGTCGTGCACGTCGCCGCAGTGCTGCACGGCGACTTCGGCCACGACTTGCATGAAGGCCTGCACCAGCCGCAGCACGTTTTCGGCCGAGTGCTTCGCAAACAGACGCGTGGAATCCACCATGTCCACGAACAGCACGGCCATGTGCCGTCGCAGCGGCAGCTCGGCGCCGGTCAGAAACGCGCGTTCGGCAATCAGCGTGCCCGTGCCCGAAGCAGCGGGTGTCGGCGCGGGCATCCAGACGACGCGCTCGCGCGCCTCAATGCCGAGGTGCGACAACGGCAGGCCCAGCGCCTGCCAGCCGGGTAGACCGCCCTCCAGCACCGCCACGTCGGTATAGCCCGCGGCCTGCAAACGAAGGGCGACGCGCGTGCTGGAGGCCTGACCGTCGCAGAGGCAATAGACCACGATAGCGGTGTCACGCGGCGCATCGGGCAAGCGCAACTCTGATTCGTCGAGCAACACGGGTATGGCATCGGCGATCCCCTCTGGCCGGCGGCGGAACGCCTCACTGCGGCGCGCGTCCAGCAGCAGCGGCGCCGGAGTCTGGCGCAACTTCCGGTCCACCGCCTCGGGCGTGATGCGCAGCAGGGCGTTCATCGCGGATCAGTGGGCGTGGTCGTGACCATCGGCTGGCTCTTCCGCCTTCCTGGCTTCGGCATGCCCATTTGGCGACGTTCCGGGCGCATCAACATGACCGCCGGGCGCTGGCTCGGCCGCAAGCTGGTCGCCGTGACGATGGCCGGCGTGGCCGTCATCACTCTCGGCGGTGCCGTGCTGATGTCCGTGGCCGTGCTCGTGTCCGCCGGATTCACCACCCGTCAGCGCCGCATACTCCTTGGGCGTCATGCCCGGCAGCTTCTGCAGGAAGGCGACCAGACCCCAGATCGCCTCGTCGGAGTGTGTCGCGCCCCAGGCCGGCATCGCGGAGAGCTTGATGCCGTGCTTGATGATCCAGAACTGGCGCGCCGCCATCGCGCGCATGTCCATGTCAGCGTGGCTTTCGCCATGCTTGTGTTCGGCCAGTTGCGGCGGTTGCGGATACAGGCCGGCGCGGATCTCGGTGTCCTCCATGCCGGGCGCGAGATGGCAGCCGCTGCACATCGCCGCGTAGTGCTCGGCGCCTTCGGCGACCTGCCTGGGGTCATCCAGCGGGGGCACCTCGATGCTCTTGGCGCGCACGCCAATGGAACGCTCGCGCATCGTCTCGATGAGCTTGAACGTGAGCGGCCAATGCGGTTCGTCGGCCGCCATGTCGTAAGCGCCGGAATAGACGAAACCCGCTCCCGCAACTCCGCCGAGCGCGGCCAGAACCGCTAGAACTTTGATGGTTTTCATGGAAGGAGTTCCTCGTCAGGCCTTGCCTGACTTGCGAATAGGATTGCCGAAGCTGGAATCCTGGCTGGTGCGCCAGGCCACCGTGCCCTTGGGATTGCGGTAGTAGCCTGGATCGCGGTAGTCGCCGGACGCGAGCTCGTCGCGCACCTTGACCACCGTGAACATGCCGCCCATCTCCAGGTTTCCGAACTGCGCCTTGCCCACCATCATCGGCAGAGTGTTTTCCGGTCCCTGCATGTGGCCCATGTTGGTGTGCTCCTGGTGCTCGGCCATGCCGGCCTTGCCCATTGCCATGTACCCCGGCAGCATCGAACGGATGGTTTTCTCCACGCCGGACTGATCCACGCCGAGGGTGCTGGGAATGCCGTGGCCCATCGCGTTCATGGTGTGATGCGACTTGTGGCAGTGAAATGCCCAGTCGCCCGCAATCGCCACGAACTCGAGGTCGCGCATCTGGCCGACGCCGACAATCTCCGTGACCTCCGTGCGCCAGCGGTTCTCCGGCCACCGTCCGCCGTCGCCGCCCGTGACCCAGAACTGCACGCCGTGCAGGTGCATGGGGTGCTCGTGCATCGAAAGATTGCCGACGCGGATGCGCACGCGCTCGCCGGTGCGCGCGACGATGGAATCAATCGCCGGGAACACCTTGGAATTGAAAGTCCACAGGTCGAAGTCCGTCATGATCGATGGATCGGGCCGGTAGGTGCCGGGGTGCAGCGCCCAGTTGTGCAGCAGGAAGCAGTAGTCGCGGTCCAGCGGATTCGGCTCGCCGTCCTTCGGGTGAATGATGAACAGGCCCATCATGCCCACCGCCATCTGCACCATCTCGTCGGCATGCGGGTGATACATGTGCGTGCCGTGCTGCTTCAGCGTGAACTCGTAGACAAAGGTCTCGCCCGGTTTGATGTGCGGCTGGTTCAGCCCGCCTACGCCGTCCATGCCGCTGGGCAGATAGAGGCCGTGCCAGTGGATGGTGGTGTGCTCGCCGAGACGGTTGGTGACGAAGATGCGCACGCGGTCGCCCTCGACGGCCTCGATGGTTGGTCCCGGCGTGGTGCCGTTGTAACCCCAGCACTTGGCGACGCAGCCCGGTGCGAACTCGTGCTCCACTTCTTCAGCGACGAGGTGAAATTCCTTCACGCCGTTGTTCACCTTGTAGGGGAGCGTCCAGCCATTGAGGGTGCGCACCGGCAAATAGCCCTGCGGATGGCGTTTCACGTTGGAGGGAGGTGGCACGGCTGCAGGCTTCGACATGTCCATACCCGGCATCTGCATGCCGGACATGTCATGACCTTCGTGGCCGGTCTGGGCCAGAGCGCGGCGCGCGGCCACGCTGGTCAGCCCGGCGACGGAACCGAGTCCAAGCCAGGAGAGAAAATCGCGGCGTGAGGTCATTGATGGCTCCCATGATCTTCGTCGGCGTGATCAGCATAGCCATCGCTCTTCATGCCGCTGGGCTGGCACTTTTCCATCATGGCCTGGTGATCGGCGGCGGACATCTTCGACATGTCCATGCCCTGCATCTCGCAGTCGCCCTGCATCTGGCTGTGGGCCATCCCTTCGTGCTGCGCGGATGCTGGCGCAGCCACCGGTGCGGACGGTGGTTCGGATTTTCCGCACGCCGTTAGGCCAACGGCGACCAGGCCGATGGCGAGAATTGATGTGAGTTTCATGGGTTGCTCCTTAGTGGTGTTGGTGAGACGGTTCGCCGGTCGCGTCGTCTGCTGATTTTGATTGGGGTTTCTTGGGCGCGCCGTGCGCAGGCATGTTGTTGCCGTCCTCGTGGGTGCCCATGCCTTCCATGCGGGTGCGGTCCATGTCGTGGCCCTCGTAGCCGGCAGGTGCTTTCATGGGTGGCGGGGCGGTCTCGCCGCCCATGCCCTTCATGTCATGACCCGAGTGGTCCATGCCGGGCATGTCCTTCCCATTCATGTCGTGGTCGGAGTGGTCCATCCCTTTCATGCCGTCCATTTGCATCCCGCCGTGCTGCATCCCACCCATGCCTCTGTCTTTGGGCTGGATGAGCGTTTCGGCGTCGAGCGTGTCGCTGCTGGCCTGTGCAGCGCTGGGCAGTGGCGCGCCGACTTCGCGCGCCAGTTCCGCGCGGGCCAGCCAGTAGTCACGCACCGCATCGAGATAGCCCTGGTAGGCGTCGTATTCCTGCTGCTTGACCAGCAGCAACTCGAACTGGCCCACCAACATGTAGTTCACCTGCTCCTGGGTGCGCGCGACGATGGCTTCGCGTAGCGGAATCAGGGAACCACGATAGTGCTCGGCACGCTGCCGGGCGGCCTCGACTTCGGCGGCGGCGCGCCGCACGCCGTTGCTGATGGCGATCTCCAGCTCGCGCAGTTCGGTCTCGGCGAGTGCCAGCTGCGCCTCGCTGCGCGCGACCTTGCCCTTGCCCTGATTGAACAGAGGGAGTTCCAGCGACAGCGTGGGGCCGGTGATGCGCGAACGGTCGGTTTCCCGTTCGGTCTCCACGCCGACATCAATCGCGCCGAGGTAACGGAATTTGCGGGTGACGCCCAAGGCATCGGCCAGCAGTGTGACGTTCTTGCGCGCGGCGGCCAGATCGAGCCTCGAACGATCCGCCAGTGCGAGTAGCTCATCCCGCGCGTCTTCCTCCGTAACCGGCTCTGACAGCTGATCGGAGATCTTCCAGGTGTCCTCCGTGGCGGCGAGGCCCATCAGGCGATTGAGCGCATTGCGGGCCAGCGTCACTTCGGCACGTACGCCCAGCACATCCAGTTGGGCCTGCGAGGCCGCAGCCTGCTCCAGCGCCAGTTCCAGACGGTTGATGTTGCCAGCGTCGAAGAAGCGCTGCGCGAGGTCGGCAGAGGCCTGTGCAGCTTTGGCGACCGCTTCGCGCATCGTCAGCACCTGCCACGCCGCCGCCAGTCGGGTATAGGCCAGTTCGGTATCCGCCGCGAGATTCAGCGCCGCCGTGCCAACCAGGAACTTTGCGCGCTCGAACTCACCTGCAGCAAAGCGGCTGCGCGCGGGCAGCAGCAACAGGTCGGTGAAGCTCTGCACCAGGCCAAAGCCGACCTGGTTAGCCTCGCCGCTGACATTCGGGAATAGCACCGAGGCCGACAGCGAGGGATTGTTGAGGCGCCCGGCGTCATAGACATCGGCCGCTGCAAAGCCGAGCCGTGTGTATTCGGCCTTCAGGCCGGGGTTGGTGACCAGCGCCAGGTGAATGGCGTCGCGGGCGGTCAGCGGCTTGCCGGTGATTTCCGCCAGCAACCGGTGTCCGGCTTGCGCATCGTCCTGAACTGGGAGCTCGTGACCGCGCTGCTTCAGCAGGCTGGCCACGTCGCCGCGGCCGGAATCCGCCGGCAGACTGGCGCAGCCGGACAGCGCCGCCAAAGGCAGCGCGACCGCCATGAAAAATCGTGAGGTAAGCACAAAACCTCCATCTGGGTCTGAGTGGAAGTCGTCTGCCGGAATGGCAGGCGATCAGAGCCAACGCCAGAGCGTGCGGCGGGCACGCCCGCGCGCCGCGCTGCGCAGCTAAAGACTCAGGTCAGACTGGGAGGTCGAAGAAGATCGAGGGTGTGGGCCGCAACCGCCTGCGCGGGCCGGGCCATAGACAGCCCGAAACTCGGGCCAAAGGAATAGACGTCACGGAAGCCGCCACTCGCCATTGCGCCGCCGCAACTCGTGGCGCAATGCGTGCCGCTGCAGTTGCAGCCACAGCTACAGGGGTTTTTTTCGGATTTGGTGATTTTGCCTGCGGGCACCATGTGCTGAGCGTGTTCACCTTGCATTGCCGCGTGCATGGCGTGCTGGCCGTGGCCGGAAGCAGCGGCCGTCGCGATTGGATTCGCGCGCTGACAATGCCCCTCGTTCATGGCCGACGCCAAGGCTGCCGTAGGAACGGCGAGCGAGAGCCAAAAAGCCAGAATGATGCGAAGCAGCGACATACGGTGCACTCTGCCACTGCGTGGGCTTTCAGGCAAGGAGTGCGCTTTGGCTCACATGCCTGAATTGACCGACTGTCCCAGTAGCCGCTCGCGCTGCATGGGCGATACTCAGGACGCGGGTTCAGTTCCGCCGTCCGGAATCGAATTGGCGGTTCGGCGCCAGGGGATGCGAGAGAACTCGCATCAAGCCGCCCCACGTAACTCCCCAATACTGCGCGAGATTCCGTTATTCTCTGGCGCTGAGAGAGGCGGTTCGTCCTCGACGGTCGTCTACACCACCAAATGAAGGGGTCAACAGTTTCTCTGTTGGCCCCTTTTTATTGGGAGAAGTGGCTCCGTGAAACTGGACAGCCGAGTAAGTGATGATGTTCTGCTCCAATCAGTTGGCGCCTGTGTGTTGGTGATGGATCTCATCGGCGGCGCCCGCACCTCATGCAGCCCGATCTGCTGCGGTTCACATAGTCTGCCGTATGTGGCACACTATTGGCGTTTCCATGCCAGATATGGCCGATGAAGACGACCGCGACACCACCGATTGCTGTGCAAGCCCAGATGCGGGGGTACGCCGAGAACATTCGAGCGGCCCGCCAGCGTCGGCGGCTGTCTGTCGCCCAGCTGGCCGAGAAAGCTGGCGTCAGTGTCCGTACCCTACATCGAATCGAGCGTGGTGAACCCGGTGTCGCGTTCGCGCACGTCGCATGCGTGCTATGGGCCATGAACCTGCTACCCAGCATCGCCGATCCCAAGACCGACGAGGAAGGGCTGCGCATGGAATTGAGCCGCACCCGTAAGACCTCCAGCCGTCACCGCGAGCTGCTCCGTGACCTCTGAACGTAGCTGCGTCGTCTGGATTTACCTGCCCGGTGGCGCGGGACCCGCACCCTGCGGCGCATTGACCGTGGATCAGGCCGGCCGGAACACGAATGCCGAGTTCACTTACGGCGCTCGCTACCTCGCACGCGAGGACGCCATCGCATTGGATCCCGTACATCTGCCCCTGCGAGCGGCCAGCTTCAAGGCCGATCATCTCTTCGGCGCCATCCGCGACGCCGCGCCGGATAGCTGGGGGCGCAAGGTGCTGGAGCTGAGGCACGCTGCACTCCAGTACAACGAATTCGGCGAGCTGCCCGAGCTCGAATACCTGCTCAAGTCATCCGGCGACCGCATCGGCGCGCTGGCTTTCACCGGAGGCACTGACACGCCGCCAGCGTTGCCGGCGCGCATTGCAATGGCCGGCCTGGCCGATGCTATCCATGCCGTGGAAACCGGCCGGGCCGTGACGCAGGCCCAAGGTGATCTGCTGACAGGCTCGCTCGGTGGCGCGCGCCCCAAATCGTCCTACCAGGATCCTCATGCCTCGATGATCCTGAAGTTTGGACGTCACGACGACCGCTTCGATCAAGTGCGCGCCGAAAAGGCGATGCTCGACATGGCTGCGGCCTGCGGCTTCGAGGTGCCGAGCCGGGAATTCGTCCAGGTCGATGGCACTACCGCGCTGGGCATTCATCGCTTCGACCGCGAGCGCATCAAGGGGCAGCACTACCCGCGCCACTACCTCAGTGCCAAGACCCTGCTCGGCCAGTACGGGGAAACGGAGGTTGGCAGCTACCCCGCCTTCGCAGACGAGTTGCGGCGCTGGTCGGATCAACCCGCCAGGGATTGCCACGAACTGTTCGGGCGCATGCTCTTCAGCATTGCCACTGGCAACCGTGACGATCACGCCAAGAATCACGGGGCACTCCATGTGACTGGCACCACCTACCGATTAGCTCCGGCGTTCGATCTCGTGCCGATGCCGCAGGTGAGCACCACGTATCGGCAAGCGATGATCGTCGGCTTGCAGGGCCAGGAGTCGAACCTGGCCAACGCCCTCAGCGCAGTTCAGCACTTCATGCTGAACGAAGACGATGCAAAGGCCATCGCCAGCCGTGTCAACGAGGTCGTGTCCTCTTGGCGGAAATTCTTCGCCGACGCGGGCGTGAGCGATGCCGATATGACATTCGTCCAGGCCTGTTTCGACGTCAGCCGCATCACTCTCTGAGTCCGGCAGTTCGATTCCGCGTTTGGGAATTGAACCCGAGTCCCGAATGAACTTACTCTTTACGGATCAGGGTGTTTCCGCGCATACGCGCCCGATCACTCTCATCTTGTGTAAAGTCTGGGTTGTAACCGTGGTGCTGTAGCACCACCATTTCTGTATCCAGCAGCATCCGGCCCCGTCCTGCAACCTCAAGCAGAACGGGGCTTTTTTACAGGTTTAGCCTCTAGAGCCGCCCAAAGCCAGCTATTGTCGTCAAGGAACCTTTGCAGGTTCCTTGGGGTCTTAGCGAGCGGAGAGTGGGGCTGCGGGTTACCGAATAATGCGCCGACTTTGGATAAGCCTAGTGCTTTTGAGCCTGATTATTCCGGCTCGGACGGCTTTCGCCTGCGCCGGCATGGATGGCGCGGTTCTAAACCAATGCTGCTGCGAAGAAATCCAGCTTTGTCAGGCGGATCACAACCGCTGTGCCGAGGCTGCCGCCGACGAGGCTTGCTGCTCTCTGGTTACGGTTCAAAGCGATGAGCAGGCAGTCAAGGCTTCTTCCGCGGGTGACGAATCCGCGGCCAAGAAGGGCAAGTCTCCGACTCCTGATATCGGGCTGGCGGCGCGTGCAAGATTTGTCTTCGCTGCAAGTCCATTTTCTTTAGCCGCAGCACCAGGCCCGAGCCGGGTTTGGCAATCAGGCTGTTCTCTCTACCTCACCACCGCACGTCTGCGGATTTAGCCGTTCGCCGGTTCGCTCCGCATTACGGAGCAAGGCACGCATTTGTCTGCGCGTGCAAGCGATGTGGTTAAACGCAAAGGTAAGTGAGGTATGTCATGAACACTTTCAAATTTTCACGTCTGATGCTGGGCGCTGTTCTTTCCGGCCTGGCAGTTTCTGCCGCCGCCGAAGCCGCTGGTCCGCGTGACCAATATGGCAGGTTGACGGTGACGGTATCCGCCGACGCTGCCAAGGACACTGGCCCCAAGTGCATGGAGTTTCGCCGGGTCGGTCCGCCCAACAAGGGCGCCTATTTGAATGAGTACGCCTGGGTCAACGCGTGCCTGCGAGCACAGAGCGATGCTTCGTTCGGCCTTTATGCGCGCCGCGGTCCGCCATTCATGTGGTTCGGCGTGAAGTACTAAGAGGGTTGGCCGCGGCGCGGAACCCATCGCGCCGCGGCCTGTCCCAGGCGAAAGCACAGGTTTTGCTAGACTGCCCCCATGCATAGAGTGTGGCTGTTGACAATTGCGCTGTTGGTGCAGGCTTTGGCCGGCCCGGCTGGGGCCAGCACGCCTTTCGCTGAGGAGCGCGCGCGTTGTCCGCAGATGGCCCAATTCGAAGACTGTGCAACTCACGACTGTTGCACCGAAACCGGTTGCGCCGCGGAGGCTGGGTGCATCACCTCATGTCAGGGGAATGCCGGTACGGCATTGCCGTCCATTGCCAGGGCGCAAATGGTCTTGGCCGTCGAGCGCCACAAATTTTTCCGCAAGACGGGTCCCGCACTCGCCGCCCATTCTCCCCCGCTGAATCGCCCCCCCATCGCCCTCTAAAGCTGGTTTTTGTCATCGGCACGCAGGTGCGTGCCCGTCGTTCAGCTTTGGAGAGGCGTCATGCCACGATTTCTAAATTTATTTGCCAAGCGCAGTGCTTGCGCATTATTGACTTGTCTGCTGGCCAGCCAGGCCGGGGCCTTGCACGATGAGTCGGCACCGCAGGGTGCACCGCTCACACTGGAAGAAACCGCCGCATTAGCGGTGACGGTCACGCCCGCGCTGCGCGCGCAGGCCGCCAGCGTCCGCGCTGCGGCCGAGGATGCCGTGGCCGCCGGCCAGTTGCCGGACCCCAAGCTGAAAGCCGGCGTGAGCGAGTTGCCGGTGACCACGCGCGACGCCTTTAGTCTGAGGCGCGATAGCGATACCGACATCATGCTTGGCATCGAGCAGGAGATTCCGCGGGCCGCCAAGCGCAAACTCCAAACCCAGCGCGGTCAGCGCGAAGCCGCCCTCGCCGAGGTCGCGCTGGCGGCCGAGAGCCTGCAGGTGCAGCGCACGGCGCGGCTCGCCTGGATGGATGTTTATATGCCCATGGCGCAGCAGCGGCTGCTCGGGGAGCAGGTCATGGAGGCGGAAGGCGAGCTGCAGGCGCAGGACATTGCTTACCGCGCGGGTCGTGCGCGCCAGGCCGATCTGCTGGCGGCGCGGGTCGAATTTGAGCTGCTGCGCGATCGGGTGCGCAGTGCTCAGCAGATGCAGGCGCACGCCCGCAACCAGCTCACGCGCTGGATAGGCGAAGCCGCCTGGCGGCCGTTACCGGAGCAGTTGCCCGGCTGGCCCGCGCCGGCTGCGTTCGCTTTGCTGCGGCAACGCTTGGCCGTGCATCCGCAGCTTGCGGTGCTAGGCCGCGAAACCGAAGTGGCCCAGACCGATATCGCACTGGCACGGCAAAGTTACAAGCCGGACTGGAGCGTGGGGCTGGCCTACGGCTACCGGCCAGACTTCTCCGACATGCTTACCGTCCAGGTCGGTATGGACCTGCCGCTGTTCACGGCCAAACGCCAGGATCGGCGGCTCGCCGCCAACCAGGCGCGGCTTGAAGCGGTAGAAGCCCGGCAAGAAGACCTATTGCGCGAGTTGGAAGCGCAACTGCGACTGAACGAGCATGACTGGCGCCAGTTGCAGGCCCGGCTGGCGCTCTATAGCAGCGACATCCTGCCGCAGGCGCGGGCGCGCATCGAGGCCGCGCGCGCAGCCTATGCGGCCGGCGCCGGGGATTTCAACAGCATTCTGATCGCCCGCCGCGCGCTGCTGGAAGTGCAAATGCAGCAGCTTGAGCTGCAAGTGGATGCCGCGCGTCATTGGCTTGAGCTGGACTATCTTGCGCCGGCTGCGGCGCACACAACCCCTGAGACGGAGTGAGCCATGCGCAATCCCATACTCTGGATTCTCGGGCTCGCATTCGCAGGCACAGTCGCGTTCGGCGGTTATTGGGGTGCAATGCACTTCTTTGGCATGCAGCCCATGGGCGAGCACGACATGGAGGCGGTGCACGAGCAGATCGAGCACGCGCACAAACATATGGACCCGACCTACACCTGCCCGATGCACCCGCAGGTGAAGTCGGACAAGCCCGGCAACTGTCCGATCTGCGGCATGAAGCTAGTCAAGGCCAAACAGTCCGAAACCCCCGCCAAGCAGGAGCCGCGGGTGCTGTACTGGTACGACCCGATGCGCCCGGAGCAGCACTTCGATGTACCCGGCAAGTCGCCCTTCATGGACATGGAACTGGTGCCGAAGTATGCCGAGGAGGCGGGCGGTATAGGCAGCGTCACGATTGATCCGCGTGTCGTGCAAAACCTCGGTATCCGCACCGCCAGCGTTGAACGCGGCGAGATTTCCAAAGCAGTGCGCGTCGCCGGCAGCGTGATGGCCAACGAGAACCGCATCGAGGTGGTGCAGAACCGTACCGCCGGCTGGGTCGAGAAACTGCATGTGCGTGCGGTCAACGATCCGGTGCGCAAAGGCCAGATTCTGGCTGAGATTTACGCGCCGGAGCTGCTGGCGGCGCAGGAGGAATTTCTGCTGGCGCAACGCATGGCAGCGCAGGATGCGCGCAACCAATCCCTGGTCGAGGCTGCGCACGGACGCCTGCGTCTGCTGGGTCTTGGCGAGGGCCAGATCGCGCACCTGCAGACGAGCGGCCAGCCCACGCGGCGAGTGTCGGTGTACGCGCCGATCAACGGCATCGTGATGGAACTGGGCGTGCGCGAAGGTGCCCAGCTCAGCCCCGGTATGAGCCTGTTCAGCCTGGTGGACTTGTCGAGTGTCTGGATCATCGCCGAGGTGCCCGAGGCGCAGGCGGCACAACTCAGCGCCGGTTTCCCGGTCATGGCCACGGTGGCGGCGCTGCCGCGCACCGGCTTCGGGGGCAAGGTGGACTACGTCTATCCGGAGGTGAATCCGGAGACGCGCACGCTGCGTCTGCGCGCGGTATTCCCCAATCCGAAACTGCTGCTCAAGCCCGGCATGTTTGCCGAGGTGGTGTTGGGGCAAAGCGAATTACGCAGCGCGCTGCTGGCGCCCAGCGAAGCGGTGATCCGCACCGGCACCCGCGCCACGGTCATTCTCGCCGAGGGCGAGGGTCGCTTCCGGCCGGTGGAGGTGCAAACGGGCGGCGAGCGTGAGGGCAAAACGGAAATCCTCGCGGGCGTTGAAGAGGGTCAACAGGTAGTTGTGTCGGGGCAGTTCCTGATTGACTCCGAGGCTAATCTGCGCGGCGCGCTTACCCGCCTGGCGCCGCCCAAGGACGAGACACCCGCTGGCTCGATGGAAGAAATGAAGGGCACAGACGAGATGAAGGATATGGCTGGGATGGAGGGTATGAAAGGGATAGACGGTATGAAGGACATGGAGGGCGTCGAGGACCGGGAAAGCATGGAGATGGAGAAAACCCCATGATTGCCGCCCTCATCCGCTGGTCAGTGCACAACCGCTTCCTGGTGCTGATGGCCACCGCGCTGGCTACAGCCTGGGGCCTGTACTCGATCGCGCACACGCCGTTGGATGCGATTCCCGATCTTTCCGACACGCAGGTCATCATCCGCACCTTGTATCCAGGGCAGGCGCCACAGGTGGTGGAGGATCAGGTCACTTATCCGCTGACCACCACCATGCTCTCGGTCCCCGGTGCGAAAACCGTGCGCGGCTACTCCTTCTTCGGCGACTCCTTCGTGTACGTGCTGTTCGAGGACGGCACCGACATCTACTGGGCACGTTCGCGCGTGCTGGAATATCTCTCGCAGGTGCAGAACCGCTTGCCGCCGACGGCCAAGCCGGCACTGGGGCCGGATGCGACCGGGGTGGGCTGGGTTTACGAATACGCGCTGCTTGACCGTACCGGGAAACGCGATATCAGCGAGCTGCGCGCGCTGCAGGACTGGTTTCTCAAATACGAACTGAAGGCTGTACCCAACGTGGCCGAAGTGGCCACGGTCGGCGGCTTCGTGTCGCAGTATCAAATCGTGCTCGACCCCGAGAAAATGCGCGCGCTGCGCATCTCGCAGCAGACCATCGTCGCGGCGGTGCAGGCGGCCAATAGCGAGACCGGCGGCTCGGTGCTGGAGCTGGGCGAGGCCGAGTACATGGTGCGCGCCGGCGGTTATCTCAAATCGCTGGAGGATTTCCGCAGCATTCCTGTGGGGCTGGGTGCCAACGGCACGCCGATTTATCTGCGCGACCTGGCCTGGGTGCAACGCGGGCCGGAAATCCGCCGCGGCATCGCCGAGCTGGACGGCGAGGGCGAGGTGGTGGGCGGCATCATCGTCATGCGTTATGGCGCCAACGCGCTCGAAACCATCAAGGCAGTCAAGGCCAAGCTGGAGACGCTCAAGCAGGGTTTACCCGAAGGGGTCGAGATCGTGCCCGTGTACGACCGCTCCGACTTGATTCTGCGCGCGGTGGACAACCTCAAGGAGAAGCTGCTGGAGGAGTTCATCGTGGTTGCGCTGATATGCGTCGCCTTTCTGTTTCACCTGCGCTCGGCCCTGGTCGCCATCATCACCCTGCCCATTGGTGTGCTGATCGCCTTCATCGTGATGCGCTACCAGGGTGTGAACGCGAACATCATGTCCCTGGGCGGCATCGCGATCGCTGTCGGCGCCATGGTGGATGCAGCGGTGGTGATGATTGAAAACGCGCATAAAAAACTTGAGCATTGGCGACACGAAAATCCCCCCGCCCTCGCGGGCGGCCCTCCTTCGACTAGCTCAGGACAGGCTCTTTTGCAAAGGGGGCAGAAGGAAGTCCCCCCCTTTAAAAAAGGGGGGCAAGGGGGGATTTCAAGTGCTGAGCCCAGTCCATCTGAACGCTTGAAACTGATCGCTGAAGCTGCCGTCGAAGTCGGCCCCGCGCTGTTTTTCTCGCTGCTCATCATCACCCTGTCTTTCGTGCCGGTGTTCACGCTGCAGGCGCAGGAGGGCAAGCTGTTTTCGCCGCTGGCCTACACCAAAACTTACGCGATGGCTGCGGCCGCCGGATTGTCGGTGACCCTCATTCCAGTGCTGATGGTGGCCTTTATCCGCGGCAAGATCGTGGACGAGTCGGCCAATCCGCTGAACCGCTTGCTTATCGCGGTCTACAAGCCGCTCATTGCCGGCGTGATGCGCGTACCGGTGCTGGCCCTGCTCGTTGCGGCGGCGCTGCTGGCGGTGACGATCTGGCCGATCAGACAGCTCGGCTCCGAGTTCATGCCGCCGCTGGACGAGGGCGATCTGCTCTACATGCCTACGGCTCTGCCCGGACTTTCGGCCAGCAAGGCGGCGGAAATCCTGCAGCAGACCGACCGCATCATCAAAGCCTTTCCCGAGGTCAAATCCGTGTTCGGCAAAATCGGTCGCGCCGAGACCGCCACTGATCCCGCACCGCTGGAAATGATCGAAACCACGATTCAGTTCAAGCCAAAACCCGAGTGGCGCGCCGGTATGACCACCGACAAGATCATCGAAGAACTGGATGCCGCCCTGCAGATTCCGGGCATGGCGAATGTCTGGGTGCAACCGATCCGCAACCGCATTGACATGCTGGCCACCGGCATCAAGTCGCCGGTCGGCATCAAGATCGCCGGCCCGAGCCTCAACGAGATCGAGCGCGTGGGCCGCGAAATCGAACGCGTGGTGCGGGAGGTTCCAGGCGCAGCTTCGGTGTTTTCAGAGCGTGTGTCCGGCGGGCGCTATATCCAGATTGATATCGATCGAGAGCGGGTAGCGCGCTACGGACTAAGCATCGCCCAGGTGCAGGATGTGGTTGCGCTGGCGATCGGCGGCGACAACATTGGCCAGACCATCGAAGGTCTGCAGCGTTTCCCCATCAATATCCGTTACCCGCGCGAAGTGCGCGACTCGGTGGAGAAGCTCAGGGATCTGCCCGTCGTCACGCCGCTGGGCGCCAGCATCACCCTGGGCACGGTGGCGGAGGTTCGCGTCACCGATGGGCCGCCCATGCTCAAGAGCGAGAACGCGCGCCTCAATGGCTGGATTTACGTGGATATTCGCGGGCGCGATTTGGGTTCCTTCGTCAAAGCGGCGCAGCAACGGGTGCGCGCAGAGGTCAAGCTGCCGCCGGGCTATTCCATCGCCTGGTCAGGTCAGTTCGAGTATCTGGAGCGCGCTGCACAACGCTTGCGGGTAGTGGTGCCCTTTACGCTGGCCATCATTCTGGTGCTGCTTTATCTCACCTTCCGCAACCTGGGTGAGGCACTGCTGATCATGGCGACCCTGCCGTTCGCTTTGATCGGCGGTTTCTGGCTGATTTATCTGCTCGGCCACAACCTGTCCGTGGCCTCGGTGGTCGGCTTTATCGCGCTGGCGGGCGTGGCGGCGGAATTCGGCGTGGTGATGCTGATTTACCTGACTCACGCCATTGAGCGCCATCAAGGTGAAGGTCGCTTGCGGACGCGGGCCGATTTGCGCGAAGCGATTATGGAAGGCGCCGTGTTGCGGGTGCGGCCCAAGGCGATGACCGTGGCCGTCATCATCGCCGGCCTGCTGCCGCTGTTCTGGGGCGAGGGCACCGGCTCGGAGGTCATGAGCCGCATCGCCGCCCCCATGGTGGGCGGCATGATTACGGCGCCACTGCTGTCGATGTTCGTGGTGCCCGCGGTGTATTACCTGCTGCGGCGGCGCGCGTTGCCATGAGCAGCAGCGGGTTTCCAGATAAAGCCGAATGAAAGCCAGCAGCCGAGGTTCCTCGCCGGCCACCCAGCGTAAACCTTAGCCGTATTCGGTGGCCTGCGCTCTGTCGCAGACTCAGCCGCGGCGGGATTTGAGACGCTCGCCGAAGTACTTGCGCAGTTTTTCCACCTTCGGTGTGGAGATCATCTCAATGTACGGCTGATCCGGATTGCGTTCGGCGTAATTCTGATGATAAGCCTCGGCATCGTAAAAGCCGTTGAGCGGCTCCAGCCTGGTGGCGATCGAAGCTTTGAAAACGCCGGCGGCATCGAGCTGCTGGATATACGCTGCGGCGACCGCGCGCTGGGCTTCGTCCGCATAAAAAATCGCCGAGCGATACTGAGTGCCGCGATCATTGCCCTGACGGTTCAACTGGGTGGGGTCGTGTGCCACTGAGAAAAATACTTTCAGCAACTGGCCGAAGCTGATGCGCGCCGGATCAAAACGGATCCAGACGGCCTCCGCATGTTCGGTGCTGCCGCCGCATACTGCCTCATAGTTGGCCTGCGCGGAGCTACCACCCGTGTAGCCGGACGAGACTTTGAGCACGCCGTCCAACTCTGTGAACACGGCTTCAACGCACCAAAAGCAGCCCGCGGCAAGCACGGCGGTTTGCTCGGTCTGGGACGCCTCGGGCGTGATGTCTTGCTTGGGGTCTGGAAACTGGCTGGAACGATCTTTGAGACCGATGCCAGGTATGTCGCAGGCGGGTTCCATTCGCGTCTCCCGTTAAGGCTTCATCAGACTCGCGCTGCTGCGCGAAGTTAGTGCGACTGAACAGGTTGCTCGACAAACGCGGCGTGCTTAGCCTGACGCACCAGGGTATTGCGCAAATCCCACTCCTCCGCAGGGCTTATTTTTTCGAGATAGCGCACATCGCCTGCAATTTGAATCGCAAGCGCCTTGCCGCCGCGGAATAACAGACGGTTGCCCGGCACGGCGGGTACTTTCTCGCCGGGCAACACGATGCCGAGCAGATTCAGCGGGTCGGCTGCGGAAATTGAAACCAGGCCGATAACATCTTCCCTGGCTGTCTTGCGCAGCAGTGTGGCCGCGTCGGGGAGCGCGAACTGCTCGCCGGAGAAACCATTCACGAAACGCCCGCCGCGGATTTCGCCGCGCGCTTCCATGCGCCGGTAGACATAAAACAGCTCGCGCCAGGGCGGCAGATGATCCTCGCGTTCCAATAGCTTGCGGAACACGACGCCGTAACGGCGCAGCAGCACGCGCGCGATGTGATCCACCGCCGGGTCGGCCAGAGCCTGCGGCCGCGCTTGCGCTTGCGGCGCGCGTTGCAATGACCAGCGTCCGGCCTCGTCCACGCTATGGCTGCCCCGGCGGTGCTGACGGGCGCCCGCACGGTCAGGCCGGCGACTGGCGGGCAAAGTCAGTGCGCGCAAACCGGCGAAGGAATCACAAGTCACGATGCCATGCGCGACCAGCTCCGCCAGCGCCTGCTCGACTTCCGCACGCAGCAAGCCGGTGCCGTGCACCAGATCGCTGAAGAATGAAGCACCTTGGGTGCGCAGGCTGTCCAGCGCGCGGCGCGCAGGATCGCTGAGATTGATCGGCGCATCGCCGGATTCAGGTAAAGCCTGCCAGAAAGCCAGATGGCCGCGTTCGCTGAGCACAATCGGCGTGGCGCGTACCGGGCCGGATTTGCGCGCCGCTTCGTCCAGCACCGGCGCGAATGGCCGCCACCATGCGATCTGGCCAGTGCTGCACAGGCGATCCAGCATTTGCGGCAGGTAGCGCCGCACGCGCGCCGGCAGGATATCGGTTTCCCAGGCGCCCGCCGGCACCGCAAAACCTTCAAGCTGCTGCAACACCGCCAGCAGACCGGTCTCAGCTTCGCGCCGGTCTTCACCCAAGCCCTGCCAGCGGATCAGGAAGCGCATGAACTCCATCGGCGCGACGGCTTGAATCTCGTTGCGCTTGCGCGCCAGCGAATAACGATGAATACGGTGCAGCAACCGGCGCTCACACCATTCCGTTTCGTCATCCCGGCCAGGGAATGGCCGGGACCCAGTCACAGGGAGGTGTTGTGTAAACTGTCCTCGCATGATCGCGCCGTCCTGCTCCAACCCCAACAGGGCCAGTTGTGTTTGCGGCGGTGAAAGCCGCAGTGGCGCGGCAAGCTGCGTCTCGGTTATGGGTCCCAATAGCTCCAGTCGGCTGCGTAGAATTTCGCGCAATGCGTCTTCGGGTTCAAGCGCTGCGCCGGGCGGCGTAGAAAAATTGTCTGCAATCTGAATCGCAGGTAGCGCCGCGCGGAACTGGTGCAAGCGCTCCGCGGCAACCCACAATGCCTGACCTGCTTCGGCGTTGACCACCGTCGCGCGCCGGTTTTGACGCAGTGCTTCAAACAGGACTGACCAGGCCGCGCCCTCCTCTTCAGTAAGAAAACCCGCCGTCAGAACGGCGTCGTGCAACTCGTCGGCGTTGGCCGGCTCCGGCCAGGCTTCCTGCCGTACACGCTCGATCGCCGCGGGATCCAGCCGCCCCAGATCCGCGGCTTGCTGCGGCTCCAGCAATTTCTGCGTACGCACGGCGTGGGTGCGCCGCTCTTCCGCGGCGCCATCGTCAAGAAAAGCGTAGCGCTTGGCGCTCAGGATGGAGTTCGATAAGGGGGAGGCGGAAGTCAGTTCGCGGCATACGATTTTCACTGCCCCGCTTTCGATGCGCTGGAGCAATGCGACCAGCCCGTCCACATCCATGGTTTCGTACAGGCAGTCATGAATGGTTTGCTGCACCAGCGGATGATCGGGAATTTCGCGCTCACCCGCCAGATTTTCCGCGCAGGCGAGCTGGTCGGGGAAGACCACTGCCAGCAGGTCTTCCGAGGCCATGCGCTGTAATTGCGGCGGCACGCGCTGCCCGTTCAGCGTCCGGCGCAGCGCCAGCGCGATGGTGGCGCTCCAGCGCCAGCGCGTGCCGAACATCGGCGCGTCCAGCAGCGCCTGCGTCAAAAGCTCGCGCACGCTGGCGGACTTCAGATAGTCCTTGACCTCCTCCAGCGGAAAGCTGTGCGTCGGCCCGAGCGAAAGAATAATGCTGTCTTCCAGCGCGCTCGCCTGCAGTTCGAAGTTGAAACGCCGGCAGAAGCGCTTGCGCAGCGCCAGACCCCAGGCGCGATTGATGCGCGAACCGTAAGGCGAATGGATTACCAAGTGCGTATCGCCGGCCTCGTCGAAAAAGCGCTCGAACACAATCGTATCCAGCTTGGGCAGGGTCGTGAGCGCTGCTTTGGCCGCCGCCAGATATTGCGTCAGTTGATGCGCGGCAGCCTGTGGCAGTTGCAGCTCGGTTTTTAACCACTCTTCCGCGGCGGCCTCACCCCCTCCCCTAACCCCTCCCCGCAGGGGGGAGGGGGACTTTCCCCGTGACACATCGGGGGAATTGTCACCCCCTCCCCCTGTGGGAGGGGGGCGGGGGGAGGGGAACTCGTCGGGGAACTCAAGGGTGCGCTCAACGTCTTCCATCAGCCGCGATACGGCGGCCGACAGCTCGCTGGTTCGCCCCGGACCTTCACCCAACCAGAAGGGAATGGTCGGCGGTAAACCCTTGGCGTCCTCGACATAAACCTTGCCGGTTTCGACCTTGAGAATGCGGTAGGAAGCGTTGCCGAGCTGGAAAATGTCGCCGGCGGCGCTTTCGAAAGCGAAGTCTTCGTTCAGCGTACCGACGCGCCAGCCTTCCGGCGAGAGCACAACCTCATAGTCGAACTGGTCGGGGATCACGCCGGCATTGGTCATCGCGGTGAGCCGCGCACCGCGGCGGCCACGCAGCTTGCCGTTGATCGCATCAAAATGAATATGCGCCGAACGCCGACCACGGCGGGTCGAAAAACCCTCGGCCAGCATTTTTACCACCGCATCGAACGCTTCGCGTGACAGCGAACGATAGGGCGCGGCGCGGCGGAAACAGTCGTACAAAACCTGCGCATCCCATTCCCGGCTGCCGGTTTCTGCGACGATTTGCTGCGCCAGCACATCGAGCGGTTGGTCCGGCACCCGAATGCGATCCAGTTCGCCTCTGCCAACCGCGTCCAGCAAAGCGGCGCTCTCGACCAGGTCGTCTTGCGAGAGCGGGAACAAGCGCCCTTTCGGCACCGCGCCGACGGCGTGACCGGAGCGGCCCACGCGCTGCAGAAAAGCGGCGATCGAGCGCGGCGGACCAAGCTGGCAGACCAGATCCACCTCGCCGATATCAATGCCGAGTTCCAGCGCCGAAGTCGCTACCAGCGCCTTGAGCTGGCCCGCTTTCAGTCGCTGCTCGGCGTTGAGCCGATGCTCCTTGGCCAGGCTGCCGTGATGCGCGGTGACATGTTCCGCACCGATGCGCTCGGCCAGATGGCGCGCGGTGCGCTCGGCCAAGGCGCGCGTATTCACGAAAATCAGCGTGGTGCGGTGTTCCTGGCTGAGTACGGCCAGGCGGTCGTAAATTTCGCTCCAGGCTTCATGCGATATCACCGCATCCAGCGGTGAGCGCGGCAACTCGAGCGCCAGATCGCGTTGGCGGGTATAGCCGGTATCCACAATCGCGCAGCGAGTGCCCCCCTCCCTTATTCCCTCCCCGCCGGGGGGAGGGGTAATTTCTTTTTGAGCGCCCCGCTCGCCCATCAGGAACTCCGCCATTGTCTCAATCGGCTTCTGAGTAGCCGATAAGCCGATGCGGATCGGCTCGCGGGCAGTGAGCGCACATAGGCGTTCCAGCGAGAGCATTAAATGCGCGCCACGCTTGCTGCCGGCAACCGCATGCAGCTCGTCCACAATCACACTGCGCACGCTGGACAGCATCTGGCGGCCGGAATCGGAGGTCAGCAGAATGAACAGCGACTCCGGTGTGGTCACCAGAATATGCGGCGGATTGCGGCGCATTTGTTCGCGTTCCGTCTGGGTGGTATCACCGGTACGAACCGCATCGCGGATGGGAACGTCCGCATAACCCAGTTCCAGCAGTTTTTGCCGGATGCCGCTTAAGGGTGTCTGCAGGTTCTTCTGGATATCGTTCGACAACGCCTTGAGCGGGGAGATGTAAAGGACATGCACCGAGTCCTCCAGACCCTGCTCCAGGCCCTCGACGACCAGATCGTTAATCGCGGACAGGAAAGCGGCCAGTGTCTTGCCCGAGCCGGTCGGCGCGGCGATCAGGGCCGCTTCGTGCCGTGAGGTAACCGTCCAGGCCTGAAGCTGCACCTCGGTTGCTTCGCCAAAATGCCCGCTGAACCAGCCGGCCACCGCCGGGTGGAACCACCGCTCTAGCGGGCCTCCGGGTGCTGCTGCGCCCGGGGCAAAATTCAGATGCTGCTGCATATCCTCATTATCCGCGCTCGGGCCGGATGGGCAAGCTGAACCTGGCGGTTGCGCCGCCCGGCCATCCGGCCGACTATTAGCTTGTCGCGGGAAGGAAACGAGTCATGCGGATATCGATGCGGGCCAGCTTGCTCACTATGGTCTTGATCGGTTTAACGACGGGTTGTGGCACACCGGCCAAGCGTCCACCCTGGGGCAGCGAGGCCACGTATGCGCCGGGCTGGAGCCGGCTGGCCGCAGTGACCCAGCGCGCCGTGGCCGATCCCCACGTATGGGCGCCGCTGATCGGCGCCGGTCTGTTCTCGCTCGGCAACGCGGACGAGGCGGTATCGGAATGGGCGATCGAAGAGTCGCCGCTGTTCAGCGATATCGAGGACGCTGGAGAAGCAAGCGATACCCTGCTAGGGATTGCCGTAGCGGGCTCAATCGGCACCGCGCTGCTGGCGCCGAGTGGCGAGACTGCCGGCGAGATAGCGCTCAATAAGTCGAAAGGCCTGATCATCAGCTTGCTCGCCGCCGGTGTGAATGACCACATCACGGGTGTGCTGAAGGACGCGGTCGGACGCAAGCGGCCCGATGGGCAGAGTGACCGCAGTTTTCCCTCGCGTCACGCTTCGGGCGCTTCCGTCAGCGCGACGCTTGCGGCACACAATCTGGAGTATTTTGAGCTTGGCGACACTGCGCGCTCCTGGCTGGGTGCTTCGCTGTACTCGGTCGCGGGCTTGACCGGCTGGGCGCGGATTGAGGGCGCGCGCCATTTTCCGTCCGACGTATTATTCGGTTACGCCCTGGGTCACTTCCTCGGCGTGATCGCCAACGAAGCCTTTATCGCACCCATCAGCAACGACTCTGCCTCCGTGCAAATTTCCGGCGATCAGGACCAGGTGCGCGTCGGTCTGGCCTTTTCGTTTCAGTAAGCCAGCCGGCTAGAACTGAATGCTGCTGCCTTCCGCAGGGGCCAGGACCTGGGTCTTCGATCCCAGCGACGCCAGCTTGGCCTGGGCGGCCCGCAACTTGGCGTCGATTTGCGCGTCATCCTGATCCGGATCGTGATGGTATAGATACAGCGTCTCAACCCCCGCCTCATGCGCCACTGCCGCGACTTCGCTGACCGGCGAGTGGCCCCAATGCATCTTCGCGCCGTATTCCTCGTCGCTGTAAGTGGCGTCGGCGATCACGGCTTTGGCGCCGTGCAGATATTTGATCAAGCGCTTACGGAAGGGTTCGTCGTAATGCGATGCGCCGGGTGGATACAGCTCGTTGTCGGACACGTAACATACCGTCTGACCGTTGCAATTCACCCGGTAGCCGAGGCAGTGACCCGGATGTTTCAGCAACAAAGTCTCGACCGGGACGTCGTCCACCATATAGCTGCCTTCGCCAAGATCGCGATAGCTGATGCTGGCGGCGAACTGCTTGACCGTCACCGGGAAGTACACGCCATCCATCTGCGCCGAAATCATCTGCTCCATCGTGACCCCGGCGTGCGAACCACCCAGAATTTCGAACTGATTGCCCTTGACGTACAGCGGCGCAAAGAACGGCAAGGCGTTGATGTGATCCCAATGCGGGTGCGAGATGAAGATGCGGCCGATAACCGGAGTGCGCCTCTGCGCCACCAGCGCGTCGGATAAGGCCTTGATGCCGGTGCCCGCATCAAAGATGAACAAGGTTCTGGTCGGTAACTCGAGCGTCACACAGTTGGTATTGCCGCCGTACCTGAGCGTCCGGGGTCCCGGCACCGGCAAGGTGCCACGCACGCCCCAGAATTTTAAGGTGAAACGGCTCTCGGCAATTTCCAGAATGCGGTCGAGGATGTGGTCCTTGTCGGCGATCTTGTCCACGTAGCCGTCGGCGCCAAGCTGCAGCGCGCGATTGCGATCCGCCTCGTAGGCTTTGGCCGATAGCATGACGATGCGCATGCCCTTCAGCTCCGGCTGCTCGCGCAACTGCTTGCACAAGCTCAGGCCGTCCACGCCCGGCATCATGATGTCCAGCACGGCGCAATCCGGCTTGGCTTTGCGGATCTTGGCCAGCGCGCGCGTGCTGTCCGTCTCGGAATCAACCTCGTGCCCCAGATCCGTCAGCGAGGCGCGCAGCAACCCGATGACCAGCTTGTTGTCGTCAACGATGAAGAACCGCATCCGGCGCCGCTCCCCCTCCCGTCCTAATGATTTTTTACGATGGACTTATGCTGGTGAGGCATTTAATCATAGTGCAATAAATACCGCTTAGACGGGGTTGGCAGCCGGAGCAGGCACATACAAGACTGCCGTTTCGGTACGGCTTAAGCTCCGCTCGCGTAATCTTGGGAGTCGTTCATGCTCAGTCAACAGATCCGCCCGTTCTTGTTCCGCAACGCCTTGGTGTTCGACGGCACCGGCGCGCCGCCGGCCGCGATGGACGTGTCGGTACGCGATGGCCGTGTCGCCGCGCTGGGAACCAATCTGCCCGCGGCGTCGAACGAAAAAATCATCGACTGCAGCGGCAAGTGGCTGCTGCCGGGCATGCTGGATGTGCACACCCATCTCGATCTGGAAGTCGAACTGGCGCCGGAACTGCCCGAGGTCGTGCGGCATGGCACCACCACGGTGGTGATGAGCAATTGCTCGCTCGGCGTGGCTTTCGGCAATCAGCGCAAGGGCGACACTGATCCAATCGTGGATTGCTTCGCGCGCGTGGAGAACGTGCCCAAGCATGTGCTCAAGAAAGTGGGCGATGTGGTCAACTGGAATGACTCCGGCGACTATCTCGACCACTTCGACCAGCTCAACCTCGGCCCCAACGTGGTCGCGATGATTCCGCACTCGATGCTGCGCATCGAAATCATGGGCTTGCAGGACAGCATTACGCGCCACCCCACGCCAGATGAACTCGGCAAAATGGGCGCGCTGGTTGAGAAAGGCATGCAGGAGGGCTACGTGGGTTTTTCCACCGATGCCCTGCCCTTCCACTTTCTGGCCAACCAGCCGAATACGGCAAAGCAGATCCCGACCCAGTTCGCGCCATTCTGGGAATTGAAATATCTGACCCATATCCTGCGCCGCTGGGGCCGCGTCTGGCAGGCGACGCCGCCGAAGGACAGCCGCATCGGCACCTTCAGAACCTTCATGCTGACCAGCGGCCGGCTCTACGGTCGTACGCTCAAGACCACCGCTGTGGCTGCGCTCGATCTGCACACCAACCGCTCCATCGTGAAGATGGCGCTGACCCTCTCCAAGCTGCTCAATGGCTGGCTGTTCAAAGGCTATTTTCGATTGCAGGCACTCGCGGCGCCGTTCAAGGTCTGGAGTGACGGCGTGGTGACGCCGCTGGCCGAAGAAGTACCGGAGCTGCGCCAACTGAATGAACTCGATCTGGACGACCGCGCGGGTCGCCTCAAAATCATCAGCGATCCAGAGTATGTGCGTGCGTTCAAGAAGATGTGGTTCAAAGGCAAGCAGGGCTTCAATCTCGCCAACCTCAAGCGGTTGCTCAAGATGGAGGACAACGTCCTCAATCGCCGACTGGACGACATGTTCATAGACGACTGCCCGCTGAAATCCTGGCGGGGCGAGGCCTTGCAGGCACCTTACGCCCGCCTGCTGCAATGGCAGTCCAGCGCCGGTCGCAACGGCGCCGTGGATGAAGCCGAGTCGCAGTTCTTCGCGACCTTCCCGAATCCGCTGCCGGACGATGCGGAATTCTTCCTGCACCTGCTCAAGTCCTGGGATACCGAGTTGCGCTGGTGGGTGGTGTCGGCCAATCGCGATCCCAAAGTGGTGCGCGATCTGTTGTTCAACCCGCTCATCCTGCCCGGGTTTAACGACAGCGGCGCGCACCTGACCAATATGGCGTTTTACGACTGCAATCTGCGCAACCTCAAAATCGCACAAGCCGAGAGTATCGAGCAAGTGGCACTGGCCGTGCACCGCCTGACGCAGGAACCGTCGGAGTTTTTTGGCATCAACGCCGGCGTGCTCAAAGTGGGCGCGCAAGCCGACATCTGCGTGATAGACCCCGAAGCCTTAAAGCGTTGGGGTGATCCGGAATCCACCGTCCGCTACATCTGGCGCGAGCTTTACGATCACCATCAAATGGTCAACCGCCCGGAAGGAATCGTCACGCAGGTGATGATTGGCGGCCAGTTGGCCTGGGATCACGGCGCCTTTACGCCGGACTACGGCAAAGTCCGCATGGGCCGCTGCCTGCGCGCGAAGGATCACATCTCGGAACAAGTCTGGGCCTTGCCCGCAGCAGAGTCTGCACCCGCGAGAAAGGCAGCCTGAGCCGCTAGATACGCAATAGCACGATCACACCGGCCACGATCAGTCCGAGCCCGCTCAGCCGGCCGCCGGTGCGGCCGAAACTCGTCACTTTTTCCAGCAGCACGAAAATCGTAATGGCCGCTATCCACAACAGGTTCATCACGCCGCCCACTAATAGCAAGGTCATCAGTACCCAGCAGCAGCCGACGCAATACAAACCATGCCGCAGACCCATGCTGAGCGCGCCGATACGGCCCGCACGCCAGTGCTGCGTCAGGAAATCCACCGGACCGCGGCACTGACGTAAACAGACGTCTTTCAGCGGCGTCCATTGATAAATACCCGCTGCCAACAGCACCGCGGCGCTGAAGACCGGGCTACTGCTTTCCATCATCGGTGAGAGCAATGCCGTCTGCGCTAGGGCCCACTGCAGCAAGGTGGCGAGGAAGCTGAAACCGGTCCAGGCCAGCAAATAACCCAGCGCGAAGAGATAGGTGCGGGTTACCGGCGCCTCTGACTGAACACTGTTTCGCGCGACGGTGCCGTAAAGAAGAACGGTGGGCGCCGCACTCGGCAGCATCATGCCCAGCATCATCGCGGCCCACATGCCGAACATCAGCGCGGCATAGGGCAGGTCCCAGCGAGCCGTCATCATCCAGGCTGCGGGGCCGTCCATGCGCCCGTACATATCGCCTGCCATCGGCGCGAGCCAGGCCCAGGCCAGGGCAATAGCACTGGCCAGGCCCAACATGACCAACCAGCGATCCCGCCGCAGTGCGGCTTCCAGCGTCGTCAGCGGTGCCGGCTGGCTCATTCGACTACCGGCACGCACGCTACCTCACGACGCCGTGCGTGCCCCAGTTCACCTTCGCGATATGCGCGTGCGTGCTCTTGAAATCGAGATCGATCGCGCCGGAGGTCTTCGCCGTTCCGGTCACGAATTCTGCTTCGGCGTATTCGAAGCCGGTGGGCAGGGTGACTCGCGCGCGGTGGGTAGCGCCGGTAATCGGGTTCTTTATCGGCTCGACCGTGCCTTCGATCAGGTCCGCCACGCGCACCTGGGCGGTGCCGGCCTTTTGATCAATCTTCAGTTCTATCGGCTTGAACTGTGTGGGTAGCGCGGTGCTAAGCGTGGTGCTGAAGACCTGCGTGATCAGCGAACCGGGATCGGTTTCCTTGCCCTGCACAATGGCTTCGATGGCCGCGCGCTGCGCCGCGTCGGCGCGCTCGTCTATCACCGCCATGGCGGTGCCGTTACCCAGATGGATCGGCCCGGGCCAGGAGAACAATCCACCCCAGCGCAAACCATCCAGGCTTGTCTTGCCGAAGCGGCCCTGGTCAATCTGCACGAACACATAGGCGCGGCAGTGCCCATGACTGGGCAGCGCATTGAACTGACAGGGACAACCGATGTTGCAGTTGCAATGCGACACCTGTACGCCCTGCATGCTCCATTCAACGAATGCCATACTTTCCCCTTCGCCCGAATTCACCGGCTACTGGTTGAGTGTTGCCGCAGTATAGTTCACGGCAAACGCAGCGATAATTCAACCCGTCTTGGCCGGCTGATTAAGCGCTGCGACCGCTGCGCCCATAAATACAATCGCGATCGTGTCGAACACGATTTGCTTCACCACCAGCGTCGCCGGCAATGGTGTGACGGCGTAATAAATCAGATAAGTCGGAATGGTCATCAGAACGGCAAGGGCCAGACCAAAGCGTAGCCCCTGCCCCAGGAAGGGTTTGCCGGCATCAAGCCCCTGCCGGTAAATCCAGGTAGTCCCTACCGCAAACAATAAATTTGCCGCCACCATATACGGGAAAAACGGCCCGGAGGCCTCCGGCGTGCGGAACACGCCGGCTTGCGCCAGCGGGGCGTAGTCCTGGCCGAGCAGCAGTCCGTGTACGACGAAACTCAATGCAAACGACAGCACGAACATCACCACAACCGAAATCCAGAACCGCTTGTCCATGATTCAACCCCCGTGCTCAGCTTCCCGCGTCAAACTATCCTCGCCCGGCGCGGTTTTTTCAACTCGGGACGGTTAGTATTAGGCGCCGAATGAGCGCAGGAGCTTGTTATGCCGGCCTGGTTGAGCATCGTGTTATGGTGGTTCGCATTCGGCGCCACGCACATGACCCTGTCCTCGGCGCGGCTGCGGCCGCAACTGGTGCAGTTGATGGGCCAAGGCCTGTTCTTTCTGTTCTACAGCGTCGTGGCCTTCGGCACTTTCATCCCCTTGGTCAGTGTTTACCTGAATCATCGCCATCAGGGGCCACAACTGTGGAATCTCGCCACCGTGCCGGGAATTCATACGCTGAGCCTGTTGCTCGCCGGATTCTTTTTTGCCTGCGCTATCGCCGGCTTGCTCCAGCCCAGCCCTCTAGGCGTGACACCCGGCGCGCGGCCGCAGGCCTATGGGCTGACGCGGATCACGCGCCATCCGGCCTTCATGGCGCTGGGCTTGTGGGGGCTGTCGCATACCCTGCTGAACAGTTTTGCAACCGACCTGCTGTTCTTCGGCGGCTTTTTTGTGTTCGCCGTGATTGGTTGTTGGCACCAGGATCAGCGCAAGCGCGCGCTGCAAAAAGACCAGCTCTCAGCGTTTTTTGCTGAAACCTCGTTCTGGCCGTTTGCTGCGATTCTGGCCGACCGCAATCGTCTGGTTTGGTCGGAATTACCCGTCTGGGGTTTTGCGGCTGGTTTAGCCGCGGCGGCCGCGGCTTACTGGCTGCATGGCGCACTGCTCTCCGTCTAACCCTTCTCGGCCAGCGCTTTCGGCAGGGCCAAGCCGAGACTGCCGGTGCCGGCCAGAGACCAGCCACCGTCCACCGCCAGTATCGCGCCGTTGATATAGCCGGCATAAGCTGAAGACAGAAACAAGGCGGCATGCGCGATGTCCTGCGCCTGGCCGAAGCGCATCAACGGCACCGACTCCGTGACGATCTGGCGCGCCTTCTCGTTCGGGGCCAAACGGCGCATGCCTTCCGTGTCGTCGATCGGACCCGGGCTGATGGCGTTGACCCGCACACCGACGGGGCCCCATTCCATCGCCAGCACGCGCGTCACCATGTCCACGCCGGCCTTGGCGGCACAGACATGAATCTGGAAATGCGTGGGCTGCTCGGATTGCGGCGCAGTGATGTTGATGATTGAGGCGCCCGGCTTTTTCAGATAAGGGAAAGCCGCGCGCATGACGTGATAGGTGCCGATCAAATCAATGTCCACCACCGCCTTGAACCCGTTCGGCGACATGCCGAGCGCCGGCGCCGGAAAATTTCCCGCCGCACCGGAAATCAGCACGTCGATCTCGCCGAACTCCGCGCGCGCCGACTTGAAGGCGCTTTCGATCGCCGCGTATTCGCGCACATCCGCGCTGAAGCCAATAGCGCCTGAACCCAGCTTCCTGAGTTGCGCCACTGCCGCATCCACTTTCTCCTGGCTGCGCGACAGCACCGTGAGCTTGGCGCCGGCACGCGCGAAGCCCTCGGCAATGCCGAAATTGATGCCGCTGGTGCCGCCGGCGACGAATACATGCTTGCCGGAGAAATCGAAAGGACTGCTCATCTGCAACTCCTGGTGAAGGAACTCAGGCCTGATCCAGCGCGTGCTGAATCGCGGCGTGGAAATCGCGGATGGGATGTTCCAGCCGACCGACGGTCAGGTACTTGTTGGCGCCGGAGCGCAGCCCAGCCTGAATACCCTCAGCCGCGAACAAGTCTTCGCGCTGAAATACCGTCTGCTCGATTAAATTAAAAGTCTTTTCCCAATGCGCCTGACGAGCCGCCGTGTGCTGCGCACGCGGAATCACCATTTGATGCACCCAGCGCAAATGGTCTGTGTCCACCGGGAACACGCTGATCACGCTCGCATAGTCCGGATGAAAGATAAATACCGTGTTGGGAAAGACGAAATAGGTGAAGCTGCAATGCTCGCGCAAATTCCATTGCTCCTGCGGCAGCGCGACCGCCTCGCTGATCTTGCGCCGCGCCGCGACTGAACGGATATGCGGCGGCACCGACTCGGAGATCGCCAGGGCGTCCATGAAAAACGGATAAATCGAATCGCGATGCAACACGCGGATGTGATAACCGTCCAGAAACGCGTCAATGATCAGTTTCCAGTTCGCCTTTCGCACCACATCTATGCGCCGCTCCAACACGCTGTCACCGAGGAAGTAGGCGAGTTCGCGATCAATCGGACCAAGATAGGACTCCAGCTGCAATGTCGCGCCCGGCGTCGGCAGCACCCAGATGAGGCCATGGCGCAAGGCGCAGGGCAACTCGACAAGACCATGTTGCTCGGGCTGCAATCCGGGAAATGCCTCCGGATGCGCGTGGTGCTTCAGCTTGCCGTCGAGGCTGTAAGTCCAGCCATGGTAGGGGCAGACCAGCGTCGGCCGCGAGCACACCGCTTCCGCATCGAGCACGCGCATGCCGCGGTGGCGGCAGACATTCAGAAAAGCGCGTACATCACCCTGCTCGTCGCGGGTCAACAGCACCGGCAAGCCGCCGGCATCCGCCGCACGCGCGCTAGCCGGGGCAAGTTCCGAAGCATGCCCCAGGATTAGCGGATAGCGGCGAAACAGCACCGCCCGCTCCTGCGCCAGCCGCTCGGCACAGAAGTAGTCGGACGCCGGAATCGCGCCGCCCTCATCCATGTGCAGCGTGCCTGCCGCGGCGTGCTCACGCATCCGTGCAAACAAGGCGAGCAGCGGGGCGGGCGGCGCTTTCATGCTGCGACGGATTGCGCTGCGTGTCGCAGATAGTGGTAAGTCCATTGACAGGCTACCGATCGGTAGGTAGATTCACGGCATGGTAAAGCAAGCCCGCACGACGCGCAAGAAACTGCTGGAAGAAGCCAAGACGCTGTTTGCGGCAAGAGGTTTTTACGGCACCAGCCTGAGCGACGTGGCGACGCGGGTGAGCATTTCCAAACCTTCCCTGCTGCATCATTTTCCGAGCAAGGAAAAACTCTACGGCGCCGTGCTGGAGGAGATCGCCGCGCGGATTCTGCAGGAACTGGAGCGCGATATCGCCGCCTCGCACAACCCGCGCGAACAACTGCATCGCTTCGTGGACGGGTTCAGCCTGTGGTCACGCACGCACCGCCGCGACGCATTGATCCTGATGCGCGAGCTGCTGGACAACCCCGAACGGGCGCCGCGCGCCACCACCTGGTACTTCACGCCGTTTTTTAAAGGCCTGATGTCAATCGTCGAATCCGGCCAGCGCAGCGGACTGTTTAAGCCGGTCAATGCGCAATCTTTCATCTATAACCTGATCGGCGCCTACCACTACTTCATCATCATGCTGCCGACGCTCAAGCAGATTCTCGACGCGGACAGTTACAAGAATGTGCTGGAGAATCAGCATCTGGAACTTAAACAGATGATCGACGACCGGCTGTTACGGCAGCACGTTCCAACGGGAGCTTATGTATGACCGTGCCAACCCAATCGCCCCGCATATTGCGCGACGCGCGCGATTTGTCGCAGGACATCGCCGGCACCTACAAACCCGTGTCGCACGAAGCACTGCCGGTAGACCCGGCGCAGACCGCCGCCGATCTCGAAAACATCCGGGAGCAGGGTTTCGTCATCCTGCGCGCTCTGCTTTCCATCACGCAGCTTGAGGAGATACGCGCCGCGGTAGCGCCGCATCTGGCCCAGCAGGGCCGCAACAATTTCGAGGGGCTCAAGACGCAGCGGGTTTATTCCCTGCTGGCAAAGACCCGCGCCTGTGATCGGGTGGTGGAGCATCCACGCATCCTCGCGCTGCTGGATCAACTGCTCATGCCCAACTATCTGCTGTCGGCCTTTCAGGCGATCAATATTCTGCCGGGTGAGGCCGCGCAACTGCTGCATTTCGACGACGGCTTTTATCCGATGCCGCGGCCACGCGCAGCCTTCAGCGCGGCGACCATCTGGGCGATAGATGATTTCACCGCGGATAACGGCGCCACAGTGGTGCTGCCGCGCAGCCATGCCTGGGACGACCGCATGCCCACGCCGGACGATCTGCGTGTGCCTGCGGTGATGCCGGCAGGTTCGGTGGTGTTCTTCCTCGGCACC
Source organism: Nevskiales bacterium (assembly GCA_050740255.1). Classification (GTDB taxonomy): domain Bacteria; phylum Pseudomonadota; class Gammaproteobacteria; order Nevskiales; family JBOICV01; genus JBOICV01. The sequence continues at coordinate 3,756 of JBOICV010000166.1, read as the reverse complement.
CTGTGGCACGGCGGCGGGGCCAATTGTTCCAGCGGTTCCCGCCTCGCGGTCACCGCGCAGTACTGCGAACCCTGGGCGCGGGTGCAGGAGAATATGTCGCTGGCGGTGCCGCGCGAGGTGGTGCGGAACTGCTCACCGATAATGCAATCCATGCTGGGTTACAGCATCCATCCGCCCTTCATGGGCATGGTGAATGGCCAGTCGCCCTTGCGCCTGCTTGAAGAATAAAATTCCCGGATGACGCATGCGATCCGTTTTGCGCAAACGGGCGGTCCCGAAGTATTACGCTGGGAAGCGGTAAAGGTCGGCGATCCGGCCGCTGGCGAGATTCGACTGCGGCACAGCGCCGTCGGCGTGAACTTCATTGATATCTACCATCGCAGCGGGTTGTACCCGGTCACGTTGCCGAGCGGCCTTGGGCTGGAAGCGGCGGGAATCGTGGAAGCTGTCGGCACCGGCGTTACCGATCTCAAACCGGGCGACCGCGTTGCCTACGCCGGCGCGCCGCTCGGCGCCTATGCCCAAGCGCGCCTGATCCCGGCCGATCATGTCGTCAAACTGCCGGCAGCCATTGACGACCGCGTTGCTGCCGGCGCGATGCTCAAGGGTCTCACCGCACATTACCTGTTGTTCCGAACTTATCCGGTTAAACATGGCGACACGATTCTGCTGCACGCCGCCGCCGGCGGGGTGGGCAGCCTGCTCTCGCAATGGGCCAAAGCGCTCGGCGCGAGCGTCATCGGCACCGTCGGCAGTCCCGACAAGGCTGCGCTGGCGCGAAGCAACGGTTGCGATCATGTGATCGACTACCGCAACGAGGATTTCGCCGCGCGGGTGCGGGAGCTCACCGGTGGCCGTGGCGTGGATGTAGTCTACGATGCGGTGGGCGCGGCGACCTTCGAGGGCTCGCTTAACTCCCTTAAACGCCTGGGTATGCTGGTTTCCTTCGGCAACGCCTCCGGCAAGGTCCCCGCGTTTGAACCCGTCTTGCTCAGCGCCAAGGGCTCCTTGTTCTTTACCCGCCCCACTTTGATGGACTACATCGCCCGCCGCGAGGACTTGCTCAGCGGCGCGGCAGTGTTGTTTCAAGCCTTGCAAAGTGGTGTTCTGAAGGTGGAGATCAGCCATAGCTATGCGCTGCGCGAGGCCGCTACGGCGCAGCGCGATCTCGAATCCCGGCAGACCACGGGTTCCATACTGCTGCTACCCTGATGCCTTAGCCGGAACCGTCGCCGGCGGCTAAACTTCGGCGACGGTGAGCTGTCTTCAAGGACGAAATGCCATTGGCTGGTAATCCTTTCATTGCGCCGCGCGTGCAACATCTGGCGCGCAACGAGCGCGGCCGCGACTTCTGCGTGGGCGACATCCACGGGATGTTCACGCTGCTCGACAAGTTGTTGAATACCGTGAATTTCAATCCTGACCTCGACCGCCTGCTGTCGGTTGGTGACCTGGTGGACCGTGGCCCTGAATCACCCAAGGCCCTTATTTATCTGAATCAGCCGTGGTTCCATGCCATCCGGGGCAACCACGAAGATATGCTGCTGGGCACCTTCGAGAATCCCAACGACCCTGACACGATAGACCTATGGCGCCGCAACGGCGGCGACTGGTGGTGGGAGCAATCGCCGCTGGTGCAGCGGATGCTGTACCGCTGGCTGAAAACCTTGCCGCTGGCGCTTGAAGTCGAAACCACGCGGGGCCTGGTGGGCATCGTGCACGCCGATTTGCCGGCTCAGTACAACTGGGGCGCCTTTACCGACAAACTCGCAGAGGACGACCCCGACGCCATCGCGGTGGCTCTGTGGTCGCGCCAGCGCGCGCGGCTGCACAAAATCGCCGGCAAAGTGCCGGATGTCGCGGCGATTTACTGCGGCCACACCGTGGTCAACAAACCGCTTGCGGCCGGCAACGTGCACTTCATCGATACCGGTGCCTGCTATACCGAAATCGGCAGCCTGACCATCGTGGATATCGGCGAGGGACCCGACAGCGCGGTGAGCCTGGCGGCGCGATAGCGTTGATGGTGCTGGAGAGAGGAATCGAACCTCCGACCTACTGATTACGAATCAGTTGCTCTACCGACTGAGCTACTCCAGCCACGCCGGCCCGGCTAGCGGGCGCGCAGTATAAGTGAGGGGTGATTCCGGCTCAATTCGGACGAGCAGACTACCGTTTATCGGCTGTACCCAGCCGCCAATCGGATATGCCGAATTTCGACCTCCACCGCGGCTAATATTTGAATCGCCCGGAGGGGGCAATATGCGCGACTCGCAATCTGGCTTCACGCTAATCGAGCTGATGGTAACGCTCTCGATTGTGGCGATATTGCTGAGCCTTAGCGTCGGGATGCAGGAATTGGTGATGAACAATCGGCGTGCGGCGGCGATTAACGAGTTTATCGCAGCGATCAATTTTACCCGCAACGACGCGATCACGCGGGGCCAGCAGGTTTCAATGTGCCGCAGTGCGAATCAGACCAGCTGCGCAAACGGTGCGGGGTGGGAGGACGGTTGGATCATTTTCCTGGATCGAACGAACCCCGGGGTGCTGGATGATGCTGACCCGTGGGATGCAGACCCAGCGGAGCCCAACGGAGAGGTCTTGAAAATCCATGGGCCCGTGACCGGCCTGACCTTGCGGGGCAATGCCAATGTTGCGAACTTCATTTCGTACAACGCGGGCGGATCGGCATTCACACCTCCCACAAACGGCACAATCATGGCCTGTGATTCGCGCGGGCTGGGGACTGCTCCGAACTTTCACGCGCGCCGGATTGTGATAGCTACGACGGGGCGGATGAATACGATCAAAGCCAAAGCCGGAGACATATGCCCATGATCCGGCACCGCCCCCCAAGCTCCCGTAGCGACGGCTTTACCTTAATCGAGGTGCTGGTAGCGCTGGTCATCATGGCTATTGGTTTGCTGGCGCTGGTAGCCATTCAGTTGGTTACGCTTCGGAATAATAGTGGATCGTATCTGCGCAGCCAGGCCGCGGTGGCCGTGGGGGATTTGGTAGATCGAATGAGGGTAAATCAGACGGTAGCGAATACCACCACCAACTATGTCCACGCCACACCAGATGCTGCTCCTCCCAACGGCCCTAATTGTGATGCGGGTACTTGCGACGAAAACCAAATAGCCGCTTACGACCTGAATCAGTGGTGGACCTCGACCTTCGCGATATTGCCCGGCATGGGTGCCACTGTCACATGCACACCGAATCCTTGCACCGGCAACTCCGTCTATACGATCACCGTAATGTGGGACGACGGGCGCACCGGCGCCACCGGCACCGCCTGCGGGCCGGATCCTAACGTGGATCGGTTGTGTTATCGGGTGAGCTTCGATCCATGAACCGTTCATTGGGCGTCAAATTCCCGCAAGCCGGCTACTCGCTTACGGAACTGATGGTGGCCATCACCATAGGCCTGATCATTCTGGGCGGCACCTTGCAGGTGTTCACCGCCAGCAAGGAGAGCTTCCGGCTGCAGGAAGGCGTTTCCCGAGCCCAGGAGACCGGTCGCATGGGGATTTTCATTCTCAACCGCAGCCTCCGCCACACCGGGTTTTATCGCAATCCTTCCTTAGTACCCTCTGGATTCAGGATCGCGTTTCCCGCAGTGGCAGCAAATGGCACAACGCCGGCGTTTCTCGTCGGGTCGGCGGTAAGTGGCACCGACGGCGGCGGCGCCAATCCGGATCTTGTGGCCATCCGTCATCAACAGCACGAGGACGGTACTCTGCTGGACTG
>JBOICV010000165.1:0-1229 GCA_050740255.1 Nevskiales bacterium | reverse complement strand
CTGTTGGTCTAGGAATCGAGTCCCAGTTTTTTCAGCCGGTAACGCAGGGCGCGGAAGCTGATGCCCAGGAGCTTTGCCGCCCGGGTCTTGTTGTAGCGCGCCTGCTCCAGGGCTTTCTGAATCAGTTCGCGCTGCTTGTCTTCCAGCAGGGAAGTGAAGCTCGTTTCCGTCTGCTGCTGTTGGCGTGCGGCTGTCGCGCTGCCAGCGGCAGCCGCCGGCGCGCTGACAGCCGACAGCAACTGTAAGTCCTGTGTCTGTATCACGCCTTGCTCCGCAAGCGTGACGGCGCGTTCGAGGATGTTTTCCAGCTCGCGTACATTGCCGGGAAACGGGTAGTCGGCCAGCGCCCGCAGCGCGCCTTCTGACAGCCGACGTGGCGCTTCACCCGACTGGCGCGCGAATCGGGCCAGAATGTGTTCGCACAGCAGTGGAATATCCTCCGCCCGCTCGCGCAGCGCCGGCACGTTAATTTCGATGACATTCAACCGGTAGTACAAGTCCTGGCGAAATTCGCCGCGCGCGGTGAGCTCGCGCAGGGATTTGTGCGTGGCGCAAAGAATTCGCACGTCGATTTTCTGTTCCTGCTCGCTGCCCACCGGCCGGATGCTGCGTTCCTGCAACGCCCGCAACAGCTTGACCTGCATGGGCGCCGACAACTCGGCGACTTCATCCAGAAACAGGGTGCCGCCGTGCGCTACCTGAAACAGGCCCGGCTTGTCCCGGACCGCGCCGGTAAAACTGCCCTTGGCATGGCCGAAAAACTCGCTCTCCATCAGCTCGCGTGGAATCGCACCGCAGTTGACCGGCACAAACGGCTGGTCGGCGCGCGGCCCGCCCAGATGTATCAGCCGCGCCACCATTTCCTTGCCGCTGCCGGATTCGCCGCTGATGTAAACCGGCGCCTGGCTGCGCGCGAGCTTGGCGGCGAGTTCGCGCAATTTTTGAATGCCGGGCGCACGCCCGACGAGCTGGCTGCTGTCGTAGTTTTTCAGGGCGGCCGACGGGGCGCGCTCCAGCTTGAGCGCGGCCTCGACCAGCCGCTTGAGTCCCGGCAAGTCCACCGGCTTGGAGACGAAATCAAACGCGCCGGCTTTCAGACTGTCTACTGCGTCTTGCGCATTGCCGAAGGCGGTGATGACGGCAACCGGCAGCTCGGGCCGGTGCTGCTGGATGTGGCGCAGAATGTCGAGGCCGCGGCCATCCGGCAGGCGCATATCGGTAAAGCACAG
>JBOICV010000164.1:0-88447 GCA_050740255.1 Nevskiales bacterium | reverse complement strand
GTGCAGTACTACGCGGGCTGGGCGCAGGGCGTGGCGTTGGCGGAAGCGCTGGCCGCGGGCACCGCCCGCGACCGCGAGGCCGGCCACACCGGCGTCGGCCCGCATCGCGCCGACTTGCGCCTCAAGTTGCAGGGCGTGCCGGTGCCGGAGCGCGCCTCGCGCGGCGAGCAAAAGCTAGTCACCGCGGCGCTACTGCTGGCACAGGCGCGCGAAGTGCATACGATGACCGCGCGCCGGCCGATTTTGCTGATTGACGATCTGGCGGCGGAGCTGGGCCCGCACTACCGCGAGTGGCTGCTGCGACAGATCGAAGCGCTCGGCATGCAGGCGTTTCTCACTTTTCTGCAAGAGCGCGACATCCCGCAGCGCGATCCGGGGCAGGCTATGTTCCACGTGGAACATGGGCGGCTGAAGCGCGCCGCTTAAAAGACAAAAATTCGCGCGGAAAGCAAGCGTTTTATTCGCCGATTTTGCTGGGTTGAGGCAGTGTCACGCGGTATAATTTGCACTTAAATTTCAGTCCCAATTTCATAGGCCGCAAGCATGGCGGAGCCGCTGCAAAATCCAGCCCCCAGCGCAGACGAACAGAACGTCTACGACTCTTCGAGCATCACCGTCCTCAAGGGCCTGGAAGCGGTCCGCAAACGCCCCGGCATGTACATCGGTGACACCGATGACGGCACCGGTTTGCACCACATGGTGTTCGAGGTCGTCGACAATTCGATCGACGAGGCGCTGGCCGGTTATTGCACCCAGATCGACGTGTCGATGCATTCGGACAACAGCATCAGCGTCAGCGACAACGGCCGCGGCATCCCGACCGATATTCACCAGGAAGAGGGCAGAAGCGCGGCTGAAGTCATCATGACCGTGCTGCACGCGGGCGGTAAGTTCAACCAGAATTCCTACAAGGTATCCGGCGGTTTGCACGGCGTCGGCGTGTCGGTGGTGAATGCGCTGTCCGACAAGCTGCTGCTCAATATCTGGCGCGACGGTCATGTGCACCAGCAGGAATACCATCTGGGTGACCCGCGCTATCCGCTGAAAGCATTGGGCGAAACCACGCGCCGCGGCACCGAGATCCGCTTCTGGCCCAGCTCGACGGTTTTCACCCACATCCAGTTTCACTACGCGATACTGGCCGAGCGCCTGCGCGAGCTGTCCTTCCTGAATTCCGGCGTGCGGATTCGCCTGTTCGAAGAGAGCAGCGGCCGCGAGGATATCTTTGAGTACAAAGGCGGCATCCGCGCTTTCGTCGAGCATCTGAACAAGACCAAGACGCCGATCCACGAAACGGTCTGCTACTTCCAGACCGAGCAGAACGGCATCACCGTGGAAGTGGCGATGCAGTGGAACACCGCCTACCAGGAATCGGTTTACTGTTTTACCAATAACATTCCGCAGCGCGACGGCGGAACGCATTTATCCGGTTTTCGCGCCGCGCTGACCCGCACCCTTTCGTCCTATATCGAAAGCGAGGGCCTAACCAGGAAAGAGAAAGTGGATCTGGCGGGCGAGGACGCACGCGAGGGCCTGACCGCGATCCTCTCGGTCAAGGCGCCGGATCCGAAGTTTTCCTCGCAGACCAAGGACAAGCTGGTGTCCTCGGAAGTGCAGCCGGTGGTGGCGCAGATCACCAGCGAGCGGCTGCAACAATTCCTGCTTGAGCGCCCGAAGGAGGCCAAGCTCATTGCCGGCAAGATCGTCGAGGCCGCGCATGCACGGGAGGCCGCGCGCAAAGCGCGTGAACTGACCCGGCGCAAGGGCGCACTGGATATCGCCGGCCTGCCCGGCAAGCTGGCCGACTGCCAGGAACGCGACCCCGCCAAATGCGAGATTTACCTGGTCGAGGGCGACTCCGCCGGCGGCTCGGCCAAGCAGGGCCGGGACCGGCGCTACCAGGCCATCCTGCCGTTGAAAGGCAAGATCCTGAATGTCGAAAAAGCCAGGTTTGACAAGATGTTATCGTCGGTCGAGGTCGGCACGCTGATCACCGCCCTGGGCTGCGGCATCGGTAATGCGGATTTCTCTCCGGACAAGCTGCGCTACCACCGCATCATCATCATGACCGACGCGGATGTGGACGGTTCGCATATCCGCACGCTGTTGCTGACCTTCTTCTACCGCCAGATGCAGGTCTTGATCGAGCGCGGCCATATCTACATCGCGCAACCGCCGCTGTACAAGGTCAAGGCCGGCAAGAGCGAGCGTTATGTGAAGGATGACACCGAACTGAATGAATATCTGCTGCAGCTCGCGCTGGAAGACGCGGTGCTGCACAGCAAGACCGCCGCCGGTGCGGTCAGCGGCAGCGCACTGGAAAAATTGGTGCGCGACTGGTCCGCGTTCGAAGCCGTGGTGGCGCGCTTGGGCCGGCGCTTCGACGAGACCGCACTGCGCCAGTTGATTGATCTGCCCGCGCTCAGCGCCGAAAACTTCCTGGATGCTGCGGCGTTGCGCAGCTGGGCCGCGCGCCTGGCCGCGCGGCTTGAGCAGGCAGCGGGGCTCGGCGAACACTATGGCGTCAGACTGAGCGAGACTGACGGCGCCGGGCTGGTGATCACGCGCACCGCCCACGGCGTCGCGCACGAAAGCCGCTGGCATGCGGAATTTTTTACCTCGCCCGAATACCAGCGTATCGCCGCACTCGGCCAGACACTCAACGGCCTGCTGGGAACGGAAGCCGCGATCACCCGCGGTGAGCGCAGTCTGGCGGTGACCCGCTTCGAAGAGGCTTACCGCTGGCTGCTCGCGGAAGCCAAGCGCGGCCAACACATCCAGCGCTACAAGGGCCTGGGCGAAATGAATCCCAGCCAGCTCTGGGAAACCACCATGAACCCGGACACGCGCCGCCTGCTCCAGGTAAAAGTTGAAGACGCCCACGGTACGGACGACATCTTCTCCACGCTGATGGGCGATGAAGTGGAACCGCGCCGCGAGTTCATTGAGCGCAACGCCTTGCTCGTTGGAAATCTGGACGTCTAACGCGATCTGCGCCCTCACCCGACCGCTGCGCGGCCGGCCTCTCCCAAAGGGAGAGGCAAATAATTTCTCTCTCACCCTTATGGAGAGGCAAAGTATTTTCTCCCTCTCCCTTTGGGAGAGGGTTGGGGTGAGGGCGGCGTGACTTATCGCGTCACTCTCAAGGACACTGCCAACAGCTTTGACTGCGCGGCTGACGAGCCCGTGCTCGAAGCCGCGCTGCGCGCCGGCCTGTTCCTGCCTTACGGCTGCAAAACGGGTGCCTGCGGCGCCTGCCGCGCGCGGTTGATCTCCGGCAAAGTAGCCCACGAGTACGAACCGCTCGGCCTTTCCGAAGAAGAAGTGGCGGAAGGCTATACGCTGCTCTGTCTGGCGCGGCCGCGCAGCGATCTGGTTATTCAGGTGCGCGAGCTGCCGAAACACGAGGCGATCCGCGCGCGCAACCTGCCGGCGCGCGTCGAATACAAAGAACAACTCGCGGCGGACGTGATGAAGATGGTGCTACGTCTGCCTAAAGGCGATCCGTTCGAGTATTTGCCCGGCCAGTACGTGGACATACTCATCGAAGGGGACAAGCGGCGCAGTTTTTCAATTGCGAATGCGCCGCAGCCGGCGAACCCATTCGACTATCCGCGCATTGAATTGCATCTGCGGCTGACGCCCGGCGGCACCTTCACCCGTTACGTGTTCGAGGAAATGCCGGAACGCGCGATGCTGCGGCTCGAAGGCCCGCTCGGTGGTTTCTACTTGCGCGAGGACTCGGATAAAACCGCACTATTCATGGCCGGCGGCACCGGTTTCGCGCCGATCAAGGCGATGCTTGAAGACTTGCTGCCGCGTTCGCAGGGCCGCACCGTGCATTTGTTCTGGGGAGCGCGCGCAGTGCAGGATTTGTATATGGATTCGCTGCCGCGGCAGTGGCAGGAGAAATACCCAAACTTTCGCTACACGCCGGTGTTATCCGAACCTATGGCTGAAGATAACTGGACTGGAGCAAAAGGATTTGTGCATGAAGCACTGCTGCGCGAGTACCCGCAGCTCAGCGACGCCGACGTATACATGAGCGGCCCGCCGCCCATGATTCAGGCCGCTAAGCATTCATTCCACGCCGCCGGACTGCCGACCGAGAGATTGTTCTACGACTCCTTCGATTACGCTTGGCAGGTGTGGCCAGCTGCACCGCCTACCTGATTCCAAATGGCGCATGCACGGAGCATCCCACGCCAGCTTCAGTTCTTAACTTTGATCGCTGGAGGCGTGTCAGATTCATTTGAATCTTCAACAACACTAAGATGCTTAATGTCGATTTTGACGAAGTGCGAAGTGTGTTTGCCAGGCCAAGTGGTAGTAACAACGTCGGGTTCGTAAGAAACGACGGCTGTCGGAGTAGTTGCATTGTGGTGTGGGCCAAGCAGCCGCTCGTCGGAGACTGGCTCGCTACCTGAATAGAGGCGATAGCTATACATCATCTTCTCGTCTTGATACAGCACAATGGTGAGACTCGTTCCGGGGACCACGACCCTTGATACTTCGTGGGCTGATGAGCACGCCGCCAGCAGTAATCCGACTAGGGCCGAGATACTTTTTGTAGACCGCATACAAGCGCTCGGTACTAACTAGATTTAGACGACTCGACGGATAGGGAGACCTCATTCGTCCCGCCTAGCGCTGCCGTCAGTCCTTGGCGATAAGCGTTAAGCGCGCCGCCGCTGTCCTCGGTTTGCTCGTTCAACTTCCCAAGTTCCTGGTACAACTCTGCGCGCTGGTCATTGTCCGTCGTTTGCGCGAGCGCGGATTCAAAATAACTGCGCGCGCGGCCCCAGAGTTTGTTACGCAGGCAAAGACGGCCGGCAAGCAGCAGCAGTTCCGGCTGGTCGCCGTGCTGCTTGAGCCAGTCTTCCAAGGCAGTGAGCTGGGTAACGGGTTTTCTCGCTTCCAGATCGCCGAACAGCCGCACCAGTTGTGCGTCCCACTGTTTCTTGAGCACCGCTTGAATCGCGCGCACGGCATCATCATGACCTTGCGGATGACGTGCCAGCGCGGCGGCGTATGCGTGCACCAGCTTGGGATTCGCGCGCAGCCGGCGCGGCACGGTGCCCCAGGCATCCACGACCCGATCCAGACCTTGCGCCGCCGCGATGCTCAAGCATTCGCTGTAGGCGCGCACTGCCAGATTCTGCTTGCGCGGGTTGTCCAACAGTGCCAAGGACTCGGCCGCGGGCAGCAGATCACGCAGCTTGGTCCATTCCTTGAGCCGCGCCAGCGTCTCCAGCAGCAGACCGAGCACGTAGGGGTTTTGTGGCGCGAGCTCGCGCAAACGCTCCAGGGTCGCCAACGCTCTCGCATCCTGCTCCTGGTCAATAAGCAGCTCCGCTTGGGTAAGCAAAACCGCCTCAGCTGAACCGAAGCGGGAACGGTCGGCTCTGGCCAGATAATCGTCGCGGCGTTGTAGCGCGCCCTGCATCTGCGCCGCCTTGGCGGCGGCGAGATAATTCACCAGCCGGGTCTGCGGATTCCATACGCGCCGTGTCAGCTCGGCTTCCGCTGCCGCCCACTGGCCTTCGAACAAGCGCACCAGGCCGCGGTTGAGCGAGCGTCGCGCCATCGCGTCCTTGCGTTTCTGCAGCAAGTCCTTGAGCCAGTTCGGCAGACCAATGCCGAAACGCAGTACGCGCCAGACGACGATCGTGCCCCAGACCAGCAGCACCAGACCAAACAGAAAAAACGCCAGCGAAGTTTCTACGACCGTATCGCCGTGCCGCATGAGTACGTAGCCGTTGTCCTGGGTGAACAGCAGGGCGATGGCGACGCCCAGCAGGACGAAGCCCAGAAAAACGATAATCAGCCGCGCCATTTAACGCCTGGTCTCACCCGGCCGCTCCGCAGTTTGCTTGGCCAGCAGAGCACGCACGCGCTGCAAGCTGCCGGACAAATCGGGCAGCGGCCACTCCAATTCCACGCGTTCCAGCTCGGTCAATTCGTCCAGCGCCGCGCGCACCGCGCTGTCCTCGGGCGTGAAGTAGGCGCGTATCCAGCCGCTGGCGAGTTTCACCGCTTCCTTGAACGAGGTGGTATCCCGCTGCAGCAGGGCCAGCCGAGCCGATTCGAGCTTGAGCTGCAGATTCTGATACAGAAAGAATTCCTGTCCGGGCGGCAGCAACGGAATGACCTGTTGTTCGCGGTGATGGATTTCGACCAGGCCGCGCAGCGCCGTGAGCGCGCTGTCCAGGAAGCGCCGCCAGCGCGACTGGGCTTGCGGCAGCTCTTCGCCGCTGGTGACCTTGGTGAAGTTGCGCGGTACGGAGCTCGTCAGCGGCAGGCGCGGTACGCGTTCAATCAGCGCATTAAGTTTGAGCGTGAGACCCTGCACGTCCGCATGCGGCACGGCCTTGAGCGCGGCGAGATCATTGGCCACCTGCTGGCGCAGCTCGATCAAGCCCTGGGTATCGGCGATTTCGCGCAGGCGGTTATCCGCAATTTCGAGCGCGCGCAGCGCACCGGCGGCATCGCGGTGCAGCAGCAGGCGGTCGTTGGCGATCAGCAGCAGTTGCTCGACTTCGGCGAGCTGCCACTGACGCTGACCGCCCTGCACCAGGCCGATCAGGCGCGCGTAGTTGGCGTCGCTCTGATCGGCTCGGGATTGCAAGCTGCCCATGCCGGCGAAGATGGCCTCGCGCTGCTGGTTGGAGGTGAGCTGCGCTTCCTTGAGACGCGCCACGTCGGTGAGCTGCTCGTGCAAGGCGGTGAGATGGCCGCGGGTCTCGCGGTCGAGCCGCTGCAAGTCGCGCTTGAGCTCGTAAGCGGTAACGGAAATCACGATGCCGGCGACCAGCAGCACCAAACTGAGCGACAGGCCCCAGCGGCGGCTGCTGCGCTGGGTTGGGGTAGAAACGGGCACAGGTTCGGTCATCAATCGGCTCAGGCGCTGAGTTTGAGTTCGGCAAGCGCGCGCACCATGCCCGCATCCGACATCGGCTGTGGCACGCCGATCGCGGCGGTGAAGCCACGCGCTCGGGCCATTTGTAGCACACGCAGACTCGGCACGACCAGCGGCAGTAGTTGCAGGTGTGTGCGCAAATCCGCCGGTGTAACGTCAATCAGGCGCTCCAGCGTTTCGCCGCTCGTAACCACGCCACTATCGGCGCGCTCAAGCGCAGCCCGAACGGTAGTCTCCGCATGCATGGTGGGCACACGTCGGTAGGCATCCGCGCGTATCACCTCGGCGCCGCGCGCCTGCAAGGTTTCGACCAGCAACTCGCGGCCGCCGGCACCGGTGACCAGCAGCACGCGCTGGCCGCGCAGTTGTCGCAGTTCAGGCAGGGCCAGCAGACCTTCGCTGCTGTAATCTTCGGCTGGCGCGAATGGGGGCGGTAAGCCGGCGCGCCGCACCGCCCCGGCTGTGGCGGCGCCCACACAGAAAACTTTCTCGGGCCAGCGCGCGCCGCCCGCCAGCAAGGCCTGCTCTAGCGCGTTGACGCTGGTGAAGATGACGATATGGCAATGCGCGGCCTGCGCCAGCGCCTGTCGCAGCGCCGGCGGCGAGGACGCCGGCGCGATTTCCAGCATCGGCAGGCTCAAGGGCTTGCCGCCCGCCCGTTCGATCAGACTGCACAAGGCCAGCGCCTGTGCCGCCGGACGGGTCACCAGTACGCAGCGACCGGACAGGTTCACCTAAGAAAGCCCTTATTCAATGATGCAATTGTCATTGCGAACCCATCGACGCAGCTCAGGACGGGCTCCTTGAAGCAATCTTGCTTCTAGGTGGAACAAGGGCTTACGAGATCGCTTCGTCACTTCGTTCCTCGCGATGACACGACATTCAGTTCGCGCAGAATTTCGCCGGCGCCTTGCGCGAGCAGATATCGCGCGAGCCTTGCGCCCAAGTCTGCCGCCTGGGCTGCGGGTCCGCGAACCACCCCTTCGACCAGGCGCGCGCCATCCGGTGAGCCTACGCGGCCGCGCAAAAGCAGCGTGTCGCCCTTGAGCTCGGCGAAACCCGCCAGCGGTGTCTGGCAACTGCCGCCGAGGCCGGCGTTGAGCGCACGCTCCGCGAGCAGGCAAAGATGCGTGGGTCCGTGATCCAGCGGCATGATGAGCAGCCGTGTGCGCGCATCATCGCTGCGGCACTCAAGCCCAATCGCGCCCTGACCGATCGCCGGCAATGAGGCCTCGGCCGTCAGCGGGCTGCGAATCCGGCCCTTCAGCCCCAGGCGTTTGAGACCGGCGCAGGCCAGGATGATGGCGTCGTAGCGATTTTCATCCAGCTTCCGTAGACGCGTCTCGACGTTGCCGCGCAAAGGCTCGACCACAAGATCAGGCCGCGCACGTTGCAACTGCATTTGCCGCCGCAGGCTGGAAGTGCCGACGCGCGCACCTTGCGGCAGCTCCGCCAGCGCGGCGTAGCGATTGGAGACAAAAGCATCCAGGGGGTTTTCGCGTTCGAGAATCGCCGGTATTTGCAGACCGTCTGGGAGTTGCGCCGGCACGTCCTTCATCGAATGCACGGCGAGTTCGGCGCGGCCTTCCAGCAAGGCGTTTTCGAGCTCTTTGACGAACAAACCCTTGCCGCCGAGCTTGGCCAGCGAGTTGTCGAGCAATTGGTCGCCCTGGGTCGTCATCGGCAATAGCGCGACGCTTAGGCCGGGATGCAGGGTTTCCAGTAGTGTTTTGACGTGCCCGGCCTGCCACAGCGCGAGACGGCTCTCGCGGGTGGCGATGGTTAGCAGATTGGCGGGCATCAGGCTCTAGTCCCTACCCGAGAGCAGCTTGCGCACCGCCGGCAGACAGCGCCGGCTGACCGGCAGCGTGGTGGCCGCGCCGCGCAAGCGCACGACCGGTTGATCGCCGCTGGTTTCCAGCGCCTCGACGCGCTCACGCGCGGCCAGATACTGGCGATGAATGCGGATGAAATCGGAATCCAGCGCATCCTCCAGGGTGCGCAGGGAATCCTCGATCAATAACTCGCCGCGCAGATAAATCACGCGGGTGTACTTGTCCTCAGCGACGAAGTACAGCACTTCCTGCGCCGGTACCCGCACGCGATCACCGCGCACCAGGCCGCTGACATAGCGCTGTGCCGCCGCCGGACGCTGCGCGCGGGTACTGCGCTGAGCCTTGTCCAGCGCCTGCTTCAACTGCGCCGCGCGTACCGGCTTGAGCAGAAAGCCGGAGGCGAGCGTGTCGAAGGCCGCCAGCGCGTGTTCCTCATAAGCGGTGACGAAAATCAACGCCGGCGGCAAGGGCAGTGCGGCCAGCGCGCGCGCGGCCTGCAGGCCGTCGAGACCGGGCATGTGAATATCGAGTAGCACCGCGTCCGGCTGGCTATGTTTTACCGCCGCGAGCAGCTCGGCGCCGCTGGCCGCTTCCGCCACCACCGCGTGCTCCGGCGTTTCGCTCAACAGGCGCTTCAGGCGCTCGCGGGCGAGCGGCTCATCATCGGCAATAACCAGGCGCATTAACTCAGGCTCGGGACACGCAAGCGCACGATAAATTCATTACCGTTATGTTCAGTCAGCAAGGCCGCGCGGCCCGCCCCATATAAAAGATTGAGGCGTTGCCGGATATTTTCCAGGGCTTCGCCGCGGCCGGGGCGTCCGCTGTCGCCGGTCGCCGGATTGCGTACGGACAGCTCCAGCACGCCGTCACTCGCGTCGGCCCGCACCTCCACCGCGCCACCTTCCGCTAGCGGCTCAATACCATGGCGCACCGCATTCTCGATCAGCGGCTGCAGCGTCAGCGGCGGCAAGCGCGCGCTCAGACTCGCCGGCGCCAGCTTCCACGACAGGCGCAGGCGCTCGCCGAGCCGCAGTTGTTCGATGCGCGCGTAAGCCTGCGCCAGATCAACCTCTTCCTGCAGCGTCGCGGCCGCGGCATCTTCGGCGAGATTGGCGCGGAACAAGGCCGACAAGTCTTCTATGGCGTGTTCGGCCAGTTTCGGATTCAGCGCGGTAAGCGCAGCGATGCTGTTTAGGCTGTTGAACAGAAAATGCGGGCGGATGCGCGCCTGCAGCATCTGGTAACGCGCATTGCCCTCGGCCAGGGTCTGCGTGCGCCATTGCCGCGCCAGCCAGAAATAGCGCAGCGCCAGCGCGCTGACGATGGCGCACACGCCCAGACTGCGGATCAGGAATTCGCCGCGCGATATGTCCGCCAGCGGCGCGAGCGCATAGCGCTGCGCAATCAACAGCGCGAACTCGCTGATCAGCCAGGTGACGGCCAGCAAGGCGGCATAACAGGTCAAGGCCATCACCGGTCCGCTGGCCATCATCAGCCAGCGGCGTAGGCCGCACAGCGCCGCGGCGCTGCACAAACCGATCCACTGCAGATAAAGCGACAACATCAGAAACTGCGGCCATAGCTCGGTCGTGGCCGGCAGTCTGGCGAGAGTCAGCAGAATCGCCACGAGTTGGGTGATCAGCAGCACGCTCAGCACCGGCCCAGCCGCGCAAAAATCCGGCAGAAAGGGATTGCCGGCGGTGGGCGGCTGGCGAGAGCTGAAATCGGCGCGCATCACGCCAGTCTTGTGCGCCCGGACGCGGGGGTCAAGCGCCCGGCGTTATACTGCGCGCGTTTTGCGCAGGGACGGTGAACTTCGGGCGGGCTTGGAGTCATGAGCAAGGGCAAGAAAACGCGGGCGAATCAGGCATGGGGCGGGCGCTTCAGCGAGGCGACCGACAGCCTGGTTGCGGCGTTTTCCGAGTCGGTCAGCTTCGATCAAAGACTGTACCGGCACGACATCCGCGGCTCACAAGCGCATGCCGCCATGCTGGCGAAAGTCGGGGTGCTGACGGCCAAGGAGCGGGACACGATCGTCGCCGGACTCGAGGCGATACAGGTCGAGATCGACAGCGGAAAATTCCTGTGGGATGCCGCGCTGGAAGATGTGCATATGAACATCGAGGCGCGGCTGATCGCACGCATCGGCGAGACCGGCAAGAAGCTGCACACCGGGCGCTCGCGCAATGATCAAGTCGCCACCGACCTGCGGCTTTATCTGCGCGACGGCATTGATGCGCTGCGCGCGGATCTGAAGCAATTGCGGCTGGGGCTGATTGCGCTCGCGGAAAAAGAAGCCGGCAGCATCATGCCCGGCTTCACCCATTTGCAAGTCGCGCAGCCGGTGACTTTCGGCCATCACATGCTCGCCTGGGAGCAAATGCTGGCGCGCGACAGCGCCAGACTGGCGGACTGCAGAAAGCGGGTAAACATCATGCCGCTCGGCAGCGCCGCGCTGGCCGGCACCAGCTACCCGATCGACCGCGCTTACACCGCCAAGCTGCTGGGCTTCGATGCGCCGACCGAAAACTCGCTGGACGGCGTGTCGGATCGGGATTTCGCCATTGAGTTCGCTGCTGCCTGCGCGATGCTGATGATGCATCTGTCGCGCTTCTCGGAAGAGCTGATTCTGTGGGTGAGCGCGCCGTTCAAGTTCATCGAGTTGCCGGACCGCTTCTGCACCGGCTCCTCCATCATGCCGCAGAAGAAAAATCCGGATGTGCCGGAGCTGATACGCGGCAAAAGCGGGCGGGTGTATGGCCATCTGATGGCGCTGCTGACGCTGATGAAGGCGCAGCCACTCGCGTACAACCGCGACAATCAGGAAGACAAAGAGGCCTTGTTCGACACGCTCGACACGGCCAGCAGCAGTGTGCGGTTATTGGCGGTGCTGACGTCGAATATCGTGGTGCTGCACGACAACTGTTATCGGGCGGCCAAGCTCGGCTTTTCCACCGCCACCGATCTTGCGGACTACCTGGTCAAGAAGGGCCTGCCCTTTCGCGATGCGCACGAAGCGGTCGGCAAGGCGGTGCGTTACAGCGCGCAGCAGAAAAAGGATTTGTCCGAGTTGAGCCTCACCGAACTGAAGCGCTTCTCCAAACTCATCGGTCAGGATGTCTATCAGGCGCTGACGCTCGAAGGTTCGGTTGCGGCCCGCCGGCATCTTGGCGGCACCGCGCCTGCGCAAGTGCGCGCCGCGGCCAAGCGCGCTCGCGCGAAGTTGAACAAGCCGGTGTGAGCTCGCGAAAGTCTGATCGCATTCACGCGGCGTTCATGCTGATCGCCGCACTCGGCACCGTCGCGTATTGGCTGGTGTACTTCACCACCGGCGATACCCAGGTCCGTGTCGATGAAGTCTATCTCGCGTTTGAAAACGCCTTCCCGCTTGCTGACGGCTGGATGGCGCTGTGCTTTTTGTTCGCCGCCTATTTTCTGTGGCGCGGCGACCGGCGCGCCCTGTTCTGGGGGTTATGCGCCGGCAGCGCCATGATTTTCCTGGGCTGCATGGACTTGCTGTTCAATATCGAGCAAGGCCATTTCCGCGCGCCGATGAGCGCCCAAATGTGGGCCGAGACAGTCATTGTGGGGTTCTGCTTGAGTTTCGGTCCCTTCACCCTGTGGCGGCTCTGGCGCCAAGCTTTATCCAGCTAAGAGATTGAATACACTGTAGTTATAGTCATGTATATTTTGATTCCATGAACTGGTATGATATGTTACCAGCATATTGGGGGCCATGATGTTCCAGTCCGTCCAGCGCCAACCTGTTTCCGAAGCCGTATACCAGCAACTGCGGCGGCGCATCGTCGCCCGTGATCTGGCGCCCGGCAGCGAGCTGCCCGCGGAGCGCGTTCTGGCGGAAAAACTGGGCGTGAACCGTGGCGCGGTGCGCGAGGCGGTCAAACGACTGCAGCAGGCCGGTCTGATCGCGGTGCGCCAGGGCGGCAATCACGTGGTGCTCGATTACGAAACCGAAGGGGGACTGGAATTGCTACCAAGCCTGCTTACCGACCAACACGGAAATATCAATCCAACCGTCGCGCGCTCGATCATGGGCATGCGCAGTAGTTTCGCGCCGGATATCGCCGCCGCGGCGGCCAAGCGCGGTGGCGCGACGCTGGCGGATGCGCTGGACGCGGTGCTGATGAAAATGCGCGCTTGCGCCAAGGATACTGCCGCACTGCAGCCGTTCGCCTTGGAGTTCTGGCAATTGCTAGTCCAGAACTGCGGCAACATCGCTTTCCGGCTGGCGTTCAATTCCATGAACAAGACCTACCGGAATATTTGGGGCCTGTTGACGCGGGTGCTCG
Organism: Nevskiales bacterium; assembly: GCA_050740255.1. Lineage (GTDB taxonomy): Bacteria > Pseudomonadota > Gammaproteobacteria > Nevskiales > JBOICV01 > JBOICV01. The sequence continues at coordinate 75,380 of JBOICV010000164.1, read as the reverse complement.
AACCCGAGTTCCGTGATTTCGACAATCTGCAGCGTCTCGTCAATGCCGTACGCGACGGCGATAGTGAGCTGGCGCGGGACTGTGGCCGCAAACACGTCGAGATTGGCCGCATGGCGCTGGAGCGTGTACTGGACGCCATGCCGAAAAATCGGACGCCCGCGTGACGAAAGAGTACGACGCCGGCCGCCGCCAACTGCTGGCCGGCCTCGCCGCCGGCATCGGCGCGATGACGCTACCGGGCTGCAAATCCGGCGGCGACAGCGGTTTGGCGAGCGCAGCGAGTGCCAGCAGTTCGCGCGCGCTGCCAGATCCGCGCGATAGCGGTATTGATCACATCGTGCTGCTGATGATGGAGAACCGCTCCTTCGATCATTTTCTCGGCTGGGTGCCGGGCGCCGACGGTGTGCAGGCCGGTCTCAGCTTCCCCGATCGCGCCGGGGTGATGCAAAACACCTATCCGATGCTGGACGGCCATGCCTCGCCCTGGCAGGGCTGCGGCAGCAGCGATCCGAATCATGGTTACGAAGGCGGACGTATCCATCTGCAGGGTGGCTGGCTGCACACCGATCCGACCCTGCTCGGCGACACCCTGCCGCTCGGTTATTACCGCCGCGAAGACTTGCCGTTTTACTCGGGCGTAGCCGACGACTGGACCATTTGCGACAACTACTTCAGCGGCATCATGGCCGGCACCTGGCCGAATCGCTTCTACATGCACGCCGGCGACAACGACTTCCTCGACGGCGATGGCATCGAGAAGGAGTCGCAGTTGCCATCCTTATGGGACGCGCTCGCCACCGCGGGTGTTGAAGGCCGTTACTACTACGGCAACCTGCCCTTCGTCGGCCTGTGGTCGAAGACCAAGTATCTTTCAATCAGCCGCCCGCTGGAAACCTTTTTTGTTGACTGCGCACTCGGCAATCTGCCGGCGATCAGCTACGTGGACCCGATTTTCGAATCCGGTGCGCCGAACGCCTTGTCGAACGACGATCATCCGCATTCCGATGTGCGCGCCGGTCAGGTGCTATTGAACCGCGTTTACGACGCGCTGCGCACCGGACCCCAATGGGGCAAGACGCTGCTGATCATCAACTACGACGAATGGGGCGGCTTCTTCGATCACGTAGCGCCGCCCATCGTGCCGCCCTCCACGCGTGACCTCGAAGTTACCGGCAACGATGGCCGGCTCGGGTTTCGCGTCCCCTGCGCGCTGATCGGACCGCGTGCACGGCGTGGCCATGTCTGCCACGATCTGCTGCATCCGAACGCCATTCTGAATTTCTTTTCCTGGCGCTTTGACCTGCCGCCGATTGGCAGCCGCGCGGCGCATTCGGGCAATCTGGCCCACGCGCTGGACTGGGACCATCCACCCAATCTCGCCTCGCGTGGCTACAGCGTGCAGAACGGCACTTACGGCCTCGACTGCCAGCGCTACAGCAACTGGCCGCAGATCAATCTGCCCGGCCCGCTGGATCCGGGCGTGGTCTTGCCGCTGCCTACGCTCTCGCTTCCTTCATTCGCACCGACGGTTAAATCAGCGGACGAGCTGCATGTGCGCCAATTGCGCGGTCTGTATGAAAAAGCCGGCGAGCACGGTTTCTGGACCGGCCCCGTGGCCTTTCCTTCCTGAGGAGCTTACCCATGACTAGCATCGAAGCACGCGCCACCGACAGCGAGATGATTGCCGCCTCCGAAACTGCCAGGCGCAATCCGATGCGTCCGCCGGATACGCTGCCCAAAGATTTCGGCGCCGCGCTCAAATTGTTCGTGTCGCACCCGAGCGGGCAGTTGATTACGCTGTTCATCGCCATTTTCGGCATCTGGCGTCTATCGCTTGGCGCTTTCAGTTGGAAAGACGCTGCGGTGGCGCTCGCACTTGTGGCCTATTTTCCCATCAACGAGTGGCTGATTCATGTCTTCATGCTGCACTACAAGCCGCGCAAAATATTCGGCCGCACGCTTGACTTCTATCTGCCGAAGACGCACCGCCGTCACCACGCCGACCCCTGGAATCCGAAGTGGGTGTTCATCCCGCGGCATGTGCATTTCTGGACGCCGTTCACCGCGGGTTTGATCCTGTGGGCGTTGTGGCCCTGGAAGGAGCTCGCACTGACCGGACTCACGGTTTATCTCCTGCTCGGCCTGCATTACGAATGGGTGCACATGCTGTCGCATATTCCGTGGTGCCCTGAGATTGAGTACTACAAACGCCGCGTGCGCGAGCATCGCTATCACCATTTCCGCAACGAAAACTACTGGTGGGGGGTCTCGATGGGCCTGGGTGATCGGCTGCTGCGCACCGCGCCTGATCCCGACACCGTGGGCCGCTCCGGCACCAATACCACCCTTGGGCTGAACTGAAGCCAACCCCGCGGCCGTTGTAGCGACCCCTTACCCGGGTTCGTATACACTCACTCAGTGCGATGGCGTACAGAGCCAGCGCCCCGCAACAGGGTATGTTCCGCGTGGCCGCCTGCCGTCCCGAGCCGGGAGACCTGTTGCTTTTGGCGACGGGAGGCGCGGAACTATTTTCCAAAGGCCCGCGTCAACTCATGACGCCGTGAACCTAACAATGATGGGAGAGAGCTATGAAACGGCTGACTCTGGCGCGACTGCTGACCGGATTTTCCGTTGTTGTTTGCACGATCTGCCCCGGCCTGAGCTTTGCCGCTCACGACGACGGGCAAATCGACGCCCCGTATTTCGGCTTCGGCGGGACCTATGTCTTCAGCGATGAGCGTAACCGCCCCGTGGAGACCGACGATGGCGCCGGCGCCCAGGTATTCTTCGGTTGGCCCTCATCCCAGCGCTGGGCGTTTGAACTGAACCTGTCCTACGCCGAGTTCGACGCGCCGGTTTCAGGCACTGACGCGGACCGTATTGCGCTGGGGCTGGACAGCGTCTTCTATGTGAATCCCGACCGCTTCACGCCGTATTTCCTGGCCGGGCTCGGCGCGGTGCGCAACAGCCCGGACCCGGGCCGCGAAAAAACCGATGTCTTCGGCAACGTGGGTGTCGGCCTGATGACGGGCAAGCTCAACTCCTACGGCCTGCGTCTGCGTAGCGATGTGCGCTATGTCATAGACAACTACCACGAGGACCCCGAAGACCTGCACCTAAACCTCGCGCTCGTCATACCGACGCGCCAAACGCAACACGTTGAGCGTACCGAACGCCGGGAAGTGGAAGTGATCCCGGAGCCGGTGCGCCGGCCGCCCCCACCGCCGCGTGATTCCGACGGCGACGGCGTGCTGGATCGTGCCGATCGCTGCCCCGATACGATGCGAGGAAGCGAGGTGGATCGCTACGGCTGCGCCAAGGAAAAGCTGGTCGTGGTCTTGCGCGACGTCAATTTCGAGTTCGACTCCGCGCGGCTCACCCCGGCCTCACACCCGATACTGCAGGCGGCCGTGAACGCGATGCGCGGGCAGCCGTCAATGAGGGTGGAGATTGCCGGCCATACGGACCACATCGGCAGCCCGACGTATAACCAGCGCCTGTCGCTCGAGCGCGCCGCGAGCGTCATGAATTTTCTGGTCAACGCCGGCATCGAGCGCTCGCGCCTGACGGCGGCCGGTTATGGCGAGACGCGGCCGGTGGCGCCCAACACGCGCAGCGACGGTCGCGATGATCCGGATGGTCGCGCCCGGAACCGCCGGGTCGAGTTCAAGATTCTCTATCGTTAGAAATCTTGCGGAGGCCCGGCCGCGCCGCGTTTCAGCTTTGGCCGAAACGCGGTGCGCCTGATTCGAGATAGGCCCGTTCCGCCGGATCGGACGGTCGATCGAGCAGGGCATTACGATGCGGAAAGCGGCCGAAGCGTTCGATGATATCCGCGTGCAGCCTGGCGTAATCGGCGGAGCCACTGAGCAACTTTCGCTCCGCCGGATGTCTCGCTTCGGCCACCAGCGCCGTAAAGCGCTGCACCGATTCCCGCTGTAGCGCCGGATCTTCCGCGTGCTGCAGCGGCATGTAGAGAAAAGAGCGCCCGATGGGCGGCAGCGCCGTATCCGTACCCGCGTCAATTGCGCCGCGCATCAGCGCCTGTGCCGAAGCATCGTAGGCGAAGGCGGCAGCTTGGCCGCGGTGAATATTCCGGCTGAACTGATCCAGCAGCAGCACTCGCGCCAGGGTTTCGTCAATGGCTCCCTGCCACGGCGTCTCGCGCACCACCGTCGCCAACAAGCTCGCGTATCTTTCACGCAGCGATTGGTCGAATTGCGGGTGGGCTTCAAACCAGCGGCCGGCGACCTCGGTTAAGCGTGCGGGCTGAGCGAGCCCATCGCCAAACCACAGCTCGAGTATCGCCTGAGTCGGAACGGCAATCATCGGCGCAAGCGGAACAAGCCGGAGATATCGTCGTCGCCGTGACCGTCGCGCATCAGCTTCGCGTATTCATCGCGCGTCTGTGCTGACAGCGGGATTTCAACGCCGGCCTGGTGTGCCATCTGCAGGCAGATGTCCAAATCCTTGTGATGCAGCGCCAGTTTGAAGCCGGGCGCAAATACGCCTTTCGTCATGGCCTTGCCACGGTGATTGATAAACCAGTTGCCCGCGGCGCCGGAGCCAATCGCGTCAATCACTTCATCCAGCGGCAAGTTCAGCGCCCGCGCAAAGGCCAGCGCTTCACATACTGCTTGATTGATGCCGGCAGCCATCACCTGGTTCACGGCTTTCGTTGCCTGGCCGCTGCCGACGGGACCCATGTGCACAACGCGCTGGCCAATTGCTGACAGTAGCGGCTGGGCGTTTTGAAACGCCGCCGGCGTGCCGCCGCACATGATAGTGAGCGTTGCGTTTCTGGCGCCTTCGACGCCACCGGACACTGGCGCGTCGAGAAATTCCCCACCGACTTCCGTCAGTTCGCGTGCGGCGCGTTGCGCGGTTTCTCGGCTCACGGTGGAGCAGTCAATCACCAGCGCGCCACGGCTCAGGCCGGGTTTCAGCGCGACGATCACTTCCAATACATCCGCGTCGGCGGAGACGCACAGCAGCAGCGCGTCGCAGCGGCTGGCCAGCTCCCCGGGTGTTGCAGGGTTATCGCAACCAAGCTCCACAGCCAGGGTTTCGGCCCGCGCGCGGCTGCGGTTCCAGACGCCGGTCAGTAATTTGTGTTTGCTTAAGTTGCGCGCCATGTGCTGACCCATGGCGCCGAGACCCAATAGACCTACCCTTGGACTTGACATATACGAATGAGAATCATTATCGTTACAAGTGAGGGGTTATCAATGAGGATAAGACCATGGGTTTCACCATTGACGCCTGGATTGAGAACGGCGAACCGCGGCTGCAAATTCTGGATCGGGACTCCAACGCCGTGCGCTTGGCGTGGCGCGCGAACGATGCGCGCAAAGACGCCTCGCTGCAAGAATTGTTCAGGGAGCTGATGCTGCTCTCCCTGCTGCAGCACTTAGCGAAAGATCAGCCACGACAGATAGGCGATCAGCAGCACGATGATCGGAACGACCACCACCAGGACCTTGCGTGCACCCGCAATTAATTGCGCGCTTTTCTCCTGGATTTGCGCGGCCCGGTCATTCAGTCGTTCAGCGCGTTCGAATTGCTTCTGCGCCATGCCGAATTGCTCGCGCTGCAGCGCCAAGGCTTCGGCTTGGCGCTCGAGCTGCAGCTTCTGGTTGTCGCGTATCTCCGCCAGCAGACGGGCGATGGTTTCTGAATCGTTCATCTGTCAACTCTGCAAATAGGTATAGCCGGTCAATCCCGCCCGCAGCTCCTCAAGAAACTGCCTGCGCTGTTCCGATGCCAGCGCCGCCCCGGCGAGTTTGCGCTCATAGGCAGCGAGCAACTCCTCCGGCGCGAAGTGCACGTAGCGCAATAATTCGTCGGCCCGGTCGCCGCGCTCTGCGGCCGTAATCTGCCACGCGCCGTTCGCGTCCAGCGCCACGTCCACCGCGTCCGTATCGCCGAACAAATTGTGCATATCGCCGAGAATTTCCTGATAGGCGCCGACCATGAAAATTCCCAGCAGATAGGGCTCACCGGGTTTGAGCGCATGCGCCGGCAGCGTCGTGTCGAGCCCGTCGCGATCCACATACTGATCGAGCCGTCCGTCGGAGTCGCAGGTCAGGTCGCACAGGCTGACGCGCGCGGTCGGCGCTTCGTCCAGCCGATGAATCGGCAGAATGGGGAAAATCTGGTCCAGCGCCCAGGCGTCGGGAATGGACTGAAAAATCGAAAAATTGCAGAAATACTTGTCCGCCAGCTTCTCCCGCAAAGCATCGACCGCTTCGCGATGCACGCGCGCACCCGGCTCCAACCCGGGTTGAATTCTGCGGCAGATGGCGTAGTAAAGCTGCTCGGCTTGCGCGCGCGCGGTGAGCGATAGCCCACCCTCGCAGTATTGGGTTTGTGCGTCGTGCAAGGCCTGGGCGGCGTCCTGCAGACGCTCCAGTTCAGGCCGCTGCTCCGGGTTCTCGTATAAACGATGCAGATCGCGCAGCACCGGTGCCGCGTCAATTGCAAGCACGGCTGGCTCGTCCTTGGGCGCGGACTCGCTGTCCACCACATTGACCACCAGCACCGCGTGGTGCGCGGTCAGCGCGCGGCCCGACTCGCTGATAATGTCCGGCGCCGGCAGCCGCTCTTTGCGGCAGCAGTCCGCGAGCGCTTCCACCACCGCGCGGGCGTACTCCTCCATCGCGTAGTTGATCGAGCAATAGCTGCGCGAACGCGTGCCCTCGTAGTCCACACCGAGACCACCGCCCACGTCCACGCAATCCACCGGCGCGCCGAGCCGTCGCAGCTCCGCGTAAAACCGCGCGACCTCACCCAGACCACGCTGGATGTCGCGCAGATTGGCGACCTGCGAGCCGAGATGGCAATGCACCATGCGCAGCCAGTCGAGTTTGCCGGCGGCGCGCAAATGTTCCACCGCCTGCAGGATTTGACTGGCGGACAGGCCGAACTTGGATTTTTCGCCGCCGGTGTTCTGCCAGTTGCCGGCGCCGACCGAAGCGAGGCGCACGCGGATACCGATTAACGGCTCTACCTGCAGAGCCTCTGCTTCACTGAGTACGATATCCAGCTCGGACAGTTTTTCCACCACGATATATACGCGATGACCGAGCTTGCGGCCGATCAGAGCGAGCCGGATAAAGCCGCGATCCTTGTAGCCATTGCAGACGATGGTGCTGCCGGCCGGCGCCAGCCCCAGTACCGCCATCAGCTCCGGTTTGCTGCCCGCTTCGAGTCCGACGTCGCCGTTGCCCGCCTGCAGGATGTGCTCGACCACGGTGCGCTGCTGATTGACCTTGATCGGATAAACCGCGGTATAGCGTCCGCCATAATTGCTTTCGCGTATCGCCGTAGCGAAGGCGCCGGTCAGCGCGAGCACGCGGTCGTGCAGGATATCGGTCAGCCGCAATAACACGGGCAGATGGCTGCCCTGGCGCTGCAATTCCTGCACGACACTGAATAAATCAATCGCGGCACCGTTGCGTTGCGGTCGCGCGCTTAGGTGTCCTTCGGCAGTGCTGCTGAAGTAGCCCTCACCCCAATGCGCGGTGTTATACAGCTCGTCCGCGTCGCTGGGGTTCCAGTTTTTAGTCATCTAGGAATCACAGGAACAGTCGTTAGAGGCGCGTATAATCCGCGCACTTTTGCCGTGACGCAAGGAATTCCTATGGCGCTCGATCACCACTGGTTTACGGAAATTCATGCCGGCGCCGGCACCGCTTTTTCCCTGGAGCTTGGTAAGAAGCTGCACGAGGAACAAACCGCGTTCCAGAAAATCGAGATTTACGACACCAGGACCTTCGGCAAGCTGATGGTGATTGACGGCTGCACCATGGTGTCCACGCGCGACAATTTCTTCTATCACGAAATGATGTCGCATCCCGCGCTATTCTCGCACCCGCAGCCCAAGCGCGCGGTCATCATCGGCGGCGGCGACTGCGGTACTTTGCGCGAGGTGCTCAAGCATCGAGGCGTGGCGCATGTACTGCAGGTGGAGATCGACGAGCGCGTCACGCGCCTGGCCGAGAAGTATTTTCCGGAGCTGTGCGAGGCCAACGGCGATCCACGCGCCGAGCTGTATTTTGGCGACGGCATCGAGTGGGTGAAGAAGGCCAAGCCCGGCAGCGTGGACCTGATCATCGTGGACTCGACCGATCCGGTGGGGCCGGCCGAAGGCCTGTTCGGCAAGCAGTTCTATGCGGACGCACTCCGCGCGTTATCCGATGACGGTCTGCTGGTACAGCAAAGTGAATCGCCCTTGCTGCACACCGGAATTCTGGCGGCGATGCATCAGGCCATGCGCGAGACCGGGTTCAGGCAAACGCATGTGCTCGGTTTTCCGCAGCCGCTGTACCCTTCGGGCTACTGGTCGGCCTCACTCGCCGGCAAAAGCGCTGTGCCGCTCAAGCCGCGTCTAGCGGAGATTGATATCGGTGTGTTGCGTACTCGCTACTACAACGCGGAAATACACCAGGCGGCGTTTGCGCTGCCGCCCTTCGTAGCCGCGGCAATACGCGGCTAGGGTGAAGCGGTTTCGGCCTGGGTCTGTTCCGGCTGGCCGGCGCAGAAACTGTCCACGTTTTTCTGCATCTCGACAATGGCCTGAACCTGCTCTTCCGGCGATAAGGTGCGCTGCGCGCCGAACTCGTCCTTGCTGACCAGGCTGGAAGAGTTCTGATACTCGGCCAGACGGCTTTGCGCCTGCTCGCACTTCTGCGCGCGGACCTGGGCCGTCGCGGCTTCGTCGAGCTTCGGTTTGTCCGAGTCCGGCTGTTGTCCCGGTTCAGCCTTCTTGTCGCCCGGCACCTTGAGTTTTTCGGCGTTCTGCACCGGCTTGTCGCTGTAATGGGTCTTGCCGTTCTGATCGACCCATTTGTACACCGCCGCCTGCGCGGCGACTGCGCTGAACGCGAGAATTACACCCAGTATGACTGCGCGCATGACTCAAACCCCTCATCCAACCGCTGCTATATTGCAGCGACTACCTTAGTCCAAGCTTGGACAACAGTCGAGGAGGGAAATTATGGCCGAGCCGGCGATCCCGCAGAGGGGGCCTTATCCGCTCGAACTGGTGCCCGGCGACTACTGGTGGTGCGCCTGCGGGCGCTCCCGGAAACAGCCGTTTTGCGACGGTTCACACAAGGGTTCCGAGTTCCAGCCGGTCAGGTACACGGTGACTGAAAAAGACCGCAAACTGTGGTGGTGCGGCTGCAAGCACAGCAAGACCAAACCCCTCTGCGACGGTACGCATAACAGGCTGTAGGAGCGCGCCCACGCGCGAGTGATCGCGACCGGGGTCGCTCCTACGAAATCAGGGGCTGTCTCTGACTAGGGGCCGAAGTTCTCGACCCGATTACAGCCGTCTAAACGCACCTTCAGGGGTCCATCGGTATCTACGACCAGTTGCGCGCCGCAGTTGAGATGTGCCCGCGTCGCATGAACGGTGACCGTCGCCAGATTGCGCGCAGTCAATTGCAAACGGTCTTGTTGCGCGGTGGCCGGCGCTGCGCCCCAGGTTCTTGACTGGCGTATATAGACAATCGCCGGCAACGTACCCCCCGTGAGCGCACCGCCGCCGAACTGGGTGGATCCGACCGGCGCGTCACCGTGGCCGAAGCCCAGCGATATGGCGTCCACCGTGCCGGGCGTGGCGGTATCGCGCACCGTCATTCCCGATAACCAGTAGGCATGGTCGCCAATCATGCCTACACCGGGAAAATCCATCGCCGGATTGACTACATAGGTGATGTGCGCGGGATTGCGCTGCGCCGGCTCGTCGCCCAGAAACTCAGCGGCTGGCGCGTATTCGTCGTTAATAGCGAAGGTCAGATGCTCCGCCGGCGCATAGGACTCGAAGCCATAGCGATAACCGAGCGCGTCCAAACCCCGCGCCTGTGTCAGCGTGCTGAGATACGGCACCAACTCATCGGTCAGCGCCACCCACATCAGAATCGGCAGATTGCGCAGCGAGGCCAGCGACTCGAAAGTATTACTGGCCGGTCCGGGACTGGGCTGTAACGGCGGTAGCCACGCGCCAATTGCGGGTGGGCCGACCACGGTATGCGCACGCGAAAACAAATCGGGGTAGCGTGTGGCGAAACGGAAAGTGCCATAGCCGCCCATCGAGTAACCGCTGACGCTGGCGAAATCCGGATGCAGCGGATAGTGGCGCGCGACATCGGCCCACACCTCGAAGGTGTCGGCGCCGGCGTGCTCGACGTACCAGCCATCCGGGCCGCGTCCGGCCGGCGTGATGATGAGATAGCCACGCCCACGTTCGCCCAGCTGGGCCTGATGGCGGCTGTCCAGATATTGGTTGTAGTTTGCGCCGAGCGAATGCAGCAGCAGGGTCAGACCGTAGCCGCCTTCGGGCGGCGCAGCCCGCTGCGGCGCGTAGAGCGCATAAGGCTGTAGCTGGCCGCGTAGCGCGCCGACACAGCCCGCCGCGCCGCCGCAAGCGCTCGGATAGGTCGCGCCCTGCGCGGTCTCGACATGACTGGCGAAAATGCGGTTCATCGGACCATGCGTCGGCACGCCGCCGGGCTGATCCGGCATGTCGTCATTCACGCCAGCGGCCAACTTGCTGAAGTCCACCTGCGCGCGGAAACGGCCCAGATCGCCGGCCGCAAGTGCTTCAGCCTGTGCTTGGTCGCGCCACCACGAAGGCGCGATCACGACGCTCAAGCCGTTGGCGACATCCGGCATAGGCTCGTCATAGCGAAAGCCGAGATTGAAAAACGCGCTCGGCGCGGACATTAGTCCGCCACCACCGGGCGTGGCATTGCTGGCTTGCAAGCCAGGTACGAGATAAGCGTTGCGAGCAGAGTCCCAGAGCCCGACGCCTAATGCCATCGGCACGGCCGCTTGCGCCGGATTCCAGGCCGCATGTGGCAGGCGCACTTCGAACTGCCGTCGCGGCAAATCCACGCTCACGGTCGGCGCTGGCGCAATCACCGCACCACTGGCCGCGTCCAGCAACTCAGCCTTGCTGCCGTGCACCGTCAGAAACCAGGCCGCGGGCGTCGTCGTGTTGGCGCCATGCGGCAGTACGCGGGAAGCGCTGCTGTCGCCGAGCGCCAGCGTGAAGGCCACGCGCTCCGGATCCAGCAAAGTGTTGAGCGTCACGCGAAACGCGGTGGCCGTTGGCAGTGATTTGACGCGAAACTCGATCAGATCGGCCGCGTTATTCGCGTAAGCCGGATCGGTGGGATAGGTGTAAGTGCCGGCAGGGCGCGAAAAGAGATCGTCGCCGGTGCGCGGATCGCTCAGGTCGGGCAATATGCCGTTGGCGCCGTGGTCGTCGTACAGAAAGTCCTGATAGAGAAATTCACCGTCGCGATAGGCCGAAGCGCCGGAGATCAGAATCGGTTGAGCGCGCCAGATGCCGGTATTTTCGAGCTGCGGCGCCTTGGCCGGCGCGGCATAGAGAATATCCGGCCCGGGCCGTGGCTCGGGGCCGCTGTATAAGGAGCGCGGACTGAAGTCTGTGCTCGGCGGCCGGGCGCTCGGGGTCGCCACAGTCGAGGAACCGTCACCGCATCCGGCGAGATAGCCGGCCAGCAGCACGGCGCATGCCGCGCCAGCGCCCCTCACCCGCCGCGCGCTGCGCGTCTCCCTCTCTCCGCAAGCGGGGAGCGGGTTGGAGTGAGGGGGGTCAAAGATCGTAACCGCTCTCGTTGTGCTGCGTAGTATCCAGACCCAGCGTCTCTTCCTCGGCACTCACGCGCAAGCCGAGCGTGAAATCGACGAGTTTCAACAACACAAAGGTCAGGATCACGGTGTAGAGCGCAACCGCCACCACACCCGTGAACTGCACAATAATCTGCGAGCCCATGTTCATGCCCTCGGCATAACCCTGGCCGCTGAACAGACCCAGCTCGGTGGAGGCGAAGATGCCCGCCGCGATGGTGCCGAGCATGCCGCCGACGCCGTGCACCGGGAATACGTCCAGTGAGTCGTCCACATTCAGCGCACGCTTCATGAAATTGGTAGCGGTGAAACAAATCACGCCGGCGCCAAGTCCGATCACCAGCGCGCCACCGGGGCCGACATAACCGGAGGCCGGCGTAATCGTCGCCAGGCCCGCGATCGTGCCGGTCGCCACGCCCAGCACGCTCGGCTTGCCATATTTAATCCATTCCATCGCCATCCACGCGAGTGCACCGGTTGCCGCAGAAGTATGCGTCACCAGCATCGCCATGCCGGCATTGCCGTTGGCGGCGAGCGCCGAGCCGGCGTTGAAGCCGAACCAGCCGACCCATAGCATGCCGGCGCCCATCACGGTCATGGTCAGGTTATGCGGCGGCATTGCGGTCTGCGGAAAACCGCGCCGCGCGCCCATGACCAGCGCGCACAACAGCGCAGCTACACCGCAAGTGGTGTGCACCACCGTGCCGCCGGCGAAATCGAGCAGACCTTTCTTGAACAGCCAGCCGTCGCCCGCCCAGACCCAGTGCGCGACCGGCAGATAAACAAATGTCAGCCACAACACCGAAAACAACAGCATCGCGGTGAATTTCATGCGCTCGGCGAAGGCGCCGACCACCAGCGCGGGTGTGATGACGGCGAAGGTAAGCTGGAACATCGAGAACACGGTTTCGGGAATCGTGCCGCTGACGCTGCCTTCGGCCACGCCGTTCAGCATTGCCTTGGACAACCCACCCCAGTAAGGGCCACCCGCGCCGAAGGCGACGCTGTAACCATAGAGTACCCATAGCACGGAGACGACGCAGGTAATGACGAAGCACTGCATCAGCACGGATAGCACGTTCTTGGTGCGTACCAGGCCGCCATAAAACAAGGCCAGACCCGGTAGCGTCATGAATAGCACCAGGGCGGTGGCGGTCAGCAGCCAGGCGGTATCGCCGGAGCTAATTTCCTGCGCCAGCGCCACACCCGGAAAAACGGCGAGCGTACAAACGAGCCACGCGCGGCTAAGCCACGTCTTCATTTCTCTCCTCCCCAGGAACTTGAAGCCTTAAACAGCGTCTTTGCCCGTCTCGCCTGTTCTAATACGGACGATCTGCTCCAGCGGCATGACAAATATCTTGCCGTCGCCGATCTTGCCGGTATAGGCAGCCTTGGAAATCGCCTCGATCGCGCGTTCCACCATATCGTCCACCAGCGCCAGCTCGAGTTTTATCTTGGGCAGGAAATCCACCACGTATTCGGCGCCGCGGTAAAGCTCGGTATGGCCTTTTTGCCGGCCAAAGCCTTTGACTTCGGTGACGGTGATGCCCTGCACGCCGATTTCCGACAGCGCTTCGCGCACGTCGTCGAGCTTGAACGGCTTGATGATGGCGGTGACCAGTTTCATGGTTTTCTCCCTGACGGGCAGCGATTGAGCGGCAAGTCTAGCCCGGATATTCCGCAAGGGGAAAGGGGTTAGGTTCCTTAGCGTTTATCGCGGCCAATAAAAAAGGCGCCCCGGTGAAGGGGCGCCTCGAAGACCCGGCCTGGCTAGGCCAAGTAAATCCGCAAGCTTAGTAGTTGTAGGCGGTTTCACCATGCTCGGCGATGTCCAGGCCCTCGCGTTCGGACTCTTCGCTCGGGCGCAGACCGATGGTGAACTTGATGAGCAACAGCGCCACCGAGCTGACGACCGCGCTCCAGACCGCCGCGACCGCCGCCGCCTTCACCTGAATCATGATTTGCGCGGAGTCGTAGCCGAAGGTCGGCACCAGCCAGCCGTCAGTCACATAACCGGCGCCGCCCAGCTTCGGGTTGACGAACACGCCGGTCAGAATCGCGCCAACCATGCCGCCGATGGCATGTACGCCGAAGGCATCCAGCGCATCGTCGTAACCGAGCATCTTCTTGATGAAGGTTACGGCCACGAAGCACAGCAAGCCGGCGGACAGGCCTATGACGAGCGCGCCTTCTATGCCGACGAAGCCGCAGGCCGGCGTGATGCCGACCAGGCCGGCGACGGCGCCGGAGATGATGCCCAGCAGCGAGGGCTTGCCCTTGACGATCCACTCGGCCAGCAGCCAGGTCACCGCCGCGACCGCAGTGGCGAACAGCGTGTTGGCGAAGGCCAGTACCGCGTAGCCATTGGCTTCGAGGTTGGAGCCGGCGTTGAAGCCGAACCAGCCGAACCACAACAGGGACGCGCCGAGCATGCTCATCGTCAGGCTGTGCGGCGGCATGGGTATCTTGCCGTAACCCAGACGCTTGCCGACGAACAGCGCCGCCACCAGACCCGCGACACCGGCGTTGATGTGCACCACCGTGCCGCCGGCGAAGTCGAGCGCGCCCATCTGCCACAGCCAGCCTGCGGTCGCGTTCATTTCGGCGACCACTTCAGCCGAAGTGTAGGCGTCCGGCCCCGGCCACCACCAGACCATATGCGCCATCGGCAGGTAGGAGAAGGTGAACCAGATCACCGAGAACAGCAGCACCGCGGAGAATTTCATGCGCTCGGCGAAACCGCCGGCGACCAGGCAAACCGTGATCGCGGCGAAGGTGAGCTGGAACATCGCGAAGATCAGTTCCGGGATCAACACGCCTTTGCTGAAAGTCGCGGTCGGCACGAAGAAACCGTTCGCATCGTAAACCACACCCGCCAGCAGCAGCTTGCTGAATCCGCCGAAGAAGGGATTGCCGTTGGAGAAGGCCACGCTATAGCCGTAGATCACCCACAAGATCGAGATCACGCAGAAAATCGTGAAGATCTGCATCAGCGTGGACAGCATGTTCTTGGTGCGCACCATGCCGCCGTAGAACAAGGCCAAGCCTGGGATTGACATCAACAGCACGAAAGCGGTCGCCGTTAGCATCCAGCTGACGTTGCCCTCGTTGTAAACGGGGGCTTTTGGCGCTTCCTCCGCCGGTGCAGCTTCGGCTACCGCCGCTTCTTCCGCAGCTTGCTTGGCGGCTTCCGCGTCGGCCAGTGCCTTGGCCACCGCTTCAGCCGCCACGCGCTCGGCGACTTCGGTGGCGATATTGGTTACCTGCTGCGTGTTGACAGCCGCGGCCCGCGGCGCCGGTTTTGCCTTCGCGGCCGGTTTCGCTGCCGGCTTCGGCGCGGGCGCAGGCTCCGGCTCCATCGCTGGAGCCGGTTCTGCGGCGGGCTCCTCGGCCTGTGCGAGCCGCGCCTGCTCGGCCGCCAACGCAGCCGCCGCTTCCGGCGCGACTTCGGCATAGCTTGCGCCCGCACACACAGCGAGCAGCGAAACAAGTAATAGTTTACGGATCATGACAACTCTCTCCCCTGGTAAGAAATCTAGAGCGCGTCTTTGCCGGTTTCACCGGTACGGATGCGGATGGCTTGATCGAGGCTGGTGAGGAAAATCTTGCCGTCGCCAATCTTGCCGGTATGCGCGGCTTTGGTGATCGCTTCGATGGCGCGCTCGACCAATCCGTCGTCCAGCGCGACTTCGATCTTGACCTTCGGCAGGAAGTCCACGACGTATTCGGCGCCGCGGTAGAGTTCGGTATGGCCTTTCTGGCGCCCGAAACCTTTTACTTCAGTGACGGTGATGCCCTGCACGCCGATTTCCGAGAGTGCTTCGCGCACCTCGTCCAGCTTGAAAGGCTTGATGATGGCTGCAATGAGTTTCATGCCTTGACTCCTTAGATTTGGGCTCCTGAATCTTCTGGGGCCCAAGTGCCGGGCGTCCCGAAAGCGCAAAGGGGGTAAAGCACTTCCTGTGCCAAGGCAGGAGTAGCTGTTTCTCGGGCCGCGCACCGACAATGAGCATGGCGCACCAGCTATGCGCACCACATTGGTGCGCAGCATGGCATTGCGAGTGTGCCGGGGCTTGGTTAGTGTCTGCGCTGAATTCGCTCAGCCAGCCCCCATCACCACATGACCCAGCGCAAACCCAACGCCCAATTGGTTGAAGATCTCGCCGCCCGCCTGGGTCAACTGATTCCACCGGGTCTCAAGGATTTACGCGCGGAGCTGGAACGTAATTTTCGTGCGCTGCTGCAAAGCCAGCTCAGCCGGCTGGAACTCGTCGGCCGCGAGGAGTTCGAGGTGCAGCAGGAAGTACTGAAGCGCACCCGCGCCAAACTGGACAAGCTGGAAAAACAACTCGCCGTCCTGGAGCGCTCTCAGCAAGGACGCGACAAAGAATGAGGGTTGTCTGCGGTATCGAAGAAATCCCCCCTCGCCCCCCTTTACGAAAGGGGGGAGTACTGCAGTGCCCCCTTGCAAAAAGGGGGCCGGCGCGTAGCGCCGGGGGGATTTCCTGATGCCGCTGGCCACCGTGTTCAGCCGTGCTCAGGACGGGCTCGGCGCACCGCCCGTAGCGGTCGAAGTAGATCTCGCCGCCGGCCTGCCCGCGCTGTCGCTGGTGGGCCTGCCGGAAGCGGCGGTTAAGGAAAGCAAAGACCGCGTCCGGGCCGCAATCGTCAACAGCGGCTTCGAGTTTCCCAATCGCAGAATCACCGTCAATCTTGCGCCGGCCGATTTGCCGAAGGAAGGCGGGCGCTTCGATCTGGCGATCGCGCTCGGTGTGCTTGCGGCCTCCGGTCAGGTCAACGCGGCCAAGCTGGCGGAGTACGAATTTCTCGGCGAGCTGTCGCTATCGGGCGAGCTCCGACCGGTCACCGGTGTACTGCCGTCGGCCCTGCGCTGCCGTGATGAGAAACGCACGCTGGTAGTGCCGGAGCTCAATGGTCCGGAGAGCGTCCTGGCCCAGGGCGTCAGTGCCCGCGCTGCGAAAACCTTGCTGCAGGTCTGTGCGTTTCTGGCGGGGCAGGAGACGCTAACGCGGCCCGAGCCGCCAGCGCCCGCCTCACACCGCGAGATTCCCGACTTAAGCGAAGTGCGCGGCCAGCACCAGGCCAAGCGCGCGCTGGTGATTGCCGCCGCGGGCGGCCACAGCCTGCTCATGCTCGGTCCGCCCGGCAGCGGCAAATCGATGCTCGCTGCGCGTCTGCCGGGATTGCTGCCGCCCCTGACTGAGGCCGAGGCCTTGGAGGTGGCGATGGTGCAATCGGTCAGCCGTGGCGGCTTCGACTACGCGCACTGGGGTTTGCGCCCCTTCAGAGGCCCGCATCACACCGCGTCCGCGGTGGCGCTGGTCGGCGGCGGCAGCGTGCCGCGCCCCGGTGAGATCACACTCGCGCACTGCGGCGTGTTATTCCTCGATGAGCTGCCGGAATTCGACCGCCGCGTGCTGGAAGTGCTGCGCGAGCCGCTGGAGAGCGGTCACATCAGCATCTCGCGTGCGGCGCAGCAGATGGAGTTTCCGGCGCGTTTTCAATTGGTCGCGGCGATGAATCCCTGTCCTTGCGGTTATCTCGGCGATCCGAGCGGCAGATGCCGCTGCACCAGTGAGCAGGTGCAGCGTTACGCCGGCCGTATCTCCGGGCCGCTGCTCGACCGCATCGATCTGCACGTGAATGTAGCGCGGGTGGACAAAAAAGCACTGACGCGAACCGAAGCGCCGGCCAGCCCCAGCAGCAGCGAAGTGCGGACGCGGGCCTGCGCTGCGCGCGAACGCCAGCTTGCTCGCGCGGGCAAACCCAATGCTGCGCTCACGTCCAAGGAAGTGGAACGCGACGCCGTGCCGACGCCGGCCGCACGCGCCGTGCTGGAGCAGGCACTCGAACGCCTGGCGCTATCGGCCCGCGCCTATCACCGCGTGCTTAAAGTGGCGCGCACTATCGCGGATCTCGACGGCGCCCAGGCGGTGGATCTGCCCCAGGTCAGCGAAGCGATCGCTTACCGCCAGCTGGACCGAACCCTAGCGGCCTGATTTCGTCAAGGGCTGCCACGCTGGCATAGATGATGCTATATACAACCACTGCGAGCCAGGCCCGCGCGGGCCGACCTCGCCCAAGCACATTAAAGGGAGAGAACCATGCGTAAGATTTTCACAGCAGGTGTGGCGGCCGCCTTGGCGGGATTGAGTAGCGCAGCGCTCGCGACCGGCTTTAGCGGCACCGTTTATTTAACCAGCGATTACGTCTTCCGCGGCATCTCGCAAAGTTCACAAGACCCGGCGTTTCAGGGCAGCATAGACTTCAAGGAGGACAACGGGTTTTACGCCGGAGTATGGGGTTCCAATGTGGACTTCAACGAAAACGAACTGCTACCCGATCCCCTTGAGGTTGACGACGGGCAAGTCGAGTTCGATATCTATGTCGGCTGGGGTGGCAAGTTCCCGAACGAAAAAGCCGGCTGGGACATCAATCTGACGTACTTCCTCTACCCGGGCACCGACAGCCAGCTGGAATACGACTATCTCGAGCTGACCCCGGCGCTGTTCTACGACTTCGGCACTTTCAATATCAACGGCAAAATCCACTATTCGCCGGATTTCTTCGGGCTTGCCTTCGATGACGGTTTTTACTACGAAGCGAACCTGGGCATACCGTTACAGAATAATTTCTCGCTGGGCTTCCACGTCGGCCATCAGACGCTGGATAAGGAAACGCTCGTGCCACCCCTCCCCGTCGCCCTCGAGGACAGCTACACGGACTACAGCGTCGCGCTCGGACTGGCGGCGGCCGGCCTGAATTTCACGCTGGCCTACACCGACACCGATCTGAACGAGAAAGACTGTTTGCTGTTCGCGGGTGTGGGCGAGGACGTGTGCGAAGGGCGCGTGGTGTTCACGGTTGCGCGAAGCTTGTAAAGATTCACTGCTTGCAAAAAGGCCGGCGTAAGCCGGCCTTTTTTGTCTGGTGGTGCCTCAGTTCAGCGTTCAGTCGCCATCAACCCGTCATTCCGGAAGCCGCATAGCGGCTATCCGGAATCTTTTTGCGGCCAAGATTCCCGATTGCGCGGGAATGACGAGCTCAAAGGTTAGGCGGCAAACTGAAACACTGTCCAAATTCGGCTACGCGTCTTTGCGCGCGAGCTGGCGCCTGAGCCGAGCGAACTTGGCCAGCTCGTCTGCCTCAAGACGCGGGTAATGCAAGTCGAGCTTTTTCAGGCTGCGCACGATGATTTCGGCCACCGCCATGCGCATGTAAGCTTTGTTGTCGGCCGGAATCGCATACCACGGCGCCCAGGGACGCGAGGTCGCGTTCAGTGCGTCCTCATAGGCCCGCATGTATTGCCGCCAGAAGCCACGTTCGCGTACATCGGCCAGTTCGAATTTCCAGTTCTTCTCGGGTTCCTGCAATCGCGTCATAAAACGCTTGCGTTGTTCCTCGGCCGAGACGTTCAGCCAGAACTTGAGAATCAGGGTGCCGCTGCGCGCCAGATGCTTTTCATGGTCGCGGATGGATTTGTAGCGCTCTTCCCATAACCGATCCAGATTTTTGGGCAAGGCCGGCAGTTTTTGTGCGCCCAGAAATTCCGGATGCACGCACACCGCCAGCACCTCTTCGTAATAGCTGCGATTGAACACGCCGATGCGGCCGCGCTGCGGCAGACATTGCGCGGTGCGCCACAGAAAGTCGTGGCCCAGCTCCTGTTCGCTGGGCCGCTTGAAGGAGTAGACCTCGCAGCCGGCGGGATCCACACCGCTCAGCACCGCGCGGATGGTGCTGTCCTTGCCGGCGGCATCCATCGCCTGAAACACCAGCAATACCGAATGATTGTCATGCGCGTAGAGTACGCGCTGCAGCTCGTCGAGCTTTTTGACCAGTTCCGCCAGCCGCGCTTTCGCCGCGGTTTTATCCGGCGCGCCCTTGGGTGCTTCGGTCGGCGCGTGCTTGAGCTTGAACCTGCCATCAAAGGCCACGAGGTGCGGACTTTTCGCCGCCTTGAACAGCCGGGTTCCCATCGCGGCTCAATCCGGAAGGGAGGCGTAAAGTGTAGGGGTAACCGCGCTCATGGCCCGCCCCCGGTGGCCAGATACCCGCGCCAACCGCCATGCGTGGTGATGTCGCGGGCGCCCTCGGTCGCGTGGGCCTCGCACAGGAAGCCCGCGACCTCCTCCCCGGTCTCGAGCTCGACCCGTCCGATCGCGAGTGGGGCGGGAATCCCGGCGACCAGGGCGCCGAAGCCCGCGACCGGCAGCGCCCACACCTCGACCTCGATCGCGGCGCCGAGCGCCTCGCGCACGAGCCCCGGCCGCGGGGGCGCGAAGCGATCGAGGCAATAAAGACGGTAACGCGGCGCCGTGCGCGCGGGTCCGACAAACCGCGCACCCAGCCGCAGCAGCTCGCCGTTCAAGGGCAGTCCCGACATGTGCGCACCGCAGACGCAGAGCCGCACCGTCGTGCCGTCCGCTGGTAGCGCGGCCGGACCGACAGGCAGACGATGGCGGGTCGCCCCCACCGTCAACCCTTGCGCGGCGTGTAGCGCATGGCCCAGCGCGCACAAGAAGCCTTCACGGAAGGGGGGTGCGAGCAGCGACACCCCGAACGGCAGACCCGAGCCGGTGAAGCCGGCGGGCACGGCCAGGGCGCACAGATCCATGAGGTTGACGAAGTTCGTGTAGTACCCGAGATCGGCGTTGCGCCGGATGGGCTCCTCCTCAATGGCCGCGCGCGTATAACACGTCCCGGCCGTGGGGGTGACGAGGAGGTCCATCGCCGCCCAGTCTCGGCGGGTGGCCTGGACGAGTGCCTGTAGCCGATGCTGCGCGGCGAAACACTCGGCAGCCGAGTGTCGTCCCCCGGGTTCGACCACGGCGCGCACGACGGGGTGCAGGACATCGGGATCGCGCGCCAGGAGGGGCGCGAGTGCGAGGAAGCGCTCGGCGAGCCAGGGGCCGCCGTAGAGGAGCCGCCCGGCTTCCCGGTACGCGGCGAAATCGATCTCGATGGCTGTGCCGCCGAGCGTCTCGAGGCGTCGCAGCGCGGCGTGAAAGAGCCGCTCCGCCTCGCCGTCGCCGAAGAACTCGAGCGCGTTCGGGACGCCGAACCGAAAGCTCGCCGGCGGCGCGACGGGCGCAAGCCCGATCACCGAGGCGTCCGACCGCGAATACGGGTCCTCGGGGTCGTGGCCGGCAAGCACGCGCAGGACCGCCAGCGCGTCGGTCGAGGAGAGCGCAAAGACCGAGACGCAGTCGAGCGAGCGGCAGGCCGGCACCAGCCCGCGGGTGCTCACCAGCCCGCGCGTCGGCTTGAGACCCACGATGTTGTTGAACGCCGCCGGCACCCGGCCCGAGCCGGCCGTGTCGGTACCGAGCGCGAAAGAGACGAGACCCGCGGCCACCGAGAGCGCCGAGCCGCTGCTCGAGCCCCCGGCGATGTAACGCTCATCGAACAGGTTGCGGCAGACACCGTGCGGCGAACGAGTACCCGTGAGCCCGGTCGCGAGCTGGTCCAGGTTGGTCTTGCCGATGAGGAGGGCCCCGGCATCCAGGAGACGTTGCACCGCATGGGCGCTCTTCGCGGGGATATAGGTCAGGGCCGGGCAGGCCGCGGTCGTCGGCAACCCCGCGCAGTCGAGGTTGTCCTTGACCGCGAAGGGCAGTCCGTAGAGCGGCCCTCGCGCGGGCCCGCGCGCTTCGAGGGCCAGGGCCTCGCCGAGGACGTCCTCCTCGGGCCGGAGGGTGATCCAGAGGGGGTTCGAGAGGTACTCGGGGATGCGCCGGTAGACGACGCGGACGACCTCCGAGGGGGTCGTAGCGCCGGCCCCGTACCGGGCCGTGAGGGTCGTCAAATCGAGGCCGAGGCCGGACGCATCGGCGCGCTCCTGCACGTCGTGCTTGTCCCCCAAAAGAATAGGAATGTCAGCGCCCCTCCCAGCGAAATTACTCCGCAACCGGTCGTGGGTCAACCTGAGTTAGGGCCGGTCTGCGCGATCTCCCGCGTAAGTCACGGACACCAGGACCAAGACAGTGGTGCGTGAATGACACGGAACCGGCTACGCGCCGCTAACCCGGTGCGCTTCCCTACGCGCTTACTTTGGTGCATCGGCGCACTCGCACAAGGCTGAACGGGCGCCCAAGGGCCGCCTGTGCCCCCGAAAAACCACAAACCTGGCGCAAACAGACGCTTGACCGCTGACCCGGCACTGGCCCCGTTCTTGCTAGAGATAGAGGACGCGCCAAGTATGACTTTCGTGTTGAATCGTAATACCGCATCTTCAAGGAGTCGAACCATGGAAACGAACAGGACCGGGGGAAGGGTGAAACGCTGGTTCGCAGGCCTGCTGGTGGGCGCCACCACGCTGGCATCCGTCGCCACCCAGGCGGCTGCGCCGCTCAAGATCGGCTATAGCGACTGGCCGGGCTGGGTGGCCTGGCAGGTGGCGATAGACAAGGCTTGGTTCAAGGAGGCGGGTGTAGACGTCACTTTCGAGTGGTTCGATTATTCCGCCTCGATGGACGCCTTCACCGCCGGCAAGATTGATGCCGTCACCATGACCAATGGCGACGCGCTGGTGACCGGCGCCGGCGGCGCCAAGAGCATCATGGTGATGCTGACCGACTATTCCAACGGCAACGACATGATCGTCGCCAAGCCCCAGTACAAGTCCCTCAAGGACCTGAAGGGCAAGAAGGTGGCGGTGGAAGCCGGCCTGGTGGAGCACCTGCTGTTGCTTAACGGCCTGGAGAAAGCCGGTCTCAAGGAATCCGACCTCACCCTGGTCAACGCCAAGACCAACGAAATGCCGCAAATACTGGGCGCGGCCGACATCGCCGCGGTAGGCGCCTGGCAGCCGGTCATCGGCGAGGCGATGAAAGCCGTGCCGGGCTCCCATCCCATCTACACCTCGGCCGACGAACCGGGGCTGATCTACGACGTGCTCGCCGTCAGTCCAGCCAGCGTCAAGAGCCGGCGCGCCGATTGGCAGAAGGTGGTCAAGGTCTGGGATCGGGTGGTGAGCTACATCGAGGACCCCAAGACCCAGCCGGATGCGGTCAAGATCATGGCGGCCCGGGTGGGCATTGCGCCCGAGGCTTACCTGCCCCTGCTCAAGGGCACCAAGCTCCTCAGTCTGAGTGAAGGCAGGAAGATTTACGTCGAGGGCGACGGCTTCGAGTCCCTCTATGGCTCCACCAAGGTAGCCGACAGCTTCAACGTCACTAACGGCGTCTACAAGGCGCCACAGAACGTTGACAGCTATCTCGATCCGTCCTTCACCAACGCCGAGTAACCGAGTTTATTTTTTTGTTCCCACCGACCCGGCGTCGGCGGGAGGCCTCCATGGGCAGCGGCGTCCACATGATTCCCCAATGGCGCCCACGACGCCGGCGCTCGCTGCTGACGCTCGGCTCGTTTCTGCTGCCGACCCTGCTCTGGTGCGTGGTCAGCTACGTCCCCTTCGTCTGGCACCCCAAGGTGCTGGTCGAGGAGGTCGGCGCCGTGGATTATTTCCAGGTCGGCATGCTGGTAGACAAGGATGTCTTCGCCGACGAGGTCGCCCAGATGCGCGCCCAGGGACTAGCGCTGCCCAAGGGCCGCGCGGCCAACCCGATTTACCTGCCGGCGCCGCATCGGGTGGCGGCCGCCTTCTACACCGCCTTCACTCGCGCGCCGGAACAGAGGGACGCGCCCTGGCTGCACGAGAGTCTGTGGCATAGCGTTCAGATCATCGCCTGGGGCTTCCTGCTCTCCTCGCTGATCGGCGTGCCGCTGGGCATTCTCTCGGGCACCTACGTCACCCTGTCCCGGCTCAACGAGCCTTTCATCGAATTCTTCCGCTACCTGCCCGCGCCCGCCTTCGGCGCGTTGGCGGTAGCCGTGCTGGGCATTTACGACAGTCCCAAGATCGCCATCATCGTCATCGGCACCCTGTTCCAGCAGGTGCTGATCGTCGCCAACACCACGCGTAAACTCGACACCACCATTCTCGAGGCGGCCAAGACCCTGGGCGCGCGCCGCCTGCGCCTGCTGACGCGGGTGGTGGTCCCCGGCATCCTGCCCGACCTCTACCGCGACCAGCGCATCCTGCTGGGCTGGGCCTGGACCTACCTGATCGTGGCGGAACTGATCGGCTCCAGCTCGGGCATCACCTTTTTTATCACCCAGCAGGCGCGCTATCAGCACTTCGACAACGTCTACGCCGCGATCATCATCATCGGCATCATCGGCTTCGGCACCGACGCGGCGCTCGACCGGCTCGGCCGCCGCTTGTTCCCCTGGGACCGTCCGCAGGAGCGGAGCTGAGCCATGCAAGCGGAACTGCCCCGGCCCCACTACCTGCAGCAGTCGGATGCGGTCAAGGCGCGCTTCGAAAAAATCCACCGGCGCGAAGTCATCCTCGAAGTGCGCGATCTCAACAAGCGTTTCGTCTCGTCCCAGGGAGCAGTGGACGCCTTGCGCAACGTCAGCTTCAAGATCCATCGCCGCGAATTCATCTGCGCGATCGGGCCCTCGGGCTGCGGCAAGTCCACCCTGATCCGCATCCTCGCCGGCCTGGAAAGCCATAGTTCGGGGGAGGTGTTGCTGGACGGAAAGCCAGTGCTTGGCGCGGGCCGCGACCGCGGCATGGTGTTCCAGGGCTATTCCCTGTTCCCCTGGCTCACGGTCAAGAAGAACGTGATGTTCGGTCCCCAGACGAGCGGCTACGGCCGCGACGAGGCCGAGCGCGACGCCCTGCTGTGGCTGGACCTGGTCGGCCTGTCGAAGTTCGCCGACGCCTATCCGCATCAATTGTCGGGCGGCATGCGGCAACGAGTGGCGATCGCCCGCGCCCTGGTCAATCAGCCCCGCATCCTGCTCATGGATGAGCCCTTCGGCGCGCTCGACGCGCAGACCCGGGCGCGCATGCAATCGCACCTGCTCGACATCTGGAAGAACATCGACATCACGGTGCTGTTCATCACCCACGATCTCGACGAAGCCGCCTATCTGGCGGACCGCATCCTGGTGCTCAAGGCGCAGCCGGGCGAGGTGCAGGAATTCATCGAGGTACCGGTACCGCGGCCGCGCGCTCCGGCGCAGTTCAACTCTGCTGAATTCCGCGCCACCAGGGCACGCCTGGAAGAACTGATCCATCCGCCGGTCAGCTTCGATGCGGAAGAGGACGCGACGGTCAAGCCGCAGCTGATCCGGCTCACGGACGTCAACGACAATGTCGAATAGGCCAAGCTCCCGGCGCTGGTCCGATCTGACCTGGTCCGAGATACCCGCGGTTTTGGCGCGGGTCGGACACGCTGCCCTGCTGCCGGTCGGCGCCACCGAACAACATGGCCCGCATCTGGGCTGCGGCGTGGACACGGTGATCGCCGAACACCTATGCGCCGCCGTCGCCGAAAAAACCGGCGTACCGATGCTGCCCACTTTGCCTTACGGCTGTTCCATCGGTCATAGCCAACGCTGGCCCGGCACCCTCGCGGTGCAGCCGATCACCCTGATCGAACTGGTCAAGCAGATCGGCGACTGGGCCTATCACAGCGGCGTGCGCCGGCTGTTCATCGTCAACGCCCACGTGACCAATGCCGCGCCCCTGCGCTGCGCGCTGGAAATGTTGCGCGCCGAGCATGACGACTTGATGGTGGCCGTGATCGATACCGCCAACATCAGCGAGCGGGTGCGCCAATTCCATTTTTTTGCCGATGCCGCCGACTGGCATGCCAACGATGCCGAGACTTCGCTGATGCTGGCTATCGCGCCCGGCGGAGTACGTCCCGAACGGCTAGCCGCCGCCGACGATCCCGATCGCAGCGGCGGCTGCGTCTTCGCCCATCCGGTCAACCGCAGCAGCCGCAACGGCGTCACCGGCCAGCCCAGCCTGGCCACCGCCGAGAAAGGCGCGCGCTGGTTCGACTGGCTGGTCGAGGACTTGAGCGACCTGGTCCGCCGTGGGATGGCCGAGAACCCCCCGCTGGACCAGCCCTACGCTACCTCGGTAACCGCCGATTTCTGACCCGCTTGCATGCCCCTGAGGAAAGACCATGTCCGCCATCGATGCTGTCTCCCGCCTGCAGCAAGAGCTGTCCGAAAAGGGGGTCAAGTACTGCATCGGTGCCTACGTCGATATCCACGGCATACCCAAGGCCAAGGTGGTTCCCATCGAACATCTGCAAGCTATGGCGCACGGTTCCGAGCGCTACACCGGCTATGCGCTGGACGGTCTGGGCCAGGCGCCCAATGACGACGAAATAACCTCGGTCCCGGATTTCAGCCGCCTGATCCAGTTGCCCTGGGAGCCCAAGATCGCCTGGATTCCCGCCGACAACCATTACCAGGGCCGGCCCTATCCGCTCAACACCCGGGTGGCGCTGCAAAGCCAGTTGGCGCGAGCGGCACAAATGGGCTTCGGCATGAACCTCGGCATCGAGTGCGAGATCTTCCTGCTGAAGCAACATGCCGACGGCAGCCTGTCGGTGCCGGATGCCGATGACAAGCTCACCAAGCCTTGCTACGACCTGCGCGGTTTCACCAATAGCTTTCCGTGGTTGGACCAGATGGCGACGGCCATCAACGGCCTGGGTTGGGATCTGTATTCCTTCGATCACGAAGACGCCAACGGCCAGTTCGAGTTCGACTTCAACTATGCCGATGCCCTGACCACCTGCGACCGCCTGATCTTCTTCCGCTTCATGGCCAAGCACTACGCCAGGGAACAGGGCCTGCTCGCCACCATGATGCCCAAGCCCTTCGCCGACAAGACCGGCAACGGCGCCCACTTCAACCTGTCGCTCTACGATCCGGGCAGCGGCCGCAACCTGTTCGCCTGCGACCCGCAGGAGGACCGGCGCGGCATCGGGCTCACGCCCCTGGGCTACCAGTTCATCGCCGGCATGCTCAAGCACGGCCGCGCGCTGTGCGCGGTGTTCGCCCCCACGGTAAACAGCTACAAGCGCCTGGTGCGGCGCGGCGCGATGAGCTACTACTCGTGGGCTCCCGTGTTCAACTCCTACGGTTCCAACAACCGGACCAACTCGGTGCGTGTTCCGGCCGGCGGTGGGCGCTGCGAGTCGCGCAACGCCGACGGCGCGGTCAACCCCTACCTCGCCGCGACGCTGGTGCTGGCGGCGGGACTCGAAGGCATCCGCGAAAAACTCGATCCGGGCAACCCGAACGAAGACAACCTCTATGCCATCAGCGAGGAACAGCGCCAAGCCCGCGGCATCGAGTTCCTGCCGCAGACGCTGCAGGAGGCGGTGGCCGCCTTCGCCGCCGACCCACTGGTGCAAGCGACCTTGGGCAAGGAATTGCGCGACGAATTCATTCGTTATAAAACCGAGGAATGGGAGGCGTATCACCTCAGCGTCAGCCAGTGGGAGATCGAACGCTACAGTTACCTGTTTTAGCGGGGACGGAATGCCAAAAAAAAAGCATGCAAGCAACCGCCTGGTGAGCCGCATCAGCATCTCGCTGCCGCCAGACCTGCTCGCGGAATTGGACCGGATGGTGCAGAGCCGCGGCTATGGCAGCCGCTCGCAGGCCATCGGCGAGATGGTCAACTACCAGTTGGCCGAGCACAAGCGCGAACTGGGCAACCACGTCATGGTGGGCACCGTCACGCTGCTCTACGACCGCCTCACCCGGGGCTTGCTAAAGAAGCTGGCCGATCTCCAATACCGCCATCTCGACGAGGTGATCAGTTCCTTGCATGTGCATCTGAGCGAGGACCAGTTGCTGGAAGTGATCCTGATCCAGGGTCCTGCCAAACGCTTGCGCGACATCGCCAACGATATGATCACGCTGCGCGGCGTGGTGACCGGCCAGCTGCAGCTACTGGCGGCCATGATGCCGCCCCTGCATCCGCTGCCGGCGACTGCCCTTTCCGCCACCCGCGCCAAGCGCTCTTCGAACGTGGAACATCATGCAAACCCCGGCTGAATTCACTCCGCAAAATCCGCCCCCGAGCGCGCCGGTGGATGCGCCGGAACACTGGCGCAGTTTCGCGCCCGACCTGGCGGCCGGGTCGGTGCTGTTCTCCGAGCGAGTTCCCGGCGGCGGCCACTGGTCGTATCTGCTGGCGCGCGGCACCACGCTGCGCCTGACGGCGCTGGCAGCCGGCGCCAACATCAGCCTGGTGTTGTACTCGGCGCGCGAAAAGCTGGAGCGCTACAACATGCCGGACTCGCTCAAGGCACAGCACACGGCCCACTACACTCGCGGCCACGTGCTGATGAGCGACATGGGTCGCGCCCTGGCCTCGATCACCGCCGATACGCTGGGCTGGCACGACCCCCTGGGCCTGCTGCTGGACGCCGGCTCGATGCAGCGCAAATATGGCGTGCGCAACTACCAGGCGGCGCGCAACGGCATGTACCGCTCCGGGCGCGACGGCCTGCTGATCGAACTGGGCAAGTACGGCTTGGGCAAGCGCGACCTGACGGCGCCGGTGAATTTCTTCTCCAAGGTGAGCGTGGACGGCGAAGGGCGTTTCCATTTCGTTCCCGATCACAGCCAGCCCGGCGATCATGTGGAACTGCGCTTCGAGATGGACGTGCTGCTCGCCTGTTCGACCGCGCCGCACCCGCTCGATCCGTCGCCCGCCTACGCGCCGAAGCCGGTCGGCCTGGCGGCCTGGCGCTCCGGACCGGCGCCGAAAGACGATTACTGCCGCGGCTTCCGTCCCGAGAACGCCCGCGCCATCCACAACGCCGAAATGCTTTATCTCATCGGATAGAGAACTGCCATGACCGATGCCAGCGCGGCCATCCGCATCCGCGAAAGCCGCTTCGACCCCGCCGCCGCCGTGCTCGACCACACCCTGCCCGCCGGCGAGCCTTACCTGCTCGAGATCGGGCGCGGGCAGACCGTGCGCATCGTCGACCTGGAAGGCAACCAGGCGGTGGACGCGCTGTTCTACAACCGGCACGACCCGGCCGAACACTACAGCGCGACGCAAACCCTGCTGCGCCAGGGCGGCATCTACCTGACCACGGATTCGGCGCTGTACAGCAACGACGGCAAGCTGATGCTGACCCTCGTCGCCGATACCTGCGGGCGTCATGACACGCTCGGCGGAGCCTGTGCCGCCGAGAGCAATTCGGTGCGCTACGCCTTGCAGAAAAAGTTCATGCACAGTTGCCGCGACAATTTCCTGACCGCCCTGCAGCACGCCGACATCGGCATCGGCAAGCGCGACCTGGTGCCCAACATCAACTTCTTCATGAACGTGCCGGTGACAGCGGCGGGCGAACTCAGTTTCGCGGACGGCGTCTCCGCGCCGGGCAAGTATGTGGAACTGCGCGCCGAGATGGACCTGTGGCTGCTCGCCTCCAACTGCCCGCAGCTCAACAATCCCTGCAATGCCTACAACCCGACCCCGGTGCGGTTTCTGTTGTGGGATGCGCCGTAACCCGCACCGGTAATCGATGTTCAGCAAAGTCCTGATCGCCAATCGCGGCGCCATCGCCTGCCGCATCCAGCGCACTCTCGACCGCTTGGGCGTGGCGTCGGTGGCGGTGTATTCCGCCGCCGACGCCGGCGCCCGCCATGTGCGGCAGGCCGGCGAGGCTTACCTGCTGGGCCCGGCCCCGGCCAGCGAAAGTTATCTGAGGGCCGACCGGATTCTTGAAATCGCCCAGGCCTGCGGTGCCCAGGCTATCCACCCGGGCTACGGCTTCCTCTCCGAGAACCCGGATTTCGCCGACGCCTGCGCTGCTGCCGGCATTGTCTTCATCGGCCCGGCGGCGCAGCACATGCGCGACTTCGGCCTCAAGCATACGGCGCGGCAACTGGCCGAAGAAAATGGCGTGCCGCTGCTGCCGGGGTCCGGCCTGCTGGCCGACGCCGGCCATGCCGCCGCCGAGGCGCGGCGCATCGGCTATCCGCTGATGCTGAAGAGCACCGCCGGCGGCGGCGGCATCGGCCTGCGCCTGATCCGCAGCGAGGACGAACTGGCGCAAGCCTACGCCACCGTCGAGCGCCTGGCCCGCGCCAACTTCAAGCAAGCCGGCAGCTATCTCGAAAAATACGTCGAGCACGCGCGCCACATCGAAGTACAGATCTTCGGCGACGGCCATGGCGGCGTGATCGCCCTGGGCGAGCGCGATTGCTCGGTGCAGCGACGCAACCAGAAGGTGGTGGAGGAAACGCCGGCACCCGGCTTGAGCGACGCGCAACGCGCCGCTCTGCTGGCCACCGCCGTCAAGCTCGGCCAGGCGGTGAACTATCGCTCCGCCGGTACCGTGGAATTCGTCTATGACGTCGGCGCCGGCGCGTTCTATTTCCTCGAAGTGAACACCCGTTTGCAGGTGGAGCATGGCGTCACCGAAGCCGTGACCGGCGTGGACCTGGTGGAGTGGATGGTGTGCCTGGCCGCCGGCGAGTTGCCGGCGCTCGACAGCTTCGTCATCGAACCGCACGGTGCGGCGATCCAGGTCCGCCTCTACGCTGAAGATCCCAACAAGAATTTTCAGCCGTCGACAGGCCTGCTCAGCGCCGTGGCCTACCCGGACGGAATACGTGTCGACGGCTGGGTCGAGGCCGGCACCGAGGTGCCGCCCAACTACGACCCGCTGCTGGCCAAGCTCATCGCCCACGGCGCGACTCGCGAGGCGGCGCGCGCCAAGCTGATCGCTGCGTTGCAGGCCAGCACCGTGGCCGGCATCGAAACCAACCTGGCTTACCTGGCCCAGGTGCTGGCCAGTCCGGACTTCATCGCCGGCCGCCAGACCACCCGCATGCTGGACGGCTTCCGCTACCGGCCGGCGACCGCCGACGTGCTGGAGCCCGGCTTGCAGTCGAGCATCCAGGACTGGCCGGGACGGCAAGGCTATTGGGATGTGGGCGTGCCGCCGTCCGGCCCGATGGACAACTTGTCCATGCGTCTGGCCAACCGGCTGGTGGGCAACCGTGAAGGGGCCGCGGCGCTGGAACTCACGGCAGCCGGACCGAGCTTGCGCTTCAATTGCGATAGCCTGATCGCCCTCGGCGGCGCGGCCCTGCAGGCCACCCTGGATGGCACGCCCGTGGCCGGATGGCAGGCCCATCCGGTGCCGGCGGGCAGCGTGCTCAAGCTGGGCGCCGTGCAGGGCGCCGGGCTGCGCAGCTACCTGGCCGTAGCCGGAGGCTTCGAGGTGCCCGACACCCTCGGCTCCAAATCCACCTTCACCCTCGGCCAGTTCGGCGGCCATGGCGGGCGCACTCTGCGTAGCGGTGACGTGTTGCACATCACAGCCCGTATCCCCGTCGAGCGACACGGAAGCGTGAGCGAGCTGGACGCCCGACTGCAACCGACGCTGAGCGACGCTTGGGAAATCGGCGTGCTGTACGGCCCCCATGGCGCGCCGGATTTTTTCACCGAGGCCGACATCGCGAGCTTCTTCGCCACCGCCTGGGAAGTGCACTACAACTCCTCCCGAACCGGGGTCCGCCTGATCGGCCCCAGGCCGCAGTGGGCGCGCGCGCACGGCGGTGAGGCGGGGCTGCATCCTTCGAATATCCACGACAACGCCTATGCCATCGGCGCCGTCAATTTCACCGGCGACATGCCGGTCATCCTCGGTCCCGACGGACCCAGCCTGGGCGGTTTCGTCTGCCCCGCCTGCATCGTTCAGGCCGAGTTGTGGAAGCTGGGTCAATTGAAGCCGGGCGCCACGGTTCGCTTCAAGCGTCTCACCGGCGCGCAGGCGCGTGCCCTGCAAGCCGCCCAGGACGCGGCCATCGCCGGCCTTCACTCGCCCGCGCCGGCATTCGCCAGCTTGCCGGTGGCACACGCCCTCCTCGGCACGCCGGTACTGCGCCAGCTTGAACGGGAGGACGAGAGGCCCGCCTTGGTGATCCGGCAATCGGGCGACGCGAACCTGCTGATCGAAATGGGTCCGCCGGTGCTCGATCTCGCACTGCGTTTTCGCATCCACGCGCTGATGCAGGCGCTGCGGGACGAAATCGGCGCCGGGAGGATCGGGGGGGTGCTCGACCTCACGCCCGGCATCCGCTCGCTGCAAATCCACTTCGATCCCCGCCTCGCCGATCAGGACGAATTGATCGAAAAAATCGTGGCGCTGGAAGCGGGATTGCCCAGTCTCGACGACATGGAGGTGGCATCGCGCATCGTCCATCTACCCCTGTCCTGGGACGACCCGGCGACCCGGCTGGCGATCGACAAGTACATGCAGTCGGTGCGGCCCGATGCGCCCTGGTGTCCAAGCAACATCGAGTTCATTCGCCGCATCAACGGGCTGGCATCCACCGAGGACGTGTACCGGGTGGTGTTCGATGCCAGCTACCTGGTCATGGGCCTGGGCGACGTGTACCTCGGCGCGCCGGTGGCGACGCCGCTGGACCCGCGCCATCGGCTGGTCACCACCAAGTACAACCCGGCCCGCACGTGGACCCCGGAGAATGCCGTGGCCATCGGCGGCGCCTATCTCTGCGTGTATGGCATGGAAGGGCCTGGCGGCTACCAGTTCGTCGGCCGCACGGTGCAAATGTGGAACCGCCACCGCCGCACGGCCGACTTCACGCAACCGTGGTTGCTGCGCTTCTTCGACCAGCTGCGCTTCTACCCGGTGGGCGAGGCGGAGCTGCTCAAGCTGCGCGAGGATTTCGCCAGCGGCAGATTCCGCTTGAAGCTGGAAGCCGCCCGCTTCCGCCTCAAGGACTACCGCCTCTTCCTGGAGGCCAACGCCGCTTCCATCGGCGAGTTCAGGGCCCGCCAGCAGGCCGCTTTCGAAGCTGAGCGCGAACGCTGGAAGGCCGCCGGACAGGACGTGGTCGCCAACGACCTGACGCTGGCGGCGGCGGGCGTCGAGCGCGAACTGGAGCTGCCCGAACACGCGCGCCCGGTGACAACCCCTGTCGCCGGCAGCGTGTGGAGGCTAGAAGCCCGGGTGGGCGACGCCGTAAAACAGGGCCAAACCCTGGTCGTCGTCGAATCCATGAAAATGGAATTCTCCCTGGCCGCGCCCTGCGACGGCATCCTGACGCATCTGTTCTGCAAGGAAGGCGGCGCCGTGGCGGCGGGGCAGGATTTGCTGGTGGTTCAGGCGGATGAGGGATGAGCCCGGCCGAACACGCCGGCTTGTGCTTCGAGGATTGGCGGGCCTTGCTTCTGCCGCCGATTACCGCCGGAAAAAATCTTCCTCCAGCCACTGCACGCGGACCGGCGCGAACGCATCCAGCTTCAGGGCTTCACCCCACGCGAATAACTTAAAACGCAAAATCCTTGCTCAAACCCACCACAAACTTGGGGTCGTCCTCCCTGGCCGGTGTCGTGGCGGTGGCATCAGCGTCCAGGTCGGTATCGATTACCGCGGCGCTGAGGCTGAAGCCGTCGTCCAGCGTTTTTACCACGGTGACGCTGTAATCGGTGTAGGCGTCGCCTAAGACGGCGTCAACACCATCGCCCCAACTGCGCCCCACCTGCAACACCAATTCCAGGCCCTCGCGCAGCGCATGGGTGTAATCCGCGGTGAAATAAAACCCCGTCTGGTCGCTGCCCGGGATGTCGCTCAATTCGTCCACCAGCTTATTGCTGTAGTAAAGCGTGCCGCTCAAGCCGTCATAGCCGGCGCCGAGATAGATTTCCGGATAGTCGATGTCCGGCGCGCCGCTGACTTCTGCGTCCTCGGTAAACAGGTAATAGACCACGCCGGCATCGAGCGTTACGCCACGGCCGACTTCACCCGTCCAGCCGCCGTAAAAGTCAATTTCGTTGCCGCCGCATTCGCTGCAATTGGAACCCCAGACGCCCGAATACCAGCCGTCTTCGCGGCTATAGTCCAGGCTGCCCTGCAGCGCCGCGCCGCCCTCCTGGGCGACGCCGCGGAACATGTACTCACTGATGGCGGTGATATTGCCGCTGACCTGGGCCAGCGCCGGCGCACTGAACAAGACCAGCACAGCGGCCAGCAGCTTTGCGTGCTTCATGATGTCTCCCCAACACGGCGTGAACTAAACATCGCATAGCGTCTTACGGCGTGCAACCGTCCGCATATACGGTCATCCGCGCAAACGCAGGAATCTTGTGCGTTAAAGATTCCGGATAGTTGCTGCGCAACTTCCGGAATGACGTCAAAGATAATGAACTACCGTCATTCCCGCGGGGGCCTGTCCTGAGCTTGTCGAAGGGCGGGAATCTTGTGCGCCAGAGCGACAAAAAAGAAAAGCGGGCCCACACT
Organism: Nevskiales bacterium; assembly: GCA_050740255.1. GTDB lineage: Bacteria > Pseudomonadota > Gammaproteobacteria > Nevskiales > JBOICV01 > JBOICV01. The sequence goes on along the minus strand of JBOICV010000164.1, from coordinate 41,571 downwards.
TTCGGTGGGGCCCGCCTTCTCCAAACCAGATGCTGCGTTATTTACAGCGCAAATTCCTTGCTGAAGGACACTACGAACTTACCATCGTCTTCAAATACGGTGTTGCCGGTGCCATCAACCGCTTCAAGATCGGTATCAACAAAGGCGAAGCTCGCGCCCATGCCATTGCCCAGATCCTTCGACAGCGTGATGCTGTAGTCGGTGTAGCTGTCGTCGTCGCCCGCATTCAGATTACCGGGGCCAGAGCCAGTATAGAAACCGGCGGCCATCAAATTCTCCACGCCGTCGCCAGTGCTATGGCCCACCTGGAAAGTCAGATCCAAGCCCTCTTTCACGGTGAGCGCGTAGCTGAGCGTTGCGTAAATGCCTTCCTGATCGTTATTGCAGCTCGCCCCGACAAAACCCAGAGCGGCCAGATTGGCCTGGCAAGTGCCGGCCTCGCTGGCTTCGTCGTTGATGTCGGCTGCATAGAATACCTTCCCGCTCAGGCCACCGAACGACAGCCCAGCGTACACTTCCGGGTAATCGAGGCTATTGCTGCCCGGCGTTTCCTCGGCTTCAGAGTACAGGTAGTAAATCACACCGAGGTCCAAACTCAGGCCGTTGCCCAACTCCGTGGTCCAGCCGCCGTAAATATCCAGCTCGTTGCCGCCGGCAATTGCTGCGTTGGAAGCCCAGGCGCCCACATAAAAGCCGCCGGGATTATTCCAGGTCAGGCTGCCCTGCACGGCGGCGCCGTTTTCCTGCTCCACACCGCGGAATAGATATTCGCTGGTGGCCGCCACTGTACCCGTGGTATCAGCAAAGGCCTGGCCGCAAGCTAACCCCCCCGCACCGAGCAACAGCCCGGCGACTATCCTTTTTGCATCACGCATGTCTTCTCTCCTGTTGCTCGAATGAGCATTATCCAGCCGAAAATTCCCCGGGCGATCGGCGAACCTCTTTCGTGTCCGCCAGCTTGAACGGTCTTATAGCGCAATAACAGTGCGACCGCCAGCGCTGCAAAGCATTGTTGCGCATCCTAGTGCACCCATCGAGCTTGTGCAACGCACAACCGGCGATGCCTGCGCCAATTAAAACTGCACCCTGAGGCCGACGCGTATATCGCTGCGATCAACCGTGTCTTCGGCGTCGTCGAAATCATATTCACCGGTGGTATAGGTCACGACTGCTGAAAAGCTCGGCGTGAGGGCGTAAACCCCCGCGAGTTCGTAAAAGCGCGCCTCGGCGTGGTCGTAAGTGTCGTAATCCACTTCGAAGCCCAGTTCCAGCTTGCCTTCCAGAAGCGGATAGCGCGCGCCTAGCTCGAAACCCTGTCCCTTGTCGTCGAAATCCGGCGCAAGTCCGGTCAGCACCACGTCGGAAAGCTCGAGGTCTTCAAAACCGTAGGTGGCGTAAAGCCCGAGCTTTTCCAGCCATACCCACTGGAAGCCCAAGGCCAGACCAAAGGTATCTATCTGCGCGCCGCTGTCGTCCCCCTCGGCGTCGGCGACGTGGCCGTGGAAAAAGAAGCTTTCGCCAAGCTTGAAGCGCAAGCGCAGATCAACTCCGTCGCCCTGATCCAGCTTGTCGAAGTCCGCGTCGGCGATGTAACCGAGTTCGAAATGGCTATAGCTAGGCTGGGCTGCGGCAAGGCCGCTGCATCCGGCCAGGGCCACGGCGCAAAGCAGTTTGCTCAAACGCATGATTCTCCTCCCTCAAGGCGGCCCCATCGGCGTGGGGCATCTGCCGGCAACTATACGACATGAGCCGCGGAAATAAAAAAACCCCGCGGCCGAAGCGCGCGGGGTTTTGGAGCCTGCTTACGGGTTTTTAGAAATACAAACGTCCGCCGACCAGGAAACCAGAGCTGTCTTCGCCGTCCTGATACGCCGCGAGAGCAGCAATGGTGGGCGTAAACGAATAAACGGCGCCGATTTCAAAGCCAGTACCGTCCGCATCGCCGACATCCACGTACTTGACGCTGCCGTTCAGCTCAAGCGCCGCAGTTACCAGGCTGCGCAGCCCCACTTCGACGCCAAAGCCGTCATCGTCGGCCTTAAAGGATCTGGTGATGCCGCCACTAGTCACGGAGATGTCGACTTCCGCACGCTCATACGAGAGCACGCCGAACAAATCAACGCCGCCGGTCCATTGGCTGGTGTGGCCACCAATGCCCAGGCTGATGCCCTCTGAGTCACCATCAACACCGGTCTCGTCAATTGAAGCATCAGCGTATTGGCCCGTCACGTAAAACATCTCATTGAATCCAAACGAACCTTCTAGTGCGAAACCATCGAAGTCTACTTCGCCGCCCGGCACATCAATGTCGCCTTGAAAATAATCGGCTTCAACGTAGTTGTAACTCAAGCCCTCTGCGGCGAGCGCCGACAGCGGGAGCAGTAACAGGGCCACAGCCCAGGATTTACCTAGCATCTACACTCTCCTTTAATTGCGGGAACTTCCATTCGTACCGGAGCCTCGAGGCCCCCGTTTCCTACTACTTGCTCATCTCCACAATCGCTTCACGCACTTGGTCATCGGTCAAACCCGGATTGCCGCCGCGGGCCGGCATCGCGCCCTTGCCGGCAATCGCGACCTTGAGCATCTGATCCACGCTGCCGCGCGCGCTCCACGCACCCTTGTCGCCGATCTTCATCGCGCCCAGCACACCGGCTGCATGACAGCCGGCGCACACCTGCTTGACCACCTCGGCGCCGCTAAGTTCGGCGCTACCGCTGGCCGCGGCTTCTGCCGCTGCTGCGAGCGCCGCATTGGGATCGGTGTTGACCTTGCCGATCGGTGCGGTACGCTCCTCGATGCGTGCGATCAGTTCCGCCGGCATCTCTTCGCCCTCGGCGCTCGACTGAATCAGATTCGCGATGATGAAGATGACGCCGGCAAAAGCCATCAAAAAAGCCAGCACACCGGCAAAAGTAACGATAAACACCTTGTCGTGATTGGCGGACACCGCAGCCCTCGCTACTTCTTATATGAATATGGGGTCAGGCTATGGCCCTGCCCCAAAGTGGCGCAAGTATAGCCGCAAAGGTGAAAGTGGGAACAGAGGGAACTGGCGCGCCCGGTGAGATTCGAACTCACGACCTCTGCCTTCGGAGGGCAGCACTCTATCCAGCTGAGCTACGGGCGCTTTGCGCGCGAATTTTCGCACAGAACCATTGCGTACGGTGCGGCCAGGCCATTGCCTAGCGCCGGGTAGTCTCAGTTTGCTTTCACACCGACACAGGTCGGTGTCCATCGGCGTGAACAGAATGGATTCCGGCCTCCGCCGGAATGACAAACTTAGGAATACGGCGGCAAACTCAGACACAACCTGACACCGTCCTATAGCCCGCTACAATATCGCCCTTCCCGTGGGTCGCAACGGCATCGGCAAAAAAAGGACGTTCACCATATGACTGCATCAGTCCCCAACACCCGTTACACCGGCATGGTCGGCAGCTTCATGTTCTGGTCGCGCTGGCTGCAGGCGCCGCTGTATCTCGGCCTGATCGTCGCCCAGGGCGTATACGTTTATCATTTTCTGCACGAACTCTGGCATCTGGTCACGCACACCACCAGCCTGAAGGAAACCGAGATCATGCTGGTGGTGCTGGGGCTGATTGACGTGGTGATGATCGCCAATCTGTTGCTGATGGTGATTGTCGGCGGCTACGAAACTTTCGTGTCGCGGCTGCGGATCGAACAACATCCGGACAAGCCGGAATGGCTGTCGCATGTGAATGCGGGCGTGCTCAAGGTCAAGCTCGCCACGGCCTTGATCGGCATCTCTTCCATTCATCTGCTCAAGAGCTTTATCAACGCGCCGAATATGAGCAACGATACGCTGAAATGGCAGGTGATCATCCACTGCACGTTTCTGCTGTCGGCCATCGCGCTCGCCTGGACCGACCGCATGATCATGGCGCCGGCCGCGCAGGCGGCCGCGACTCATTGATCTGCGCCGGGGCACTGCGGCGCGCCAGGCGCCCCGCGCTTACTTATGCCGGTACAGGCGTGCCACCGGTGCTTGCGCTGGCGCCACCATTTTCGGTTTTGCCGTCAGGCGCTGATCGGTCATTTGTAATGATCTCGTTACACCCATCAGCGAGAAACGCACCTGCCGGGTGTCGCCGAAGATATCGGTATAGCTCAGGCTAAGCTCGCGGCCGCGCTTCATCGCGTTGATCAAGGCGGCGTCGGTCTCGATGCGATAACCGTCGAATTCATTGCCACGGTAACCTTTCTTGCCCGCCGAGAAGCTGCGCCGGTAGCGATTGTCCACCTGCAGGAATAGCGGATGCTCGCCGTCCGGCACATAAAGCCGCGGAGTCCAGCCAAGCCGGTAGTCCCCAGGTTCGTTGCTGGATACGCTGAGCGCGTGCGCAGCTCCCCAGACACCGCCAACCAGACCCTCCAGCGCGGTATAGGCGACGCAGCGCTTGTTGTGTTTTTCGTCCTCATGGGCGCAAATCACTTCCCATTCCTGACTGCTACCCCGCAGGCCAGCGCGATAAGGCGGCGAGTAGTCGGAGCGATATGGGGAGTGGTAATCGCCGTCGTAGGCGGCGAAGTAGTCGGGGCTATACGGCTGGTAGTAACCGGCGTCGTAACGATAGTCGTAGCCGGTGGGGGATGGCGAATAAAACTCGCCGCTATAGGGGTGGTAGTAGCCGGCCTGTGCCACTCCGATAATACCCAGCAGCATGACTGTGCAGCAGGTCAGCACCGTCCGGTGCACGATGGCTTTCATGGTCCCTTCCTCCCATAGTTTTTTTGCGAATATGCGCAGCTTACCGCAACACCAGCACGCTGTGGCGCGTCTGCGCTTGACACAATTGCGTCTAATGTATTAACTCTTACATTACCGGATGTAAATAATATTCGTGCGTCAGGAGGAGAGAGCCTTGCACCTGCTTTTACGGCTGGGTGTGTCTGTTTTTTTATCGTTCGCGGTCGCGCCCGCGAGTTGGGCGCTGAACTTTGAATTTGCTGAAGGCGCGATCACGCTCGAGCTGATCACAAAACTTTCCGTAGGCGCCGGCTGGCGCCTGGAAGAGCGCGACAACGCGCTGCTCGGCAAGCTGAATGTGCCGGGCCAGGAGAATCTGTGTAACGCCGACGACTGCCTGTCCGCCAATATGGACCCCGCGCCGAACCGGCGTCTGATCGCCGCGGAAGGCGGTTTTCTGCTGCACAACACCGACGACGGCAATCTGAACTACGACAAGGGCGATCTGATCAGCGGCCTGGCCAAGATCAATAGCGAGCTGGCGGTTAAGTGGAGCGACTGGACGCTCAAGCTCTCCGGCATCGGTTTTTACGACACGGTAAATAACAACTTCATCGAGCAGCATGGCAATACGCGCTTTCAGCCGCGCTTCACCGACCGCAAGAAAACTATCGAGGAGAAAGTGGCGAAGAAAATCCAGTTCCGCGAGGCCTTCATCGCCAGGCCCTTCTCCGTGTTCGACAAGAACGTCAACGTGGCGGTGGGCTATCAACGCGTGCGCTGGGGCGAGGCCAATCTGCACCTGTTCAATACCCTGGACGAGATCAACCCGCTGGATGCGATCGCGGCGCGTCAGCCGGGGCTGGCGCTCAGCGAGCTGGCTATTCCCACCGGCATGGCCTTGATCGGCGTGGACGTCAACGAGGCGATCAACCTGGAAGCCTTTTACCAGTTCGACTGGGAGCCGGTACGGCCGGATCCGGCGGGCAGCTTTTTCTCCACCAGCGACATCGCCGGCGGCGGCCGCCGGGCTTTTCTGCACCTCGGCCAGATCGCGGAGGATCCCGACCGGCGTGGCGGGTTCGCCGGCATGACCGGCCTGATCAGCAGCTCGACGGCAACGGTCTCCGTATCCAACGAGAAAGCCTTCGCGCCCGACGAAGGGGGTCAGTACGGCCTGCGCCTGAACTGGTATCTCGAAAACTTCAACAACGGCACCCAGTTCGGCATTTACGCAATGAATTACCACAGCCGCCTGCCGCTGGCGAGCGTGTTCGCGGCGGACCGCTCCTGCTTGCGCGATGCGCTCATTCCCGGAGATATCGTAACCGCGGCCATCGCCTGCCGGGGTTTTAACGGCACACTGAATGTCCTGGGCATCGGGTTGGAGCCGCTGCCCCTCGACACGCCGCGCATCATTCTGGACTACCCGGAAGACATCCATTTGTTCGGCGTCAGCTTCAACACCACCGGCTTCGGCTGGTCTTTCTCGGGCGAGTATGCCTACCGGCCGAACCAGCCGGCGCAATTGCTGTTCACGGATGTGCTCATGGCCGCGCAGCAACCGGCCTTGCCGGCCCAGGATATCCCGATCGGCGTGGGCGTCATTCCGGGCCTGACCCTCGGTACCATTCCTGGCGCGCGAACCTTCGTGCCGGATTTCATCAGCGTTTTCCGCGGCGAGGAGATTTCGGCCAACGAGTATGTGCCTGGCTTCGAGCGGCTCAAGGTGGGCCAGTTCGTGCTGAACGCGATCAAGCTGGTCTCCGGCGAGAATCTGTTCCGCGCCGAGGACATCACCATCCTGCTCGAGGCCGGCTTCACCCACGTGGCGGACATGCCCGAACCGGGCGAGCTGTTCTTCAACGGCACCGGCGAGCAGACCCATCCCAGCCCCGGCGAAGACGGCACCGGCGATCCGCCGGGCACGACGCATGCCCTGCGCATCAATCCAACCCAGATGACGGAAGGCTGGGCGGATGACTTCGCCTGGGGTGTGCGCAGCCTGGTGCAGTTCAACTACGCCAACGTATTCGATCTCGGCCTCACGCTGAAGCCCACGATTCTGTGGATGGAGGACATTGACGGTATCGCGCCTTCGCCCGCGCAGAATTATGTGGAAGGCAACCGCTGGATCGTGTACGGCAGCTTTTTCGAGTACGGCAATGACTGGTCCGGCAGTATTCTGTTCAATCACTATGCGGGAGAAGACAATTTGCTCGCGGATCGCGACAGCGTGCTGTTCGGCGTAACTTATTCGTTCTGACGCAGGACCCGGTAAGGCGCTTAGGTTTTGAGGCGCCTGACATTCATTCGGCGGCGCGCTGCCGCCTTGGTGCAGGAGATAATGCGATGAAAACGATTTTGAGCAAGTGGCTGATCGCCAGCCTTGTATACGTGCTGGCCGCCAACGCGGTCTGGGCCAAGGCGCCGCCCGATCAAGCGGCCAAGCTCGGCGGCGAGCTGACCTTCGCTGGCGCCGAAGCGAAGGGCAATGCCGACGGCAGCATCACGGAGTGGATCGGCAAGACCGCATTTCCCGAATCGCTGATCAAGATCACGCACGCCGGGCTCGAGGAGCAGCGCAAAAACCTTGATCCCAAGAGCCGCGAACTACTCAAGGAAGCCGAGGCGGCCAAGGATGCCGCGGGGTTGATCGCGATCATTCCGAAGATCGTGGCGGTGATGCCGGCCAATATCCGCGAATCGGTGGATGTGAAAATCCCCGGCATGACCAAGAGCCCGGTCGAGGCGCAGGTCGTGATCACCAAGGACAACCTCGCCGAGCACGAGAGCAAGCTCACCGAAGGCCACAAGGCGATGTTCAAGACCTATCCCAACACTTACAAGATGGTGGTCTTCCCCTCGGTGCGCAACGCCTTCTTCCCGGATGAAGTCAACAAGGCCACGGTGGCGAACGCCGCCAACGCCACGCTGACCGGCACCGATCAGGTGAGCGGGGCGAAGCTCGGCTTTCCCTTCCCGATTCCGCAAAGCGGCGCCGAGGCGCTCTGGAACCACAAGATGAAGTACCGTGGCTCGGCGGTGCGGCGCTTCAACAACCAGGCCATCGTCAAGCCGGACGGCACTTTCAAGATCTCCAAGCTGGTCGAGGACGTAAAGTTCAAATACGCGAATCTCAAGGAGCCACCGCCGGCCGACAACAAACTGTTGCTCACTTATCTGCAGCGCGTGATGGAGCCGCCACGCGTGGCCGGCCAGATCACCCTGGTGCATGAGACCGCCGGTTCGATAGAAGGCGGCGGCCGTTCCGCTTGGTTGTACAACCCCGGCCTCGGCCGCGTGAATCGCGCGCCGGACGTGGGTTATGACGGGCCGCAGATCGGTTCCGACGGCGAGCAGTTCTTCGATCAGGTTGACGTGTTCAACGGCGCGCTCGACCGCTTCGACTGGAAGCTGGTCGGCAAGAAAGAGCTTTACATCCCCTACAACTCCTGGATCATCAACGCGCCTTCACTGAAATACGGCGACCTGATCCGGCCCGGCCATATCAACCCGGTGCTGGCGCGCTACGAGCTGCATCGCGTCTGGGTGGTTGAAGCGACCGTGCGCCAGGGCATCCGCCACAAATTCGCCAAGCGCGTGTTCTATATTGACGAGGACAGCTGGTCCATCGCGGTGGTGGACTGCTACGACGCGCGCGGCCAGATGTGGAAGGTGCAGGAAGCGCATCTGCTGACGATTCCGTTTATCCCGACGGTGTCGGGCATTCCGGAGCTGATTTACGACCTGCAGTCGAAGCGCTACTTCACCACTACGATGACCAACGAGGATCCTTACTCGAACTGGGAAATCAACTGGGAAGACGCTTACTTCACGCAGTCGAACATAGCGAAGTTGTCGCGCACGAAGTGAGCGCATGAAGCAATCCGGCAAGCTGCTGGTGGCCATGCTGGCCATCAGCAGCGCAGCCTGGGCCAAAGCGCCGCCGGAACAGGCCGCCAAGCTCGGCAATGAGCTGACGCCGGTCGGGGCGGAAAAGCCCGGCAACGCGGAGGGCTCGATCCCGGTCTGGACCGGCGCCGATTCCTTCGGCCCGACGCCGAAAGCCTTTACCCGCGCCAAGCTGGAAGATTTCCGCACCCAGCTGGTCAAGGACATTCAGCAACTGGTCGGCGATGCCGGCGCGATCAGCGACATGCTGGCGACCGGCCAGAGAATCATGGACGCCGACCCGGCCAAGGGCGACAAGGTCGTCGCGGTGGTCGAGAAGATGCTGTCGGCCGATGCCGCGCTCAAGGCCGATATGAACCGGATACTCTCCGGCCGTGGCAAGAGTGTGGATGGCTTGATTGCCGACGTAAAGTCGAGAGCAGTAAAGCTGCCGGAGATCGAGGCAGACATCGTCGCCGTCATCACCGAGCTGAAAAAAGATCCGAATATTTTCACGCGGCTGGTGAACGCATTCGATGTCGGCTCGGTGCTGGAGTTGTCGGCGCTGGTCACCAGCGGCCAAGGTGCGCAGGACATCAGCGATCTCATGCTGAAGTACATGCCGCCCAATGTGCGCGATTTCCTCACCTACCAGGTGCCGGGCACCAAGCCGGAGGATTTCCTGCGGCCGTTGTATGTCGTCACGCGCGACAATCTGGCGCAGCACGAAAGCAAGCTGACCGAAGGGCACAAGGCCATGTTCAAGGCCTATGCCGACTACAAGATGATTGTGTATCCAACCGCGCGCAACGGCTTTTTCCCGGAGGAGATTTACAAGGCCACGATTGCGAATGCGAGCAGCGCGGAGCTGAAGGGCACCGATGATGTGTCCGGCGCGAGACTCGGTTTCCCCTTTCCGATTCCGCAGAGCGGCGCCGAGGTCTTGTGGAACCACAAGATGAAATTCCGCGGTTCGGCCGTGCGGCGCTATAACAACCAGGCCATCGTCAAACCGGACGGCAGCTACAAGATCAGCAAACTGGTCGAGGACGTGAAGCTCAAGTACGCCAATCTGAAAGAGCCGCCCGGCGCCGATAACAAAATTCTGGTGTACTACCTGCAGCGCGTGCTGGAGCCGCCGCGCGTGGCCGGCCAGATCACGCTGGTGCACGAATACGCCGGCATGACCGGCGGCAGCGGCCGTTCCGCCTGGCTTTACAACCCCGGTCTCGGCCGCACCAACCGCGCGCCGGACGTGGGCTATGACGGCCCCAACATCGGTTCCGACGGCGAGCAGTTCTTCGATCAGGTGGACGTCTACAACGGCAACCTCGACCGTTACGACTGGAAGTTGATCGGCAAGAAAGAAATGCTGATTCCCTACAACTCGGCGCTGCTCAACAGCCCGACCTTCAAATACACCGACATTATCCGCCCCGGTCACATCAACCAGGATCTGGCGCGCTACGAGCTGCACCGCATCTGGGTGGTGGAAGCGAACGTGCGGCAAGGCATCCGCCACAAGTTCGCGCGGCGCGTGTTCTACGTGGACGAGGACAGTTGGTCCGTCGCCGCGGTGGACTGCTACGACGCGCGCGGCCAGTTGTGGAAGTTTCAGGAGGCATCTCTGATAACGCTGCCCTTCATTCCCACGGTGACCGGCATTCCGGAAGCGATTTACGACTTGCAGGCGAAGCGCTATTTCCTCACCAGCCTGACCAATGAGGACGCGATTTCGGATTTCGAGATCAGTTACGACGACAGTTATTTCACCCAATCCAATATGGCCAAGCTGTCGCGCACCAAATAAGAGAGTCAGTCATGCTCGCCGGGGAGCAGTCATGAAAATGCACATCGGCTGGATGCTGTTGCTGGCGCTGAGCGCCTGCGGCGGCAAAGACGAAGAACCGAAAGCGGCGGACGCTGTGCCGCCGCCCGAAGCGACGGCGGAAGCGGCGAGCGATGAGGCCGCCCCGCCGCCGCCGCATTCAATCAAGCCGCAGCCCGCGCTCGAAGCGCCGTTGGCGGCGAAGTACCGCATGATTGATATCGCCGATACCGGCCAGCGGCTGATCGCGGTCGGCCAGCGCGGCAGTATCGTGATCTCGGATGACGGCAAGACCTGGAAACAAGTCCCCTCCCCGGTCAACACCATGCTGACGCGGGTGCGCTTTCTGGACGCGCAACGCGGCTGGGCGGTCGGCTACGACGGCGCCATTCTGCATACGAACGATGGCGGCGGCAGCTGGGCGCTGCAACACCATAACGCCGAAGCGCGGCAGTTGTTCGACATCCTGATGCTCGATGCGCAGAACGGCATCGCCGTCGGCGGCTATGGCGCTTATCTGGCCACGGCCGATGGCGGCGCCAACTGGCAACTGCGCCAGTTCCCGATCGGCGATCTCGGCCAGCACTTCAACACGATTGTGCAGCTTGGCAACGGCACGCTGTTCATCGCCGGCGAGAAAAGCCTGCTGGCGACCTCCACGGACCGCGGCGAAAACTGGCAGTTGCTGCACTCGCCCTACGCCGGCAGCATGTTCGGCGCGGTGCCGATGGGCGAGCGCGGCGTGCTGGTTTACGGTCTGCGTGGCCGGGTGTATGTCGCGGCCGATATCGGCGCCGTGGCCACGCAGGACGTGGCCGCGTTTGATCCCGCGGCCCGTCTGACCACAGGCGATGCGGCGGGCATCACCCAACTCGGCTGGCAGCAACTGAACGGCGGCTTGAGCGAGAGCATGTTCGGCGCGGCCAAGCTGCCGGACGGCGAGGTATTGCTGGTGGGCGTCAACGGCCTGGGCGAGAAGACCAATCTGGCGGCGGCGAGTTTGACGCCGCTCAAATTGCCCACCGATGCCAGTCTGTCCGGTGCGCTGGCGCGGGACGGACGCGTGATCGGCGTCGGCAAGCGCGGCGTAGTTGATCTCGGCGCCATCAACTAGGGGAAATCACATGGCCGCACCGATGCGTCAGACCTCTTTCACGAGGGCGATTCTCAAGATTGTCGAGCCGCCGATTTTCAAGCACCGCAAGATCACGCTGACGGTGCTGGCGCTGCTGACCGTGTTCTTCGCCGTGCAGGCCGCCCAGCTCAAGCCGCAGGCCGGCTGGCTGAAGATGGTGCCGCAGGCCCACCCGTATATGCAGACCTTTCTGGAGTATTACAAGGACTTCGGCGGAGCGAACACGGTGCTGGTCGCGCTCAAAAACCACAAGGGCGACATCTATCAGCCGGAATTCATGGAAGTGCTGCGCGAGGTCAACGACGAGGTGTTCTTCATCCCGGGCGTGGACCGCGCACGCGTCACCTCGATTTTCTCGCCCAGCATTCTTTATGTTGAGGTGATCGAGGACGGCCTGGCCGGCGCCACCGTGGTGCCGCCTGATTACGTACCGACACCCGAAATGATGGAGCGCCTGCGCATCAACGTCGGCAAGGCCAATGTGATCGGACGGCTGGTGTCCGAGGATCACAGCGCAGCGCTGATCGCGGCGGAGCTGCTGGAAAACGATCCCGAGACCAACCTGCCGCTTGATTACGTCAAGGTCGGCGACAAGCTCGAGGAGATCCGCGCCAAGTACGAGACCGAAAACACTTCAGTGCACATCATCGGCTTCGCCAAGGTCGTGGACGACATGACCGACGCGTCGATCCAGGTCGCCGGCTTCTTCTTCGTCGCGCTATTCATGATGGGCGCGCTGCTGTGGATTTACGTCGGCTCGCTGACCATGGCGATCATCGTCGTCTCCACTTCCTGTGTGGCCTGCATCTGGGAGCTGGGCCTGCTGAAAACGATTGGCTACGGCCTGGATCCGTTCGCGCTGCTGGTGCCCTTCCTGATCATGGCGGTGTCGGTGAGCCACGGCGTGCAATACGTCAGCTCCTGGGCCAATGAAATCTCCACCAAGGGCGCGACCGGTTATCAGGCTTCGCTCGCGACCTTCCGCAACCTGGCGATTCCGGGCGTGGTGGCGCTGCTCGCCAATGTGGTGGGCTTTTCGACCATTTACCTGATCAATATCGACGTGATCCGCGAGATGTCGGTGAACGCGGCCTTCGGCATGCTCGGCGTGATCATGGTCAACAAGGTATTGCTGCCGGCGGTGCTGTCCTTCATGCGCATCCCGAACATCGAGAAATTCCGCGAGGCGCAGGCCTTGCGCGAGCGGCTCGGCGATGTCGTATTCAAGAAGATGGCGGTGCTGTGCCGTCGCGGCCCGGCCACCACCGTCGTGCTGATTTGCGCGGTGCTGGCCGGGTTTGGCGCCACGCAACTCCACTTCGTCCGCATCGGCGACACCACCGAAGGCGTGCCGGAACTGCGGCCCGATTCGCGCTTCAACAAGGACGCAGCCGTCGTCGCCGGCAACTTCGCGATGGGCGTGGACCAGCTCAAGGTCATCGCTGAAACCGTGCCGGATGCCTGCATTGACTACAGCATCATGGGCGAGATAGACCGCTTCTCCTGGTATATGTACAACCAGGATGGTGTGCGCGACGTGCTGTCCTTGCTGGATCTGGCCAAGCTGGCCTATGAGGGCTTAAGCGAAGGCCGCCCGAGCGCCGAGGTGTTGCCGCGCAATCAATACGCGCTGGCGCAATCCACGGCGCTGGTGCCGACCACCACCGGCTTCCTCAACGACAATTGCGACGGGCTGGCGCTGTTCATCTTCACCCGCGATCACAAGGCTGAAACCATTACGGATCTGATCGCGAAGGTGAAGCATTACCAGGACAATATGAACCAGGAGCCGCGCGTGAAATTCCGCCTGGCCTCCGGCAATGTCGGCGTGATGGCCGCGACCAATGAGGAGGTCAAGAAAAACGAGCTGCCGGTGGTGTACTGGGTATACGGCGCGATCACGCTGTTCGTGTTCCTGTCTTTCCGCACGCTGTCAGGCGTGCTATGCATCATGTTGCCGCTGTCGCTGGTCACTCTGCTGGGCTACGCGGTGATGGTCGCCATGGACATCGGCCAGAAAGTGGCGACGCTGCCGGTGCTGGCCTTTGCCTGCGGCATCGGCGTGGACTACGGCATTTACAGCTACTCGGTCGTGGCCGACGGCCTGCGAAAAGGTTTGACTCTCGAGGAAGCCTACTATCAAAAAATGCGCTCGACCGGCAAGGCCACCCTGTTTACGGGAATAGGCTTGGCCGCCGGCGTCGCCATGTGGCTGTTCTCCGAGCTGCAGTTTCAGCGCGATATGGGCGTGCTGCTGGTGTTCGGTTTCACCGCGAACATGATTGGCGCGATTGTGGTGCTGCCGGCGCTGGCCTACTTCTTCTCGCACGAGGAGCTCAAGCATAAGGGCCAGGACTTGACCGCGGGCGCGGACGCGGCGATGAGCGAGAAGTAGCGGGCCGCCGCAAGCCCCGAGGGAAACGCTTGACCAGGCAGGCTCTGGAAGAATTGCGCCGCGAGTTGAAGTCGCCGCAGCTTGAGCTGGACGCATTCGAGCAACTCCCCGACGCGCAACTGACCATCCTGCTGCAAGCTTACCGCGACGCGCGCGCGGGTCAGCGCAGGGCGCTGCACCGCGCGGTGGAAGACTCGCTCAGCTTTATTCCGGCGCTGCTGCGCATCCCGATAAAAAAGATTCTCTTCAGAAAATGAATCAGCTCGGCGGCCGGGCGGAGATCGTCAAGCTCGGCCGGCTGCTCGGCCTGGCGCCGCAGAAGCTGGAGTTCCTGCAGGCGGTGGACCCGCTGGCCATCCGCGCGCTGCGCGAGCAGATGTCGGACGCGTTATTCGATGATGCTCGTTCGCGTTTGCAGCGCGTGGCCGCGGCCAGCCGGCTGCTGCCGGCCGGCATCAACGCCATGATCGGCGAAAAAGTATTCGGCGCCATGCTGTGTGCGCGTGTGGCCGGGCTGCTGCCGGCCGAACAGGCGCTGGAGACGGCGCGCAAACTGCCGACCGGTTTCCTCGCCGATGTGAGCCTCGAACTGGATCCGCGCAGCGCCAAGGGCGTCATCGCACGTCTGCCGGCGGAGCAGGTGGTCGCCATCGCGCAGGAGCTCATCAAGCGGCGCGAGTTCGTGGTCATGGCGCGGTTTGTGGATTATCTGCTCGACAGTACGTTGGAGACGGTCATTCACGCGATTCATGACGACGCCGTGCTGTTGCAGATAGCGTCCTTTCTGGAGTCGCCACAGCGCATCGACCAGATCGTCGGCTTCATGAGCCCCGCTCGGCTCGCCAGCCTGATCCAAACCGCGGCGAGTGGCGGCGCTGATACCGATGGCTACTGGGACGAAGCCCTGGGGCTGATGGCCGCAGTCGGCGACAAGACCCGCAAAAAACTGGCGGACCTCGCCGCGCAGCAGGACGATGCCGTGCTGGGCAGCATGCTCAAAGCGGTGCAGATGCAAGACCTGTGGGATGTGCTGCTGCCGATCATCAACAGCATGGGCGAGTCAGCGCAGCAGCGCCTGACACAGTTCGCGCTGACGCAAGGCGTAAAGCCCAAACTGCTGCGGCAGAAAGCCCGTAGTCTGGGACTCAGCGCGCAGCTTGAGACGATGTTGGCTAAAGCCGGCTAGCCGGGGCGCGCTTAGCTCGCTAGCTCAGCGCCAGCGCGCTACTGCCGGGCAGTTTCTCCACCAGTTGCGCGCCCATGAGTTTGGCCGGTGTATAGGCGCCGCCGCGTACCTCGTTGCGCAGCAGAAACTCGGTGACCGCGAGCGAGCCGGTAACGGTCAGCGCGTAACCATTCGCGGTTTTGATGCGCGCGGTCTTGGTCACGCCGGCCGCGCTCTTGGCCTCGCCCCAGACAAAGGTCGGTAATTGTTCGCGCTGTTCGGCGTTGGGGCCTTTTTGTTTAGCCGCCTGCTGCTTGAGCAAGCCCTGTATCGGGCCGAAGCCCAGCAGCCAGCGGATATAGTTCAGCCGCTTGAGGATGCTGACCAGCTTCGGCGAGGCCGGGATAAAAACCTCGATGTTCGGAATACCGGTCGTGTAGTAAGCGGTGGACACATCGCCCCAGGGAATCGTCATCGCCAGCTTGACGCCGTCGCCGAAATCGATGCGACGCGTCTTGTAGGCCAGCGGCACGCGCTGGAGTTTGCCGTTGACGCGCGCGCGACCGCCCTGCGCCAGCCCTTCAACCGAAGTCTTGGCGGTGCCGGGCGAAAAGCCGGAGCTTGAATCGAAACCCAATGTGAGATGGGTCGCATCCGGTAAAGCATTTTTTAGCGCGGCGGCGACGCAGTCAGTCGGAATGACGTCGAAGCCAACACCAGGGCAGACGACGATATTGGCCTCGCGTGCACGTGCATGCTGGGCCTGCGCGTGCTCGAACACGCTGATCTCGCCGGTTATGTCGAGATAATGCGCCTTGGCCTTCAAACAGCCCTCGATCATCGGCGCACTGGTGGCGGAAAAAGGCCCCGCGCAATGCAGTACCAGCTTTATCCCAATCAGATTCCTGGCAAGTTGCTCCGCGTCGCCCAGATCGAAGACGCGGCACTCGAAGTCAAGCTCCTTGCTCAGCGGCGCGAGTTTGTCGCCGCTGCGGCCGGCGAGAATCGGTTTGAGCCCGCGGTTCTTCGCCTCGCGCGCAATCAACTCGCCGGTGTAGCCGTTAGCGCCGTAAATCATCCAGGTGCGTTTATCCAAGTTCAACTCCTATATAATCTCAATCGAACGTTCGTTCGATATTGACAAATATCAACGATAATAATATGTTACACATACCGATAAAATTTTCATTAGGGCTTTATGGCTCATATTCATCTCATCCGCCACGGACAAGCTTCTTTCGGCGGCGACAATTATGACCGCCTCTCGGCGATTGGCCAACGGCAGGCCGAAGTCACCGGCCGCCATCTTAAACGACTCGGCCTGAGTTTTGCCGGCGTCTACTCCGGCGACATGTTGCGCCAGGCGGATACCGCTGAGATTGCGGTGCGAGCCCATGGCGCGATGCCGGCGCCCCAGACGGAAAGCGCATTCAACGAGTATGACGCCAATGGCTTGTTCAAATGCTATCTGCCGGCCGCGTTAAAGGCGGATGCCGAGCTGGCCGCCATGCTGCAGGCCGATCGCACGCTGCTGTTCAAGGACCGGCGTACGTTTCAGCGCGCCTTCGAGCAAATGATCGCCTGCTGGTTGCGCGGCGAGACTTCCGAGCACGGCCAGATGGAGTCGTGGACGGATTTCGTCGCGCGGGTTGAAGCCGGTCTGACGCGCTTGCATGAGCGCCATGCCAAGGATGAACACGTCGCGGTCTTTACTTCCGGCGGCGCGATTTCGGTGGCGGTGCGCGCCGCGTTGAAGCTGTCGGACGATATGGCCATGCGCGTCAACTGGGGCATCGCCAACGCTTCCATCACGCGAGTACAGGTGCGCCGCTCGGGTTACTACCTGCTGGAGCTCAACAACATCACGCATCTGTACCTGGCCGCCGACCCCGCGTTAATCACTTATCGCTAGCGAAACCACATGACGAGAACTCTCAAAGAGTTCCGGCGCGACATCGGCCTGACGATGCAGGGCATCGTGCGCGAGCTTTACCGGGAACATAGCGCCCAGTTCCAGGTGCAGAGCGAAGCGGTGGCGGTGCCCAAGCTGGTCACCATCATCGAGGCCACGCTAACCCTCGCCAATGAGAAGGGCTTTCACAGCATGAGCCTGCGCGATCTGGCCAAGGCCACCGGCATGAGCCTGGGCGGGCTTTATGCATACATCCGCAGCAAGGATGATCTGGTGGCCTTGATTCAGACGCATGGCCACAGACTGGCGCTGCGTACGCTGAGTCGGCAGCTTGAGGGCCTCCACGAGCCGCGCGAGAAACTTCGAGCGGCGATCCGCGCGCACTTATATTTGTCGGAAGTTCTGCGCGCCTGGTTTTACTTTTCGTATATGGAGGCCAAAAATCTGGCGCCAGCCGAACGGCAACAGGCGGTAGAGGCGGAGATCGCCACTGAGACGCTGTTTCGGGAGTTGATCGAGCAAGGGCAAGCCGCGGGCCTGTTCCGCGCGACTGACGCGCAACTGACCGCGGCCCTGCTAAAGGCGATGCTGCAAGATTGGTATCTCAAGCGCGGCAAGTACCGCAGCCGTGGCGTGGACGTGGAGCGTTATGCGGATTTCGTTATCGAGATAGTGGAGCGCATGCTCAACCCGGCCTAAACTGAGCCCCCGGCCCACCGCCTGGCCGCACAACACAGCCGCATGACCGCTGAAGATTCCGCGACGCAGTTCCGTAAAGGGGAGGAGCTGGATACCGCCAAGGTCGAAGCCCATGTCCGCCAAACCTTGCCGGAACTCAAGGGCGCCATTTCCATCGCACAGTTTCCCGGTGGGCATTCCAATCTCACTTATCTGGTCACCGTCGGCAATACCGAAATGGTGCTGCGACGCCCGCCGCCGGGCACCAAGGCCAGGAGCGCGCACGATATGGGCCGCGAATTCCGCGTGCTGTCGAAACTGCAGCCGCTGTTCGCGCAGGCGCCGAAAGCCTATGCGTATTGCGAAGACGAGTCCGTCATCGGCGCCCCGTTTTATCTGATGCAGCGCTTTCACGGCGTAGTGCTGCGCAAGGACTTGCCCAAGGACATGCCGCTTACGACGGCGCAATGTCGCCAGCTTTGCGAGAATCTGATTGATCTACAGGCCAAGCTGCACAAAGTGGACTACGTCAAGGCGGGGCTGGCGGATTTCGGACACCCGCAGGGTTACGTCAAGCGGCAGATCGAAGGCTGGATGGGGCGCTTCGGCAAAGCCAAGACCGACGATGTGCCCGGTTGCGAAGCCATCATGCAATGGCTGCAGGACAAACAGCCCGGCGACTCAGGCTATATCGGCATCATCCACAACGATTACAAATTCGACAACGTGGTGCTCGACCAAGAGAACCCGCTGCAAATCATCGGCGTGCTCGACTGGGAAATGACTACGCTGGGCGATCCCTTGATGGACCTTGGCTGCACCCTGTCCTACTGGGTCGAAAAAAACGATCCGGCGCCCTTGCAACTGTCGCGCATGGGCCCGACTCATCTGCCCGGCATGCTGACGCGCAAGGAAATGGTCGCGCGTTACGCAGCACAGACGGGAGTCAAAGTAGAGAATGTCGATTTCTACTATGTGTTTGGCTTGTTTCGCCTGGCGGTGATTGCCCAGCAGATTTACTACCGCTACTACCACAAGCAAGTGACCGACCAGCGTTTTGCGATGTTCGGCCAGTTCGTGACTTATCTTGGCAAGATTTGCGACGAAGTCATTGCCAAGTCCGATCTCTAGTTCGATTCTTCAGGACAACCCATGAAAAAGGACATCTTTAACCTCAGCGGCAAAGTTGCCATCGTCAGCGGCGCCTCACGCGGCATCGGCGAGAGCACCGCCAGGCTGCTCGCCGCTTACGGCGCACATGTGATCTGCTCCAGCCGCAAACTGGACGGCAGCGGTGCGGTCGCAGAAGCAATCCTGAAGGAAGGCGGCAAAGCGACGGCGCTGGTCTGTCACGTTGGTGAAGTGACGGCGATTGACGCCTTCGCCGCCGAGGTCGAGAAACAGTTCGGACGAGTGGATATCCTGGTGAACAATGCCGCCGCCAATCCTTACTTCGGCCATGTGCTCGACACGCCGCTCGATGCGATGGAAAAAACCATAGATGTGAACGTGCGCGGCTTTTTCTACATGTCGCAGAAAATCGGGCAGATTATGAAGAGGCAGGGCGGCGGCAGCATCGTCAACACCGCCTCAATCAACGGCGTCAGCCCGGGCATGTTCCAGGCGATTTATTCGGTGACCAAGGCCGCCATCATCAACATGACGCAGGCTTTCGCCAAAGAATGCGCGCCGCACAAGATCCGCGTGAACGCGGTATTGCCCGGCATCACCGATACCAAGTTCGCCTCGGCCCTGGTCAAGAACGACCAGATGCTCAAGACCTTTTTGCCCAATGTGCCGATGCAGCGGGTGGCACATCCAGACGAGATCGCACCCGCCATCTTGTTCCTGGCGTCGGATGCCGCCAGTTATGTGACCGGGAGCTGTATCACCGCCGACGGCGGCTATCTGGCATGACTGATTCACTCCGTTCGTACTGATCCTTCGACAAGCTCAGGACAGGGTACGCCTGCGGCGTATCGAAGCACGAACGGGCGCGGAGCGGTTGCCCCCATTCGACAAGCTCAGGACAGGCTTTGATACCTCAGGGCGATCGGAATTCGCCTACAGCGTTAGTCATTCTTGCTATGATGCGTGCCCGAAAGGCGCGGCCGCCGCGCGCCTGCTGACAGCCAATGCGCCTGCACTTCAACCGCCTGTTTCCGCTTTGTTTTTTTCTCTCGGCCAGCGCCTTCGCCAACGTCGATCTGGACGATTTGCGGGGGCTGATCACGAGCGGCAAGTATCAGCAAGCGATGCAGGAAGCCGAAGCCGAGATCGAAGCAGGCAATCGCGATACCGCGCTGCGTTTTTACTACGCCTTCGCTGCCGCCCAGCTGGGTTTGACCGACAAGGCCATCACGGAATTTCAGCAGCTTGCCAAAGAGCTGCCAAAGTCACCCGAGCCGCATAACAATCTCGCGGTGCTGTACGCGCAAAAGGGCGAGTTGGATAAAGCCCGCGCCGCGCTGGAGGCCGCACTCGCAACCCATCCGAGCTACGCCACCGCGCACCGGAATCTTGGCGAGATTTATTCGGCGATGGCGACGCAGGCCTATAACCGCGCCTTGGCGCGGGACGAGAAGCGAGCGGCGCCGGTGCCGCGCCTGAGTCTGCTCGATTCCATGCAAATGCCGGCGGTCGCTCAACTGGCGCCGCCCCCGCCGCTCGAAGCACCTGCGCCGACCGTGTCCACAGCACCGAGGCCGGAGCCGAAACCCGCCCCAGCGGCTGCTGCTGCGGAACCCGCGAAACCGCCTACTGTCGCACCGCCGCCCAAGACTCCCTCGTCAGTCGCGCCGGCGCCACCAGCGCTTGCCGCCAATAAGCTTGAGTCGCCGAAAGACGCGAAGGTGACACCCTCACCGGCGCCGAAACCGACTGCAGCCGCTACGCCGCCATCTACGCCCGCCGCCCCAGCTGCGGCGCCAACGGCGCCGGCGACGCCAGCAACATCAACACCCATCGCAAAAGCGAAAACTGAGCCGACCCCTGCCGTTACGCCAGCGGCCAGCGGCCTCGAGCAGCAGGCACGCGCGGTGACCGAAGCCGTCCAGGGTTGGGCGAAATCTTGGTCAGCGCAGAATGCCGACGCTTATCTTGCCGCCTATGCCACTAACTTCCAGCCGGAGGGTGGTGTCAGCCGCGCTGAATGGTCCAAAGTGCGTCGCGATCGCATCACGCGGCCCAAACGCGTGGAAGTAAAGCTGATCGACATGCAGATCAAACTACTGACGGATACGACGGCCCGGGCGCGCTTTCTACAGTTTTATTCTTCGGAAATCATGGAAGACACCGTCGAGAAGCGGCTGGAACTAGTGCGCGAAGGAGCTGGCTGGAAAATCTTGCGCGAGCAGGTCGGCCAGCGGCAGAACTGACTCACGTGAGACTCCGTTGCGCGGCCCTGTACGCCGCGCTTACGTGCATCTGGCCGGCGCTGGCCGCGGCGCAACAGGATAATCATCCCGAATCGCGACTGGTGCGCGCGCTGGATGAACTGCAGGCCGGCCGTGCAGACGCCGCGATGCAGGAACTCGCCGGACTCACCCGCGAGCGGCCCAATTTCAAACTGGCACAGTTGATTTATGGCGACTTGCTGCGCGCGCAAAGCGGCGCGCCCCAGGCACTCGCCGTGGACTCTCAACACGCGCGGCTGCAGGCCCTGATCGAAGAGGCGCGTTTCCGCGGGCAGCACCGCAAGACCGCGCCGCCGAGCGATGCGATCCCCAGTACCGTGCTCCGACTCGCGGAGAAAATGCGCGTAGCACTGGTGGATTTGAACGGCGCCCGGTTGTATTTATTGGAAGGCGGTAAAAACGGTCGGCCGCACATCCGCGAGCATTACTACGCCGGTATCGGCGTCAGCGGATTTGGCAAAACCGAGCAAGGCGACAGCAAGACGCCGGTTGGTTTGTATCGCGTCACCGGATTTCTGCCGCCAGCCGAGTTGACCGAATTCTACGGCGCCGGCGCGCTGCCGCTGTCCTATCCCAACCGCTTCGATCGCGCGCAAAATCGCAGCGGCGGCGGTATCTGGATACATGGCGTGCCACCGAACACCTATACAAGGGCGCCGCGTTCCAGCCGTGGCTGCGTCACCGTATCCAACGAGGATCTGGAAGCATTACGCATCGAACTTGCAGCCGATGCCGGCGCGCCGGTGCTGCTATCCGATCAGGTGCAATGGCTTGATGCGAAGGCTGCGCGCAAACAGGAAGCGGCCTTGCTCAAGGCAATCGAACAGTGGCGCAAGGATTGGGAGTCGCGCAAAACCGTTAAATACTTGAGCCACTATGCGCGGGATTTTCGCACTGACGATCAGAATTTGGCGGAATTTACCGCGCACAAGAAACGCGTCAATGCCGCCAAAACCAGAATCCGCGTGAAGCTTACGGACTTAAGCCTGTTCACTTATCCGCAGAAACAACCGCTTTATCTGGCTAGCTTTCGCCAAGCCTACTCAAGCAACAATCTCAATGCGGTGAAATACAAACAACAGTACTGGCGGCAGGGTAAAAAAGGCCGCTGGGAGATCATCTACGAAGGGGATAAGGCGCTCGACTAGCTTCTTTTCCCCTCTCCCTCTGGGAGAGGGCTAGGGTGAGGGCGCTTTTCGGTATTCTGGATCCCGTGTCGCGCCGTCTATGGACGGCTTGCACGGGATGACGAGCCGTTATGCGGCTCGTATACGCGAACCGAGGGTCGAGCACCCACCCTTTGTCATTCCGGCGGAAGCATGTCCTGAGCCTGTCGAATGCGCCGGAATCCAGCTTGCAAAACTCTGGATCCCGTGTCGCGCCGTCTATGGACGGCTTGCACGGGATGACGAGCCGTTATGCGGCTCGTCAATTAACTTTTTCGCGTGTCGCCAGGGCATCGGCGATGTTCAGCATGTTCTCGAAAGTGCCCCCATTGCGCGGACTTATCACGTACTTGCCGGCGACCGCGAGCGCCGGCACGCCGGTAATGGTGTAGGCGCGGGTCAGCGCGTCGGACTTGCGCACTTGATTGTCCACCGCAAAGCTGCTGAAGGCCTCCTTGAAGGTCTTCTCGTCAATTCCCGCCGCTTCCTGAAATACTTTTGCCAGCGCCGCTTCGTTATCCACCGTGCGGCGCTCGTCATGAATGGCCTTGAACAAGACCGGCCGCACTTTATCCAATACACCCAGGGACTCGGCGGCGTAGTGCGCGCGCGCGTATAACGGTGCGCTGGGTCCGAAATTCGCCGGCACGCGCCTGAACACGACGTTGCCCGGCAGTTTCTGCGACCACGGTCCGATCACGGGCTCGAAGTGATAACAGTGCGGGCAGGTGTAGAGGAAGAATTCAAGAATCTCGACCTGTCCCGGCGGCGCCTCCGACTGTACCGGGGCGGTCAGCTCGATGTAATGTTCGCCGGTCTTGTAACTGTCCGCCGGCTTGGCCGGGGCCTGTTCGGCCGAACACGCAATGGGCAACAGGAACAGCGAAAGCGACAAAGCCTGCAGTACGCGTGACAGGCCCGACAGCAGACCGGACATGATATTTTCCTGAAAAGTGATGCTGGCTTGCTAAGACCGCGGCCCAAAAAGAAAGTGCAACAAAAGTGCGCCTGGCGCGCCCCAGTGCGATTAGTGCAAACCGGCGAGGAAGGAGGCTAAGGCCTGGATCTCTTCCTCGGTCAGCTTCGCGGCGACATAGCTCATCGCCGGTGCCTTGCGCGTGCCGTCCTTATAGGAGCGCAATGCATTGGCGACGTAATCGGTATGCTGCCCGCCGATCTGTGGATATCCGGCCGCCGCGTTGCCGGCACCGGCTGGGCCGTGGCAGCCCGAACAGGCCGGTACGCCAGTAGCGGGATTGCCGCCCAGATATAGCTTCTGACCGATAGGCGCGGCTTGCTCGTTCGCCGCGCCAAAACCCGGTTTCTGCGCTGCGTAGTAAGCGCCGATATCCTGCATATCCTGCTCGGACAGATTCGTCGCCTGCGGCATCATGACTGGATTATTGCGCTCGCCGCTTTTGAACTTGTTGAGCTGCTTGACGATGTAAACCGGCGACTGGCCCGCCAGCTTTGGGTAGAGCGCACTCTGGCTGTTGCCGCCGGGTCCGTGGCAGGCGGCGCAGGCGGCGGATTTGGCCTGCCCGGCTTGGGCATCGCCAACCGGCGCTGCATCGGCCGCCCAGACCTGCGCGGAAAACAGGCCGAGCGTGGCCAGCCAGAGGATTTGCTTCATATTTTCTCCCAGAGAAATCGCGTGTCTAAGCAAGCCGCCGCGTGGTTTCTGCTGCGCCGCATTGTAACCTAAGCCCCTGCGGGGTCGCCAAGCGACGCCGGTTTTCCCCTCCCCCTGCGGGAGGGGATTCAGGGGAGGGGAATGGAAAACAAGCAGATAGATTTCTCCCGCTGCCAGTTCCTGAAAAGCGCCCAGACTCCGGCCGATTTTCCGCCCGAAGCGGGGCCGGAAATCGCTTTCTCCGGGCGCTCCAATGCCGGCAAGTCCAGCGCGCTCAATCTGCTCACCGGCCACGCCAAGCTCGCGCGCGTCAGCAAGACTCCCGGCCGTACCCAACTCATCAATTTCTTCGACCTCGACGGCGGCGCGCGTCTGGTGGATTTGCCAGGTTACGGTTATGCCAAAGTGCCGAAGGACATGCGCCAGCATTGGCGCGAGTTGATCGAGACTTATATAGAGGAGCGCGCAACTTTGCGCGGCGTCGTGGTCCTGATGGACTCACGTCACCCATTGGCCGATACCGATTGCCAATTATTGACGTGGCTGCAAGCGCTGGAACGGCCGGCGCATGTGCTGCTTACCAAAGCCGACAAACTGTCGCGCAGCGCTGGCGAGAAAGTCTTGAATTCAGTGCGGCGCGAACTGAAGAACCTTCACCTGGACGCGAGCGTGCAACTGTTCTCCGTCGCCCCATCAGCCGGTCTGCCAGAGCTTGATGGCAAACTAAAAGCTTGGATTACCAAGATTGAGGGTTAATTCCGGACCTTGGGACCAGCGAGAATAAATCGTTCCACCCCCTTTCCTTCCCCATGACAATAAGACCCTGGAAACCAATCTACTATGTAATGGAAGCTATTTTTATCGTGTTCGTGACGATCCCATTGCCTTTAGATCTCGCGGGCGAAATGGAGCGCACTTTTGTCAATCGCAAAATCGACGAATTGAGGGTTGAGAAGGGAGGCGGGGATTTGGACATCAAATCACAGGAGGTACAGGAGATTTATAGTAAGGGTGAGGAGATTTTTGATCTGCAGCTAAATTTGTATGTCGGGATTGCAGCAATCGCAAGCTGTATAGCGGTGTTTGTCTTGTCATATTTATTATGGGGACTTCCTCGAGCCGAGATAGTTGTCGTAGGTGGATACTCCCTACTGTTGTTGTATTCCAAATTTATTCACCTTGAATTCTTTTTAGTTGTCTGCATCGTTTGTTTGCTGGCGATCATGGTCCCGAGGATGGGTCGCTGAACTTGCGGCAAAAAAAATCCCTGGCAGGAAGGGGTATCCTGCCAGGGAACTAGCTCCGGCGGGGTGCGCCGGAATAGGAGCCCGCCCAGGGAGGAGAGGCGGGAAGCGCCGTCACTTGCGCTCGTAAACTGAGACTTTAGCGCTGCGAAAAAGTTCGCAAAATCTGTAAGCGCATGATTTTTATTGGTTAATGAAGTGGTCCGAAAGCGGGTGGAATACTCCACGCCGTGGACGTGGGCGGCCCGGCTCAAAACCTGACGAAAACTAACGCAAATTTCGGTCCAGAAATTCCAGCGCCGCGCTGACCGCACCACGGTCGGTGAGGAATGCCGTGACATGCCCGCGGCCGCGCAGAATGTAAAGCTCGTTCTTGATGCCAGCCTTATCCAGCGCGACTTTGAAATCCTGCGCATGATCCGGCGACACCAGCGTATCGGAGCCGCCGTGATAGATGAACACCGGCGGGTCGTCGGGCGTGACATAGGTTATCGGCGAGGCCTTGCCATACAGTGCCGGTTTCTCGGTCTGGGTTCCGCCGAGAAACTGCGGCACCAGTTTTCCGCCGGCATATTTGCGCAAGTCAGTCGGCGCGCCGCCGATCACCGCGGCCTGCACGCGCAGACTCGAACGCGGATTTTGCACCGCCAGCAAGGCGGCCAGATGCCCGCCAGCCGAGTAGCCGAATACGCCGACCCGGTCTGTGCGTATCCCGTATTCCGCGGCGTGCTGGCGCAGCCATTTCAGGGCCTCACGCAAATCGTCCACCGCTGCGGGATAAAGATATTGCGGAGCGAAGCGGTAAGTGGCGTTCATCACGACATAACCGCGTTCGGCCAGCCGTTCCGCGATGGAGTCCATTTGTCCGCGCCGGTCCGGCGCTTCCCAGCCGCCGCCGTGAATCAGCAAAATGCCCGGCTGGAGGCCGTTTGCTTTCGGCCGATACACATCCGCCAGCAGCGTTTCCGGCCAGCCAGCCGGCGAGTAGACAATATCGCGCTCCAGCTCGTAGCCGGTATGCACGGCCGCGGGCGGTTTTGCCTCGGGCGCGCCGGAGTGGGTGGCACAGCCGCTGAGCAAGACGAAGATGCTGAACCGGATGACCAGACGGATCATGCAAGACCTTTGATGTATGAAGCACGCCCGGACAAGCGTGTTATTTTGCACAGGTACGGCGCCGGTCGGGTTCTAGATGCAGCCCCGCCTGAACTCAAATGCGGATGGAGCCGCCGCCTTCGTGCGCCGCGTCCCAGTTCGCGCCGAGGCCGTAGTCGGCTTGTAGCGGCACGGCCAGTTTCGTTATCTGGCACATGCGCGTCGCGATTTGCGGCGCCAGCCCGGCTGCCATTTTTGTCGGCAACTCGAACAGCAGTTCGTCATGCACCTGCATGGTCATTTTTACGTCGGCCGCGTGCTCGGCCAGCCAGCTATGCAGATCAATCATCGCGAGCTTGATCAGGTCGGCGGCAGTGCCCTGCAAAGGTGCGTTGATGGCGGTGCGTTCGGCGTACTGCCGCTGTTGCGGGTTGCGTGAGTTGATTTCAGTGAGATACAAGCGGCGGCCGAACAGGGTTTCGACAAAACCCTGTTCCCGCGCCTGAGTTTTGGTTGCCTCCATAAAATCGCGCACTCCAGGATAGCGCGCGAAAAAGCGCTCAATGTATTCCTGCGCCTCCTTGCGGCCAATCGCGAGCTGGCGCGCCAGGCCGAACGCCGACATGCCGTAGATCAGGCCAAAGTTGATGGCTTTGGCCGCGCGGCGTTGTTCTCCTTTCACCTCATCTATGGACAGACCAAACACTTCGGCCGCGGTCGCCTGATGGATGTCCCGGCCATCGTGAAAAGCCTGCTGCAACTTCGGGTCTTTGGAGAAATGCGCCATCAGCCGCAATTCGATTTGCGAGTAGTCCACGCTTAGCAGCGTATTGCCCTTCGGCGCGATGAAAGCCTGGCGTATGCGCCGGCCCTCGGCCGTGCGGATCGGAATATTCTGCAGATTAGGATCGGAGGAGGAGAGCCGCCCGGTCGCGGCTACCGCCTGATGGTAAGAGGTGTGTACGCGTCCGGTGCGTGAATTGATTTGCTGCGGCAGCGCTTCCGTATATGTGGAGCGCAGCTTGCTCAGCGCGCGGTAGTCGAGAATCAGGCGCGGCAGCGGATGCTGCTCGGCGAGTTGCTCTAGAACCTCTTCATTGGTCGAAGGCTGGCCCTTCGGGGTTTTTGCAATCACCGGCAGCTGCAATTTTTCAAACAGCAGAGTTTGTAGTTGCGGCGGTGAGTTGAGATTGAATTCCTGTCCGGCTTCGCGGTAGGCGGAGGCCTGTAACTCATCCATGCGCGTGGCCAGTTCAGCACTGATCTTCTTGAGCAGGGCGAGGTTGAGCAATACGCCGTAGCATTCCATCGCGATGAGCACCGGTACCAGCGGCATCTCAACTTCATCGAACAGCTTTTGCAATGGCGGCGTTGCGCTCAACAAGGGATAGAGCATCTCGTGCAGACGCAGCGTGATATCGGCGTCTTCGGCGGCGTAAGTGGTGGCCTTGTCCAGTTCGATCTGGTTGAAGGTGAGCTGGTTCTTACCCTTGCCGGCCACGTCCTGGAAGCTAATGGTCTTGTAGCCGAGGTATTTTTCCGCCAGCGAATCCATATCGTGGCGCGTGGCGGTCGCATTCAACACATAGGATTCGAGCATGGTGTCGTAGCGGATGCCGGCCACCTGTACTCCGCAGCGCACCAACACCTCGCAGTCATATTTAATGTGCTGGCCGAGCTTGGGCTTGCGGGCGTCCTGTAGGAGCGGCTTGAGCCGCGAAAGCACTAGCTCGGCGGAGAGCTGTTTCGGCGCACCGAGATAATCATGGCCAAGCGGGACGTACCAGGCCTCGCCGGACGTCACCGCAAACGACAGGCCGACCAGGTTTGCCCCGTGCGCGTCGAGCGCATCGGTTTCGGTATCGAAGCAAATCAACTCGGCCGCTTCGAGCTTGCCCAGCATTTCGGTCAGCGCCGTGTCGTCGAGCACACTGTGATATTGCGCGTCGCTGCGCTGCTCCAGAAGCGTGGGGGAAGCTGCTTCAGAGTCACCCCTCCCTCTAGCCCCCTCCCGCAGGGGGAGGGGGGAATTACTTTGCACCGCTGGACTGTCCCCGCCCAACTCGCGCGACCACTGCTTGAACTCAAGCTCCTGCAACAGCTTTCCCAATTTTACCGGGTCGCTGGGCTGCGGCCGCAGTTGGTCCCAGCTGAACGGCAATTGCAGATCGCAACGCAGCGTGGCGAGTTCGCGCGCCATCGGCAACTGCTTGAGCGAGGCGCGCAGATTTTCGCCAATCTTGCCGCTGACCTCGCCCGCGCGCGCCATCAGCGCATCCAGCGTGCCGAATTCGCCTAGCCACTTGGTCGCCGTTTTCTCGCCGACTTTGGGGACGCCGGGAATGTTGTCCGAAGTGTCACCCACCAGCGCCAGATAATCGGTGATGCGCTCCGGCGGCACGCCAAATTTCTCGATGACACCGGCGCGGTCGAGCAGACGGTTTTTCATCGTGTCGAGCAGTTTGACGCGCTCGTCGACGAGCTGCGCCAGGTCTTTATCGCTGGTGACGATCAGCACCTCGCAGCCGGCGCCCTGCGCCGTGGCGGCGAGCGTCCCGATGACGTCGTCCGCCTCGACCTCCGGGATTTGCAGCACCGGCAGGCCAAGCGTTTCGACCAGCTCCAGAATGCGCGGAAACTGCGCCGACAGGCCTTCCGGAATCGGCGGCCGATTGGCCTTGTAGTCGGCATAGAGAGCGTGCCGAAAAGTTTCACCGCCGGTGTCGAAGATCATCGCGATGCGCTTGGGCTGATATTCGCGCAGCAGCTTGCGCAGCATATTGCCCATGCCGAACACCGCGCCGGTGGGCTCGCCTTTGGAGTTGGTGAAGTCCGGGAGGGCGTGATAAGCGCGATACAGCCAGCCGGAGCCGTCGATCAGAATAAGTGGTGCTTCGGGCATAGCGCATTGTATGCCGACGGAACGGCGTGACTGCGGGCTGGCCCCGGCTTGAAGAAAGGCTAGTGGCCTGTAACGGAGGAAGAGGTAGTGAAAATGGCCGATGGATCGCGCGTCGAGGCAAGGCGCGAGGAGGAGTCATAGTGGTGACTATGGCGACGACGAGCAACGCCGCATCGGCGCGCGAGACGCGGCCAGGCGCTATCGATTCCTCTGTTACAGGCCACTAGTGATACACCTGACCGGCATCGGCCGGATCAACCGCGGCGATGACGGTGTAGAGGTTGAAATTTTTGGCGGCGCCGGTTTGATCCGTCCAGTTCACGGTGACGGTTACACGCTTGAAGCTTGGCAAAGGGCTGGGACTGCCGCTCGGTGCGGCGGTCACCGCGGCGCTGTTGGTACCGGTGTACCAATAGTTGGCGACGGTCCAATTCAGCGTGTAAGTGGTGTTGTGCAGGGTGACGTTCCCGTTCGCCATGCTGCCGCCGGCATTGCTGGCGATGTCCTGATAAGCCGGCTGGCCGGCAGTGGTACTGAGCCGGGCATAGCCGCGCAAATCTTCGATCTTTACTTCCGCCAGTTCGGCTGCGGCCACCAGATTGCGCGACAGCCGGCTTTCGCGAAACGCGGTGCGCTGCAGATTCACGTGCGCCAGCACGCCGATTGCAATCACGACCAGCGTGATCAGCACCTCGACCATGCCGAAGCCGCGTTGGCGAGTGCTCATGATCCGCTCCAATCGTCATACCAGCCAAGCGCCGCGACACGGTGTCGCGCAGCGTGGGCGCGGGAGCGGCGCGTACGGCGGCGGGCAAGTACCGAGGCGCGTGGTTCTGGCGCCTGTGTTTGCTCGAAGCTCATGACCCGCTCCACTCATCGAACCAGCCACCGGCCATGGGTACGAAACGGCCCGCTTTGTAGCCCGCGCGGCGAATCACGTCGTAGTCGTGCACCAGGTTGATATTGCCAGTGGCCGCCACCGGCCCTTCCGACAGAACTGCGCCACGCAGAATCGGCCGGTTGGTATTGCTCGGGCCGATGATGGATTTCACTCCGTTGCCGCGCAAATACACCACGCCGTAGAAATCGGTGTTCGGCACGATATTGAGATTGCCCTCGGCGATGATTACCGCGGGGCGGTCGAGGGTGCCGATGTTGCCGTTGAGCTGGCAGTTGCCGTTCACCCAGAACAGCCCCACCGAGTCGTTGTTCAAAGAATCGCAATTGTTGACCTGCTGGGCGCGTGCCTTCAGCTCGTTCGCCTTGCTACTGGGCAGGCCGAAGGTGTAGTTGAACAAGTCGGCCGGAAACGCAGGTGGACTGTCGGTGTCCAGCAAGCTGCCGATGGTGGATACGAGATTGGTTGGATCCTGCACATCGGGCAGCTTTAGCGGCAGGTTGATGCTGAGCGGCGGCACCAGCAGCAGGATGCTGCTGGCGGGGATGCTGATGGACTGCGACAGCGGCAGGCAGGGCGAGTTGGCGGCGCCGCCGAATTGCGGCGCGCAGGTACGCGCGCCTTTCAGAATATTGATGCCGACCGCGCTGCTGGTCAGGGTAGTGGTGCTGCGTGACCAGATCGACAGCGGAAAAGTCACGTTCAGATCAAGCGCCAACACCTCGGTCACCGTCAAGTTCAACAGCGGCGCCAGTGACGCCGCCTGTCCACCGGCCATGTGCAGGCCGAGCAGATTGGTGACGTTCAATCCGAGAATATCGTTGAGCGTCAGAACGGAAAAATCATTCGGCGGCACGGTCGGCGGGCGCGGATTGCCCCAGATACGGATGTCGCCAGCCAGGTTCGCGGTGCCGTCCACCATCAAGGCCGCCACCGGCAGGTGCGCAAACACGCTGGCGGTCTGCGTGGCTAATTGAACCCGGGCGTTGCCGCCCTGCGGATCCGCCGCCGTGCTGGCTTCGGTCACCACGTGCACGGATGGATTGTCACGATTCGGCGGTGGCGGCAGCGGCGCATTCTGAAAATTAATCGGCAGGCATAGATTCACCGGCAGACCGAGTCCGGGCGCGATCAGGTTTAACAAGGTGTTGACCGTGCCGATCAGGGCACCCGTTACGCCTGGCAAGAGCGCGGTCAGGCCCAAATTCAGGCAGCCGAGAAAGGGTGTATTGACCGCCGGCTTGCCGATACTGTCGCTCACATACCAGCTGCTGAAACCGTAATCGCCGGGCAGGGTGATGAGATTCGGCACGGGGCCGAAATACTTCCAACCGACGCCATGCAGGTTCTGGCTGCCGTTGCCGCAGGGTGGCGCGGTCACACCCGCCGCGCAGTCCAGCCAGCGCGGATTACTGCTGGGCTTGAGCCAGCCCTGGCCGGTATCGGCAGCGGCGACACTCTGATTGGCCACCAGATACGCCAGTGCGTTGTGCGTGCCGGCCTCGCCCACGGCGAAGGCCGACTGCGCATGTGCCGTGTTGCCGGACATGCGGTGTTCGACCAGCGCGTTGCGCGTCGAGGCAAGCGCAATCATCGCGAGCGCTATCACCAGAATTATGGCGACAACAAGGCTCACTGCGCCTTGCTGGCGATATGGACCGAATCTGAGGGAGTTCATCGCTTTGCTCAGGGCGTGTAGATGTCGTTGCGCAGTCGCACGGTCCGCAGCAGGCTGCGCGCAGTGGCGGGATTGCTCTTCATCCGGCCCGCGAGCGTTACCGTCACCTGACGCGTATCCACATCGCCCGCACTGCTGGTGGCAATCGCGAAGCTGAGGGTGGTGACCTCCAGCTCGCTGGCATCGGCGGCGTTCTCCCAGCCGGGCGAGCCGTCGGCATTACAGCCCAGTCCGCCGGCGCGGATCTGCATCATCTGTTGCTTAAGCCGGTAGCCGAAGCGTTCGTCGGCACCGGCGGCCGTCGTCAGCAAGCCGTCGCGATTCAGGTCGTAGCTGAACGTCACACAGGAATTCGCAGTCTCTCCCGCCAGCGCGCCCGGCGCATCGAGACCGAAGGGGCTGACGCCGCCGGTCAAGGCGAGATAGGGCTTGGAAGTGCCACCCGCGCGGCGCAGATCGCGCAGCACCAGCACCATCAACCCGTCCAGCTGCTCTTCAAGGCGCGCCATGCGGGCCAGATCGGCGTTGCTGCGCAAGGTGCCCGTTAGCACCGACACAGCGCCGCCGACCAGCACCAGGCCGAGCACCAGCGCGATCATCAGCTCCACCAGGCTGAAACCCTGTTGTGTTCTCACCTGGGTGCGCATGATTTCCTGCTATTCGCAGTCGGCGTAGCCAAGGACTTTCTGCGCACCGGCTGGCGAGCACAGGCGCAACTGGCCCACGCGCAACAGCACCACCCGGATTTCGCCGGCGTCGGAGCTCAGCCTGGCATCGCCGCTGTTAAGCGCGAAACCGCGACGCGGTTCAAACCCGGTTACGTTGCCGGCGAAGTTCTGCGTTACCGACACGCCGTGATAAAGCTCGCTTGAGACCACGCGTGAATTGCCATGCACCGTACAGTCGTCGGCGACACTCGTGTCGCAGGCGGCGGTGTCGTCGAGGCCATAACGCCAGTCCCCGCCGTCAATCTGAAAACTGACAAAGCCATTGCGATTCTGTTTTATCGCCTGCGCGCGCATGAGCTGCAGATTGCCGTAAAGTTCTTCGGCCGCTGAGCTCAGCCGGCGTTTTTCGAGGGTGTTCTGCATCGTCGGCACGCCGACCGTCGTCAGTATGGTTGCGATAGAGATGCTGGTCAGCAGCTCCATCAGCGTGAAACCTGTTTGCCGTTTGCTCATACCCTCTCTCCTGCCGCTTGCGTATCGAGTTGTTAGCAACAGCTTAGGCAAGTCGCCGTAAAACCGGACTCGGTGGTTATGGGTACGGGGTGTCAGTGGATGCTGACAGTTGCTGTGAGGGCCGGCCTGACAGCGGGCACGCGGCGCTTGGGCTAAGCTAGTAACGAATCGTCGTTCGGGGCCGATAATGCTACATAACAAATTGAAATATAAAGGATTTAGCCTAACAGAGCTGATGTTCGTGATCGCTATAGTCGCGGTGCTGGCGGGGGTGGCCTATCCGTCGTATATCGAGACGGTGCGCAAGACGCGCCGCGCTGAGGCGATGGACGGTTTGCAGCGGATTCAGTTAGCGCAGGAACGTTGGCGCGCCGATCACAGCAGCTACGGCGCTCTAACGGATTTGGCGGTCGGATCTACGACTTCGGGCGGTTACTACACGCTCAGCCTGAGTGGCGTCACGGGCACGGGTTACACCGCCGCCGCCACGGCGGTGACCGGCAAATCGCAAACCGGCGATAAAGCGCAGGGGGTAAGCTGCGCTACGCTCAGCGTGAATCAGGATGGGCCGGTGTATAGCCCGGCGGGTCAAACCGCCTGTTGGGTCAGGTAGGAGCGCCTGAACGCCGCATCGCCCGATGTGTTTTCGTAGGAGCGAGCCTGCTCGCGACCCGAGCTTCACGATCGAAAATTTCGCGAGCAGGCTACAAAGGCACGGCCTCGCCGCGCATGAGATCCTCCAGCTTCTCGCGCTCCCGCACCAGGTAGTAGCGATCACCTTCCACCATTACCTCCGCCGCGCGCGGCCGCGTGTTGTACTGCGAGCTCTGGGCAAAGCCATAGGCGCCGGCGCCCCGAATGGCCAGCAAATCGCCCTCGCGGATCGCCAGCTCACGATTTTTGCCGAGCCAGTCGCCGGTTTCGCAGACGGGGCCGACCACGTCGTAGTTGCGCGCAGCTTCATCGTCGCGCGGGCGCACCGGCTCGATGGCCTGCCAGGCGCCATACAAAGCCGGCCGCAGCAAATCGTTCATGCCGGCGTCCACCACCGCGAAATTTTTGTGCGGATTGAGCTTGAGATATTCCACACGCGTCACGAGTACGCCGGCGTTAGCCACAATCGCGCGGCCCGGCTCGAGCAATAATTCGAGATTGCGATCCACCAATGCGGTACGCAGCGTGCGGCCGTAGTCGGCCGGCGCGGGCGGCGTCTCATCCATGTAGCGCACGCCCAGACCGCCGCCCAGATCAATGTGCCGCAGCGCGATGCCCGCGCTCTGCAGCCGGTCCACCAGCACCAGCACCCGCCGCAGCGCATCCACAAAAGGCCGCAGCGTCGTCAGTTGCGAGCCAATGTGGCAGTCCACGCCGGCGACTTCGATCCCCGGCATTTGCGCCGCGGCGCGGTAAACGCGCTCCGCCTGCGCGATATCAATACCGAACTTGTTTTCCTTCAGCCCGGTTGCGATGTACGGATGCGTCCGCGCATCCACATCCGGATTTACCCGCAGCGACACGGGCGCACGCACGCCGCGCTGCTGCGCCAGCTCGTTTAGCCGCGCCAACTCGCTTTCCGATTCGACATTGAAGCAGCGGATGCCGGCGTCCAGCGCGCGCGCCATCTCGTCCACGCGCTTGCCCACGCCGGAAAAAACGATCTTGTTCGGCTCGCCGCCGGCGCGCAGCACGCGCTCCAGTTCACCGACCGAAACGATGTCGAAGCCGGCTTGCTTGCGCGCGAGTACATTCAGCACGCCCAGATTGGAGTTGGCTTTGACCGAGTAACAGATCAGATGCGGCAAGCCCGCCAGTGCGGCATCGAAGGCCTGGTAATTGGCCTCGATTGCCGCGCGCGAGTAGACATACAGCGGTGTGCCGTATTCACGCGCGAGGCGCGAGAGCGAGACGGACTCGGCGCAGAGCCGGCCGTCCTGTTGGACAAAGCTTTCCATCAGCGCTGCTGATTTTCCTGCTGGGGTGCGCTTTGTTCAGGCAGGTAGAGATCGCCCTTCTGGCCGCAGGCGGCCAGCAGCCAGGCGGCGAACAGGAGGGGCAAGAGGCGTGACGCGGTCATGGGCATGTCCGTGGTTCGCTTTGATTATAAGCCGCGCGAATGCACAATGGCGCGCCTTAGCAGAGTTCCATCCATGCTTGAAACGCTTGTAATCGAGCCGTCGAAATCGAAAAAGACATCCCGCGCAGCCGTGATCTGGATGCACGGCCTGGGCGCAGACGGCCACGATTTTGAACCCATCGTGCCGGAACTGGATTTACCGGGCGACCCGCCGGTGCGTTTCATATTCCCACATGCGCCAGTGCGGCCGATCGCCATCAACGGCGGCATGCCGATGCGCGCCTGGTTCGACATCCTCGGCTTGGGCGTGGATCGTCCCGAGGATGCGCCCGGCATTGCCGCTTCCCGCCAGGAGATCGAGCAGTTGATCGCGGCTGAAAAGGCGCGCGACATTCCCGCCGAAAAAATCGTTCTCGCCGGTTTCTCGCAGGGCGGCGCGATGGCGCTGCATGTCGGTCTGCGTTACCCGGAAAAACTCGCCGGCATCATGGCGCTCTCCACCTGGTTGCCGCTGCGCAGCACGCTGGCGACGGACGCGAGCGCCGCCAACCGGACCACGCCGTTACTGATGTGCCATGGCACTTACGATCCGATGGTGGCCTGCGCGCTTGGCGAATTTTCGCGCGATTTTCTGCAACAGCAGAACTACGCCGTCGAATGGCGCGCCTACCCCATGCAGCATCAAGTCTGTCTGGAAGAAATCGCGGACATCGGTCGCTGGTTACAGACAGTGCTCAAGTCCTAAGTAACCCCGCGGTCGTTTTTCTGCGCGCCAGCCAGTCGCGTACCGCCTCGCCGGTGGCGAAGGGCCAGGGCCGGAGCTGGTCGATGGGCACCGCCTTGTAAGCGGCGAGTTCGTCGCCGAGAGTGACCTCACCCGCCGCGCGCACGTGGTAGGCGAGAATGATTTGATTCATGCGGTCAAATACGTAGTGACCGACAAACCCCACAATTTCCCCGCTTAGCCCCAACTCCTCCTGTACTTCGCGCAGTACGCCTTGCTCGGGATGTTCATTGGCTTCCAGAAAGCCGGTGATCAGCCCGAACCACTCCCCCGGCCAGGTCTTGTTGCGCGCCAGCAACACGCAGCCGTCACGCTCGACTATCGCTGCTACCACCGGAGTGGGGTTATTCCAATGCACGTAGCCGCAGACGCAAACCAGCCGCATCGCCCCGTCGCGTTCCGTCGCAGCCAGTGATGCCGCGCAGTCTGGACAGAATTTAGGCGGTTTCACGTGTATCCCCATTGTCATCAAAGCGCTCATCAAAGCGCGTCACCACGGCCGCGGCGCAGCTATCGCCCAGCACATTCACGGTGGTGCGGCACATATCCAGCACGCGATCTACCGCGAGAATCAAACCGATGCCTTCCAGCGGCAGACCGACCGCGCCCAGTATGACTGCGATAGCCACGAGGCTCGCGGAGGGAATCCCGGCCATGCCAAGACCGGTGAGCAAGGCGCCGAGCACGACGACGAACTGACCGCTCAAGCCGAGCGTCACCCCGTAGGCCTGAGCGATAAACAGAACGACCGCACATTCATACAAGGCCGTACCGTCGGTATTCACGTTGGCGCCGATCGGCAGCACGAAGCTGGTCACGCGCCGCGGCAAGCCGGCGCGCTGCTCCATGCACTCGAGCGTCACCGGCAACGTGGCGGCTGAGGAACTGGTCGAAAAAGCCGTGAGCAGGGCCGGCGTCATCGCCTGGTAATGCCGCAGTGGCGATACGCGTGCCACAAACTTCAATACCAGCGGCAAGGTGATCAGCGCGTGCGCGAACAAACCTGCCAGCACCGCGACGAAAAACATCGCGAGCGGCCGTAGCGCGTCAAGGCCAGTAGTCGCCACCACCTTTGCAACCAGTCCAAACACACCCAGTGGGGCGAAGCGCATCACGAGTTGCGTCAGCCGCGTCATCACTTCGTAAAGACCCTGCCAGAAGCCGCGCTGCACGCGGCCCAGATCTTCCGGCAGACGCGTCAGCGCGTAGCCGAACAGGAGACTGAAGCAGATCACGCCCAGCATCTGCCCTTCGGCCGCAGCCGCAAAAATGTTCGGCGGAAAAAGCAGCAGCAAGACCTTGGCGAAATCCCCCGCGCCGCGCGCTTCCATCTGCTTGACCACGTCCGCGGTCGAAGCATCGAGACCCATGCGCCCGCCCGCCGGCACGCCGTCAATTATTCCGGGCGCCAGCAGATTGACGAGTAATAATCCGGTGAGAATCGCCAGCAGGCCGGTGATGGCGTAATAGGCGAGCGTCGCGAGCCCCATGCGGCCCAGCGCCGCGCCGCGCACCGATACGAGGCCATTGAGCACGGCGGCGACGATTAAGGGCACCACCAGCATCTTCAGCGCATTGAGAAATAGCGTGCCGATGAAATCGAACCACGCGAGTGCGGATGGGTTGTCGGCGCCCAGCGAGCCGGCGATGAGTGCGAGCGCCAGCGCGGCAAATACCTGCCAGTGCAAGGCCCAGTTCAGCGGATTCAGTTTGGCCATACGAAGCTCAACTCGGTTTCTCCGCTCGGTTTGCCCGAAGGTTTGAAGCGGCGCTCCAGCAGGCGGCCGCCGCCGTTCGCATCCACCAGCAGCACGGTACTCGAGCGCGTGCCGTAGCCGGGCGAGCATATAAAAGGGGCGGATAGCATGCGCTCCATCATTCGTCCCATGCCGGTATCCGGCAGACTGTCGTCCTCGGCCGGTGACCGGTCGGCCAGCATGACGAACAATTCCGCCACCAGAGTCGACTCCGGCAGATTCGCACTGACCAGCTCATTCAGACGTTCGCGCACGCGCTTCATCTTGGGCCAGTCAGAATCAAGCGTGCCGTTGCTGAGCGCGTACAAACCCGGCGCCAGCGTTCGCGGCGGCAGTTCGGGCGCATTGCCGAAGTATCCGAGCGTGTCGTCGGCCATAACCAGCAAGTTAAACCCTGAATACGACATCGCGCGCGGCGCCAGCGAATTCAAATAGTCCGCCGGTGGGTCCGCACGTTTGAGGAAGTCACCCACCAGATGACCGCGCGACGGCGCCCCAGGTCTGAGTTCGCTCAGGGAGCGGCGATTGGTCACAGCCGCAAAGCGGCCCTTGGTGGAAACGCCCATCCAGGTACCACCCTCCTTCAGGTCGCGGCCGGCCAGTATCTCCTGGTGTTCCGGCCACGACTCTGCAGCCGCGGTTTTACGCAGGTGGAATTCGTCGCGATTGGCGGCGACCACCAGCGGATAGCGCGCGTCAGCGCGCCAGGCCAAGGCTATCAGACACATGCAGGGCGGCTCGGAGCTTCATCTATTATGGACGCAAGATGAATGTCTACGAACAACGCTGCTACGAAGAGCTGGAGCGCTGGCGCAGCGAGCCGCCTGGCGTCATCGCGCAAAGCATGGATCGTCTGCTGGCGCCGGCGGTGCGCGCGGTGCAGGCGATGGTGCCGGAAAGCGCCTTCCGCGCCGCGCTGGAGGCGACCAATCGTGTGGCCGTCCGGCTTGCTGCGCGCGAACGCGTACTCAAGCGCGCCGGACTCGGCAGCCTGGATGAAATACGTACTCTGCCACTGGAGCGCAACGACGAGCTATTCCGCAGCGTGCGGCGGCGTGCACTGCAACTTGCCGCCGGCAGCGGCGTTGCTACCGGCGTCGCCGGTGCAGCGGGGCTGGCGGTGGATGTACCGGCGCTGCTGACCTTGTCGCTGAACAGCATTCATCGCGCCGGTTATTGCTACGGCTACGACGCCGCGCAAGAAGGGCTGGCGCTGGCGATATTTGCACTGGCCTCAGCCAATACGCTGGAAGAGAAGCAGGCGGCATGGGAAGCCCTGCAGTCGCAGCAGCATGCCGCAACCGCCGCGCTGCGCGATGGCCTGGAGCGTGCCGCGCAACGCGAACTGGGTAAACAAGCCGCCGTCACCGGCCTGCAAACCCTGGCCCGCCAACTCGGCCTGAATCTCGGCCGGCGCAAAGCACTCGGCGTGGTGCCGATACTGGGTGCGCTGGTCGGCGGCTCGGCCAATGCCTGGTATATGTACGACCTTTGCGCAGCCGCCCGTTTCGCATTTCTATCCAGACGCTTGGCGAGTGCCTAGCCGTCATACCGGCGAAAGCCGGTATCCAGTGCCATGAGAAGCGTCTGGATTCCGGCCCTTCGATGGCCTAAGGACATGCTTTCGCCGGAATGACGAACACCACCAAATCCCCCGCTCGGTGCTGTCGCCTCGCTGCCCCCTTTACAAAAGGGGGCGGCCGGCCAGCGCTGGCGATGGACGGCGGGGGATTTTTGGTTGACCTGGAGGTTAGTGAATTGCGCAAACCTCAATAGGAAAATTGTGCAGCGCGGTATAATCGCGCCGTTTATTTACGTCCCTGTAACAGAACGCGACCGCTTGGCTACGCTATCCTGCTTCGCCAATCGGTCCGGCCCGACCATCCTGGCCGAGCGTGAGCCGCTATGCGGCTCACCCATGTCGCGGTTTTCAAAACAAGCTCCTTTATATTCCTGCCGATGAGTGTCTCCGGTTCCCATCACGTCGTTATCGTCGGTGGCGGCTTCGCGGGCTTGTTCGCCGCCAAGAAGCTCGGCGGTAGCGGCTATCGCGTCACTTTGCTGGACAAGCGCAACTTTCATTTATTCCAGCCGCTGCTATATCAGGTCGCGACCGGCTCGCTCGTGGTCGGCGACATCGCCACGCCACAGCGCGCGGTGTTGCGTCGCTACAAGAATGTGCAGGCCTTGATGGCGACGGTGTACGACCTCGATCCCGAGCAAAAAATCGTCTACTACGAGGGTGGCGAAACCTCCTACGACACGCTGCTGGTTGCGACCGGCGTCAAGCATCACTACTTCGGCAAGGAGCATTGGCGCGACTACGCACCGGGCCTGAAGACCGCGGAACACGCGCTCGAAATGCGTCGCAAGATTTTCGCGGCCTACGAGCATGCCGAGCTGGAGGACAATCCCGCGCGCCGCGCGGCGCTGATGGCTTTTGTGGTGGTCGGCGGCGGGCCGACCGGCGTCGAACTGGCCGGCGCGCTGGGCGAGATCGCGCGGCACACCATGGTCAAGGACTTCCGCCGCATCAATACACGGCAGTCGCGCATTCTATTAATAGAGGGCACGCCGCATATTCTGCCCAGTTATCCGGACAAGCTGCGCCGCGCTGCACGCCGCATGCTGGAAGAGCTAGGAGTCGAGGTGATCACCGACACGCTGGTGGATGACATCGGCCCCGGTACCGTACGTATCCGCCAGAAAACCGGTGATTCGCGCGTGATCACGGCCGAGACCGTGTTGTGGGCGGCGGGGGTGAAAGCGTCCGCCTTCGGTGAGGCGCTGGCGCAGCGCACCGACAAAATGCTGGAACGCAGCGGCAAGCTGAAAGTAAGCCCAGACTTGAGCCTGCCGGACTATCCGGACATCTTTGTCGTCGGCGATCTTGCGCACTGCGAGGACGCGGCGGGGAAAATCGTGCCCGGCGTCGCTCAGGGCGCCATCCAGGGCGGGCGCTATGTGGCCAAATTGCTGATCAACCGGAAGCGAGGAAAAGCCACTCCGCCATTCCGCTATCGCGATCTGGGCTCGATGGCGGTGATTGGCCGCAACCGCGCGGTAGCTGATCTGGGCTTCATCAAAACCAGCGGCATCATCGCCTGGTTCCTATGGGCGGGTATCCACATCATCGCCTTGATTGACCCTGAGCAAAGGATCAATGTTTTTCTACATTGGGTATGGAAGTACTTCACCTACAAGAACGGCTCACGCCTGGTGACTGGCGACCCGCCGAATACCGAGGAAGTGCGCAGCCGCTACGGCAGTGCTTGAAATCTTTTCCGATGGTGCGGGCGCCCCGGCGTCCGGCTCCAGCAACGGCCTCAGTTCCTGAATACTGCGTTGCTGCAGGAGTTGTTGCAGCAGGGGCTTTAGCTCTTGTTCACGGCGATTGAAGCGGTAGCAAATCTCGCCCAGATAAAGGTGAAAGTATTGGCGCGGCAAGGCGTGGTAAGGCCGCAGCCAGTGTCTCGCAAAATTCCAAAAGCCTGCAATCCCCTCTGCATGTTCGGAATCAGGCGCTGGATTGTTGTCGCCGTGCAGTACCACGTAGTTACCCTTCAAGGGCAGGCTCACCCAGGCGCGCAGCTCGCCCGTGAAATGCAGAGGGGTGTCGCGGCCCGATATTTGATGTTGGTTTGTTGCGAGCTGTGCGGCTTTTACCTCGCCCAGATGCTGGGTCAACTCAAAGGCAATCGTCCGTTCCGGCAGGGGGTGCAGGCGCCGCTCTGGCGAGTTCCAGGCCGTGCCGTGGGCCGCGCTGCGGACGGTGCTCGCAATCTGTGCAAAGGGCCGGCGCAACTGCTCGACGTCCGCACAGCAAGCCCGGCAGATGCGATAAAACCGCTCGCGCGTCTTGGCATTAACCGTGCTTAAAAAACGTTGACGATATGACGGCAGACCCCGCACGAATGATTCCAGAAGCTGTTCTTTCGCCCCTTCCGGCAAACGGACCGCATCCCAGGCGCTGGTCCAGCTATAGCGATAACCGCAGTCGCGGCACTTGTAGCGGCCGTCGCCCA
>JBOICV010000163.1:0-7117 GCA_050740255.1 Nevskiales bacterium | reverse complement strand
TCCAATATGCGCGCGGCTTTGCGGTACTTGATCTCGCGCGGCGCTTCCACGTTATAAAATATAACGACTCAGATCTTCGTCCGCCGCCAGCGTGCTCAGGCGCAGGTCCACATAGGCTGCGTCCACGGTCAGGGTCTGACCGTTCTTGTCCGGCGCCTCGAAGGAGATTTCCTCGACCAGGCGCTCCATCACGGTATGCAAGCGCCGCGCACCGATGTTCTCGGTACGCTCGTTCACGCGAAAGGCTACCTCCGCCAGACGATGCACGCCATCCTGAGTGAACTTGAGTTTGACCCCCTCGGTTTCGAGCAGGGCGCTGTACTGCTCGGTCAACGAGCAGTCCGGCTCGGTGAGGATGCGTTCAAAATCCTCCACCGACAGCGCCGACAGCTCAACCCGGATCGGCAGACGGCCCTGCAGCTCCGGAATCAGGTCGGAAGGTTTGTTGAGGTGAAAAGCGCCTGAGGCGATGAACAGCACGTGATCGGTTTTGACCATGCCGTACTTGGTCGAGACCGTGCTGCCCTCAATCAGCGGCAGCAGGTCGCGCTGCACTCCCTCGCGCGACACGTCCGCGCCGACGACCTCCCCGCGACGGCAAATTTTGTCTATCTCGTCGAGGAACACGATGCCGTTCTCCTCCACGTTTTTCAGCGCGGCAGACTTGGTTTCGTCTTCATTCACCAAACGCGACGCCTCCTCCTCGGTGAGGCGCTTGTAAGCATCCTTCACCTTGAGCTTGCGCCGGCGCGTGCGCTGCCCACCGCCCAGGTTTTGAAACAAACCCTGCAACTGGCTGGTCATCTCCTCCATGCCGGGCGGGGCCATGATTTGCACGCTGGGGGACGCCGTCTGCAGCTCCAGCTCGATCTCTTTGTCGTCAAGCTGGCCTTCGCGCAGTTTTTTGCGGAATACCTGACGCGCGCCGCTCTGCTCGCTCTCACGCTGGACATCGGGCGTGGTCGGACGCGGCAGCAGCACGTCAAGTACGCGCTCCTCCGCCGCGAGTTCCGCCTTCGCCCGTACTTTAGACATCGCTTTTTCCCGGGTTTGCTTCACCGCGATGTCCACCAAATCCTTGACGATGGACTCGACGTCGCGGCCGACGTAACCCACTTCGGTGAACTTGGTGGCCTCGACTTTAAGAAAGGGGGCGTCCGCCAGGCGCGCCAGCCGGCGCGCAATCTCGGTCTTGCCAACGCCGGTCGGACCGATCATCAAAATATTTTTGGGCGTGATTTCGGCCCGCATGTTTTCCGGCAGTTGCATACGCCGCCAGCGGTTGCGCAAGGCGATCGCGACCGCGCGCTTGGCATTGGCCTGGCCGACGATGTGCTTGTCCAGTTCCTGCACGATTTCGCGCGGAGTCATCACCGACGTGTCATTGGCGACCGGTGCGGGCGGCAGTTCTACGGCGGGCTCGCTCACTACATCGCCTCCGTGAAGTTTGTTCTGGCTTTTGAAGCGCCTATGATGTCGGCGCTAGTCTGCCATTCCCGCACCCTCACTCGCGCTGCGCGCACCTGGCACCGTGTCATGGCAGAGCCTCCAAAGTCAGATTCTGGTTGGTGTAGATGCAGATGTCGGCGGCGATTTTCATCGAACGTTTGACGATCTCTTCAGCCGACAGTTCGGTGTTGTCCATCAGCGCCTTGGCCGCAGCCTGCGCGAAATTACCACCCGAGCCGATT
Organism: Nevskiales bacterium; assembly: GCA_050740255.1. GTDB lineage: Bacteria > Pseudomonadota > Gammaproteobacteria > Nevskiales > JBOICV01 > JBOICV01. Next base: position 5,426 of record JBOICV010000163.1, on the reverse strand, counting down.
GCGAGAATGTCGTACTCCGGCTCCATCACGTCGCCATTGCCGCTAATCATCAGCATGGCCGACTTGTCCGCAACCAATAGCATCGCTTCCAGGCGGCGCAGCGCACGGTCCATGCGCCAATCCTTGGCCATGTCCACCGCCGCCCGCACCAGGTTGCCACTATGCGCCTGCAGCTTGGCTTCGAAGCGCTCGAATAGGGTGAAGGCATCCGCGGTGCCGCCCGCGAAGCCGGCCAGGACCTTGGCGTCGTAAAGCCGGCGCACCTTGCGGGCATTGCCTTTGATGCGCGTGTTGCCGAGCGAAACCTGACCGTCGCCGCCGAGCGCGACCTGGCCGTTGCGGCGAACGCAAAGAATTGTCGTGCCTTCGAACTGCTGCATGGGGGCTGGAGTCAAGGGGCGTTATCGCACTTTGGGGGCGAACTAGCCCAGTTTCAATAGCGGCAGCGCATGGCCAATGAAAAAGGCGCGCCCCACGAGGAGCGCGCCTTCTTATCGCCTGGTTATTGCGACGATTACTGCGCGTCGCCTTCGGCGGGTGCTTCGGCGGGGGCAGCTTCCGGCACGGCGGCGGCGGGCGCGGCTTCAGCGGCCGGTGCGGCGGCAGGCGCCGGAGCGGCGAATTCTTCCTTCTTGCCGCAGGCGACCAGCGCCAGCGTGCCGAGCAGACCAAGGGCGAGCAGATGCTTCTTCATTATTAAGAACTCCATATGACATTAGGGATACGGCCGCTCCAGCGACTCCCGCCGGGCGGCGCGCGCGCATTATGCCTGCATTTTTGCACTGCAACAAAATTACTATGGCTTGCGGCGGCGCGCGCGCGGGTGGGCCTTGTCGTAGACCTGCGATAAATGCTGGAAGTCGAGATGGGTGTATATCTGAGTCGTGCTGAGATTGGCGTGGCCGAGTAGTTCCTGCACCGCACGCAGGTCGCCACTGGATTCCAGCAAATGGGTGGCGAAAGAGTGGCGCAGCATATGCGGGTGGACATGGCGGTTGAGGCCCACGCGGCGCGCACGCCGCGCGAGGCGTTGGGTCAGCGCCTCGGGTGAAAAGCGGCGGCCACGGGCGCCGACAAACAAGGCCTGTTCGTCCGTCGCTGCCAGTTGTGCGCGGGTCTGTAGCCAACGGCGCAAAGCGTCACGCGCCTGCCTGCCCACCGGCACGATGCGGGTCTTGCGTCCCTTGCCGATCACGCGCACCTCGCCGGCGTCCAGATTCAGTGCATCCAGATTCAGATTGACCAGCTCGGCGCGACGCAAACCAGAGGAGTAAGCCAACTCGAATACCGCCTGATCCCGAATTTCGTCCGGCTCTACCGCCGTCACGTTCAACAAGCGCGCGGCTTCGTCGGGGTTGAGAGTTTTCGGCAATGGGCGCGTCTGTTTGGGCGCGCGCAAATCCGTGGTCGGATCGCGCAGGCTTGTGCCGCTGTACTGCTGCAGATACCGATAGAGGCCGCGCACCGAAGACAACCACAACGCGAGGGTGCGCGCGGAATCGCCGCGGCGGTGACGCTCGGCCATGATTTGACGCAGGCGGGCGCCATCCAATTGCTGCCAGGCTTCGATGCCGAGGCGCGTACAGCTCTCGCTTAGTGCACTCAGGTTGCGGCGATAATTGGCAACTGTGCTGTTCGACAGACGGCGTTCGAACTGAAGCTGCTGCAAATAAGCTTCGAGTTCGGCGGTGGCAGTAGAAATCATCGCGCGTCGGGCGCGCCGCAGCTCAACGACTCTCGCCGGCGAGCTCGTGACGCAGCGCCGTTGCCACCAGGTCCGCCAACAACTCGAGAAACATCGTGCCCATATCCGGTTGAAAGCGCCGAGCATCGCGGCTCGCCAACACCATCAGTCCGCGCGTAGTCGGCTTACCGAGCGGCACCGCTGCCGAAGACAAGAGCGGCGCATCGTGCGGCTGCTGCGGGAACAATAGGCGCGACTGCTCGCTCTTCAGCGGGCCGCAGAGGACCTGACCCATGCGGAAGAAATTGTCGTAGGACTTGAGTACCGAATCGCCCGATTCGAGATAACGCAAGCCCAGCGGTGTACGCTTCGGCGCCGTACCCTTGATGCCGATGAACACGGCATCCACCTCGAAATCGCGTTTGAGACAGGCCGCCAGGCCGGCGACGATGTCGGCCGCCGTCTCCGCGCCGATCAGCATGCGCGCCAAATTGTTCAGATGCCAGACCCGCGCTTCGTTCTCGCGCGCGGTTTCCAGTAGTTCTGCCAGACGCCCCTGCAACTGATGATTGCGCGCACGCAGAATTTCGATCTGTCGTTCGATAAGCGACACCGCAGAGCCGGCTGCGTGCCGCAGATTCAGGTGCTCCAGCACCTCAGGATGGCGATCAAAGAAATCCGTGTGTTCGAACAGGAAGGCGATGACTTCGCGTTCGCTCAGGATCGGCGCGTTTTCATTGGATCCTGGGGCGGATCCGGACTTGCTCATAGCTCGATCTCCCCCTCGTACACGGTGACGGCCGGACCGGTCATGAATACCGGCCGACTCTCACCATCCCACGCTATCCGCAGTGTACCACCGGGCAGTTGTACCAAAACGTCGCGCCCGAGCCAGCCGCGTTGCTGACCTGTCACCACCGCGGCGCAGGCACCGCTGCCGCAGGCCAGCGTCTCCCCGGCGCCGCGTTCGTACACCCGCAAGCGAATCGCGTCGGGCGCAAGCACCTGCATAAAACCCACGTTTACGCCCAGCGGAAAACGCGTGTGTGACGCCAACTGCGGTGCCCAGGCCGCGACCAGGGCGCGATCCACGTCCTCCACCCGCAGCACCATATGCGGATTGCCCATGCTCACCGCACCGAATTCGAGTACCTGGCCGGCGAACTCCAGGCTATAGCTTGCCGCACGCGTGGTCGCCAGCAGCGGAATTTCCTTCGGCTCGAAACGCGGCGCGCCCATATTTACCCGCACCTGTCCGTCCGAGCGCATATGCAGAATCAAAGGGCCGGCGCTGGTGACGATCTGGATTTCGTGCTTGGTGGTCAGACCGCGGTCCCGCACGAATTTGGCGAAGCAACGCGCCCCGTTACCACACTGCGCACTCTCCGACCCATCGGCGTTGAAAATGCGGTAGCCGAAATCCGCATCGGCCGACGGAGACGGATCCACGATCAGGATTTCATCGCAGCCCACTCCAAAATGCCGGTCGGCGATGCGCCGAGCCTGCTCCGGAGTCAGCTGCAGCGGCTGCTGGGTGGCGTCGAACACGACAAAGTCGTTGCCGATGCCGTGCATTTTGGTGAAGGCGCGTTTCATGGCGCGTAATGATACGTGGTCGCGGTCGCTCCTACTGCCGAGGCCAGGGTTTGCGCCGGGCCTGACGCCTACCCGTATAATCAAACGATGCGCCGTCTCCAAGCTCGCGCCATCTGGCTGCTGCTAGCCCTAGTGCTGGGCCAGGCGTTGTTTGTGCTGCACGCGGCGCAGCACCCGTTGGCAGCGGGCGCGGACTATGACTGCGTAATCTGTGCTCATGGCCTCGATGGGCCACAGGCGCTGGCCGCACCCGGTTCTGCTGTACCGGTACTCGACCCGTCCACCCCTGTTGTTACCACGCAGCCTGCGCCGCTGCGGGTTTCCGCAGTTCTCACCCGACCGCCGATTCGCGGCCCACCTCACTTCCTCGCTTAAAAAAGCTGTTCGAACGCGGCACGCTGTGCCGCCGATTTATTGCTTTTTGACGAGGTCTTACATGCGCTCTTTATTGCCTGTCATTCTTTGCGCCTGCGTGGTCGCACTCCCACTGCGCGCCGCCGAACCGGCACCGGTCGGCACCGGCTTCAACCCCAAAATCAGCCTGATTCTGCAAGGCACTTACGCCGATTTCAGCAGTAAGCTGGAACCAGAAGTCGCCGGCTTTCTATTGGGGCCTGAAACCGAGCTGCGCCCGGCGGGCTTTTCGCTGGGCGAAACCGAACTCGCGATCGAAGCTAATATTGACGACGCCTATCACGGTTGGGCGACTGTGGCGCTGGAAAACGAGGATGGGGAAACCGTGGTGGCGGTGGAAGAGGCCTACATCAATACGCTGGCGCTGCCCAGCGGTTTCAATGTGAAGTTCGGCCGTTTCTTTTCGGACCTTGGCTATCTCAACCGCGTACACAGCCATGGCTGGGACTTCGCCGATCAGCCGCTAGTCTACCGCGCACTGCTCGCCAATCAGTATTCCGACGATGGCCTGCAGGCGCGCTGGGTGGCGCCCACCGACGTGTTTCTGGAGTTCGGCGCAGAAGTCCTGCGCGGCGACGGCTTTCCGGGCGGCGGCGGGGATCGTTCCGGCGTGAATGCCACCACCCTGTTCACTCACTGGGGTGGCGACCTGGGCGGCGAAGGTTCTTACCGCGCCGGCCTATGGATGCTCAACACCGACGCTGATGGACGCGAGACCGGCGGAGAAAATGCGCCGGAGGCCTTCAGCTTCTTTGGCGACAGCCGGCTCTACGGTTTGGATGTCGTGTACAAGTGGGCGCGCAATGGCAACCCGGCGGATCGCAATTTCATTCTGCAGGCTGAGTACATCGTGCGTGATGAGGATGGCCGATTGGACGCGAGCGGTGTCGGCGATCTCGATGGTGACGGAGTGGATGACGACGTCAGCACCAACTACGACAGCGAAGCCGACGGCTTCTATGTACAAGGCATTTTGCAGTTCATCCCACGCTGGCGCGTGGGGCTGCGTTACGACTCGCTCTCGGCCGACAACAAGCTCAGCAACAACCCGCTGGGTCAGTTCGACATTCTGGATGACAGCGACGATCCGGAGCGCGTCGGCGTGATGCTGGACTACTCGCGCAGCGAGTTTTCGCGCATCCGCCTGCAATACAACCGCGACGAGTCGCGGCCCCGCGGCGAAAAGGATGACCAGTTCTACGTCCAGTACATCTACAGCCTGGGTTCGCACCCGGCGCATCAGTTCTAGACGCGCCATGCGTACCAAAATCAAACAAGGAAGCAGTCCCCTCCCCCCTGGTGGGGGGCAGCCCCGACACGGCGCCACGCAGTGGGGGTGCGGAAGGGGCTGCCCCTGCGCGTACTCCCGCACCCACCGTGCCGGACACCGTGTCGCACGCGCAGGGCCAGGGTGGGGGGTGGGCGCGAACGTCACCCCTCCCCCTTCCCTCCTTCGACAAGCTCAGGACAGGCTCTCCCGCAGGGGGAGGGGGAAAAAATACTCCGCGGTTGCGCTTGTAGCACTCTGCGCCCTTTCGTTTAGTCCAGTAAGTTTCGCCGCACTGCAAGTCTTCGCCTGTGAACCCGAATGGGGCGCACTGGCGCGCGAGCTGGGCGGCGATGCGGTATCGGTTTACGACGCCACCACCGCGCTGCAGGACATCCACAAAATCCAGCCACGCCCGAGTCTGATCGCTAAATTCCGCCAGGCAAAGCTGGCGGTCTGCACCGG
>JBOICV010000162.1:0-10145 GCA_050740255.1 Nevskiales bacterium | reverse complement strand
ATGGCCAAAGAAAAATTCGAGCGCAAGAAACCGCACCTCAACGTCGGCACCATCGGGCACGTTGACCATGGCAAGACGACGCTGACTGCGGCGCTGACCGTGGTGCAGGCCAAGAAATTTGGCGGTGAGGCCAAGGCCTACGACCAGATCGACAACTCCCCCGAGGAAAAGGCGCGCGGCATCACCATCAGCACCTCCCATGTGGAATACGAGAGCGCCAAGCGCCACTACGCCCATGTGGATTGCCCCGGCCACGCCGACTACGTCAAAAACATGATCACCGGCGCCGCCCAGATGGACGGCGCCATCCTCGTCGTCTCGGCCGCCGACGGCCCCATGCCCCAGACCCGCGAGCATATTCTCCTGGCCCGCCAGGTCGGCGTACCCCACATGGTCGTCTTTCTTAACAAAGCCGACATGGTGGACGACAAAGAGCTCCTGGACCTGGTCGAGATGGAAGTCCGCGACCTCCTGACCGCCTACGGCTTCCCCGGCGACAAAACCCCCATCATCATCGGCAGCGCCCTCAAAGCCCTCGAAGGCGATGCGGGAGATCTGGGCCTCAAATCCATCGAAAAGCTGGTGGACGCCCTGGACACCCACTTCCCGCAGCCCGAGCGCGCCATCGACGGCGCCTTCCTGATGCCGGTCGAAGACGTCTTCTCCATCTCCGGCCGTGGCACCGTTGCCACCGGCCGAGTCGAGCGCGGCCGCGTCAAGGTCGGCGATGAAATCGAAATCGTCGGCATCAAGGCCACCACCAAGACCACCGTCACCGGGGTCGAGATGTTTCGTAAGCTCCTCGACGAAGGCCAGGCCGGCGATAACGTCGGCGTGCTCCTGCGCGGCACCAAGCGGGAAGAGATCGAGCGCGGCCAGGTACTGGCCAAGCCCGGCTCCATCACCCCGCACACCAAATTCGAAGCCGAAGTCTACGTGCTCAAGAAAGAAGAGGGCGGCCGCCACACCCCCTTCTTCCAGGGCTACCGCCCGCAGTTCTACTTCCGCACCACGGATGTGACCGGCGAGTGCCTTTTACCTAAGGGCGCCGAAATGGTCATGCCGGGGGACAACACCAACCTGGTCGTGACCCTGATCAACCCCATCGCCATGGAACAAGGCCTGCGCTTCGCCATCCGCGAAGGCGGCAAGACCGTCGGCGCCGGGGTGGTTACCAAGGTTGTGGAGTAAGGACGGATAGTTTGACGCGGCGAAGCGTCCAAAGCTTCGTCAAAAGTTTTAATCGAGGGCAGTAGCTCAATTGGTAGAGCGGCGGTCTCCAAAACCGCAGGTTGGGGGTTCGAGACCCTCCTGCCCTGCCAGTTTATGGATTAGAGAGTCAGCGGTTTGAGGGTGCGCAAGGTAGTACCGGGACGTACGTAAGGCCAAGTCAAACTCGCGCGTTTGACTTGGCCGCAGGAGCCCGAAAAGTGCCGGAAGCACTTTTTGGGCAATGAAGACAGGTATGAGTGCTGAAACTGTAGAAACCCGGAGTTCGAACCTCGACACCGCGCTGCTGCTGCTCGCGCTCGTCGTCGTGGGCGCGAGCATCTATGGCTTCTACTACTTCGAAAACCAGGCGAATCTGCTGCTGCGCTGGGGTGGCTTGATGCTCGGCGCAGTGGCGGCCGTTGCGATCGCGTATCAAACCAATTTCGGCAAGCAGAGCTGGCTGACGATGCAGGGCTCGCGCGTCGAGCTGCGTCGCGTGGTCTGGCCGACGCGCAAGGAAACGATGCAGGCCACGCTGATGATCGCCGTGGTGGTGCTGGTGCTGTCGCTGGTGCTGTGGGGTCTGGATGCCATTTTATTGTGGTCGGTCAAGTTATTGACCGGCCAGCGTGGTGAATAAGTGATCGCTATGACGATGCAATGGTTTGTGGTGCACGCTTACTCGCAATACGAGAACAGCGTGAAGAAGTCGCTTGAAGACCACATCCGCCGTCATGGGATGCAGGACAAGTTCGGCCAGATTCTGGTGCCGACCGAGGAAGTGGTCGAGATCAAGGAAGGCCAGAAGCGCAAGACCGAGCGCAAGTTCTTCCCGGGCTATGTGCTGGTGCAGATGGAGATGAACGAGGAAACCTGGCACCTGGTCAAGAACGTGCCCAAGGTGCTCGGTTTCATTGGCGGCACCAACGACAAGCCGGCGCCGCTGTCGCAGAAGGAAGTGGACGCGATCTTCGGCCAGGTCGAAGAGAGCGTGGACAAGCCCAAGCCGAAGACGCTATTCGAGCCGGGTCAGGCGGTGCGCGTGGTTGACGGACCTTTCGCCGATTTCAGCGGTGTGGTGGAAGAGGCCAACTACGAGAAGAACCGCCTGCGGGTGGCGGTGACGATTTTCGGACGTTCCACTCCGGTGGAACTTGAGTTTACGCAAGTAGAGAAAGTGTAGGAGCGACTTTAGTCGCGATTGTCGCGGCTGAAGTCACTGCTACGGAAATGATGGGGAGCTCGACAACGAGCGCTAGCACCCGCACAGGAGTCAATGAGTCATGGCTAAGAAGGTTACGGCCTATATCAAGCTGCAGGTAAAGGCCGCGCAGGCGAATCCTGCGCCGCCGGTCGGCCCCGCGCTGGGTCAGCACGGCGTCAACATCATGGCGTTCTGCAAAGAGTTCAACGCCGCGACCCAGAAACTGGAACCGGGCATGCCGATTCCGGTGATCATCACGGTTTACAGCGACAAGAGCTTCACCTTCATCACCAAGACGCCGCCGGCGACCATCTTGCTGAAGAAGGCGGCCAAGATCGAATCCGGCAGCCCGGTGCCGCACACCCAGAAGGTGGGCAAGGTCACGCGCAAGCAGGTCGAAGAGATCGCCAAGATCAAGTGGGACGATTTGAACGCGCACGACATGGACGCCGCGGTGAAGATCATTTCCGGCTCGGCCCGCAGCATGGGCCTGGACGTGGTGGAGAAATAAGCCATGCCGAAACTGAGCAAGCGTTTCAAAGCGGTCGAAGGCAAGATTCAGCCGGGCAAGGCCTATCCGCTGGATGAGGCCATCACCATTCTGAAATCGGTGCCGCCGGCCAAGTTCCGCGAGAGCGTGGACGTGGCGGTGAACCTCGGCATTGACGCCAAGAAGTCGGACCAGGTAGTGCGCGGCTCCACCGTGCTGCCGCACGGCACCGGCAAGAACGTGCGCGTGGCGGTGTTCACGCAGGGCGCGAATGCGCAGAAGGCGAAGGATGCCGGCGCCGATCTGGTCGGCATGGCCGATCTCGCCGAGCAGGTGCAGAAAGGCGTGATCAATTTTGATCTCGTGATTGCCACCCCGGATGCGATGCCGGTGGTCGGCAAGCTCGGCACCATTCTCGGACCGAAGGGTTTGATGCCCAATCCCAAGGTTGGCACGGTCACCAACGATGTGGCCCAGGCAGTGAAAAACGCCAAGGCCGGTCAGGTGCAGTTCCGCACCGACAAGGCCGGCATCGTACACGTCGTGATCGGCAAGCTCGATTTTGAAAAGAAGGCGCTGGCCGAAAATCTGCAGGCGCTGATGCACGATCTCCTGAAGGCGCGGCCGGCGAGCGCCAAGGGTATTTTTCTCAAGAAGATCACGATCTCGAGCACGATGGGCCCCGGCATTTTGGTGGATCAGGGCGGCTTCGGAACAGCCGCTTAGTAGTTTGGGTTATTGAATTTTGGTGACTCTCGTGTCGAAAGACGCGAGAGCCGTCAAAGACCGTATGTAGGAGCGGCTTTAGCCGCGACATTTAAAGGCCGCAAGGCCGCATACGCAGACGGTGTGCGAAGCCAATAGGTGACGGCACCGTGGTACAGGTCCTCGATCCGAAAGGATTGGGGTGTGTCGTCAAGCCAACCAGGAGGTTGTCGAAAAGTGTTGACACTGGAAGACAAGAAAGCCCTGGTCGCGGAGGTGAGCGCGGTCGCTGCCAAGGCCCATTCGGCCGTGGTGGCGGAATACCGTGGACTCACCGCCGGCGAGCTGTCGGAGCTGCGCGGCAAGGCCCATAAAGCTGGGACTTACCTGCGTGTAGTGAAGAACACGCTCGCCAAACGCGCCTTCAAGGGCACTGAGTTCGAGTGCCTGGAGCAGGCCCTGAAGGGTCCGCTGATTCTCGGGCTGTCGCTTGAGGATCCGGGTGCGGCGGCCCGCGTCATGCGGGACTTCGCCAAGCAGCATGAAAAGCTGGCGGTCAAGGCGTTTTCGGTCAGCGGCAAGATGTTGCCGGGGAGCGAAATCGAGAAATTGGCCAGCCTGCCGACGCGCGATCAGGCGCTGTCCATGCTCATGGGCGTGATGCAGGCGCCGATCGTCAAGCTGGCTCGCCTCTTCAACGAGGTGCCGACCAAAGTGACGCGCGCGGTGGCTGCGGTCCGCGATCAGAAACAGGCCGCGTAATCGCCAGTCCGGCGAGAGCGCATTGGATATTCGCAAAGTCATTTACGAGTTTAGGAGTGAATCATGTCAGCAGTTGCTAGCAAAGAAGAAGTACTGAACGCCATTTCCGCCATGTCCGTGATGGATGTGGTCGAGCTGGTCAAGATGATGGAAGACAAGTTCGGCGTGTCCGCCGCTGCGCCGGTGGCCGTTGCCGCCGCCGGTGGTGCTGCGGCCGCTCCGGTCGTCGCCGAGAAGACTGAGTTCAACGTGGTCATGACCACGGTGGACGCAGCCCGCAAAGTCAACGTCATCAAGGCGGTGCGTGAACTGACCAGCCTGGGCCTGAAAGAGGCCAAGGACATGGTTGAAGGCGCGCCCCAGACCGTGAAGGAAGGCGTAGCCAAGGCCGAGGCCGAGGCGATGAAGAAGAAGCTGGAAGAAGCGGGCGCTACGGTCGAGTTGAAATAAGACCTTGCTCCTCTTGCAGCAAGCAAGTCAGGCGCTGGCTGGGGACGCAAGTCCCCGGCCTGTCGCCGTTTGTTTTGAACGCATGCAGTACCTGCAGTAATTGATACCGGAGAGCATCACGATGGCCTACTCGTTCACCGAGAAAAAGCGCATCCGCAAGGATTTCAGCAAACGTCCGACGATTCAGGACGTGCCTTATCTGCTGGCCACGCAGATTGATTCCTATCGCCAGTTTCTGCAGGTGGAGGCCGAGCCGCGCAAGCGTGCCGAAATCGGCCTGCACGCCGCGCTCAAGAGCGTGTTCCCGATGGTCAGTTACTCGGGCAGCGCCGCGCTGGAGTACGTGGACTACCGTCTCGGCGAGCCGGGGTTCGATGAGAAGGAATGCCGCATCCGCGGGCTGACTTATGCCGCGCCGCTGCGGGTGACCGTGCGGCTGGTGATTTTCGACAAGGAAAGCAAGGCTTCACCGAAGCCGATCAAGGACGTGAAGGAGCAGGAGGTTTATCTCGGCGAGCTGCCGCTGATGACCGACAACGGCACTTTCATCATCAATGGCACCGAGCGCGTGGTGGTGTCGCAACTGCACCGTTCGCCGGGCGTGTTCTTCGATCACGACAAGGGCAAGACCCACAGCTCCGGCAAGTTCCTGTACTCCGCGCGCATCATTCCCTACCGCGGTTCCTGGCTGGACTTCGAATTCGATCCGAAGGACAACCTCTACGTGCGCATCGACCGGCGCCGCAAGCTGCCGGCCACGATTCTGCTGCGCTCACTGGGCTACGACAACGAGCAGATGCTCGCGCTGTTCTTTGATTTCAACACCTTCCATCTGGATGCGGAAGGCGTGCGTCTCGAGCTCAAGCCGGAGCGTCTGCGCGGCGAAAGCGCGCAATTCGACATCCTGCTCGGCAAGAAAGTGATCGTGGAGCAGGGCCGGCGCATCACCGCGCGTCACATCAAGCAGCTCGAGGAAGCCGGCGTGGATACGCTGGAAGTGCCCGAGACTTACCTGGCCGGCAAGATTCTGGCCAAGGCCATCGTCAACAAGGCCACCGGCGAGGTGCTCGCGTCGGCCAACACCGAGATGACCAAGGACTTGCTGACGGCGTTCCGCAAGCACGGCATCAAGCAGATCGAAGTGCTGTTCATCAACGATCTGGACCGCGGTCCTTATATGTCCACCACGCTGGCGCTGGATCCGTCCAGCACCCGCCTGGAAGCGCTGGTCGAAATTTACCGCATGATGCGCCCCGGTGAGCCGCCCACCAAGGATGCCGCGGACCAGTTGTTCCAGAACCTGTTCTTCGCGCCCGAGCGCTACGATCTGTCCGCGGTCGGCCGCATGAAGTTCAACAAGCGCCTGAACCGCCCGAGCATTACCGGCTCGAGCGTGCTGTACGACAGCCAGCATCTGAGCCGTCTGAACGACGAGTTCAGCAAGAAACTGATCGCAAGCTACGGCAAGACCTCGGACATCATCGACGTGATGCGCGAGATCGTGAATATCCGCAACGGCATCGGCCACACCGACGACATTGACCACCTCGGCAACCGCCGCGTGCGCTGCGTGGGTGAGATGGCGGAGAACGCCTTCCGTACCGGTCTGGTGCGGGTCGAGCGCGCGGTGCGCGAGCGGCTGTCCATCGCCGAATCCGAAGGCCTGATGCCGCAGGACTTGATCAACGCCAAGCCGGTCGCGGCGGCCATCAAGGAGTTCTTCGGCTCCTCGCAGTTGTCGCAGTTCATGGACCAGAACAACCCGCTGTCGGAGATCACGCATAAACGGCGCGTCTCGGCGCTGGGACCGGGCGGACTCACCCGCGAAAGAGCGGGCTTTGAAGTTCGCGACGTGCATCCGACACACTACGGCCGTATCTGTCCGATCGAAACGCCGGAAGGCCCGAACATCGGCCTGATCAATTCGCTGTCCGTGTTTGCGCGCACCAACGAGTACGGCTTCATCGAAACGCCTTACCGCAAGGTGGTGCACGGCCGCGTGACGCATGACATCGCTTATCTGTCGGCAATCGAGGAAGGCCGTTTCCATATCGCGCAGGCCAATGCGACGGTGGATGGCAAGCAGCACCTGACCGACGATTTCGTTTCCTGCCGCTACCAGAACGAATTTACGCTGGCGACACCGGACAAGATCGAGTACATGGACGTCTCGCCGCGCCAGATCGTATCGGTGGCGGCGGCGCTGATTCCGTTCCTCGAGCACGACGACGCCAACCGCGCGCTGATGGGTTCCAACATGCAGCGTCAGGCGGTGCCGACGCTGCGCACCGAGAAGCCGCTGATTGGTACCGGCATGGAGCGCCGTGTAGCGCTGGACTCCGGCGTGGCGGTGGTGGCCAAGCGTGGCGGCGTGGTGGACAAAGTCGACGCCGCGCGCATCGTCATCAAGGTGAACGATGCCGAAACCCAGGCGGGTGAGGCGGGCGTGGATATCTACAACCTGATCAAGTACACGCGTTCCAACCAGAACACCTGTATCAACCAGCGGCCGATCGTGCAGCCGGGCGATCTCGTCGCCAAGGGCGACGTGCTGGCCGATGGTCCCTCGACCGATCTCGGTGAGCTGGCGCTGGGGCAGAACATGCTGGTCGCCTTCATGCCATGGAACGGCTACAACTTCGAGGACTCGATTCTGGTGTCCGAGCGCGTGGTGGAAGAGTCGCGCTTCACCACCATTCATATCGAGGAAATCACCTGCGTGGCCCGCGAGACCAAGCTGGGGCCGGAGGAAATCACCGGCGATATCCCGAACGTGAACGAGACCGCGCTGCGCAAGCTGGATGAAGCCGGCATCGTTTATAACGGCGCGGAAGTGAAGGCCGGCGACATTCTGGTCGGCAAGGTCACGCCCAAAGGCGAGACCCAGCTCACGCCGGAGGAGAAGCTGCTGCGTGCGATTTTCGGCGAGAAGGCGTCAGATGTGAAGGACACCTCCACGCGCGTCCCGCCGGGCATGGACGGCACCGTCATCGACGTGCGCGTGTTCACGCGCGAAGGCCTGGAGAAGGACACGCGCGCCAAGGCGATCGAGGAATCCGAGCTGGTCGCGGTGCGCAAGGACTTGAACGATCAGCTGCGCATCTTCGAAGACGATATTTACGATCGTCTGCGCGACATGCTGCTGGCCAAGACGGCCGACGCCGGCCCCAAGAAGTTCAAGGGCAAGATCACCAAGGACTACCTGGACGAGCTGGAGCGCGACAAGTGGTTCGACATCCGCCTGCATAACGAGGAGGCCCAGGGCCAGCTCGAAACCGCAGCCAAGCAGATGAAGGACATGCAGGCCGAGTTCGAGCGTCGCTTCAAGGCCAAGAAGGCCAAGATCACGGCCGGCGACGAGCTGTCGCCCGGCGTGCTCAAGATGGTCAAGGTTTACCTGGCCGTCAAGCGCGTGATTCAGCCCGGCGACAAGATGGCCGGACGTCACGGCAACAAGGGCGTGATCTCGCAAATCGTGCCGGTGGAAGACATGCCGCATATGGAAGACGGCACGCCGGTGGATCTGGTGCTCAACCCGCTGGGCGTGCCCTCGCGCATGAACATCGGCCAGATTCTGGAAGCGCATCTGGGCTGGGCGTCGAAGGGCATCGGCCTGAAGATCGGCGAGATGCTGGACCGCGCCGCCAAGACCAGCGAGCTGAAGAGTTTTCTCAACAAGGTTTACCAGGTCAAAGGTCCACACAAGGTTCATCTCGAGGCGCTGGAGGACAAGGAGATCACGGCGCTGGCGCAGAATCTGCGCAGCGGCCTGCCGATCGCCACGCCGGTATTCGACGGCGCCAGCGAGGACGAGATCCGCGACATGCTCGAAGTCGCCGGCCTGCCCAAGAGCGGCCAGTGCACGCTGTACGACGGCCGCACCGGCGAGGCCTTCTCGCGCCCGGTCACGGTCGGTTACATGTACATGCTGAAACTGAACCACCTGGTCGACGACAAGATGCACGCGCGTTCCACCGGCCCGTACTCGCTCGTCACCCAGCAGCCGCTGGGCGGCAAGGCTCAGTTCGGCGGCCAGCGCTTCGGCGAGATGGAGGTGTGGGCGCTCGAGGCCTACGGCGCGGCCTACACCCTGCAGGAATTGCTCACGGTGAAGAGCGACGACGTGGCCGGGCGGTCGCGGATCTACGAGGCGATCGTGAAGGGCGAGAACCCGCCCGAACCCGGCGTGCCCGAGTCCTTCAACGTGCTGGTCAAGGAACTACAGAGCCTGTGCCTGGAAGTGCAGTTCGAGGAAGCCTGATCCGCGACTGAGTGTCCGGCCACGCGCGGGAGTGCCGCCTGCGCGCCGGCTCGGTCCTCCGGCGCGGACTTAAGGAGAACATGATGATTCAGGAAACGGATCTGCAGTCGACGCTGAGCGTGGCCGCAGGCAAGCTGGGATTGAGTCGGCTCGAAGAGCACGAGCAGCGACGCCGGGCCGCCTTCAACTCCATCCGGATCCGACTGGCCTCCCCGGACGTCATCCGCAGCTGGTCGCACGGCGAGGTGACCAAGCCCGAGACCATCAACTACCGCTCCTTCAAGCCCGAGAAGGACGGTCTGTTCTGCGAGAAGATCTTCGGCCCGGTCAAGGACTGGGAGTGCAACTGCGGCAAGTACAAGCGCATCCGCTACCGCGGCGTGATCTGCGACCGCTGCGGCGTCGAGGTCACGCAGGCCAAGGTTCGGCGCGAGCGTCTCGGCCACATCGAGCTGGCCGTGCCGGTCTCCCACATCTGGTTCTTCAAGGGTGTGCCCTCGCGCATCGGCCACCTACTCGACATGAGCATCCGTGACCTGGAGCGCATCCTCTACTACGAATCCTACGTGGTGATCGACGCGGGCAAGACCGGGTTCAAGAAGCGGGAGATCATCACCGAGGATCAGTACAACGAGGTGATGGACGAGCAGCCCGACTCGGGGCTCAAGGCGCGGATGGGCGCAGAGGCGATCCGCGATCTGCTCGGCGAGCTCGACCTGGAGGAGCTGCAGGCCGAGCTGCGCGCCAAGGCCAAGATCGAGACCTCGGTGCAGCGCAAGAAGGAGACGCTCAAGCGCCTGCGCATTGTCGAGGCGTTCCGCCACAGCGGCAATCGCCCAGCGTGGATGATCCTCGAAGTGATCCCGGTGTTGCCGCCCGATCTACGTCCGCTGGTGCCCCTCGAGGGCGGTCGCTTCGCGACCTCGGACCTGAACGACCTCTACCGCCGGGTCATCAACCGCAACAACCGGCTCAAGAAGCTGATGGACATCAAGGCGCCCGAGGTCATCCTGCGCAACGAGAAGCGCATGCTTCAGGAGGCCGTCGACGCGCTGTTCGAC
>JBOICV010000161.1:0-1481 GCA_050740255.1 Nevskiales bacterium | reverse complement strand
GTCCGTTCCCGGTCTTGTCAATGGCATCACTGGCGTCGCCGGTCCACCACGCCACCATCCCGGTCGGCGGCGAGCAGCACTCCTGCGCTTGCACTATCGGAGCCGCGCCCAAGAACATCAAGGCGGTGAGCAGCGGTATGAACCTCGCATGCTGGCTATTGGCCATGGCAGTCCCCTCATTCCTGAGTTAACACTAAGCGGGTAGTCGGGGGAGCGGTATCCCATGAATTGGGGATGCCACAGCCAAGAGCTGCGCTGCGTGCTGAAAAACTCGGGTGGTGTAACAGTTGTCAGACCTTGCGCCCTAGCATCGAAAGCGAGGTTGCTTCGCCCTGGCGGACTCGCAATGCCAACCGAGCTATATCAGGCGGCTGCCGGCAGCGGTAACCAGAGACGTACCGAAGTGCCCTTCGCCTGAGCCTGTACCTGGAGCCTGCCGCCGATGCGCTCAGCGCGGCTTTGCATATTGTTCAGGCCGCGGCCGTGGGAGGCGGCCGGCTGCAAGCCCACGCCATCGTCCAGGACTTCGATGAAAACACCGGCCAGTCGCCCCTCAATTGCCGGCTCGGTGCCGGTGCGGACGGTTACGGTGCGTGCCTTGGCGTGTTTGAGGATATTGGCGATCGCTTCTTGCAGGATACGTAGCACCTGCAAAGCCTTGTCGGGACCAAAGCCGGGGATGGCTGGCATGTCCTGGACCTGCCACTCGAAGCGCAGGCCCTGCTGAGTAAGCTGCGGCTCAAGCCGGCCGCGCACGCTGCCGAGCAGCACCGGTAAATCGCCCTCCATCGGGTCGAGCGAATCAATCACCAGGCGCAAATCGTCCAGCGCCTCGCGCAAGGTCTGCTGAATGGCCAGTCCCTCGCCGCGCTGCGCGATGGCCAGCGCCGAAACCAGTTGTCCGCCGAGGCCGTCGTGCAGGTCGCGCATGATGCGCTCGCGTTCTTCGGCCACCACCTGCTCGCGTTGCAGAGCCTGCATGCTGGCGTAGCTTTCCTCCAGTTGCCGGCGCTTGCGTTCGACGCGTTGCTCCAGTTCGGCGTTAAGCGTCTCGGTCTCGGCCAGCGCGTGAATGAAGCGGCTCGACAGCAGCCACGCCATGACCATCAAAAACAAGGGCGAGCCGTAGTGCAGCAGATACCAGTTCTCATGGCCCCATAGACCGAGCTGAAGCAGCCAGTCGTGCAAGCCCAGCAGCGACTGCGCGCCAAAACCCAGTGCCAGCACGATTTCATCGCTTCTGCGTCCGCGCCAGGCGCGCGATGCGGTCAGCAGGAAGACATAGGTGGCCAGCAGCACCGCCACACCGTGCAACAGGTTCGCAACCGCGAACATATTGTCCAGCTCGGTCGTCGCCAGCAGCAGCGTGGAAGTCAGCCCGAAGCCGAGCATGCCCCGCTCCAGCCACACGCGCCGCAAGCCGTAGTAGCGGTGTATCAGAATCGCCATCAGCACTACGAACCAGTCGGTCGTGGTTTGTG
>JBOICV010000160.1:0-1696 GCA_050740255.1 Nevskiales bacterium | reverse complement strand
GTTTTCAGCCGGCGCGTGCTGCCGAGCTGGACCTCCTTGGTCTCGCCGGTCTTGGGGTCGGTCATCTGCGCGCGGCCCCACCAGCCGCGCGCCACCAGCTTGGGTTTTAACGCGGTTTGAAACTGCTCGAAGGTGGTGCCGTCTGCGAGCGACTTCTGCAGCTCGCCGCGGATATCCTGCAGCAGCTCGATCTGCATGGCCTTGGCCACGGTGAAGCTGTTCTGGTGTTCGGCCTGGTAAACGTCGCGCCAGTCAAAACCGATCTTGTAGCCCTTGGCGCGGAAGAAGGCGATCGCTTCTGCCGGCTGAACCGCCTGGAGTCGCGGCTCTGCCATCAGCTGGTGCTGATCTGATCCAGCACCATCGCCTGCGCGTAGATGTGCTGGACTTTCTGTTGATCTGGCGCAATGGTGGCGCTGACCGACACGCCGCCATGCGGCTTCCAGCCGCCGCAGATCTCCAGCTCCGCACGCGCTGTCAGTTCCTCCGCGCTCAGACCTTCCACGACTTTGTACTTGTACATGCTGTTCTCCTGTTAGCGGCGCTGATCGCTGACGCGGCCCCAGATCGCAGCGACGAATTGCGCCTGCGCCAGATCGCGGATCAGCGCGTCGGCGTTCATTTGTTCCAGTAGCTCGGGCAGCATCGCCTCGAACTGCTCATAGCTTTCGGCTTTCGCCGCCAGCTCGAACACCGGCTGCATGACCGGGCCGAGCAGCTTCTCCCAGTCCTGCGCCTGGCCGTCGCTCAGATCCTCCACGCTCTCTTCCGGCAGCAGTTCGCGCAGCGCGGCCACGCGAGTTTTCAGCAGCGCCGGCGGACCGCCGCCGCCTTGCGACTGACGCACCAGCACCGCCTCGTCATCCTTCGGCGCCGGAATGCGCAGCTTCTCATTGGGCCAGCTCACCGGGATCTGCACGCCCACGTCCACCAGATTCGGAATCGACTCGGCGAACAGCTTGAGATCGTCCGCTTCTTGCGTGTCGAACTTGAGCTGCGGTCCGCGGCCTGGCTCGATCGAGTGATTCAGCGCGGCCAGCGGATAGCACAGGTCGCGCGTGAGCGTGCGCGCGCATTGCTTGGCGTCGGCGTCACGGATGTCGTGGCGCACTTCGTTGTGCACGTTGCCGAGCGCGTTGGTGTTGCTGCCGCGATCGGCCTGCGCTGTCAGTGTCGCGCCCAGAATGGCTTTCGATTGCGTGCGCTCGCACCAGTCCACCATCCAGCCGAAAGGTTCGGAGCCACCCTTGGCGGCTTCCTTGAAGTCGATCTCCATGCCGTGCGGAATGATGCCGGCGGCCGAGTGGCCGATCTGCATCACCGCGCGCAGCAGCGTGGACTTCTCGGTGTCGCTGGCGCCGGCCTGGTATTTGCCCAGGCGCAACGGCAAGCCGTAGATTTCCAGAAACTCGGCGAGATCCCGCACGCTGAAATTCTTGAACAGGTACGGCCAGGACAGGCAGCGATGCAATCCTGCGCGGCCGATGTAGCCGGCCTTCGCCTTGTGCACGTGCGATATCCAGCCGAGCGGCTGCAGCGGCTCACCCTCGGGCTTGGCCGGATCGCGCAGGCGCAGTTCGTTCTGGCTTTCCTGCGGCACCATGAACCAGGACGCCGGCCGGTGCTCGATGCACTTGGGCATCCACAATTTGCCCAGGCGCTGCCACTCAATCTCCAGATTCGCGTAGCCCTTGCC
>JBOICV010000159.1:0-12611 GCA_050740255.1 Nevskiales bacterium | reverse complement strand
TATGCGCTGCTGCGTCCGGTCGGCGGCCGTTACGATGCGCAACTGGCGCATGCGGTCGAGCGCGCACAGGCGCTGGCGCCGACCAGTCATGGCCTGCACTTGTCGTTTGGCGTTGTGGGATTGGTGGATTGGCCGCGCAGCAATCCGCGTTTGCGCAGCCTGTGGCGCAAGAGCATTGAATTTCGCTTGGGGCACGACCCGGAGGAGTTCCTGCGTTATGTCTATGCCAGCGGACAGGAAACCAGACTCTGCCAGGAGTTCCTGCCGCGCCGGGGACCCAGGGACTGGTGCCAGTGGACCGCCAATGCCCGCCAGGTCTGTCACCGCTCCGATCTGGAGCCGCAGGTGCGGACCTGGTGCGAAATGCTCGGCGCTTACTTCTAGCGGCCAGCGGTCAACCAACCCGATATGAGCCCGGCAAACCGGCGGCCTCCCTCCGCAGCAGAGAACCTGCTGTTCTGGGCGCTGTTGTTACTGATCGTTTGGCTGCCGCTACCCTTGGGCAGCAATCGGCCGTGGTCGGCTGCACTCCTCGCCGCTGCCGCGGGTCTGTTGCTAGCGGTGTATTGCACCTTGCAAATTGCCGGGCGCACCAATCGCGCGGTCCACCTCAAAGAGCTGAGCTTGCCAATCGCTTTGTGGCTGGCGTGGCTATCCTGGTGCGCATTGCAATTGCTGCCGCTGCCCTTTGCCACCGTCGCGGCCTGGTCGCCATCGGCGGCGGAGCTTTATCGCCTGGCATTTCCGGCGGAGGCGGCGCGCCTGCAATGGCCGTTAAGCATCGCGCCGGAACTGGGCCGGCGGCGCTTGTTGCTGTCACTCGGGTTTTTTGCGTTGTATCTGCTGGTGGCAGGACTCACCCGCGACCGGCAGCGCATGCTCCTGCTGGCGCATGTGCTGGTGATATCCGGCTTGTTCCAGGCCTTGTATGGCGGCTTCATGGTGTTATCGGGGCTTGAATACGGCTTCTTCGAGCCGAAAACCGCGTACCGAGGATTTGCCACCGGCACCTTCGTCAACCGCAATCACCTGGCCGGTTATCTCGAACTGTGCAGCGCCGTGGCGGTGGGCCTGATACTGGCGGATTTGCGCGTCGGCAAGAGCGACGGCTGGAAGGACATGCTGCGTAACTTCACTGCCTTTTTGTTCAGCAGCAAGTTGCGCGTGCGCGTATTTCTGGCGGCGATGGTGATCGCGCTGATTCTGACCCGCTCCCGCGGCGGCAATCTGGCGTTCTTTTTCAGCGTGACGGCCTGCGGTTTCCTGTACGTATTATTCCGCGAGCGGAAGTTCGTTCTTAGAAGCTTGCTGCTATTTGGCAGCCTGCTGCTGGTGGATATCTACATTGTGGGCGAGTGGTATGGGCTCGAGAAACTGGTCACGCGCATCGAGCAAACCGAGTTGAGCACCGATGTTCGGGTGCAGATTTTTCAAACCTATCCGCCGGTGATAGAGCGTTACTGGCGCACCGGCTCGGGTCTCGGTAGTTTTGCCCAGGCTTATGCACCCTATCAACCGGAAGCCTTGGAGGGTTATTGGGACCATGCCCACAACGACTATGCGCAGTTTCTGATCGAGGCGGGCTTGCCCGGGTGTCTGATTCTGCTGGCGCTGGTGCTCAGTACCGCGGTGCATGCCGCCCGCGTAGTCCTGATGCGTGACAACCGATTGCGCGTCGGCATCTGTTTTGCGGTCCTGATGGCGATGCTGGCGATCGCCATTCACAGCGTCAGCGACTTCAATCTGCAGATACCGGCCAATGCCGCCACCCTGGTTATCCTGATGGCCATGGCCGCCGCCTGCTCGGCGCAATCGCGCCATCGCCGTGGCGCCCGAGTCCGAAAAAAGGGGGTCAGGCAGGAGGATGATGCATATCCTGTTCCGGTGACATAAGATGGGTACCAAGGCACAAGGAATCCACTGGAGGTGGGTGCCATGAGTAAGCGCTTCGCATTCATTTTGGCCCTGTCGTTGAGTGTGCTGCCGGGCATGGCGCTCGCGGCCGACGGCCGGGTGTTGTTTGTTTCGGGTGACGCCAGCATTGAGCGTGGCGGCCAGAAATCGCCGGCCTTGAAGGGTCAACTGATCCAGACGGGTGATGTACTGGTCACGGGCGCAGGTGCTCGTTTGCAGTGGCGCATGGCGGACGATTCCTTTTACGCGCTGCGGCAGAACTCCCGCTTTGAGATCAAGGAGTACACCGCAACCAAAGGCACGAACGGCGGCGGTACGGCGCTCTACAACCTGCTGCGCGGCGGCGTGCGCGTGCTGAGCGGCTTGATCGGCAAGGGCAATCCGGACGCGTTCAAGCTCAACACACCAGTGGCCACGCTCGGTATCCGCGGCACCGATTTCACGACCATTGCCTGCAGCGGGGATTGCACCGGCCCAGGCGGGGCTGCGGTGGCTGATGGCGCCTATGTCAAAGTGGACGAAGGCGGCGCGGACGCCACCAATGGCGACGGCACAGCCGGCGCCAATAAGGGTGAATACATCATGGTGAACAGCCCGCCGCAGACCGCTACGACGATGCCGGCGGTGTTCTATAGCTGGAAGGCCGACTTCCAGTTCATGTTCGATCCATTGAGCCTGGGCTTGGAAGACCTGCGTATAGAAAGCGACTTCAATATCCGCATCGAAGCTCCGTCGACAAGTCCCAATTAACCCGGAGTCTGATTTGGCAAAGACGCCCGCCTACCGCGGGCGTTTTTTATTTGTGTTTATGTGACGGATGACCGTGCCGAGATGGGTTGCGCCCCCACCCCGGGGACGGCGAAGTTATCTTCAGCAAAGCTTTGGTCGGAGTGACGGTGCGAGTGACCGCGTTAAGTGGTGATTTGGTCGGAGTGACAGGATTCGAACCTGCGACTTCTAGCTCCCGAAGCTAGCGCTCTACCAGGCTGAGCTACACTCCGAAACTGGCGGTCAATACCCGCGTTCCACCGCAAACCGCGCGAGCTGCGTCAGGGCCGTTTTATAAGGCGATTCGGGAAGTGCCGCCAGCGCGGCTATCGCCTGTTCCGATTCCTCTTTCGCGAGCGCGGCAGTGTACGCGATCGCCCCGGTCGATTCAATTGCGGCCAGCACCTGCGGCAGACTGTCGCGGTTGCCGTGTTCGATCGCGGCGCGCAGCTCTTTTTTCTGATCCGCGCTGCCATGTTTCAGCGCGTAAATCAGCGGCAGCGTCGGCTTGCCTTCGGCCAAATCGTCGCCGACGTTCTTGCCCAGCGCCTGCGCATCGGCTGAATAGTCCAGCGCATCGTCAATCAGTTGAAAGGCGACACCGAGATGCAGACCGTAGTTGGCCAGCGCGTCCACGATGGGCGCGGTCGGCGCGGCCAGCGCGGCGCCCAGGCGGCTGCCGGCCTGAAACAGCACCGCGGTCTTGCGCCAGATCACCTCGCGGTAACGCTCTTCGGTAATGCCGGGGTCGCGGCAGTTCAGCAACTGCAGGACTTCACCTTCCGCGATGGTGTTGGTGGTATCGGCCAGGCTGTGCATCACGTCCATCGAGTCCAGTTCAATCATCATCTGGAAGGCGCGCGAGTACAGAAAATCCCCGGTCAGTACGCTGATCTGGTTGCCCCAGACCGCATTGGCGGTATCGCGGCCGCGGCGCAGTAGCGACTCGTCCACCACATCATCGTGCAATAAGGTCGCGGTATGAATGAACTCGATCACCGCAGCCAACAAATGGTGCCCGGTGCCGGCATAGCCGCAAGCGCGTGCCGCCAGCAGCACCACCGCCGGACGCAGGCGCTTGCCGCCGGCACCGATGATGTATTCGGCCAACTGGTTGATCAGTACCACCTCGGAGCGCAGCCGCGTGCGGATGATTTGATCCACCGCCGCCATGTCTTGTTCTATGGGTGAAAGCAGGCTTTTGAGCTGCATGGTGTGGCGCGATGCTAGGGGCCGGTATGCGGAGTGTCAAGCCGGTATGCGCGTGTATCGGCGCCGCTTGACCGGCCTGCGCCAGCGGCTAAGCTTGGGAATAAAAAGGGGGGAAACGTGCGCCCTTGGCTTGCGCTTATCTTGCTTTGCTTGCCGTTCGGCTTGGCGGTCGCGGCGGTTGATCTGAATACCGCCGATCAGGCAGCGCTGGAATCACTGGATGGCATTGGGCCGGTGAAGGCGCGCGCCATCATTGAATATCGCGAAGTTCACGGCCCATTCGTCAGTCCGGAACAGGTGCTTGAAGTGAAGGGTATCGGACCGAAAACCCTGGAGCGGATACGGTCGCATATCGTGATCAAACCTTCCGGACGTACCCTGCCGGTAAAGCGAGATCACCAGCGCGTCCCCGCGGAGCACACCACGCCCTGAATATCCGGAAGGGGCAGATCGTTGGCGGTGTCTCAGTTTGCCGCTTGGTTCCCGAATTCGTCATTCCGGCGGGGCCTGCCCCGGCGTTTTTTAGGCCGGGGGCCGGAATCCAGTCTTCTCAACCCCATGGACACCGGCCGGAGTTTATCCTGAGTGAAATCGAAGCCTGTCCTGAGCCCGTCGAAGGGGGCCGGTGTGACGGCAAATTGAGACACTACCAGATCATTCCCACTCTGTTCCACAAGGCGTGACTAACCCATAATTCGCGGCTGAACCGGAGAGGTGGCAGAGCGGTTTATTGCGGCGGTCTTGAAAACCGCTGTGTCCTTACGGGCACCGGGGGTTCGAATCCCTCCCTCTCCGCCACTTACTGCGACTAAAATACGCGGATACCACGTGATTCGGAGTGTTTGTCGTCATGAATGAGAAAATCCTGAACGAAACTGCACGTGCGATGGTGGCCAATGGCCGCGGCCTGTTGGCAGCGGACGAGAGTACCGGCACCATCGAGAAGCGTTTCAAGGGCATCGGCGTCGAGAACACCGAGGCGAACCGTCAAGAATATCGCGACATGCTGTTCACCACGCCCGGCTTCGAGCAGTACACCAGCGGCGTGATTTTGTACGAGGAAACCCTGTTTCAGAAATCCCTGGGCGGAGAGCCTTTCGCCAAGCTGCTGGCCGCCAAGGGCGTGATCCCAGGCATCAAGGTGGATAAGGGCGCCAAGGCGCTGGTCGGCGGTGCGCCGGAAGAAACCATTACCGAAGGCCTCGACGGCCTGCGCGAGCGGCTGGTCAAGTACCGGGAAGCGGGCGCACGCTTCGCCAAATGGCGCGCGGTCATCACGATCGGCAACGGCGCCCCCAGCTACGATGCGATCCATACCAATGCCCACGCGCTGGCGCGCTATGCCGCGTTATGCCAGGAAGCGGACATCGTGCCGATTGTCGAGCCGGAAGTGCTGATGGATGGCGACAACACGCTGGAGGCCTGCGAACAAGTCACCGGCTGGATTCTGCAGGAGACTTTCAGCCAGCTCTATTACCAGAAGGTGCTGCTGGAAGGCATGGTGCTGAAGCCGAATATGGTGGTGTCCGGCAAGAAATGCGCCACGCAGGCGGCACGCAAGGAAGTAGCCAACGCCACGCTGCGCACGCTAAAGCGCTTCGTGCCGAGCGCGGTGCCGGGGATTGCGTTTCTCTCCGGCGGCCAGTCGGATGAGGACGCCACTGCGCATCTGGACGAGATGAACAAACTCGGGCCGCATCCCTGGCCGCTCACTTTTTCCTATGGCCGTGCCTTGCAGGCCGCCGCGCTTAAGGCCTGGGCCGGCAAGAATGTAGATGCCGGCAAAAAGGCGCACCTGCACCGCGCCAGAATGAACGGGCTGGCAGCGAAGGGCGAATGGAGCGCGGCGCTGGAAAAAGCCGCCTGACCGTCAGGCAGGACAAAAGGCCCCGCTCGACGGGGTCTTTTCGTTTGTGCAACACGCTGCAATGATGGCGCATGGCCAAGCCCATTCTGTTCGCCTTGCAGCAAAGCGAACTATTCCGCGATCTGGACACGCGCAGCCTGGAGGCCGTCGCCCAGCGCGCGCAATGGGAGGACCTGCCCAGCGGTGAATTTCTTTACCGTCGTGGCGAGCGCGGCGATTCGCTGTGCCTGATAGTGAACGGCCGCGTCAGCGTCAGCCTGCAGGACGATAGCGGTCAGGATCGCATCGTCGGCTATCTGGGCCGGCATGAAATCGTCGGCGAACTATCCGTCATGACCGGCGAGCCAAGGTCCGCCACGGTGCGCGCGGTGCGTGACAGCGCCTTGATCCGGGTTTCGCGTACCGATTTCGAGGAGTTGATGTTCGCCCGCCCGCAGGCGATGTTCAAGGTGACGCGGCATATCCTGGAGCGGATGCGGCGGCCGCGCACGATGCGCGCGCGCGAGGCGGTGACGAGTACCCGCACCATTGCGGTGGTGGCGGGGCATAGTGGTCCGGACATTGCCGCGTTCAGCGCCGCCTTGGCCGAGGCGCTGAACGATAACGGCGTGGCGCTGCGGCTGGACCCGGCGCGGGTGGACGCCGCGCTCGGTGAGGGTGCGGCGGAAAGCGTGTTTGATACGCAGGAGCGGAACCAGGCCGTTTATAGCTGGCTGAATGAGCTGGAGGCCAAGTATCGCTATCTGATCTATCAGGCCGAAGCCGGGCCTACCGCCTGGACCCGGCGCTGCCTGCGCCAGGCGGATCGTGTGCTGGTACTGGTGGACGCGCGCGCATCGCCGGCACCGCATCCGGTGCTCGACGCGATACGCGAAGAGCGCATTCTGGCGCCAATCGAGTTTGTGCTGCTGCATGGAGCGCAGCAGGTGCAGCATACCGACCCGCTCGCCTGGCGCGCCTTGGCGCCGAGCCAGTTTCATCATCATCACATCGGCCCGCTCGAACGCCAAGCGCTGCAACCGATACTGCGGCGGATCACCGGCCGCGGACTCGGACTGGTGCTGGGCGGCGGCGGCGCGCGCGGCTTTGCGCATGTCGGCCTGCTGCGGGCCATGGAAGAGCGCGGCCTGCCGATAGACCTGATCGGCGGTTCCAGCATGGGCGCGCTGGTGGCGGCGCTCTATGCCCGCGGTCAGCGCTTCGACCAGATTCTCAGCTCGCTGCACGAGACCTTCGTGAAACACAACTACCTGAACGACTACTCGCTCACGCGCGTGTCGCTGATCCGTGCGCGCAAGTTCAACCAGCGCCTGCGCGAACTCTTCGACGCGGTCCGCATCGAGGAGTTGCCGATTCCTTATTTCTGCGTGAGCACCAATTTGTCGCGCAGCCGCGCGATGCTGCACGACCGGGGTTTACTGAACGAATGGGTTGGCGCCAGCATGTCGGTACCGGGCATTGCGCCGCCGGTGGTCTACAAGGGTGATTTGCTGGTAGACGGCGCGCTGGTCAATAGCGTGCCGACGGATATCATGGCGGCCTGGGGCCGCGGTCCGGTGCTGGGTTCGGACGTGAGTTCCGATGAAGAGCTGAGGATTCACGATGAGGCCGACGAACCCTACCAGCTCACGCGGGTACGCGGCCAGGAACACCGTTTCAATCTATTCAATATTCTGTTCCAGACCGCGACCATGACCAGCGAGGAAGTCACCGCCGCGCGTATTCGGAGCGCCGACTTGTATCTGCGCATGCCGGTGCGCGACATCGGCATGCTCGACTGGGGTGATTTCGAGAAAATTGTGTTCCGTGGTTATCACCATGCCTGCGAGGCGCTGGACGCGGCGCTGGCCGAAGGCCGTCTGCAAACGCCGGGGATCAAATCAGCAGACGCTGCATGATGCCCGCGTAAATCCGCGCCAGCGGTTCAAGATCGGCGATACGCACGCACTCGTCGATCTTGTGAATGGTCGCATTCAGCGGGCCAATCTCGACGACTTCCGCACCGGTGGGTGCAATGAAACGCCCGTCCGAAGTGCCACCGGCGGTGGAGAGTTCCGCGGTGATCCCGCATTCATGCTCAATTGCCGCGCGTGCGGCCTCCACCAGGCGGCCGGGCTGGGTGATGAAGGGCAGGCCGGTAGGAAGCCAGTCGAGCGTGTAACGCAGGCCGTAGCGGTCGAGCAGGGCGAGCACCTGCGTCCGTATCTGATCGGCGCTGAGCTCGGTGGAGTAGCGCCAATTGAATATCAACTGCGCCTCGCCCGGGATGACGTTATCCGCACCGGTGCCGGCGTTGAGATTGGTCACCTGGAAGGTGGTCGGCGGAAAATGGATATTGCCTCGGTCCCAGGTCAGCGCGCATAACTCCGCCAGCGCCGGCGCCAAGCGGTGCAGTGGGTTGTCGGCGAGCTGCGGATAAGCGGCGTGACCCTGCTTGCCATGGATCGTCAGACGCCCGGTCAGCGAGCCGCGGCGGCCGTTCTTCATCGTGTCGCCCAAGCGCTCGCGGCTGGAAGGCTCACCCACCACACAGTAGCTGATCTTCTCCGCGCGTGCGGACAAGGTTTCCACCACACGCTGGGTGCCGTCCAGCGCGATGCCTTCCTCGTCGCTCGTAATCAGCAAGCCGATACTGCCGCCATGCTGAGGGTGGGACGCGACGAAGGTTTCCGCTGCAACCACCATGGCGGCGAGCGAGCTCTTCATATCCGCGGCGCCGCGACCGAACAAATAGCCATCGCGTACTGACGGCTCGAAAGGATCGGATTGCCATTGTGCAAGCGGGCCGGTCGGCACCACGTCGGTATGGCCGGCGAATACCAGCAGCGGTGCGGTTTTGCCGCGGCGCGCCCACAGGTTCGTCACCTCGCCGAAATTCAGAAACTCGATCTCGAACCCCGCTACGCGCAGGCGCTGCGCCATGAGCTGTTGGCAGCCGCCGTCCTGTGGCGTTAGCGAGCGCCGGCCGATGAGTTCCTGCGCCAGTTCAAGGACCGGATTGCTCATTCGCTGGCGTCACGCAGCAGTTCGTTGATGCCAACCTTGACCCGCGTCTTGGCATCCACAGTCTTCACGATGACTGCGCAATTGAGGCTGTAGCGGCCGTGGTCCTTGGGCAGCGAGCCGGCGACGACGACGCTACCCGCGGGCACACGTCCATGGTGAACAACATCCGCTTCGCGGTCGTATATCGGCGTGGATTGTCCGATGAACACGCCCATCGAAACTACGCTACCGGCTTCCACGATGACACCCTCGACGATTTCCGAGCGCGCACCGATGAAGCAGTCGTCTTCGATGATGGTCGGATTGGCCTGCAGCGGTTCGAGCACGCCGCCGATGCCGACGCCGCCGGAAAGATGCACGTTCTTGCCGATTTGCGCGCAGGAGCCGACGGTGGCCCAGGTATCCACCATCGTGCCGTCGTCCACGTAAGCGCCGATGTTCACGTAGGACGGCATCAGCACGACGTTCTTGCCGATGAACGCGCCTTTGCGCACCATCGCGGGCGGCACCACGCGCGCGCCCTGGGCGCGCATCGCGGCTTCGTCATAGCTCGCAAACTTGCCGGGTACTTTGTCGTAGAAGCGGCTATAGGCGCCGGTGACGAGTTGGTTGTCGTGCAAGCGGAAGTACAGCAGCACGGCTTTCTTAAGCCATTGATGCACCACCCAGCCGCCAACGCTTTTCTCCGCAACCCGCGCCTGGCCTTGGTCCAGTTGCTCGATTACCGCGAGCACGGCTTCGCGCAGCCCCGCGGGGCTGGCGGCGGGCGACAGGGCACTGCGCTGTTCCCAAGCCGCTTCAATAGTTTGCTGAAGCTTTTGCACGGCAACTCCAGGGCGAAAAACAGGCGTTATTCTACAGCCCTGCGCTATCATCGCGGCATGGCGGCGCACACAGTCATCGTGGTGGAGGACGAGCCCGTCACGCGGGAACATCTGGCTGCGGCTGTGCGCGCTCATCCGGACTTGACCGTGCTCGCCGCCGTGGGCAGCTGCGCCGAGGCGCGAGCTGCGCTGAAGCGACAGGCGCCGCGTGTACTGCTGGTGGACCTGGGACTGCCCGATGGCGATGGCGCGGCGCTGATCCGGGAAGCGACCCAGCACGCGGGCACCGATGCAATGGTCGTGACCGTATTCGGCGATGAGCGCCACGTGGTTACCGCGCTGGAGGCGGGCGCCGCCGGTTATCTGCTGAAAGACAGCCCGCTCGCGGATATCGCTGCCTCAGTCCTGCGCCTGATTCAGGGCGAATCGCCGATCAGCGCCAAGATCGCGCGCTATCTGGTACGCCGCTTCCAGAAGCCGGCGGCTGAACCACCGGCTGCCGGCGCACAGGCTTTGACCGAACGCGAGCGCGAAGTGCTGGAGTTGCTCGCCAAGGGATTCAGCTATGGCGAAGTGGCCAAGTCGCTGGATATGTCGCCACATACGGTCGCCAGTCACGTCAAGCATATCTACCGGAAACTGGCGGTTGGCTCGCGCGGCGAGGCCGTGTTCGAGGCCGCCAGTCTGGGCTTGATCCGGCTGAAGCAGGATTAGGCTGCGGCTCGGCAAAAAACTGAGATTGCTTCGCCTTCGGGCTCGCAATGACAGGCCTGTCCAGAGCGTAACGAAGGGCTTGTCATCGCGAGGGTCGTCAGACCCGTGGCGATCTCGCTTTTTGTGCAAACTGAGACACTACCCGCAAACGGGGCATCCCCAAATCATGGGATAGCGGTACCGGTGATATTTGACTAGGGTGCAAGAGCCAATCTCGGGGGTGCCTGATGAATCCTCTTGCGAAAGTACTTACGGCGAAAATTGTTCTCACGGTGAGCGCCTGGTGTATTCCATTGCTGTTCTTCCCGAAGACCCTGCTGCTCTGGCTCGGTTTTGCGGTGCCTGAACCCCTGGTCTTTCTGCGGCTGCTGGGCATGGCTTACGCCGCGCTGGTGGTGGTTTATGGTTTCGGCTTGCTGGCGGCTGTACGCGGTGCGAACGCAACAGATGCGGTCTGTGTGGGTATTGTCAGTAACGGCGGCGCCTGCCTCTGGCTCATCTCTTTTTGGCTTGCAGGTGGATGGTCCGGGTGGGGCATTTTTGCGCAGCTTTTCATGTGGGCTTCTCTGCTTGGAACCGGTGGCATCACGGCCGCGCTGATACTGTTTGGTTTGACCGAACCGCTTGCCAATCCGGATCAACAGCGGCGCACCGCCTTGCCGACTCGACCGCCTTCGGCTATATGAGGGCTGGGAGACCATAAATGGCACTGCTGCTTCGTTGCGCTGCGCTTGCGACAGCCGCCTGGCTGGCGGCCGGTCTGCCCGCGCACGCGGCAAGCACTGTCGTGCCAACTATCTCCGGCGAATTTCTACTACAGCCCGGTTCAAGCCCACCAGCAGCCCACGTTCCGGGCTGGCAAGCACGAACGCTTCCGGACGACTGGGATAAGAGCCAGCCCGGCGTCGGCGGCAACGGCTGGTACAAGTTCGCACTCAAACTGGGTAGCGCTCCGCAGGACTCCTGGGCGGTATACCTGCCGCGCCTGCGCATGAATGCAGCGGTTTATGCCAATGGTGTATTGCTGGGCGACGGCGGCGCTTTCGAGGAACCGATCGCACGCAATTGGAACCGGCCGCTGTATTTCACGGTGCCCTCCGGATTGCTACAAGCCGGTAACAACGTCATTCACATACGCCTGCTGGGGGATCCCAATCTGCACGCGGGTCTGTTCGGTCTGCGCATCGGGCCGGATGTGGAACTGCGGCCGCAATACGAGCGCCGCTTCTTCCTCAAGATCACGCTCAATCAGGCCATGTTCGTGACGACGCTGATGATGGCGGCGCTGATGGGCTTGCTGTGGCTGCGCCGTCGGCAGGAAACTATTTACGGCTGGTTCGCCCTCACCAGCCTGCTCTGGGCGGCGAACAGCACGCACTTCTTCGTGCGCGATCTGCCGTTCAACACCTGGACCTGGGAGTGGTTTGCGCAAACTACAACCGACTGGTTCGTGGTGCTGGTCGCGATTCTCATCCATCGTTATTACGGCTTACGCCGGCCCTGGTTGGAGCGGGCGATGTTGGGCTTCGGGCTGACTTCCACGCTGCTGCTGGCAACGACCGAGCTGGACAATATGTTCGCGGTTGCGAATATGCTGCACGGCGTAGCGGTGCTGCTCGCCACCTATGTCCTTCTGCTGACCGTATCGCGTGCCTGGCGCGGGCGCCGAAGCGATGAGATCGTACTGGCGCTGGGTTTTGGCGCGCAGTCGCTGCTGGGCTTGCATGACTGGCTGCTACAGCTTGGTCTATGGGGCCATGAGAACTGGTATCTGCTGCACTACGGTTCGCCCTTGTTCTTGATGGTCATGGCCTGGCTGCTGTCCAGCCGCTTCATTCACGCTCTGGCCGAGACCGAGACGCTCAACGCCGAACTGGAACAAAGGGTCGAACGCAAGCGCCGGCAACTTGAGGAAACCTACGCCAGCATGCAAGCCATGCAGCGCGAGCAGGTAGTGGCCGAGGAACGAGAGCGCATCATGCGCGACCTGCATGATGGTCTGGGTGGGCAATTGGTATCCGCCCTGGCCCTGGCCCAGCACAAGGGCGATGAGAAAGCGATTCAACAGACCTTGCGTGACGCGCTGGACGATTTGCGTCTGGTAATTGACTCGCTGGACCCCGCTGAAAGCGATCTGCTGGTGTTATTGGGGACCGTGCGTGGCCGGCTGGAGCCGCGGCTATCGCAGCACGGGATGCGCTTCGAGTGGCAGGTCAAGGATGTACCCGCGATTCCCGGATTTGGCCCGGACAAAGCCTTGCAGGTGCTGCGCATCGTGCAGGAAGCTATCGCCAACATCCTCAAGC
>JBOICV010000158.1:0-4943 GCA_050740255.1 Nevskiales bacterium | reverse complement strand
ACTATGATCGGATGATCGAGGTCGGGTGCACCTTTTTGCGCGATCGTTTCTGCAACACGCGCCAATATGCGTGGATCGAATCGATCGAGCGTTCGGTGGCGCAGGCCTATGCCGCCGATGTGCCGCCCACCGCGCTGCGCGCGATGATCAACGCCAGCGACCGTGCCGCGCTCGAAATCTTGATGCGCAAGGTTTCGCACGAAGATTCGCGGCTCTTCGGCATGATCGACGCGCTGCTGCGGCTGTCCGCGCTTGAAAGCGATGTCACGGGATCGCTGCTCGGCTGTTATCGCGAACAGGCGAATCTCGTCGAACGCCAGCGCGTCGCCGATGAGTTCCGCACCAATATCGGCTCAACCGTCGAATCGGTGGCGCGCGAGTGCGAACAGATCCAGGTCCAGTCGGCCAATATCGAATCGAGCACGCGCGGGATGTACGGCAAGACGTCGGAGGTTGCCGCGGCGGCGGAGCAGTCGGCGGTCGCGATGCGCGAGGCCGCACAGACCGCAGCAGGGCTGATCCGCGCGATCGAGGATGCACGCGCCGAGGTCGAGACCGCAGCCGATGTCGCAACACGCGCTTCTGCACAAGCGGGCGAAGCCGTCACCATGTCCGAAATGCTCTCCGCACACGCCCAGTCGATCGAATCGATCCTCGGTCTCATTCGTGACATTGCGGGACAGACCAATCTGCTCGCCTTGAACGCAACGATCGAGGCCGCCCGCGCAGGCGATGCGGGCCGCGGCTTTGCGGTCGTCGCGCAAGAGGTGAAATCGCTCGCCAGCCAGACCGCGCGCGCCACCGACGACATCGCCGCCAAGATCGAGGCGATCCAGTCCGCCACCCGCACTACCGTCGAGACCAACGCATCGATCCGCGACACCGTCTCCGAGGTCCAGTTCTCCGCGCAGCGCATCCGCGACGCGATGGAGGTCCAGGCGCAGACCGTCACCATGATCACCGCCGCGGTCGACGAAACCGCGCTCGCCGCAGACTCCATGTCATCCACCATCGCCGCCATCCGCGGCGATACCGAGCATATGACCACCGAGATGGAAGGCATCCGCGCGGGCTTCGCGCAGGTCGAGGGCATCCTCGCGCGGCTCCACACCGGCGCCGCCGATTTCCTGCGCAAGATCGCGGCCTAAGATACCGAGCTTGCCCCTGCCTGACGTCTCCCTTGGCTGATAGGGTCGATCAGCAGAGGGATATCGGGAATGAGAGACGGAGTAAGGGCGCGCTATACGCTTGAGTTCAAACAGGAAGCCGTGAGGCTTGTGCGCGGTGGAGAGAAGTTGGCGTCAGCGGCGCGGACGCTGGGCGTGTCGGCGCAATCGCTGGATAACTGGGTGAAGGCGGAAGCTGCCGGTCGCCTTCGTGATGTCCGGGGCAAGTCGCTGACCGCCGAGCAGATGGAGATTGCGCGGCTGAAAGCCGAGCTGTCGCGGGTGCGGATGGAGCGCGACATCCTAAAAAAAGCGGCGGTATACTTCGCGAGAGAGTCGCGGTGAGGTATACCTTTGTCGAGCGACACCGCGGCACTTGGCCGATCGTGATCCAGTGCCGTGTCTTGCAGGTCAGCGCCAGCGGCTACCATCAACACAGATTGCGGCAGGCCGCAGAGGTTGGCCCGAACCAGCCACACCGCCGGCTCGGCGATACCGCGCTAGCGGTGCACATCAAGGCGGTCTTTGCCGAGATGAAGGGCGCCTATGGCTGGCCGAGGATATGGCGCGAGCTCGCCGCACGCGGCATCCGGGCGGGCAAGGAGCGCGTGCGCAGAATGATGAAGGCCTGCGGCCTGCGTGCCCGTGGCAAGCGCCGGTTCAAAGCAACCACGAACAGTGCGCATGATCTGCCGGTTGCTCCGAACCTGCTGGCGCGCAACTTCACCGTGGATGCACCGAACAAGGTCTGGACGGGTGACATCACCTACATCTGGACCGAGGAAGGCTGGCTCTACCTCGCCGTGGTAATCGATCTGTTCAACCGGCAGGTGGTCGGCTTTGCGATGGGCCAGCGCATGACGCGGACGCTAGTGATGGATGCCTTGCGGATGGCCTGGTTCCGGCGACATCCGGCACCAGGGCTGATCTTTCATTCGGATCGCGGTAGCCAATATGCCAGCAACGATTACCGCAAGCTCCTGCGGGACTGGCATATGGAAAGCTCGATGAGCCGCAAGGGCGATTGCTGGGACAACGCCGTGACCGAGACGCTGTTCGGCTCGCTGAAGGTCGAGCGGCTCCACGGTATGCGCTTCGGCACGCGGCGTCAGGCCAAGGACGAGATCATGGACTGGATCACCTTCTACAACCATCGACGGCTGCATTCGACACTGGGTTATGACAGTCCGATGGCCTTCGAACAGAAATGGCTTGCCCGGCAAATCAGCGTGGCAGCATAATCATCGCGCCAAGGGAGACGCTGAACGAGGGCAAGCTCAGGTCACTGAGACGGGGTTTCGGGAGGCCAGTCATATCGTACGCTACGAGGTTATGGGCTGGACCTCCCCCATGTTGCTCAACCTGTGTTCCCCGTCAGCACCCATGGCCCAGATTTGAGGTTGTGATTTAACCCGTCTTATTCACCGGAGTGGGGTTTGAGGGTTGGCGGACGTGGCATAAGTTACTGATCTGGAATAGAGAACAGGTGTCAAAGCCATTCTTTATCCTCGGACAGAAAGTGCCACGCCCGCCATGGACGACGATAGCGCGCCAAGTTTCTCATTCCCAGCGATTTGCCGCAAGAAAGTGACTGCGGCGTTCGACGGCGGCCGGCTGACCTCTGACGGTGGCGTGTTGCTGTTGGCGCAGGCGGAGCGGCGGCTGGGGCTGGCCGATCGGCTTGCCGCCTGCATTGCTGATCCGAGGGACCAGAGCCGGGTCATCCACGATCTCGCCGACATCCTGCGCGCTCGCATGCTGGCGATTGCCTGCGGCTATGAGGATGCCGATGATCTCGACGCGCTGCGCCATGATCCCGGGTTCAAGCTGGCGCTCGGCAAATTGCCCGGCGGCATGATCGGTCTGGCGAGCCAACCGACGATGAGCCGCTGGGAGAATGCGCCGACGACGCGCGAACTGGTGCGGCTGACGGGCGCGCTGATCGACATCTACTGCGCCAGCTATCCCGCGCCGCCGGTCGCGGTGACGCTCGACATCGACGAGACGGTCGATGTCGTCCACGGCGGCCAGCAGCTGTCGTTCTGGAATGGCCATTATGGCGAGCGCTGCTTCCTGCCGATCCACGTCTACGATACGTCGACCGGCCGCCCGGTGGCGATGCTGCTGCGGACGGGCAAGGCGCCGTCGGGGGCCGAGACGGCCGGCCATGTCCGGCGGCTGATCCACCGCATCCGCCGTCGCTGGCCCGATACCCACATTACGCTGCGCGGCGATGGCCATTATGGCCGACCGGAGATCATGGCGTGGTGCGAGGAGAACGGCATCGACTATGTGTTCGGCCTGCCCGGCAACAAGGCGCTCCACGCAGATCCGATCATCGTCAGCCGCAGCGATGCCTGTGCCACCGACCGGGCGCTGCGCGGCCTGGGTGTGCTGCGCCGTTATGCCGAGACCCGCTACGCGGCCAAATCCTGGGGAACCGCCAAGCGCCGCGTGGTCACGCGCATCGAGGCCAGCAGCCTCGGCCTCGATATTCGCTTCGTCGTCACCTCGATCGAGGACGGCAGCGCCGAGTATATCTACGACACGCTCTATTGCGCCCGCGGCCAGGCCGAGAATCTCATCAAGCTCCACAAGGCCCAGCTGAAAAGCGACCGCACCTCGTGCCGATCGGCCAATGCCAACCAGATGCGCCTCATCCTCCACACCGCCGCCTACTGGCTGATGTGGAAGCTGCGCCACGCCATGCCCGCCACCACCGCGCTCCGCAGCGCCGAGTTCGCCACCTTGCGCCTGCGCCTGGTCAAGGTCGCAGCCCGCGTCATCGAAACCGCCAGCCGCATCCGTATCGCCTTCGCCAGCGCCTGTCCTGACGCCGTGCTATACCGCGATCTCGCCCTCGCACTCCGCTCCGCAAGCCCCTGAACGGCGCGGCCGTGCCCGCCATCAAACCCCTCGACTATCACCCCAAGCCACGAAAAACCGCGATGCAACAGGCGCTCCAATCCCCTGCGCCTGCCGTCATCCATTCCGAACCAAAAACTCGACGCCAACGCTCTCTGCCGCGCCCCGTGAATAAGAGCGGCTAGAGCCTGATCGTTTGAGGTGGAAGCGCTGCGCGCTTCCGCCGAAAGCGTGAATCAGGCTCTATTCAAATCGTTGAGACCTTGATTCACGCCTCAGGCTGATTCAGCCTGAAACGATCAAGGTCTAGCGCACCGTGAAGATCAGGCTGTCGACCGCCTTGCCCGCGGGATCGATCAGCCGCAGCCGATGCGCGCCCGGCCCCGCGAGCACCAGCGGCCGCGCGTCGGCGGGGCCGAGGTCGCGCGCATCGAGCGTCAGCCGGTGCCCCGTCACCTCGCCCGCGACCATCACGGCCATGCGCTGCCGCGCGATCGGGATATCTGGGTCGAGCGCATAGACGCTGCCCCCCACCGGACTCGTAATGCGCGGCCGCCGGGCGGTTGCCGGCACGGCGCCGACCAGCGTCTGCGCCGTGCCTTTCAGGAAATATTCGGTGCGCGGCGGTTCGATCCCATCGGCAAAGGCGACCCGCCTTTGCTCCACCCCGGCGGGCATCGGCGTTGTCCTGCCGGGTCGCCCCGCATGGAGCGCGCGCATCACGTCGCGCCAGACGGGCGCGGCCCCGCTCGTCCCCGACACCGCATGCATCGAATCCCCCTCAAGGTTCCCGATCCACACCGCCACGGTGTAGCGGTCCGAAAAGCCGATGCACCAATTGTCGCGCATCGCCTTTGACGTCCCCGTCTTCACTGCCGCCCAGAAAGGCAGCCGCAGCGCACTGTCCAGCCC
>JBOICV010000157.1:0-1276 GCA_050740255.1 Nevskiales bacterium | reverse complement strand
TCAGACCGGAGACAGTGCATCATGAGCGCAGTCGAAAACAAGCAACTTATGCAGCATATTTTTGCCGAGTTGGCCCAAGGCAATGGCAAACCTTTTGTCCAAAGCATGGCCGAGGACTTCTGCTGGACCATCCCCGGCAGCACCAAATGGTCGAGGGTGTATCAAGGCAAGCAGGCCGTGCGCAGCGAGCTGCTGGAGCCGCTGTTCGCGCAGTTCGCGGATCAATACACCAACACCGCGCAGCGTTTTATCGCTGAGGACGACTTCGTGGTGGTGGAATGCCGCGGCCGCGTCAATACTAAGTCGGGCATGGCCTATAACAACACTTACTGCTACGTAATCCGTCTGGCCGGAGGCAAAATGAAGGAGCTGATGGAATATCTCGATACTGCTTTGCTGGAGCGGGCTTTGCGCGCGCCAGAGCTGCAACAAGTCGCATAGGAAACGCCGTGGCGCACAGCTATCACATCGGCCAGCTAGCCGCCCGCACCGGACGCAGCATTCACGCGATCCGCTGGTACGAGTCGCAAGGGCTCGTACCCGGCGTGATGCGCGACGGTGGCGGGCGCCGGGTGTACAGCGAGCTGCACCTGGGCTGGCTGGATCTGATGGATCGCTTGCGGCGTACCGGCATGTCCATCGCGCAGATGCGCGAATACACGGCGCTGGTCAGGCAAGGCAAGAGCACGCTCAAGGAGCGGCAGGAAATGCTGCGCGCGCACCGTGTGCGCGTCAGGGAAACGATTGCGGACTGGACGCGTGCGCTCAAGCTGATTGATGGAAAAATTGATTTCTACGGGGAGTGGATTGCCACGGGACACCGGCCCCGGGAAAAGCCGAAGCTGCGCCCAAACACATCACCCATGCGGACCCGGCGCGCAAGCCGAGCCGCGTAGCGGCAATGGCGCTGGCTCCATAGCGCGTTTCTCGCCGGTTGCGACTAGACTGTTGGGGTCATGAGCGAGGTAATCCATGTCTAACGAAGATTCGAAAAAGCCGCCCTTTACGCGCACTCGCAAACTGAGTCCCGAGGAGATCGAGCAGCTACAGCGTCGCGCAAAGAAGGATAGTGCGAGCCCGACGCCGCCGGAGCGGCCCAAGACAGGCAAGAAGTAAGGGCTTACGGCTTCGCCCGATGGATTGACTCATTGGGCGCGTACGCCACGCCAGGCGGCGTCGGCGAACTCGTCGGTTAGCGCTTTCAGGGATTTGGGCGTTTCCCCCAATAGCCAGCGCCGCGCGTAGGCAAAAGCCGGCCCGTAAATGATCGCAACAA
>JBOICV010000156.1:0-45874 GCA_050740255.1 Nevskiales bacterium | reverse complement strand
CTGCAATACGCCGCCATTCTCGTAGTAGTCCCATTCCTTGGGCGTATCAATACGCACGCGCGCCTGGAAAGTGGTTTCGTGACCGTCGTCCTTGCGCGCCCTGACTGTGACTTCCTTGACGCCGCGCTTCAGGCCCTCGATATCGAACACTTCCGTGCCATCGAGCTTCAGTGAATGCGCGCTCTGGCCGTTGACGAAGTTCAGTGGCAACACGCCCATGCCGACCAGGTTGGAACGGTGGATGCGCTCGAAACTCTCGGAGATCACGGCTTTGACGCCGAGCAGGATGGTGCCCTTTGCCGCCCAGTCGCGCGACGAGCCGGTGCCGTACTCTTTGCCGGCCAGCACGACCAGCGGCGTGCGGTCGGTCTGATACTTCATGGACGCATCGTAAATCGCCATGACTTCGCCGCTGGGGATGTGCTTGGTCACGCCGCCTTCAATGCCCGGCGTCATGGCGTTCTTGATGCGCGTGTTGGCAAAGGTGCCGCGCATCATGACCTCGTGATTGCCGCGGCGCGAGCCGTAGGAATTGAAGTCCGCGGGCTGCACGCCATGGCTGATCAGATACTTGCCGGCCGGTGCGTCTTTTTTGATAACGCCGGCGGGCGAGATGTGATCGGTGGTGATGCTGTCGCCCAGCACCGCCAGGCAGCGTGCGCCGGTGATGGGCTTGATGCCCAGCGCCGTGGGCGACATGCCGGTGAAGTAGGGCGGATTCTGCACATAAGTGCTGTCGCCGTCCCAGGCATAGGTCTCGGACCGGGTTACTTCCAATGACCGCCAGCGCTCGTCACCTGCAAACACATTGGCGTAGGACTGCTTGAATAAATTGGCGTCCAGGCATTGTGCGATGGTGTCGTAGATTTCCTTCTGCGTGGGCCAGATATCCTTCAGAAAAACCGGCTTGCCGTTGGCGCCATTGCCCAGCGCTTCCTTGGTCAGGTCCATGTCCGTGGTGCCGGCCAATGCGTAGGCAACGACCAGCGGCGGCGAAGCGAGGTAATTCATGCGCACGTCCTGATGCACGCGGCCCTCGAAGTTGCGGTTACCTGACAACACCGCGGAAACACTCAGCTTGTGATCCTCAATGGCCTTGCTGATCGGCTCGTTCAAGGGGCCGGAATTGCCGATGCAAGTAGTGCAGCCGTAGCCGACGATGTAAAAGCCCAGCGCTTCCAGGTCCTTCAACAGACCGGCTTTGCCGAGATAATCCTTCACCACTTTTGAGCCGGGGGCGAGCGAGGTTTTCACCCAGGGTTTGACGCTCAGGCCCTTGGCGCGCGCTTTGCGGGCCAGCAGGCCCGCGGCGACCAGCACGGCGGGATTCGAGGTATTGGTGCAGGACGTAATAGCGGCGATCACGACCGCGCCGTCCTTCAGGGTGAAGGTCTTGCCGTTGTCGGTGACTTCGGCCGGGCCGGCGGAAGGCCGCAGCCCTTGCTCTTTGTCGAAAGCGATTTTGTAGCTTTTCTGCACGTCGTTGAGCAGCACGCGATCCTGCGGACGCTTGGGACCAGCGAGCGAGGGTCGGATACTGTTCAATTCCAGGTGCATGACGTCCGTGTACTCGGCCTCCGGTGCGTCTTCGGTCCACCACATGCCTTGCGCCTGCGCGTAAACCTCCACCAATCGGCATTGCTCTTCCGAGCGGCCGGTGAGACGCAGGTAGTGGATGGTTTCGACGTCAATCGGAAAGATGCCGCAGGTGGCACCGTACTCCGGCGCCATATTGGCGATAGTGGTGCGGTCGGCGGCCGGCAGATTAGCCAGGCCCGGGCCGAAGAACTCGACGAATTTTTCAACCACGCCGCGCTTGCGCAGCATTTCGGTAACGGTCAGCACCAGATCCGTGGCGGTCGCGCCTTCGGCCAGCTTGCCGGTCAGGCGTACGCCGATCACTTCCGGCATGAGCATCGCGGACGGCTGACCCAGCATCGCGGCCTCGGCCTCGATGCCGCCGACGCCCCAGCCCAGCACGCCGATGCCGTTGACCATGGTGGTGTGCGAGTCGGTGCCGAAGCAGGAGTCCGGGTACACCAAACCGTCCTTCTCGAACACCACGCGCGCGAGATATTCCAGATTGACCTGGTGCACGATGCCGGTATCCGGCGGCACCGCCTTGAAATTCTTCAGTGCCGCCTGGCCCCAGCGCAGAAACTCGTAGCGCTGCTTGTTGCGATCGAATTCGAGCTTGGCGTTCAGATCGAAGGCGTTCCTGGAGCCGTAGTGATCCACCATCACCGAGTGGTCGATCACCAGCTCAACGGGGCATAAGGGGTTGATCTTGGCCGGATTGCCGCCGAGCTGCTTCATCGCGTCGCGCATCGCGGCCAGGTCCACCACGCAGGGCACGCCGGTAAAGTCCTGCAGCAGCACGCGTGCGGGCGTGAATAGGATGTCTTTCTGCGGCAGCTTGTTCAGCTTGGCGCTGGCGAAGGCCTCGATATCGGACTTGGTGATGTTTTCGCCGTCTTCGTGGCGCAGCAGGTTTTCCAGCAGAATCTTGTAAGAGTAGGGCAGGCGCGAGACCTTGAACTGCTTCTCGAGCTTGCGCAGGTTGTAGCCGCGGTATTTCTTGTTGCCGTCGATGTAGAGGTCATCGAGCGCGCCAAAGCTGTTTTTCATTTATCTCTCCAGACTCAATTTTTTGATCGCGCCCTTCGCTGGGCGCTTGCAGCGGACGGGTAGTGCCTCAGTTTGAAAACAACACTGTCACCCTGAGCGAAGCGAAGGGTCTTGCTTCAGGCAGACCCGCAGCTTGATAGAAGATCCTTCGCTTCTCTCAGAATGACAGATTCATATTGAGGCATCACCAGCGGACGTGAATTATAGCGGCTAGGCCTGCAGCGCATGCACCTCTGCCAGCAAGGCCTTGCGGTTCAGCAGCAACTGCCAGAGCCGCCCGCCGCATTGGCGCCAGAGCACGGCGGCGCGCAAGCCCGCGAACAACAGGCAGCGGATGGCGGCCGCGAGGTCCTCATTGCGCAGGTACAGGGGGTTGCCGGTGACGAGAATGCGCGGCCGGATGGGGCTGATGGTTTTCTGGTAGAGCTCCGCCAGCGGTTTGATGCGTGTGCTATCCGCCGGCACCGACGGACTTTGCAGTTTCGCCAGCTCCTGCCGGATCAGAGCCAGGGTATGCGGCAGCTCCAACACGGTGCCGGCGTGACGCAGTAATTGCCCCGCGTAACGGCTCGCATAAGCCAGCTCGGCCTTGTCGGACGGGCTGCGGCCGCTGAGCTGGTGCTCCAGCAGAACCAGGCCGGACTGGAGGGGCGCGACGCCGCCGAACACAGCCTCCGCACTCGGCGGCTCGGTACAAAGCAGCGCATCCACCGCCAGGCTCAGCCGTTCCTCGCGGCGCTCGCCGTGCTGGGCGAGCCGGTGCGCCCAGATGCAAAACTGGGCCAGGCCCGCCAGGGCGATGACTTGGCCGCGCCGGTCAGCTCGATTCATGACCTACACGCTCGATCACCGCGCCGCCCAGGCAGCGCTGAGCTTGGTAAAACACCACGTATTGTCCTGCGGTCATGGCACGCTGGGCTTGTGCGAACTCCACGCGCAGACCGCCGCGCTCGTTCTCCTTCTGCGGCTGCAGTTGGCAGAGCTGTTCCTGCTGGCGGTGCCGGATACGGGCGGTGTAGCTTCCCGGTCGCGGCGGCGGACCAATCCAGTGACTGGGCCCGGTCAATAGTGTCTTTTTGCATAATTCTTTATTATCATTATCTTGCGACACGAATAAGATGTTTTGCTTGAGGTCTTTGCGCACCACATACCAAGGGGCTTCGTTAGCGCCGCGACGGCCACCCACACGCAAGCCCTTGCGCTGGCCGGGAGTGTAATGAATCAGCCCGCTGTGCTCGCCCAGCACCTCACCGGGACGGTCCAGGCTCATGATGGGACCTGGCGGCGCCGGCAGATAGCGGTTCAGGAACTCGCGCATCGGCCGTTCACCGATGAAGCAGATGCCAGTGGAATCCTTGCGTGCGTGATTCGGTAGTCCCGCCTTTTGCGCCAGCTCGCGCACTTCCGGTTTGCGTAGCCCGGCCAGCGGGAAGTGCGTGCGCGCGAAGGCCGCTTCCGGCACCAGCGCCAGAAAATAAGTCTGGTCCTTGTTGCCATCGGCGGCTTTGACGAGCCAGTGCTGGCCTTCATGTTCCTCCACGCCGGCGTAGTGGCCCGTCGCAACAAACGGTGCGCCAAGGCGAGCAGCGTGCTCGAGAAAACTCCTGAACTTGATCTCGCGGTTGCACAGCACGTCGGGGTTCGGTGTGCGTCCGGCGGCGTATTCGTCGAGAAATTGCTGGAACACGCGCTCACGATACTCCGCGGAGAAATCCGCGCGATGCAGCGGGATATCCAGCTCATCGCAAACTTGGCGTGCGGTCTGGAAGTCTTCGGCCGCATTGCA
This sequence comes from Nevskiales bacterium, assembly GCA_050740255.1. GTDB lineage: Bacteria > Pseudomonadota > Gammaproteobacteria > Nevskiales > JBOICV01 > JBOICV01. The sequence continues at coordinate 41,460 of JBOICV010000156.1, read as the reverse complement.
GTATCCGGCCTCGTCTTCGGCCCAGTTGAACATGAACAGGCCTTCCACCTGCCAGCCTTGCTGTTTGAGCAGCAAGGCGCTCACGGCGGAGTCGACGCCGCCGGAGATGCCGACGATGATTTTCTTGGCGATCATGACGACGTAGCGCGCTCGACCCCTCCCCCTGACCCCCTCCCGCAGGGGGAGGGGGAAAATATGCGAAGAGAGGGCACGAGGACTTAGACGCTGATATGGGTGATTAAATCCAGCGGCTGGCGCTGACCCGACTGGTAATCGTCAATGCAGCGCAGTACAAACGGTGAACGCGCACGGCCGGTAGCGAACAGTTCGGCGCGCGTCATCCAGCAGGCACGCAGAATGCCCTGATCCAGCGGCCGCTGGGCATGATGTCTCACAGCGCGGGCGATGAAAGCGGTACGCAGAATAGTGGTGCCGCGGCGCGGGCTCTTATAGAGGTACAGACCGCAAATCGCTTCCGGTTCGACCTCCCAGCCGGTTTCTTCGAGCGTTTCGCGGATCACCGCTTCCGGCAGCGACTCGCCTTGCTCCAGATGACCGGCCGGCTGGTTGAACAGGGCTTCGCCCTCGATTGCTTCCTCGACCAGCAGGAAGCGGCCCTCGCGTTCGACGATGGCAGCGACGGTTAATTCCGGATGCCAGTCCACAGCCTTAGCTATTGCCCGGCAGCTTGCCTTGGAGTTGCAGCCGGTAATTGCCTTGCGCGTCGGGTGCGCCCAGTCCCCGCAGCATGTTCAGCAGCGAGGGATCGGCATCCGCCGCGGGTTCCAGGCGCAGGTCCAATTTATAGGCGCCTGCCTCGTCCACTTCAGCCGTGCCACCCAGTTTCAGCGGGCCGGAGCCGCTGCTGAGTGCGGCGACGATGCGGCCGTCGTCGGTGCTGAGTTCGGCATTGAAATCGCCCAGCGCCGCGGAGGGTTGCACCAGGCGCCAGCGCGCATCGCTCAGCGCCAGCCGGCCCTGTGCATGCTGCGGCTGCTGATGTTTAAGTCGTAACTCGTCGAGCACGATATCCAACTGGCCTTCCACCGGCAGCCACTGCAGGCCGAGCAGCGGCCCGAACTGGTTGGCATCGAGCAGGGCGGTGAAGTCACTGAGTTTTACGCGGCCGCCAAGTCCCAGTGAAACGTTTCCCTGCAACGGGCGGCTCTGTGCTTCGGCGCGTATATCCGCGCTGAAACGCGCCAGCAGCAGGGCCAGCGGATGCCAGTCCCATTCGGCGTTCTCCAGTGCCAGGCCGCGCAGCCGCAAGCCTGCGGCACGCCCGTGCAGCAGGGTGCCGCTGACGCCATAAAGTTGCAGCTCGGGCAGCATGCGCGCCTGCAAGCGCGCGGCCAGCGCTGCGGGGAAGTACAAAAACAAACCGGTGCTCAGGCCGATGACGGCGGCCAGCCAATAACTGCGTTTCATGCGCCGCGCTGCAGATTGATGCGGACCGCGACCAGACCCGGCGCCGGCCCGCGGCTGACGTTGAATTCGATGATGCGTACGCCGGCATCGAGCTCAAGCGAGATCAGCCAGCGCATGACCTCGTCGTAGGGCGCCTGTTCCAGCCATACCCGCACTTCCTTGTCGCCTTCGGGCTGGATACGGGAGACGAATGACTTGAGACCATTGGCGGTACTGGTTTGATCCACCAGCGCCAGTAGCGAACCGCCACTGGCGGGTCGCATGCTGCGCGCGCCGCGTAGCCGCTGCACTTCGGGTTCGGCGGCATTGAGCCATTGCACCAGCGCACGCTGTTCGGCGACTTCCTGGCGCAGCTTGTCGGTCGAGGAAAACAGTGGCTGCCATATCAGCAGGAAAGCGAGCATTAAAGCGACGACGGCGCCGGCCGCGCTGACCAGCACACGCTCGCGCGGTGCCATTTGCTGCCAGCGTTCCTTGAGCGTCATGCGCGCGGCTCCAGGCTGGCGCGCACCTGCACACCCTCAGCGCCGGCGTTGGCGCTCTGCACTTCGAATTTCCAGCGCGGCTGCTGTTCGAAATAGCCGCGCAAGGCCTCGAGATTCTGGATGTCGCGGCCGACCAGACTCAGGTACAGCGCACCCTCGCGCAGTTGTAATTCCTGCAGTTGAAAACCGCTGACCACCTTGAGCGCTTGCGTCAGCACCTGCATCAACTCGAACAGGCTGCCGACCGCGCCACCCTTGCGCAATTGGCTCATGGCCTGTTCGGCTTGCGCGCGGGGATCCACAATCCGCGTAATCTCCGGGAATAGTCGGCCAAAACTCGCCTGAATACTGGTATCGAGTTCGCTGCGTGCATGCCGCAGTTTCAGATTCTCCGCACCCGTCGCCAACAGGCTCAAACCGACATAGCCGGCCGCCAGCGCCGCGGTGAGGCGCAGCGGCCCCCACCAGCGCTGATAACTGGTGCGGGCCGAATAAGCGCCCTGCAGCAGATTGATCGCGCCGGCCCGGTCGGCGCCGCGCCGCAGCGCGGACAAAGCATGCTCGACATCGTGTTTGACATTGGGCTTGAAGCCGGCCGGAACTTCAGAGTCGCCGACGCGGTAAAGCTCAATTTCCAGCTTGCCCGGATCCGGACTCAGCGCTAGAAAATCAGGCAGGGCAGCACTGTCGCAGTTGAAGCCGGCCGACATGCCGCTGCGCACCAGCGCATGCGTTCCATCCAGCAGCACCGACCAGGCCGGACCACTCGCCGCAGCCTGGTAGGGAATGCAAAGCGTTTCTGGCACCACCGCGGTCAGCTCAATGCGGGCCGCGCGGAAAGGCGTGAGCCAGGCGTCCAGTTTCCTGCGGGCGACAATCGCCACCGGGGTGCGGCCGTCCGCGGTTCGTGCGCCGATGGCGAAATGCAAGTCGTCGGGATCTTCGGCCAGTTGGTCTTCCAGCGCGTAGGGCACGGCTTGCAGCAGCTTCGCCGGCTGGCGGATCGCCAGGTTGACTTCCGACAGCAGCACATCGCTGCCCGGCACAATCACCACCACGCGGCGGTGCACGGCCAGCATCAAGGCTTCCTCGAGTGGGCCGCTCTGCACGTCGCGGCGGCCGGAGGTGGTCGCGGTGACTGGCGCCTGTACGCACCACTCGGTCTGCACTGGAGCATCGCTGGGCGCATCGCCAGACGCAGGCTCGGTGGCGCGCAGTCGGATATAAAGGCTTTCGGGCATCAGATAACTAGAGAATTTTTTAAGGGCTATCCCGACTGCGGCGGGCGGTTTCAACCCCGCCCTGGTCGCGCCGCAGCAGACTGTACAGCGTGACCCGGGTGGTGCCAACCGTGGCCGTCACCTGCAACTGGAAATAGTTGCTGTCAACCGACAACAGTTCGGATTCGATCTGGCGTCCAGCAAAGACCGGCTCGGCCAGAAATTGAGCCGCGTCCTTGAAGGGCTCGGTCTCGCGTTTAGCGATTAGCGGCTGCATGGCTTCGCGCGTCAGCTCCGGCGCCAGCGAGGCCAGAATTTCCGGCGGTGCGGTGTTGACGTTGATAGGCGTCGTGTCCGGCAGTGCGGTGACGTAGGGTTCCAGCGCGCCATAAATTTCGGGCGTGATGCCGCGAATCAGGCGCAGCTCGGAAACGCTGGCCAGCGGCCGGTTGGCGGTGCGATAAGGCAGTTGGCGCAGGGACAGATAATAGTCGTCCTCGGCGGCGTCCGCGGAATCCGCCTCGGTGCCTATATCGATCCAATCGGTAATGGCCTTGGCCAGCGCCGGCGCGATGAATGCATCGACACCTTCGATATAAGTCAGCAGCCGCCCGAGCTGCAGCGCCGCCTGCTCTTGACTCGTGCCGGCCAGGTTATTCAAATTGAACAAGCCCTGCTGATCGCTGACCTCGCCCTTCAGAAAGCCGCCTTCCACCGGCAGGAAATCCAGCGCGGTGGCCCAGTCTTCTGTTAAATCATCTGTCTGATTGTCTTGCTGGTCGCGCTCCAAAACCTTGCTTGCCCAGTTTTCCGCGCCGATGGCATACCACCAGGCCTGTTCTTGCGCGATGAGGTTGCCGCTGCGGTGAATGCTCAGGTTCTGCGTATTCAACATGCCCGAGGCGAGCAGTGCGGCCAGTGCCACAATCAGCAAAGCAGTGATAAGCGCCACGCCGCGTTGGCGATCTTGATGTTGACTCATGACGGTGGCGGCGGAGGGGGCGGAGTTTCCTGTGCTTCAACCGCCGCTGTCAGACCGAACAGATAACGCAACTCGCCGTAGTCCTTGGTGGTGAGCGTCAACTCCACCGCACGCGGCAAACCCGCCGACGCAGCGGGATCGCCGGATATCGGCGGCCACTGGGTCTGCCATTCGTCGGCGTCGTTGAGGAAGCGCCATTCAACTCCCTCAACGTCTTCCAGCAATACCGTCTCAGCGAAAGCGGTGTCGTTGGCGCGATCCAGCACGGGCCAACGTCGGCGCCGCAGTTCATTTTTTCTGGTTTCCTTATTTTCCGCGACGACATAGGCCACACGTTCGAGGCTGGAGCGCGGCAGGCCGATCGGATTGCGTAAACCGCCGCGGGTGAACTCAAGTCCCTGCGTCTCCAGATACGTGAGACTGGCAAGCTCGGTGCTGAAGGCGTCGCGGATGGGCCGGTTCTGGGCCGACTCCAAATCCGCTTGCAGCCGGTAAAACGCTTTCTGCATCGCCGCCAGCCGCAACTGCGCCCCATCGAGTTGGTCGCGGGTCTGAATCACCGCGCCCAGTCCGCCGTAAGCCATCGCCGCCATCAGGCCGAAGATGGCAATTGCGACAAGTATCTCCAGCAGCGTAAAACCGGCAGATTTACGCATGGTTTCTAGGGGCGCGGCACAAAGGCGGAAATCGTCACGATGGCGCCGTCTTCGTCCTCGTCGGCTTCCGCCAGCCAGATCGAGACGTCCATACGCCGCAGATCAGGGTCTGGCGTTTCCTGCGTTTCGGCCACCCAGGTCCATTTGCGGTTGGCAAACTCGACCTCGTCTTCTTCTTTACCCTTGTCCGGAAAGCGCTGCTGCAGCGTGGCCTCGACGATGACGTTGTGCGCAATCCAGGTCGCCAAGGTTTTTTCGCGCAGGTAAACAGTGTTGTCCACATAGCGACTGCCGGCGGTAATCACTGCGCCCAAAGCGAGCGCAAGAATCGCGACGGATACCAGCACCTCAATCAGGGTGAATCCGTATTCGGCTCTCATTTGCGCGCCCGCGTGCCGGGTTTTTGCTCGCTTTCCAGCGGCTTGACCTCGATCTCGCCGCTGAGCTTCGCGGCGTAGCGATAGCGCTGCTTGGCGCCTTCTGCAGTCAACTCGAGTTCGAAGGGGCTTAGCTCGCCACTGGAGAGAAAATAAATCTGCGGTGTGAGCGTGTCTTTCTCGTCCTCGTCTTTCTCTGGTTTTTTTGCGGCGGGCAGGTCGAAGTCATCCACCGCGATTTGCAACTCCATGCCTTCCGGCAGCTCGCGCGTCCGCAGCACACCGTCTTCGGGATAGGCGAGCCACTGTTGGCCGCGCTCACTGTCCGCAACCAGAAATGCGTAGGTCTTGCCGTCGGTGAGAAAGCCGAGCTCGATGCCCTGGACAATCGCCTCCTCGGACGCCAGCCGCAGCAACTGCTCCAGGCGCCGCGCTTCGGTTTCGAGCCGGTCGTCCACCGCGCGGCCGGAGAAGGCGATTACCGCGAACGTCGCGGTGATGCCGATGATGAACACCACCACCAGCAGTTCCAGCAGGGTGAATCCGCGCGACGCAGCGGCGACCGGCGTTGAAACGGCGGGGAGCTTGAAGATCAATTGACGCTCCTAGCTTGTCATTCTGTGTAGGAGCGGCTTTAGCCGCGACCGCGCAATCGCGGCTAAAGCCGCTCCTACAAATAAGGGAACGGGCGCCAGCGACGAAAACTTTTGCGGGGGCGTGGCTATTCGTCCAGATTCCAGTTGCCGATATCAACGTCGGCGTCTTCGCCGCCGGGCCGGTTGTCGGCGCCGAGGCTGAACACGTCGATCTCGCCGTGCGTACCAGGGCTCAAGTATTCATAAGCGGTGCCCCAGGGGTCTTTTGGCAAGCGGTCCAGATAAGGACTGCGCCAATTCTTGGCAGGGGGTTCACCGGACGGCTTCTGCACCAGCGCGGCCAAGCCTTGTTCCGTGCTGGGATAGTAGAAGTTATCGAGCCGATAAAGCTTGAGTGCATTCTCTATAACTCGCACATCCTGTTTGGCTTTAGCGACCCGCGCCTTGTCCGGATTGCCCATGATGTTGGGCACGACGACTGCCGCGAGAATGCCGAGGATAACGACCACCACCATGATTTCGATCAGAGTGAAGCCGCGCTGTTGGCGCCGGTAAGGGGGGTATTGCTGCATGAGCGGGTCCTGGAGAATGCGCTGAATTACCAGAGAAATCATAGCAAATCCACGTGCCGCGCCCGCGTTCTGTGAAGGATTTAGCTTGGCCGGGGCGGCGTGGCTCGCTATGATGCGGCCCCTCGATTAAGCCATTACGACAGCCGATGCAGTTTGCCTTTGTGTTTCCAGGCCAGGGCTCGCAAAGCCTGGGCATGTTGAGCGAGTTGGCGGCGATGGCGCCGGCAGTAACCGCGACATTTGCGGAAGCCAGCGCCGCGCTCGGTTACGACCTGTGGGCATTGACGCAACAGGGACCGGCCGAGCAACTCGACCAGACCGAGAATACCCAACCGGCATTGCTCGCGGCCGGCGTCGCCTGCTGGCGCGCGTGGCAGGCCGCGGGTGGTCCGGCACCTGTTTTGCTGGCCGGCCATAGTCTCGGCGAATACAGCGCGCTGGTTTGCGCCGGCAGCTTGATTCTGTCCGACGCGGTGAAACTGGTGCGCCGTCGCGGACAATTGATGCAGGCCGCGGTGCCGGCGGGACAGGGTGCGATGGCAGCGATTATCGGCCTCGATGACGAGGCGGCGCGTGCCTTGTGCGCCGAGGTATCGGCGGAGGGCGGCGGCGCGGGCGTGTTGCAGGCGGTTAACTTCAACGCGCCGGGGCAAGTGGTGATTGCCGGCACGCGCGCCCTGGTCGAACAAGCGGTCGGGCTGGCACCCGGCAAGGGCGCGCGCATGACCAAGCTGCTGCCCGTCAGCGTGCCCTCGCACTGCGAGCTGATGCGTGGCGCGGCGGCGGAGCTGAGTCAGGACCTGGCGAAAATTCCGATTGCCGCCCCGGTTATACCGGTACTGCACAACGTGGACTGCCAAGCGCGCCAGCACGCGGATGAAATCCGTGATGTGCTGACGCGGCAGTTGTACAGTCCGGTGCTGTGGGTGCAAAGCGTGCAGGCGATGGCCGCGCAAGGCGTGCAAGTCGTCATCGAATGCGGCCCCGGGCGCGTATTGAGCGGCCTGCTCAAGCGCATCGACAAGAGCCTCAAGCTGGGTTCGCTGCATGACTCCGCGGGTTTGCAGCAGGCACTCGCCCTCGTCAAAGGACAATAAATATGTTGCAGAACGAGATCGCGCTGGTCACCGGCGCTTCGCGCGGCATCGGTCAGGCCATCGCCGATACGCTCGGCGCACGCGGCGCGACCGTGATCGGCACCGCGACGACTGCCGACGGCGCGGCAAAAATCAGCGAGCGCTTCAAATCCGCCGGTATCAGAGGCGAGGGCCGCGCGCTGGACGTGCGGGATCGCGTTGCGATCGACGCGCTGGTGGAGGAGATCGGCAAGCAGTTCGGTCCGGTCAGCATTCTGGTGAACAATGCCGGCATCACGCACGACAACTTGATGCTGCGCATGAAGGACACGGAGTGGCAGGACATTCTCGACACCAACCTGAGCGCGGTGTACCGGCTGTCGCAGGCGGTGCTGCGCGGCATGCTGAAAGCGCGCAAGGGCCGCATCATCAGTATCAGCTCGGTGGTCGGCCTGACCGGCAATCCGGGCCAGGCGAACTATGCCGCCGCCAAGGCCGGCATCATCGGTTTCAGCAAATCGCTGGCGCGCGAAATCGGCTCACGCGGCGTGACGGTGAATGTCGTGGCCCCCGGTTTCATCGAAACGGACATGACCCAGGCGCTGGGGGAGGACATCAAGTCGGCCTTGTTGAACCAGATCGCGCTCGGTCGGCTGGGCAAGCCGCAGGATATCGCCGAAGCGGTGGCATTTCTCGCTTCGCCGGCGGCGGCTTACGTCACCGGTGAGACCCTGCACGTTAACGGCGGTATGTACATGGCCTAGGCTTCCCCGAAGTCAAGCGCCGCTCATCTTATTGCTAGATTGAGCGGCCCGTTTTCACTACAATGGCGACCGCATTCCGGCGGGCCTAACCGCAAAGATAGGGAGATACGCATGAGCAGCGTTGAAGAGCGCGTCAAAAAAATAGTGGCTGAGCAGTTGAGCGTCGGCGCCGAGCAGGTCACCGGCGAGGCTTCGTTTGTAGACGATCTGGGCGCGGATTCGCTGGACACCGTCGAACTCGTCATGGCGCTCGAGGAAGAGTTCGAGATCGATATTCCTGACGAAGTGGCCGAGAAGATCATGACCGTGCAGGATGCGATCGATCACATCAAAGCCCATCTGAATCAGAGCTGATTCCGCCGCTGTCTTATATTCCCTCGCTGTACTTCCTTCAATTCCAATCTTGAGGTCGTCGTGACGCGGCGGCGGGTAGTCGTTACGGGACTCGGTCTGCTCACGCCGCTGGGCAATAGCGTGACCGAATCCTGGGCTGGCATCGTCGCCGGCAAAAGCGGCATCGCCACCATCGCGGGCTTCGACGCCAGCAGTTTCCCGACGCGTATCGCCGGCGAGATCCGCAACTTCGACGCCGCCGCCGTAATGGGCCCGAAAAACGTGCGCAAGACCGACCCGTTTGTGCACTACGGCACCGCCGCGACACAGGAAGCGATCAAGGACGCAGGTCTGGAGATCACGCCGGGTAACACCGAGCGCACCGGCGTGTGTATCGGTTCCGGCATCGGCGGCATCGGCACCATTCACGATGAATCGGTCACCTTGACTGCGGGCGGGTGGAAGCGGATATCGCCATTCTTCGTGCCGTCCAGCATCAGCAATATGGTGTCGGGCTATGTGTCGATGCATTTCGGCATCAAGGGCCCGAACCTCACCACCGTCACGGCCTGCACCACCGGCACCCATGCGCTCGGTCTGGCGGCACGCCTGATTCAATACGGCGATGCCGACGCGATGCTGGCCGGCGGCGCAGAGCATGCGATCAACCCCCTGGGTCTGGGCGGCTTTTGTGCCGCGCGCGCGATGTCCACGCGCAACGACGATCCGCAGGCCGCCAGCCGGCCGTTTGATGCCGATCGTGATGGTTTCGTGCTGGGCGACGGCGCCGGGGTCGTGGTATTGGAAGAGTACGAGCACGCCAAAAAACGCGGCGCGCGGATTTATTGTGAGATTGCGGGCTTCGGCATGAGCGGCGACGCCTATCACTACACGCTGCCCGCCGAAAACGGCGACGGCGCGCGCCGCTGCATGTTGAACGCCATGAAGGACGCGGCCTTGAATCCGGAGCAAATCCAGTACATCAACGCGCACGGGACTTCGACGCTGGCGGGCGACGTAGCGGAGACTCAGGCGATCAAGGCAGCGTTCGGCGCAGCAGCGCAGAAACTGCCAGTCAGTTCGACCAAGTCCATGACCGGCCACATGCTGGGCGCTGCCGGCGCTGCTGAGGCGGTATTCACCATACTGGCGCTGCGCGATCAGGTGGCGCCGCCGACGATCAATCTGCACCAGCCCGACCCGGCCTGCGATCTGGATTACGTGCCCAATAGTGCGCGGCAAATGAAAATGGACGCGGCCTTGTCCAACTCTTTCGGTTTCGGCGGCACTAACGGCACGCTCGTTTTCCGCCGTCTCTAACAAACACCGCCGCTCATGTCGGCGCCCGTCCTCACCGAACGTCTGGCCGGGCGCATTGATTTGCGCGCCCTGCACGCGGCCGCACCCACACGCTACCCGTTTCTGCTGGAGAGTGCCGCCGGTCAGCATGCCCGTACCGGTTGTTACGACGTTCTGTTTGCGGTCGCGCCGGAGGAAAGCACCCCGGTCGAACAAGGCTTTCTCGCCGGGCTGGATGCAGATTTCGCCGCGCTCCGCGTAACTGAGCAAGCGGCTGCAGCCCTGCCTTTCATCGGCGGCTGGTTCGTTTATCTCGGCTACGAGCTAGCACAGCAAATCGAGCCGCGGCTGCGTCTGCCCCGCTGTCACGGTCTTTCAGCGCAGTGGCCGGTGGCATTCGCGGTGCGTTGCCGCTCGGCCGTGATCTATGACCATCTGCGCGCCGAAACCTGGCTGATTACGGAAGCCGATCAGCCACAGTCCGCGCAAGCGCTGGCGCGCTTGCATAGCGATGTCGTGCAAGCACCGCCAGCATCAGCTTCGATTGAGCTGCCGTCGCTGGTCACGCTGACGGAAGCGCCATCTGACGAATTTCTGCAAGGTGTAGCCCGGATTCAGGAATATATCCGCGCGGGCGACGTATTCCAGATCAATCTGGCGCGCGCCTGGCAAGGACGCTTCCAGTCTCAGGTTGATCCGCTCACGCTCTATCGCAAGCTTTGCAAGGTCAATCCCGCGCCGTTCGCGGCGCTGGCGCGCTGGCGCGGCTCAGCGCTCGTCAGCTCCTCGCCGGAGCGGCTGTTCAGCCTGCGTGATGGGCAAATCGAAACCCGGCCGATAGCGGGTACGCGGCCGCGGGGGCGCCTCCTCGAGCGCGAACGGGCGGCCTTGCTCGCCCATCCCAAGGAGCGCGCCGAGCACGTCATGCTGATTGATCTGGAGCGCAACGATCTGGGGCGCGTATGCGAGCCCGGCAGCGTGCGCGTGGATGAATTCATGTCGCTGGAATCCTATGCGCATGTGCATCACATCGTGTCCAACCTGCGGGGCCGCTTGCGGGCCGGCTGGACGCCCGCTCAAGTCATCAGGGCATTATTTCCGGGCGGCACTATCACGGGCTGCCCCAAAATCCGCAGTATGGAAATCATCGCCGAACTGGAGGGCGCCGGGCGCGGACCCTATACCGGCGCCGTCGGCTACCTCGACCGCCGCGGCCGCATGGACTTCAATATTCTGATCCGGAGTCTATGGCTGCAAGACGATCAGTTTGAGTTTCGCACCGGTGCCGGTATCGTCGCGGATTCCATACCCGTGCGTGAGCTGAGTGAGACGCGCGCGAAAGCACGCGGCTTGCTGCGCGCGCTCGGGAGTGAAACGTGAGCGCTCGAAGCTGGGTCAATGGCCTTGCCGCAACGAGCGTGCCGGCACTGGATCGTGGCCTGCACTACGGTGACGGCGTGTTCACCACCGCGTTGGTGGTGGACGGCAGAGTGGTTTATCTGGATGAGCATATTCAGCGCCTTATGCGCGATGCGCAGGCGCTGAAGCTGCCACCGGTATCGCCCTGGCTGCTGCGATCGGAATTCGAAACGGCGGCAGCCGATCAAGCGCTGGCGGTGGTGAAATATCTGCTGACTCGCGGTGTAGCGGAGCGCGGTTATCGGGCGCCGGCGCGCGGCGAGGCCACCCGCATTGTCCTGCGCGCCGTCTGCCCGTCGTATCCTCGATCTTATTGGGGGCAGGGTATTGCGCTGCGTGTCTGCGCCCATCGCCTCAGCGCGCAACCGCATCTGGCGGGAGTCAAACATCTCAATCGCCTGGACCAGGTGCTCGCGCGCAGCGAATGGAGCGGTGAGGATCGGGCCGAAGGCCTGCTGTTGGGACAGAACAGCGAGCTGGTCTGCGGCACGATGACGAATGTTTTTTTTGTGAGCCAGGGCCGGCTGCTTACGCCGTCACTCGAGACGGCTGGCGTGAACGGCGTGATGCGCGCGCTAATATTGCAAGCGGCTGAAAAGCTGGCGATTCCAATCGGCGTCGGCCGTTATACTCTGGAGAATCTTCTGGCTGCGGACGAGGTCTTTATGAGTAATGCTGTGATCGGCCTGTGGCCCGTGGCCGCCTGCGGCAAGCGGCGCTGGTCGCGTTGTCCCGGCCCGCTGGCCACGCAACTCAGCGCTGTTTTACGTCATCCTTTCACCGGGGTCAGTGGGTGAAACGCTTGCTCGCTATACTTAAGAAACTGTTGTTGCTGGCGGTTTTCGGCTTGATTCTGATGGCCTACGACGGCTGGGAGCAGATCAACATCCCCTTACGTTTAAGCGAACCGCAGACGCTCGAATTGCCGCAGGGCGGCAATCTACAATCGGTGGTCGCGGAGCTGAGCAGCCGCGGCGCCTGGTCCACCCTGCGCCAGCGCTACTACCTGCTGGCTTACGGGCGGTTCACCCGCGCAGCGCTGCAGCTCAAGGCCGGTGAATACGAGCTCACGCCGGCCAGTACCCCGAAGCAGGTGCTCGAGCTGCTCGTGTCGGGCAAGAGCAAGCAATACAGCTTCACCATCGTCGAGGGCTGGACTGCGGCCGAGGTGTTCACACGTCTGGCGCAGCAGACCGCCATTACGCATATCTTGCCGGCTGACCCTGCCACTATCATGCAGGCGCTCGGCGAGCCCGCACTGCATCCTGAAGGGCTGTTCTATCCGGACACCTATAACTATCCGCGCGGCACCACCGATCTGGAGTTTCTTAAACGCGCGCGTGGGCAAATGCAGCAGGTGCTGGACGAGGAATGGACTGCGCGGGCGCCGGAACTGCCGCTCAGTACACCTTACGAGGCCTTGATTCTCGCCTCGATTGTCGAGCGTGAAACCGGCCTTTCCATCGAGCGGCCTTTGATTGCAGGCGTGTTCGTGCGCCGCCTGCAAAAAGGCATGATGCTGCAAACCGACCCCACGGTTATCTACGGCCTGGGCGCGAAATTCGACGGCAATCTGCGGCGCGCCGATTTGCAAGCCGATACGTCGTATAACACCTATACCCGCGTGGGTCTGCCGCCAACGCCGATCGCATTGCCGGGCCGTGCGGCCATCAACGCCGCACTGCATCCCACACCGGACAGCAGCCTGTACTTCGTGGCCAAAGGGGACGGTTCGCACGTGTTTTCAGCCACGATCGAAGAGCACGAGGCCGCGGTGCGCCAATATCAGCTCAAGCAGCCGGCCTCGGTAGTCCCGGCTGCGCCCACCACTCCATGAGCGAACAAGGACGGTTTATCGTCCTGGAAGGTATCGAAGGCGCGGGCAAGAGTACTCATGCGCGCGCGCTGCGCGAGCAGCTTGAGGCCGCAGGGCATAGCGTCGAGCTGACGCGCGAGCCGGGCGGCACGCCACTGGCGGAAGCGATCCGCGAGTTGTTGTTGCGACCGCGCGAGGGCGAGACGATGCCGGCGATGACCGAGTTATTGCTGATGTTCGCGGCGCGCGCAGCGCATCTTGAGCAACGCATCCTCCCCGTCTTGCGGCAGGGGAAGTGGGTCATCTGCGATCGCTTCACCGATGCGAGCTATGCCTATCAGGGCGCGGGCCGGGGCATCGCCGAGGAGCGTATCGCAGAGCTGGAGAAGGCGGTGCAGGGCAAACTGCGGCCCGATCTGGTGCTGATCTTCGATCTAGCGCCCGAAACCGGTCTGGCCCGTGCGCGTAAGCGCGGCAGAGCAGACCGCTTCGAGGCGGAACAGCTTGAATTTTTTGCGCGCGCACGCGAGTGTTATCTGCAGCGCGCCAAGCTGGACCCGCAGCGTTACCGTGTGCTCAACGCCGCAGCGCCGGCAGAAGAAGTGCAGGCGGAGTTGACCCGCGTTGTCGCGGACTGGATGAGTCATGTCGTCTGAAACGCCAGCCGGGGTGACGAATGCGCCTGCTGCCGAAGAGTTGCCCTGGCATCAGGCGCAATGGCGTGCGGTGGCGCGAGCGCTTAAAGCCGACCGCTTGCCGCACGCCTGGCTGATTCATGGCGGCGCGGGTCTGGGCAAGCGGCGTTTTGCCCGCGTGCTGGCGCAAGTACTGCTGTGTCCCGAGGTAAAAATCCATGCGCAAGCGCTCGCGCCTTGCGGCCGCTGCGCGTCCTGCCGGCAATTCGCGGCCGGCTTACACCCGGATTTCCTTGAGCTGCAACCTGAAGAAGACAGCCGCGAGATAAAAATCGATCAAGTGCGCGAGCTGATCGGACGGCTACAGCTTTCCAAGCACCACGGCCTGCGTAAAGTGGCGCTGCTCGATCCGGCCGAAGCCTTGAACCGCAACGCAGCGGACGCACTGCTTAAAACTCTGGAAGAACCGCCGCCGGGCACCCATTTGCTGCTGATTGGCGAACGCATCGGACTGCTGAGCGCGACGCTGCGCAGCCGCTGCCAGCGCCTGAGTTTTATCCGGCCCGACGCAAGCAGCGCTCTGGCGTGGCTGAGCAGCCAGGGTTTGGCGGATGCGCAGTATTCGCTGGCGGCGGCGGAGGGCGCGCCGCTGCGCGCGCAGGCGCTGGCCGGGAGTGACGTACTGAATCGCCAGCACGCCTGGGACCAGCAACTGGCCGCGCTGATCTGCGGCAAAGGGGATCTGGTTCAGGTCGCGGACAGTTGGAGCAAAGAGCCCGCGCAGGAGTGGCTTAGCTGGCTGGATCGCAGTTGCCGGCAGGCTTTGCAGCACAAGTTAAGCAGCGCCCGGCATTCGGCGCTGGCGGCGCTACCCTGGTTGCGGCTGATGGCACTGTCCGCCAAGCTAGTAGATATGTATAAGATGCAGAATAAACCGGTGCGCTGGCCGTGGCAGATAGAGGGTTTGCTCGGCGAGTTGCTGGAGCCGGTATAAACGTACTAGCGAGAAAAGGGGGAGCAGGATGAGCATACCGCCAGGACGATCCACTGCGGCTGCCGCCACACCCGGTATTTTGACGCTGAATATCCAGGACAAGGCGGCGCTGTATGCGGCCTACATGCCTTATATCAAGAACGGCGGCCTGTTCATTCCAAGCAATAAACCGCACAAGCTCGGCGATGAAGTTTTCGCGCTGCTGACGCTGTTGGATATGGACGAACGCTTGCCGGTGGCGGGGAAAGTCGTCTGGATCACGCCGCCCGGCGCGCAAGGCAAGCGCCTGCCCGGGATTGGCATTCAGTTCAGTCCGCAGGATGGCGGCGCCACCCAGAAGAAGATCGAAACCTTGCTGGCCGGCGCTCTAGGCGGCAATAAACCCACTCATACCATGTGAGATTTACCGGCCGACCTGCATTTTGATGTCGTAGCCCGTCGTACAACGCAGCATCGCTTCTTCGCCGGTCTCCGGCCCAAGCTCCTCGGCGCATTGCTCAGTCGTTTTCTGCGGCGCCACGTTCACATACTCGCGGCTCGTCCCCGGTTTTGCCGGCGGCACATCGGCAGGCGTCAGTGCCGTGAGCTGATTACGCGCCAGGAACATGACGATTCCCAGTGCGATCAGAATTATGATGTATCGCATGACAATACCTCCCATGCACTCGTTTAGTTATCTATCGCGATAGTTTCTCAGTTTGCCGCTGATTCCCGGTTCGTCATTCCGGCGGAGGCCGGAATCCAGTCTTTTCAAGCGCATGGACACCTCCCGGCGAAAGCCGGGACCACGCCGGTGTGACGGCAACTGAGACACCACCCTTCAAGCGTGCCGCACGGCTATGAATCTAACATGCGGCTCCGGAGCAGGCGGGACGATTTGTTAGCATGTGCCGCTTATACAGACGGCATGGTTCGAATCATGGATTACGCACGCATCACCGGTACCGGCAGCTATTTACCTGAGAGGGTGGTCACCAACCGCGAACTGGAATCGCGCATCGAAACCAGCGACGAATGGATTGTGTCGCGCACCGGTATCGAGAGCCGGCATGTGGCGGCGGACGATGAGATGACCAGCGATCTGGCGCTGCACGCCAGCCGTCGTGCGCTGGAGGCGGCGGGCGTCGGGCCGGAAGATGTGGACCTGATCGTAGTCGCAACCACCACCGAGGACATGGTTTTTCCCTCTACCGCCTGTCTGTTACAGCAGAAATTGGGCGTAAAGCAGGGTGCGGCCTTCGACGTGCAGGCAGTCTGCACCGGCTTCGTCTATGCCCTGGCAATAGCGGAAAAGTTTGTGGTCTGCGGTCAGCACCGCTGCGCATTGGTCGTAGGCGCCGAGGTGTTTTCACGCATTCTCGACTGGAACGACCGCCGTACCTGCGTGCTGTTCGGCGATGGCGCCGGGGCGGTGGTGGTACAAGCTGCGGACCAACCCGGCATCATGTCCACGGCGTTGCGCGCCGACGGCAGCCTCAGTCACATCCTGCGCGTGTCCGGGGGCATTAGCGGCGGCAAATTGCGTGGCAATCCCTATCTGGAAATGGATGGGGCCGCGGTTTACAAGGTGGCGGTGCGGGTGCTGGACGAAATTTCCAGGGAGACGCTGGCGCAAAACGGCTTGACCGCGGCGGATATTGACTGGCTGGTGCCACATCAGGCGAATATCCGCATTCTCAACACGACCGCGGACAAAATCGGTATCCCGCGCGAGCGTCTGGTGACAACGGTGGCGCAGCAGGGCAATACCTCGGCGGCATCGGTGCCGCTGGCGCTGGATGCCGCGGTGCGCGACGGCCGTATCCAGGCGGGCCAACACGTCATGCTGCTCGGCATGGGCGGAGGGATGACCTGGGGTTCCGTGTTAATGAGGTGGTAATCGTTGTAGGAGCGTGCCTGCACGCGATTGCAACTATGTACAATAAGCGCCGTTTGCCCGCTTGATGCCCAGCGGGCGTATTTCAGGGCGCGTTATGCCGGCCAAGTACCAGCGAATTCTTCTCAAACTCTCCGGCGAAGCGTTGATGGGCGATGATGAGTTCGGAATCAATCCGGCGGTCATCGCCAAGCTGGCGCAGGAATTCAAGGATGTGGTGGCCGCGGGGGTGCAGGTCGCCATCGTCACCGGCGGCGGCAATATTTTCCGCGGCGCTGGTCTGGCCGGGTCCGGCATGGACCGCGTCACCGGCGATCAAATGGGCATGCTGGCCACGGTGATGAACGGCCTGGCGCTGCAGGATGCGATGGAGCGCGTCGGCATGACGGTCCGTGTGATGTCGGCCATCCGCATCAATCAGGTCTGCGAAGAGTACATCCGGCGCCGCGCCATCCGCCATCTGGAAAAAGGCCGCGTGGTGGTATTTGCGGCCGGCACCGGTAACCCCTTCTTTACGACCGACACTGCCGCCAGCTTGCGGGCCATTGAAATCGGAGCCGACTTGCTGCTCAAGGCCACTAAAGTGGATGGCATCTACACGGCCGACCCCGTCACGGACAAGAGCGCCAAACGCTATGAGCATCTGAGCTATCAGCAGGTGCTGGATCAGCGGCTCGGGGTCATGGATACCACCGCTATTGTTTTGTGCCGTGATAACAAAATGCCGCTGCGGGTGTACGACATGTTCCGAGCGGGCGATCTGATGCGTATCGTGCGCGGCGAGAATGTAGGCACGCTGGTCAATCAGGGTTAGAGGAAGCAACGATGCTGAACGATTCGATCAGTGACAGCACCCAGCGCATGAGCAAGTGTGTGACGATGTGCAAGCAGGACTTCGCCAAGCTGCGCACCGGCCGCGCACATGTCAGCCTGCTGGACCACGTCAGGGCGGATTACTACGGCAATGAGGTGCCCTTGTCACAGTGCGCCAACATTATCGCCGAGGATGCACGCACACTCAGCATCCAGCCCTGGGACAAGAACATGGTCGGCGTGATCGAGAAAGCAATACTCACTTCCGATCTCGGCTTGAACCCCAATACCGCCGGCAACACCATCCGCATCGTGCTGCCGGCGCTGACTGAGGAGCGGCGCAAGGAGCTGGTGAAGGTGGCGCGGGCCGAGGCTGAAAACGCTCGCGTGGCGATCCGCAACGTGCGGCGCGATGCCAAAAACGATATCAAGGAAATGCTGAAGGACAAGATGATCAGCGAGGACGACGAGCGCCGTGCCGAGGAGCAGTTACAGAAGCTTACCGATAAACATGTTGCGGAGGTGGACGCGCTGTTGAGCGGAAAAGAAAAGGAGATGCTGGCCTTATAAATGAGACCAGCCACAGCCGTAGGGGCGCCGGCCGCCGTCCCCGCCCACGTCGCCATCATCATGGACGGCAACGGGCGCTGGGCGCAGCGGCGCCGGCAGCCGCGCAGTTTCGGCCACCGTGCCGGCGCCAAGGCCGCGCGCGCCACCGTCGAAGCCGCTTACCGTCACGGCGTGCAACATCTGACCTTGTTCGCCTTCTCCAGTGAAAACTGGCAGCGCCCTCAGGAAGAAGTCGGCACTTTGATGCAGTTGTTTCTGCGCGCGCTGCAAGAAGAGGTCGCGGAGCTGGATGAAAACCAGGTGCGGATACGCTTCGTCGGCGAACACGCACGCTTCAACGACAGCTTGCAGCAGGCGATGCGCGCCGCCGAGGAACGCACCCGTAACAACAACCGGCTCGCGCTGAATATCGCCGTGGGCTATGGCGGCCGCTGGGACCTCGCGCAGGCAGCGCGCCGCCTCGCGGAGCGGGTCGCTGACGGGCGGCTGCGACCCGACCAACTCGACAGTGAGCGTCTCGCACGCGAACTGAGTCTGGCGGATACGCCCGATCCGGACCTGTTGATCCGTACCGGCGGCGAACATCGAATCAGTAATTTTCTCATCTGGCAACTGGCCTATACCGAGCTTTATTTCACGGACTGCTTGTGGCCCGATTTCCGTGCGCCGGAATTCAGCGCCGCGCTGGAATGGTACGCACAGCGCGAGCGCCGTTACGGCAAAGTCAGAGCGGACGCATGAAGGCCCGCATTCTTACCGCGGTGCTGCTGCTGCCGTTCGCCATTGGCGCCGTCTGGTACCTGCCCAACACCGCATTCGCACTGCTGCTTATCGCAATGTTCGGCATTGGCGCCTGGGAGTGGGGCCGCATGATGCAGCTCACTGCGCCGGCGCAAACCGCTTATCTGCTGCTGCTGTGGGTGCTTTGCGCCGCCGCCTGGTGGATCACGTCGGATGTCCAGATGTTGCGTCTGTTGATAGCGCTCGGCGCTGTATGGTGGCTGGCCGCCACGCTCTGGGTGCTGGTCTATCCTGCGGGATTGCCGGCAGGCACACCGCGGCGCCTGCTCAAGGCGGTGGTCGGGCTGCTCATTCTGGTGCCGGCCTTCGCGGCCATTGGCCACTTGCAGGGTTTGGGCGAGATGGGGCCGGCGCGCGTGCTGGTGCTGTTTTGTCTGATCTGGGGAGCGGACACCGGCGCCTATTTTGCGGGCCGCAGCTTTGGCAAAACCAAATTGGCGCCGGCGGTGAGTCCCGGCAAGACCTGGGAAGGCGTGGCGGGTGGTCTCACGGCCAGTCTGATCGTTGCCGCGGTTGCCGGCAGTCTGCTGTTCAAATTCCATGGCGCGCAACTCGCTTTATTCCTGGCGCTTGCGGTGTTCACGGTGGCGATTTCCATCGTCGGCGATCTGACCGAATCCATGTTCAAGCGCCACGTGGGGCTCAAGGACAGCGGCCGGCTCTTCCCCGGCCACGGCGGGATGCTGGATCGCACCGACAGCATGCTCGCGGCGGCGCCCTGCCATTTGCTGGGACTGATGTTGCTGGGTTTGTGAGCGCGCGATGACCGAGCCTGCCCAAATCGTCGTGCTGGGCGCGACCGGCACCATCGGCCGCAATACGCTGGACGTGTTGGCGCGCCACCCGCAACGCTTCCGGCCACTCGCGCTTAGCGCGCATAGCGACGCGACCGCGCTGGCGGAGCTGTGTCTGCTGCACCGCCCGCGCTACGCCGTGATAGACAAAAACGCGGCTGCATTGCGCCAGCAGCTCGGCGCCGCCGGCAAAGACATCACGGTACTCGAGGGCGAGGCGGGCTTGCTCGAAGTGGTGACGCTGCCCCAGACCGAACAGGTGCTGGCCGGCATCGTCGGCGCCGCGGGCCTGAGGTCCGCACTGACCGCGCTACGCGCGGGCAAGCGCGTGCTACTCGCCAATAAGGAGCCGTTAATCATGGCGGGGGCGCTGTTCATGCGCGCTTTACGTGAGCATGGCGGCGCGCTGTTGCCGATTGATAGCGAGCACAACGCGGTGTTCCAGTGCCTGCCGGCCGGCTATCGCTGCGGCACTGCGCCGCCCGGCGTGGTGCGCGTGGTGTTGACGGCTTCCGGCGGGCCGTTCCGCAACACAGCACTGGCCGAGCTGTCCAAGATCACTCCCGCGCAGGCGGTGAAGCATCCCAACTGGACCATGGGTCCGAAAATTTCAGTGGACTCGGCGACCATGATGAATAAAGGCCTCGAAGTAATCGAGGCGGTCTGGCTGTTCGGGCTTAAGCCGCAGCAGATTCAAGTCGTCGTACACCCGCAAAGCATCGTGCACGCGCTGGTCGAGTACGCCGACGGCTCACTGCTCGCGCAGCTCGGCGCGCCGGACATGCGCACACCGATCGCGCAGGCCCTGGCATGGCCTGAACGCATCGCCAGCGGCGTGAAGCCGCTCGATCTGCTCGCCTTGGCACAACTCGAGTTCCAGGTGCTGGAACCGGGGCGTTATCCGTGCTTTGATCTCGCCAGCGCTGCGCTAGCCGCGGGCGGCATGGCGCCGGTGGTGCTGAGCGCCGCCAACGAGATCGCGGTGGCGGCGTTTCTGAACGGACAACTGGAGTACCTGGGCATTCCGCGCTTGATCGAGGCCACATTGAACCGCTTGCCGCTCGGCGAGTTTGCGCAGGCCCAACCGACGGATCTCGACCAGGTGCTCGCGGCGGATCGGTGGGCGCGGGTTCAGGCCAAGGAAAGGCTAAGTCATGTTTGAGATCAGTCAGACGCTGCTTGCGTTTATCGTCGCCATTTCCCTGCTGGTCGCGGTGCACGAGTACGGCCATTTCTGGGTGGCGCGCCGGCTCGGCGTGCGCGTGCTGCGTTACTCCATCGGCTTTGGTCCACGGCTATTCGGCTGGCGTCGCGATGAAGTGGATTACTGGATTTCGGCGGTGCCGCTCGGCGGCTACGTGAAAATGCTGGACGAACGCGAAGGCGCGGTGCCGCCGGAAGAGCTGCCGCGGGCCTTCAACCGGCAGCCGCCCTGGAAACGTATGCTGATCGTCGCCGCCGGCCCGGGCGTGAATTTTCTGTTCGCAGTGCTCTTGTACTGGGCCATATTCATGCTGGGTGTGACCGGCCTCAAACCGGTCGTGGGCGAGGTGCCGGCCGGCACGCTCGCGGCGCAGAGCGGCCTGCAAGGCGGTGAAGTCGTGCTCAGCCTGAACGACGAGCCGATCGTCGACTGGCAGCAACTGCGCCTGGGACTTCTGGATTCCGCGCTCGACCGCGAGGCGGTGCAGTTGGAGGTGCGCGAACCACAGGGCGGAACGCGCACCGTAAGTCTTGATCTCGCGCGCATCAGCGCCGACCCCGAAGCCCTGTTCAAGGAATTGGGACTGGTGCCGCGTCGTCCCCCGCTACCGGCCATCATCGGCGAGATCGTGCCGGGCTCGGCGGCGGAGACGGCGGGGATGCGAGCCGGCGATCGCGTGCTGGCGCTGGACGGGGTGGCGGTACGCGACTGGCCACAATTGGTCGAATGGGTTTCCGCGCGGCCCGGCGCGCAAGTCCGCATCCGGCTCGAACGCGCCGGAGGAGAGTTGCAGGTCAGTGCCCGGCTGCAGACGGTGACGGAGGATGGGCAGACGCGCGGGCGTTTGGGCGCTGCCGTAGATGTGAACTCGCAGATGTGGCAGGATTTGCGCGCGCAGTACGAGATAACGGTGCGGCAGGCGCCCTTACCCGCGCTGGCAGCGGCGCTGCAAGAGACCTGGACGGTTTCGGCACTTACCCTGAAGCTGCTGGGGCATATGGTCACCGGGCTGGTGTCCTGGAAACATGTGAGCGGCCCGATCCAGATCGCGGAGTATGCGGGTGTCAGCGCCGGTTTCGGCCTGGTGGCCTACCTCGGATTTCTGGCGCTGGTCAGCGTGAGCCTCGGTGTGCTGAACCTGCTGCCGGTGCCGCTTCTGGATGGCGGACATTTGCTGTTTGACGGCGTGGAGTGGTTGCGCGGTCGGCCGCTGTCGGACGCGGCGCAGCAATTCGGACAACGGGTCGGCATCGGTCTGCTGGCGGCGCTGATGACGCTGGCCTTATATAACGATATCGCGCGGCTTTTAAGCTAGAAGGGATACTAGGGACATGAAATTTTTGCGCCGGCTGGCGCTGGTGTGGATGGTATCCGCCGCCGCATTCGCCTTCGACAACTTCACCATCGCCGATATCCGCGTCGAAGGCCTGAAGCGGCTCGAATTGGGCACGGTGCTGACTTACCTGCCATTTTCGACCGGCGATCAGCTCAATGAGCAGACCGCGCGCCAAGGCATCCGCGCGCTGTACGACACCGGTCTGTTCCAGGACGTCGGTTTCAGCCGCGACGGCGAAGTGCTGGTCGTCAGGGTGGTGGAGCGCCCGGCGATCGCCAGCTTCAAGATTGAGGGCAACAAGAAGCTCGGCGGCGATGAGATCAAGAAAGGCCTGGCCAAAGCGGGACTCGCCGAGGGTGAGCTTTATCGCAAAGACCTGCTGGACCAGGTTGAACAGGAACTCAAACGCCAGTACTACGCCAACGGCTATTACGCGGTGCGCATCAAGACCGATGTAATCAAGGAGGCCGAGGCCCAGGTCCGCATCGAGATCAAGGTGACCGAAGGTCCGGTCGCCAAGATCAAGAAGATCAACGTGGTGGGTAACCAGGTATTCGACGATGAGGCGCTGCTTGAGGGATTCGAGCTGCAGCCGACCCGCACGATTTCCCTGTTTCAGTCCAGCAACAATTACTCCAAGGAAAAACTGGTCGGCGACCTGGAAAGCCTCAGCTCCCACTACCAGGACCGCGGTTATCTGCGTTTCGAGGTCAGTTCGGTACAAGTAGCTCTGTCGCCGGACAAGCGCGACATTTTCATCACCATCAATCTGGAAGAGGGCGCGGTTTACAAAGTCAAGGATTTCCGGCTGACCGGCGAGCTGATTCTGTCCGAGGATTTTCTCAAGCAGTTCATTAGCGTCAAACCCGGCCAGATTTTCTCGCGCAAGGAAACCACCGAAAGCGGCAACCGCATCGCGGCGCGCCTCGCCGACGAGGGTTATGCGTTTGCCAAGGTGGACCCGGCGCCGCGCATCGACGACAGCAAGAAAGAAGTCAGTCTCGACTTCGCGGTGCAACCCGGCCGGCGCGTCTATGTGCGGCAAATCAATTTCGCCGGCAACAGCGCCACCGACGACGAAACCCTGCGCCGCGAGATGCGCCAGCTCGAAGGCGCGACCTTCTCGCGCGCCGCGGTCGAACGCTCGCGCGAGCGCCTGCAACGGCTGCCGTTCCTGGAGGAAGTGCAGGTCGAGACCGATAAAGTCCCGGGCTCCGAAGATCTGGTCGATGTGGATTTCGACGTCAAGGAACGTGCCGCGGGTGCGATCCAGATCGGCGTCGGCTTCTCGGACGCCGCCGGGTTTCTGATCAACGGCAGTGTTACCAACAGCAACTTCCGCGGCAGCGGCGACCGCGTCTCCGTCACGGCGGAGAACAACGAATTCGCGCGCTTGTTCTCCGCGTCCTGGACCGATCCCTATGCGACGGACGACGGCATCAGCCGCACGGTCAATATGTTCTTCCGCGAGTCGGAGCAGGTAGTGCGCTTTTCCTCCGGCTTCGACACCAATGCGTTCGGCGCCGGACTGACCTACGGCCTGCCGCTGTCGGAATTCGCCTCGCTACGGCTCGGCGTCGGCGCCGACCGCACCGTGGTGTCGAGTTTCGCCGGCATCACCTCCAACGAAGTGCTGCAGTTCCTGCTCAATAACGGCACCGAGTTCACCAATTACGAGCTGCGTACGGGTCTGGTGCGGGACACGCGTGACCGCACCATCTTCGCGCGCCGCGGCATGCTGGACCGGCTGGATTTCGACATCACCGTGCCCGGCAGCGACCTCGAATTTTACCGGGCCAGCTTCCAGCACCAGCAGTTCTTCGATTTGTTCAAAGGTTTCGCTTACGAACTGCGCGGCAATCTTGGCTACGCCGACGGCTACGGCGACACCGACGACATTCCACCCTTCGAGAACTTTTTCGTAGGTGGCGCCGACTCGGTGCGCGGTTTCCGCGAAGGCACGGTCGGTCCGCGCGATACACCCTTCGGCAACGCCTTCGGCGGCAAGTTAAGGGTCTCGTTGCAGAATGAGCTGATCGTGCCGATGCCATTTCTGGAAACGGACGGCAAGTCCACACGGCTGGCCTTGTTCTACGATATCGGCAGCGCTTTTCGCGATACCGACGAGTTTGAGACCGACTTGTTGCGCAGTTCCGCCGGTGTGGCCTTCCAGTGGTTTACTCCCTTTTTCGGGCTGCTCAGGCTTAGTTACGCTGTGCCCATCGATACCCAGCCGGAGGATGAGGAAGACCGCTTCCAGATTTCCTTCGGCGTGGGATTTTAACCGCCGTTCTATCTAGTTCAGGAAGACTTAGTTCATGAAACGTATTGGAATCTGGGCGCTCGCCGCCTGTTTGTTGTCTGTGACCGGCGCCGCCAGCGCCGAACTCAAGATTGCCGTGGTCAATATCCCGAAGCTGGTGGCCGAGGCGCCGCAGGCGCAAGCCGCCCGCAAGCGCATGGATTCACAGTTTGCATCGCGCCGCGTGCAACTGGAAACGCTGCAGAAGCAGTTGGTGGACGACGCCGAGAAATTCAAGCGCGACGGCACCGTGATGACGCCCGATGCGCGCGCCAAGGCCGAAGACGGGCTGCGGATCAAGCAACGTGATTTCGCGCGCAAGCAGGACGAGTACAACGAGGACGTCGGCCGCTCCGCGCGCACCGAGGAAGGCAAGATGCGCGAAACCATCGCGAAAGTGATCGAGCAGGTGGTCAAGCAGGGCCAGTACGACCTGGTGCTGTCGGAAGGAATTCTGCACGCCTCCGATCGGATCAATATCACGGCCCTGGTGCTCGATCAACTTAAGAAGCAACCGTAAGCCGGAGCGCGCGCAATGACCTTGACGCTCGGCGAGCTGGCATCGCAACTCGGTCTTGAATTGCGCGGTGATGCCGCGCTCAAGATCATGGGCGTCTGCGCGCTTGCGCCCGGCAAATCCGGGCATCTGAGTTTCCTCGCTGAAGCAAAATATGCCAAGCAGCTTGCTGATACTCGGGCTGCCGCCGTTATTCTGCACCCCAAGCAGGCCGCGGACTGGACGGGCAATGCCTTGCTCACGCCCAGACCGCACGTCGCATTTGCCCGCATCGCCGCGCTATTCGAACAGCGCGTAAAACCTGAGCCGGGCGTCCATCCCACAGCTTGGGTCAGCCCCCAGGCCAAAGTGGATGCCAGCGCGAGTATCGGCGCGATGAGCGTCGTGCAAGCGGGCGCCGAGATTGGGCCGAAGGCCGAAATCGGGCCCGGTTGCGTCGTCGGCCACAACGTCAAGATCGGCGCCGGCACACGGCTGGTGGCGCGGGTCACGCTATGCGACCGGGTGCAGGTCGGCCAACGCTGCACCTTGGAGCCGGGTGCGGTGATTGGCGCGCGCGGTTTTGGTTTGGCGAAGGATGGCGAACGCTGGATCGAGGTGCCGCAATTGGGCTCGGTCGTAATTGGCGATGATGTCGAGATCGGCGCTAACAACACGGTGGATCGCGGCGCGCTCGAAGACACCGTTATCGAGGATGGGGTCAAGTTCGACGATCAGGTGCACGTCGGCCATAACTGCCGCGTCGGCAAGCACACGGTGATGGCGGGCCAGTCGGCGCTTGCGGGCAGCACCACGCTCGGCGCCGGTTGCGTCCTGGGCGGCCGCGGCGCGGTTCTGGACCACCTGGAGGTCGCAGCGGGTGTGGTGCTTACCGCCTGCAGCATGGTGACCAAGTCGGTGACGGAGGCGGGGGTGTATTCCGCGTCCTTCTCTGCGGTGCCGATTGAGGAATGGCGTCGGCAGCGCGCGCGGGTTTATCAGTTGGATGAAATGGCGGAGCGGCTGCGCCTAGTGGAAAAGAAGCTGGGCGGCGCTGGCGAGACGGATCCTGGTACCGGCGCGGAGCGAAAAGCATGAACGACCGCGTAGCACCCGGCCCAGCCGATATCCAGCAAATCCTGGCAAGATTGCCGCATCGTTACCCGTTCTTGCTGGTGGATCGGGTGCTGAGCTGCGAAGCCGGCAAGGAGATCACCGCGCTCAAGAATGTCACCATCAACGAACCTTTTTTCAACGGACATTTCCCGGGTCATCCGGTAATGCCGGGCGTGTTGATGCTCGAAGCACTGGCGCAGACCTCGCTACTGCTGGGATTAACCTCCAGCGACGATACCCGCGATGTTATTTTTTACCTGGTCGGCATAGACCAGGTACGCTTCAAGCGTCCGGTGGTGCCCGGGGATCAGCTCGTGCTCAAATCGAAATTGCTGGCGGCGCGCAAAAGTCTGTGGAAGTTCGCAGCGGAGGCCTGGGTCGGCGATGAGCTCGCGGCCAGCGCGGAACTGATGGCGGCGCCACGGCGGATAGGCGAAACCGGCGCGGCATGACCCGCGCTCGTATTGATCCGACCGCGCGGATTGACCCGCGCGCCCAACTCGGCGCAGGGGTCAGCGTCGGCGCCTACAGCGTCATCGGACCCGACGTTGAAATTGGTGATGGCGGCTGGATCGGCCCGCATGTCGTGATCAACGGCCATACCCGCATCGGACGCGACAACAGGATTTACCAGTTCTGCTCTCTGGGCGACGAACCGCAGCACAAATCCTACAAGGGCGAGCCGACACGGCTCGAAATCGGCGACCGCAACGTCTTGCGGGAATACATCTCGATTCATCGCGGCACGATGCTGGATCGCGGCATTACCCGCATCGGCGACGACAACTATCTGATGGCCTATGTGCATATCGCCCATGACTGCACCGTCGGCAATCAGATCACCATGGCCAACGGCGCGAGCATGGCCGGCCATGGCTCGGTCGGCGACTGGTGCTTCCTCGGCGGTTTCGCGCTGGTGTATCAGTTCACCCGGATCGGCGCCTACAGCTATGTCGGCTTCGGCGCGCACGTAACCAAAGACGTGCCGCCGTTTCTGATGATCGCAGACCAGCCGGCCAAGCCGCATGGCATCAATGCTGAGGGTATGCGCCGGCGGGGTTATTCCAAGGACGAGATTGACGCCGTGCGCGGTGCGTACAAGCTGTTATATCGTAGTAATCTGCTGCTGAAGGACGCGCGCAGCCGCATAGCCGAGCTGCCGCAGACCCCCGCCCTCAAGCTGTTTCTCGACGCCATCTCCGCCGAGTCCAAGCGCGGCCTCATTCGCTGACCGGCCAGACCGATGAGCGCGCCGAGCTTCGTGCTGATTGCCGGCGAAACCTCCGGCGACCTGCTCGGCGCCGATTTGATGACGGCACTGGCGGCGCGCTTTCCGGGGGCGCGCTTCGCCGGGGTTTGCGGGCCACGCATGCAGGCCGCGGGTTGCGAGCCTTTGGCCCAGATCGACGAGCTCTCGCTATTCGGCATCGCCGAGGTGCTGCTGCACTTGCCGCGCCTGTTTCGTCTTCGCGCGCGATTATTCCGTGAGATTCTCGCACTGAAGCCCGCGGCGGTCATCGGCATTGATGCGCCCAGCTTCAATCTAGGATTGGAATGGAAGCTTAGGCGAGCCGGATTGAAGACCGTGCACTACGTCAGTCCCACGATCTGGGCCTGGCGGCAGAAACGGGTGCATGGCATCAAGCAGGCCGTGGATCTGATGCTCACTTTATTCCCGTTTGAAGCGGCGTTTTACCGGCAGCATCAGGTGCCGGTGCGCTATGTCGGCCATCCGCTGGCGGATGTCATTCCCCTGCAAGCGGACCGCGACGCCGCGCGTCTGAGCCTGGGCCTGCCGAGTCAAGGAAAGCTGCTGGCTTTGCTGCCCGGAAGCCGCGGCAGCGAAGTCTCCAGACTCGCGCCGACTTTCGTCGCGACCGCGCGCTGGCTGGCGCAGCGGGAACCGCAACTGCGGTTCGTGGCCCCAATGGCCACGCCGCGCCTGCGAGCAATATTTGAAAGAGCATTGCTCGCAGCACCTGAGCTGAACGCCCATCTGGTTGACGGCCAATCGCACGCGGTACTCGCCGCTTGCGACGTGGCCTTGCTGGCTTCCGGCACCGCGGCGTTGGAGGCTTTGCTGTTCGGACGACCCATGGTCGTCACCTACCGGCTGGCGCCGTTCACGCACTGGCTGTTGCGCGGTGTGGGTTTGTTGAAAGTGCAGCATGTCAGCCTGCCCAATCATCTGACTACCGAACCCGTGGTGCCCGAATTGGTGCAGCACGACGCGGTGCCGGAAAAACTCGGGCCCGCGCTGCTCGAACTACTGCATAATCCGGCGAGCGCCGCTCGGCAAACCGACGCTTTCGTCGCGGCACACCAGGAGCTGCGGCGCAACGCTTCGGCGACCGCAGCAGCGGCGATAGGGGAGTTAATCGGCCAATGAGGAAGTCGTCGCAGGCAACGCCGGTTGAGCCACAGCAAGTTAAGGTCGCTGCGGTGCTGATTGCGGGTGTTGATGAAGTGGGGCGAGGACCCATCGCCGGACCAGTAGTGACCGCGGCCGTGATCCTCGACGCGGCGCGGCCGATAGAAGGTCTGGCCGATTCCAAAGTGCTGACGGCGCGCCAGCGCGAACGTCTTGCAGCGCTGATCCGTGAGCGCGCCCTGGCCTGGGCACTGGGCCGCGCGGAAGTGGAAGAGATAGACCGGCTGAATATTTTTTGGGCGACTTTGCTGGCGATGCAGCGCGCGGTGGCGGCTTTGCCGATCAAACCGACGGAGGTCTGGGTGGACGGCAACCGCGCACCCGATTTCGGCCTGCCCAGCCGTACCATCGTCCGCGGCGACGCCAGCGTCCCGGCGATCAGCGCGGCGTCCATCGTGGCCAAGGTCGCGCGCGATGCGGAAATGGTCGAACTGGCGCAGCAATATCCCGGCTATCGCCTGGAGCAGCACAAGGGTTATGCCACGGCGGCGCATCTGGCGGCGCTGGCGGAACGCGGCGTCTGTCCCTTGCATCGGAGAAGCTTCGTACACGTACAGCGCTCCCTCGCGCTTGCCTTTTGAGTTGGTACTGCGGATAAATTCTTCTTGTATTGACGGTAGGACGGGCGCTGGCGGACTTCCGTTAAACTTAGTGCCTCTCGCCCCAGCAGTACCGCCCGCTCGCACCAAAAGATGACCAGCGCTTTCGTCCATTTGCGCGTACACAGCGAATACTCGCTGGTGGACGGGCTGGTGCGACTGCCGGAGTTGGTGGCGCAGACGCGGGCGCTGGGCATGCCGGCCTGCGCCGTCACCGATCAGGGCAATTTATTCGCGCTGGTCAAGTTTTACAAAGAGGCGGTCAGCACGGGCTTGAAACCCGTGATTGGGGTGGATTTGCTGCTGGCCGATCCTAAAGGCGCCGCAGCGCCGAGCCGGCTTACGCTGCTGTGCCAGAACCAGACCGGTTACCGCCACCTCACGCAACTGGTGTCGCGCAGCTTTCTGGAAGGCCAGCGCCGCGGCGCGCCCATGATCGAACGGGAGTGGCTGCAGGGTCACACGGAAGGTCTGATCGCGCTATCCGGCGCGCATGAAGGTGAAGTCGGCCGGCTGCTGCTGGCAGGTAAAAGCGAGCCCGCAGCGGCGTTGGCGCGCGAATGGCAGAACTGGTTTCCGGGGCGCTTCTATCTGGAAGTTCAGCGCTGTGGCCGGCCCGAGGACGAGCCGCATCTGGCGGCTGCGGTGCAGCTCGCCTTGGCGCAGACTCTGCCGCTGGTCGCAACCAATGACGTGCGCTTCCTGAAGACGGAAGAATTCGCCGCCCACGAAGTGCGAGTCTGCATCCATGAAGGTTTCGTGCTGAACGACCCGCGTCGTCCGCGGCGTTACAGCCCGCAGCAGTATCTGAAATCTCCGGTGGAGATGGCGGCACTCTTCGCCGATCTGCCGGAAGCACTGGCGAACAGCGTACACATCGCCGCCCGTTGCAATCTCGAATTGGCGCTCGGCCAGAATTTCCTGCCCGATTTCCCGGTGCCCGAGTCGCACAGCGCTGTGACTTGGCTGCAGCAGCAGGCCGAACAAGGCCTGACGCAGCGCCTGCAGGAGCTGGCGACGCGGCAACCGAAGCGCCCGCCCGATCAGGCGCAGTACACCCAGCGTCTCAGAACCGAGCTGGAAGTCATCAGCAAGATGGGTTTCGCCGGTTACTTTCTGATCGTGGCCGATTTCATCCATTGGGCGCGCGAGCACAGCGTACCGGTGGGGCCGGGCCGCGGTTCGGGGGCCGGCTCGCTGGTCGCCTATAGCCTCGGCATCACCGATCTCGATCCGCTGTCCTATGAATTGCTGTTCGAGCGTTTTCTGAATCCGGAACGTGTGTCCATGCCGGATTTCGATATCGATTTCTGCATGGAGGGCCGCGACCGCGTGATTGACTACGTCGCCGCGCGTTACGGCCAGAAGCGGGTCTCGCAAATCATTACTTACGGCAGTCTGGCGGCGCGCGCAGTCGTGCGCGACGTGGGGCGTGTGCTGGGTCATCCCTACGGCATGGTGGACAAGATCGCCAAGTTGATTCCGGGCGGGCCGCAGAATCTGGACATCACGCTGGACGATGCGCTGGGCTTGAGCGCGAAATCCGAGGACAAGCCGCAGATGGTGTCGGCGGAGTTGCGCGCCGCTTATGAGCGCGAGGAAGAAGTGCGTTACATGATCGACACCGCGCGTACGCTGGAAGGTCTGGTGCGAAACGCCGGCAAACATGCGGGTGGCGTGGTGATAGCGCCGAGCGATCTGACCGAGTTCACCCCGCTTTATTGCGAGGCCGGGGGCCAGCATCCGGTCACGCAGCTCGACAAGGACGATGTGGAGGCGGTGGGTCTCGTCAAGTTCGACTTCCTGGGCCTGCGCACGCTCACCATCATTGACCGCGCGGTGCGGCTCATCAACCAGCGGCGGTCGGAAAGTACGCCACTCCTCGATATCCGCAACCTGCCGCTGGACGACAGCAAAACCTACGCCTTGTACGCCTCGGGCAAAACCGCCGCGGTTTTTCAAATGGAATCCGGCGGCATGCAGCGCGCCTCGGTCGGCCTGAAGCCGGACCGGTTCGAGGACATCATTGCGCTGATCTCGCTGTTCCGCCCCGGACCGATGGAGCTGATCCCGGAGTATGTGGAACGCAAGCATGGCCGCAAGCGCGTCGAGTATCTGCATGCCAAGCTCGAACCGATTCTGCGGCCGACCTACGGCATCATCGTGTATCAGGAACAGGTCATGCAGATTGCGCAGGAGCTGGCCGGTTATACGCTCGGCGGCGCTGACCTGCTGCGGCGCGCGATGGGCAAGAAAAAGGCCGACGAGATGGCCAAGCAGCGCACCATTTTCATCACCGGCGCGGGCGAGCAGAACGTGGACGCGCATCAGGCCGGTTTGATTTTCGACTTGATGGAGAAGTTCGCCAGCTACGGCTTCAATAAATCCCACGCCGCTGCCTATGCGCTGCTGTCCTATCAAACCGCCTGGCTGAAGGCGCATCATCCCGCGGCTTTCATGTGCGCCGTGCTGTCGGCCGACATGGCGCATACCGACAAAGTGGTGACGATGATCGCTGAGTGCAACCGGCTCGGCTTGAAGGTGTTGCCGCCGGACATCAACCACTCGCTCTATGACTTCGGCGTGGTGGACGACGCCAGCGTGCGCTATGGTCTCGGCGCCATCAAAGGCGTCGGCGAAGCCGCGATCGAGGCGATAGCGGGCGAGCGGGCTGCGCACGGGCCGTTCCGGGATTTGTTCGACTTCTGCCAGCGCGTGGACCTGCGCAAGGTCAATAAGCGGGTGCTGGAAGCACTCTTATACGCCGGCGCGCTCGATCCGCTGGGTCCCAACCGCGCCAGCCTGCTCGGCGCGATGGACGAGGCGGTGCGGGCGGCGGAGCGGCGCGAGTCGGCCGTCAGCGCCGGGCAGAGCGATATGTTTGGTCTGGGTGCCGGCGCCAAAGCCGCCGAGCGGCCGACCTTCGAACTCAAGCTGCTGCCCGAATGGCCGGACGCGCGCCGCCTACAAGCAGAGAAAGACACGCTCGGCTTATATCTGACCGGCCATCCGATCGAAGCCTTTCGCGAGGAACTGATGCAATTCACCAGCGGCAGTCTGCTGGAACTGGCGGGCGAGGGCGGCGGCGCTGCACCGGCCCAGGTCCTGCTCGCCGGGTTTGTGGTGGATCTGCGCCGATTCGGCAACCGCACTCTGGTCACGCTGGATGATCGCAGCGCGCGGCTGGAATGCGTCATGTTCGAGTCCGCCAGTCAGGCTTATGCGCGGCTGTTGCAAGCCGATGCCTTGGTGCTGATGCAAGGCCGGCTCGGTTTTGACGATTATGCCGGGGCCTATCGCCTCACCGTGCAGGAAGTCATGGATTTGGAGGAAGCCCGGCGGCGCTATGCGCGCCGCGTGCTGATCAGCGTCGAGACACTGGATGTCGTGGCGCTCGAAAGCTGTCTGGCACGGCATCGCCAGGCCAGCGGCGCCTGGGTCAGCGTTCGTTATCGCAACGCGCGCAGCCGCGGCCTGTTGCATTTGGGCGAAGCCTGGCGCGTACTCGCCTCCGACAAGTTGCTGATTGAATTACGCGCGTTGGTGGGAGAGGCGGCGGTCGAGTTGCGCTATCAGCGCCCCTCGGCGGCGCCGGCTTCCGCCGCCGCTTGAAGAGAACCCCGTTCGTGTTGAGCGTAGCGAAGCGAAGTCGAAACACGTATAAGCAAGTACTCCGCCCGCACTTCGACTTCGCGCTGCGCGCTATGCTCAGTGCGAACGGGTTCTATCGGGGGCTCCTGCTGGCCTGTTGCTGCGCGGCGATTTTACCGGCGGCTGCGCAGGACTGCCCGCCCGGTAATTTGCTGGCCGGCAAGCCGCCGCTCAGCACAGCCGACGTACAAGGCCTGCTGCCGCTGGTGACGGACGGCATCGTCACCCAGGAAGGCGCCATCTGGTCCGCGCCGCAAGCGCTAGTGCTCGCTCCGGCGGCGAGCCTGACCTACGACCTCGGCGCCGAATACCCGCTCGGCAGTGCCTATCTGCAGGCCGATAGCAACGATTTGTACACGTTCTCGCTATCGCGTGACGGGCAGCAATTCGAGGACGTATGGAGCGTGCCCTTCGTCGAAGGTCATGGGTTGCGGGCCCGTAGTACGACGCTGAGCGAACGTCGCGCGCGCTATGTACGCTTCGGTGGCGCGCAGGGCGATGGTTTTTTCTCTTTATCGGAGTTGCAGGTTTTTTGCGCGGCAGAGGCGCAACCCGCGGTAACAGTAGTGCAGGCGCCGCCGGCGGTGGCGCAAGAGCCCTGGTGGAACGATCGCAGCAGCGCCCGCTGGGAATTGGCGCTGGCGCTGTTGGCGCTGGGCTTGAGCTGCTGGCGACCACTGGCGCCGCGCTTGAAGCTGCGCGACCGGCTGCTGATGGTGTTGGGCGTGGTCTCTTTTGCAACTTACTTCAATTTCGGCGCCTTCCATTTCTACAACTACGTCCACAACTGGGACGCATTCCATTACTACGTCGGCAGCAAGTATTTCCGCGAGCTGCAATATGACCGTATGTACCGCTGCGTGGCGGTGGCGGACGCGCAGGAGCCGGAACTGCGCGCGCGGGTGCAGGCGCGCAAGCTGACCAACCTCAGAAGCAATGATCTTGAAACCAGCGCCGAGATCCTCGCGCATCCGGAATTGTGCACGCGCCATTTCACGCAGCAGCGCTGGGACGGGTTCCGGCACGACGTGGCCTACTTCCGCGCACGGGAGGGCGCCCAGCGCTGGGAGGATTTGCAGACCGACCACGGCTATAACGCCACGCCGGTATGGAATATTGCCGGCACGCTGCTGGCGAATCTTGCGCCGGCGTCACCGACGCAAATCGTGTTGCTCGCCAGCCTCGACCCGCTGTACCTCGCCCTGGCCTGCGGCATGCTGTGGTGGGCCTTTGGCTGGCGCGTGCTGGTGGTAGCGCTGGCGGTGCTGGCGACCAACTTCCCCGCGCGCTTCTACTGGACCGGCGGCTCATTTCTGCGCTGGGACTGGTTGTTCTGGACGGTGGCGGCGCTGTGCCTGCTGAAAAAGCAGAAGCCCATGCTGGGCGGCGCCGCGCTGGCTTATGCGGCGCTGCTGCGCATTTTCCCCGGCTTCATGTTTGCCGGCGCCGTGTTTGCGGCCGGCTGGATGCTGTGGCGCGACCGGCGGCTCGATCCGGCTTTCAAACGTTTCTTTATCGGGGCGGCGCTGGCAACGGTGCTGTTGCTGCCGCTCAGTCAGCTTACGGCCGGCAGCCTCGAAGCCTATCCGCGCTTTGTCGAGAACACGCTGAAGCACAAGGAAACCCCGCTCACCAACTACATGGGTCTGCGCACGGTGGTCGCTTACCGGCCGGGCGAGGTGGGCCGTCACTATCGTGACGCCGACGCGCTCGACCCCTGGGCGCGCTGGAAGGAGGCGCGGCTGGCGGCCTACCATGAAGCGAGCTGGCTGTACTATCCGCTGGCGCTGGCTTTCCTCGGCCTGCTCGCCTTCGCCGTGCGCGGACAGCAAGCCTGGGTCGCAACGGCGCTCGGCGCACTATTCATTCCGTTCGGCGTGGAGCTGACCTGTTACTACTACGCGTTCCTGTTTGCCGTAGCCACCTTGCATGCGGATCGCCCCTGGATCGGCGGTCTGCTGCTGGCCACGACCGCATTCACGCAGTTCATCGCCTGGGCGCCGTTACCGTTCATGTCGTCGTGGTTCGATGAGCAATACACATTCATGTCGGTTGCGACCTTGGCCGTCTTCGTCTATATCGCCTGGCGTTACGCCCGCGAGCGGCCGGTGCCGCATAATATCGGCGCATGAATCTGAATTACCTGGACTTCGAGCAGCCCATCGCGGAGCTCGATCAGAAGATAGACGAGCTGCGCCACGTGGCCGAGGGCAGCGTGGTCAATCTGAGCGAGGAAATTACCCGGCTCGAAAGCAAGAGCCGGACGCTGACTGAACAGATTTTCGCGAATCTGACGCCCTGGCAGGTCTCGCAGATCGCCAGACATCCGCGCCGGCCTTACACGCTGGATTATGCACCGCTGCTGTTCAGCGAGTTTCAGGAGCTGCATGGCGATCGCGCATATCGTGACGATCCCGCCATCGTCGGTGCCTTGGCGCGGCTTGAAGGCCGCGCGGTGCTGGTCATCGGCCACCAGAAGGGCCGCGACACCAAGGAACGTACGCTGCGCAACTTCGGCATGTCTAAACCCGAGGGTTATCGCAAGGCGCTGCGCCTGATGAAGCTGGCGGAGCGCTTCCGCCTGCCGATCATCACCCTCATCGATACGCCCGGCGCCTATCCCGGCATCGGCGCGGAAGAGCGTAATCAGAGTGAGGCCATTGCGCGCAATCTGTTTGAAATGGCGCGTCTGCGCACGCCGGTGGTCAGCGTGGTGATCGGCGAGGGCGGCTCCGGCGGCGCGCTGGCGATCGGCGTCTGTGACCATCTGATCATGCTCCAGTACAGCACCTATTCAGTGATCTCGCCGGAAGGCTGCGCCTCGATTCTGTGGCGCAGTGCGGAGCAGGCATCGGTGGCGGCGGATGCGATGGGCGTAACGTCCGGCCGGCTGTTCGAGCTGAAACTGGTGGACGAAATCCTGCCCGAACCGCTGGGTGGCGCGCACCGCGACCCGGCCAAGACCGCGGCTCAGCTCAAGGCCCGCCTGGTCGCCACGCTGGAGCGACTGAGTCAGGACTCGACCGCGCAACTGGTGCAGCAGCGCTACGACCGGCTCATGCGCTACGGTCAGTACAAAGAGTGAGTGAGCACCCCACTTAACACCGAGCGACTCTGCGCCGCCTTGCCACGGCTGGCTGCTGGTGGTCACTACGTACTGGCTTACAGCGGCGGGCTGGATTCCACCGTGCTATTGCATCTTCTGCATATAGCCCGCCTGCCAGTCAAAGCAGTACACGTACACCACGGCCTGCGCCCCGAAGCCGACCGCTGGGCAGAACATTGCCGCGCACAATGCGCCGATTTGAATATTCCATTCGAACTGCGGCGCGTAAACATTACCGGGCAGAGCGAACTTGGGCTGGAAGCCGCGGCGCGCGCGGCGCGTTACGCCGCCCTCGCACAGTCCCTGGGTCCCCAGGACGTGTTGCTTACCGCCCAGCATCAGGACGATCAGGCCGAAACCGTGCTATTGCAACTATTGCGTGGCGCCGGTCCGCATGGCCTGGCGGGTATGCCGGCTTTGGCTTCATTTGGGGCGGTGCGCTTCGCGCGCCCGCTGCTGGGCTATACGCGCGCTGAACTCGAGGCCTACGCGAAATGCCATGGCTTGCGCTGGGTGGAAGATCCCAGCAATCACGACCCGGCCATCAAGCGCAGTCATTTGCGCCAGCACCTGCTGCCGGAGATCGAGCGGCAATGGCCGGGCAGCGCCGGCGCGCTGGCGCGCAGCGCGCGCTTGCAGGCGGAGGCGGCTGAGTTGCTGGGCGATCTGGCGCAAGCGGATGCGACCTTGTGCACCATCGCCGGCAGCAAGGCGTTAAGCGTCGCAGCCTTGAATATGTTCAAACCGGTGCGTCAGCGCAATCTTTTGCGGCACTGGCTGGCGAAACAGCAGTTGCCGCTGCCGGCGGCGGTGCATCTGGACCAGGTGCTGAGCGAAGTATTGCTGGCGCGCGCGGATGCCAATCCCTGTCTGCGCTGGCCCGGCGCGGAACTGCGGCGCTATCGCGACAGCCTGTACGCCATGCCACCCTTGCCGCCGGCACCCACTGCGAGCATTCCCTGGGATTTGCGCGTGCTGCTGATGCTGCCGGCGGAATGCGGCCAGCTCAGTGCGCGCCGCAAGCGTGGCGCCGGTTTGCTACTGCCGCCCAAGCCAAGCTTGGAAATTCGTTTTCCGGCCGGCGGTGAGCGGATAAAGCCCGTTGGCAGCCGGCACCACCGCACGCTCAAACAGCTCGGCCAGAGCGCCGGCGTACCACCCTGGGTACGCGAACGCATGCCGCTCGCGTATCACGCCGGCCAACTGGTCGCGGTCGCCGATCGCTGGTTGGCGGATGCCGCTTGTGCGCGCCGTTCGCAGCTGGGCTGGGTGCTCGACTGGCGCCGCACACCGCCGGGTTGGAACAGGTCGTGATCGCTTCGGGTAATGTCTCAGTTTGCCGCTTGACCCTGGTGCTCGTCATTCCGGCGCAGGCCGGAATCCAGTCTTTTCAATCCCATGGACGCCGGCCGGAGTTTATCCTGAGCGAAGTCGAAGGGCCGGTGTGACGGCAAACTGGGACACCACCTCGCGTCGTCGAGACTGGTGAGCGCGCAGCCTTTCTGCTAACTTGCGCCCGTTCGGCCCGTGTGGACCGCTTTCGCCATGTCACAGCTCGATAGCCCCCGCTATGTATTCGTAACTGGGGGGGTGGTGTCTTCGCTGGGCAAGGGCATCGCCGCCGCCTCGCTGGCCGCGATTCTCGAGGCGCGCGGCATCAAGGTCGGCATGATCAAGCTCGACCCCTACCTCAACGTGGATGCGGGCACCATGAGCCCCTTCCAGCACGGCGAGGTCTTTGTCACGGATGACGGCGCGGAGACCGACCTCGACCTGGGTCACTACGAACGCTTCCTGCGTGCGCGAACTTCACGGCGCAGCAACGTCACCACCGGCCAGATTTACCACAACGTCATCCGCAAGGAGCGCAAAGGCGAATATCTCGGCCGCACCGTACAGGTGATTCCGCACGTGACCGACGAGATCAAGCGCTGTGTGCGTGACGGCGCACAAGGTTACGAGATTTGCATCGTCGAAATCGGCGGCACCGTCGGTGACATCGAATCGCTGCCGTTTCTTGAAGCCATCCGTCAGCTCGGCTGGGAAGTAGGCCGCACCCATTCGCTCTATATGCACCTGACGCTGGTGCCGTACATCGCCTCCAGTGGCGAGCTGAAAACCAAACCGACGCAGCATTCGGTCAAGGAGCTGCTCTCCATCGGCATCCAGCCGGATATCCTGGTCTGCCGCTCGGACCGCGCGCTGCCGGATGGCGAGCGCCAGAAAATCGCGCAGTTCACCAATGTCGGCGAGGAAGCCGTCATCGCCGCGGTGGACGTGGATGACATCTATAAAATTCCGCTGTGGCTGCACGACCAGGGCCTGGATGGCCTGGTGATCCGCCACTTCGGCCTGCGCGTGCGCGCCCCCGACCTGTCCGAGTGGCAGAAAGTCGTTAATGCGCGCGGCCAGCAGGACGCCGAGGTACGCGTCGCCATGGTCGGCAAATACGTGGACCTGGCCGATGCCTACAAGTCGCTCAATGAAGCGCTGTATCACGCCGGTATCCACACCCACACGCGGGTGAAGATCCAATACGTGGATTCCGAGCGTATCGAGAAAGAAGGCGTCGAACTGCTGGCCGGCAATGACGCCATCCTGGTTCCCGGCGGCTTCGGCAAGCGCGGCATCGAGGGCAAGATCGCCGCGGTGAAATACGCGCGCGAACGCAAACTGCCGTATCTCGGTATCTGCCTCGGAATGCAAGTCGCCTGTATCGAGTTTGCCCGCAACGTCGCCGGGCTGAAGGGCGCGCACAGCACCGAGTTCGACCGCGACACACCGCATCCGGTGATTGGTCTGGTCACCGAGTGGCACTCCGAGCAAGGCGTGGAGAAGCGCGACGACCGTTCCGACCTGGGCGGCACCATGCGGCTGGGCGCGCAGAAGGCGAAGCTACAGTCCGGTACGCAAGCGCGCGAGATTTACGGTAAGGACAACATTGTCGAACGCCACCGGCACCGTTACGAATTCAACAACACCTATCGCGAGGCGCTCGGAAAAAAGGGCTTGGTATTTTCGGCTGAGGCGGCGGAAGACGCGCTGGTTGAAATTATCGAGTTGCCGGATCATCCCTGGTTCATGGCTTGCCAGTTCCATCCGGAATTCACTTCGACGCCGCGCGACGGCCATCCGCTGTTCTCCGGTTTTATCCGCGCGGCGCGGGCGCAACGGCAAAGAGCGGCGGCATAGTCTGTGAAAATCTGCGGCTTTGAGATCGGCATTGACAAGCCCTTTTTCCTGATAGCGGGTCCGGACACGCTGGAAAGTGAAGCGCTGTGTCTGGAAGTCGCCGGCCATCTTAAGGAAGTAACCAGCACGCTCGGCATCCCCTACATCTTCAAGGGCTCGTTCGACAAGGCCAACCGTTCCTCCGGCAAGTCCTATCGCGGGCCGGGTGTAAAAGAGGGCCTGCGCATTCTCGCGGCGGTGAAGAAACAAATCGGCGTACCGGTACTCACCGACGTGCATGAGGACACACCGGTCGAGGAAGTTGCGGAAGTGGTGGACGTATTGCAGACCCCGGCATTTCTCTGCCGCCAGACCAATTTTATTCAAAGCGTCGCGCGTGCCGGCAAGCCGGTGAACATCAAGAAAGGCCAATTCATGTCGCCCTGGGAAATGGGCAATGTGATCGAAAAAGCAGCTGCCACCGGTAACAAACAGCTCTTGCTGTGCGAACGCGGCTTTTCCTTCGGCTACAACAATCTGGTGGTGGATATGCGCGGTCTGGCCGCCATGCGCGCGTTTGCGCCCGTTGTGTTCGACGCCACCCATTCCGTGCAATTGCCCGGTGGGCAGGGCACGAGTTCCGGCGGCCAGCGCGAGTTCATTCCGGTACTCGCGCGCGCGGCGATCGCGGTGGGGGTTGCTGGCATCTTTATGGAAACCCATCCGAAGCCGGACGAGGCACTATGCGACGGACCTAACTCCTGGCCGCTGAAGCTCGCACGGCCGCTGCTGGAAGCGTTGCAAGGCATCGACGAACTCGTCAAGCGCCGGCCGCTCGCGGAACAACAGCTTCAGTGATTCACTGAAATATCCCTTTAGTCGTGCTGTTCCTGGGAGGGAAGCATGCGCTTCAGAAGTTCGGGTGAAATGAATGCAGCGTGGCCGCAGCCCCCTGCAGCGCGATGTGGATCAGCGCGTCGCCCTCATACACCAGCGGCAGATTGAACGCGGACCAACAGGGTTTCCAGCAAGTCATCCACCTCCAACTGATCCCGCAGGTAGTAAGTGGCGGCGGAGTCGTCGCGGCGCTCGACCCGGATACTCAGAAGTTCACCGGGCCGGTCCAGTTTGAAAACGTCTTCGTCGGTATCGTCATCCCCCACGTAAATCGCGTAACGGCATTCCAGGCGCGCGCAAAGCGACAGCAGCGCGGCGCCTTTGTGCGGCGCTTCTTGCGGGACCAGATTCAAGGCCTGCTTTCCGCCAATGATTCGTACTGCGTCCAGTCCGGAGGCGACATCCAGGATGGCCTCCCGCGCTGCAGTGGGGTTGTCACAGTTGCGGTAATGAACCGTCAGCGAAGCCCCTTTGTTTTCAATGAACGCGCCGGGCAACGAAGCGACCGGCCGGGCCAGCAAGGACTGCCAGCGCTGGACCCGCCGGCTGAACCGGATCCCCCGGACTCCGTCGGCCTCGAGTCCATGATTGCCGATCACCTCCGCCGGCTGGATTCCCGCCAGCAGACGCAGCACATCCAGGCGCGATCGTCCGCTGATGACCACGGTCGGATAGCGGCGGGAAATTCGCGACAACAGGTCGTGGGTGCGCTCGCGCATTCGCGTACGAGCGGGATCGGCGACGATCGGCGCCAGTGTGCCGTCGTAGTCCAAGGCCAGCAGCGTGTTACGGCGCGCGAATCGCACCAGCGCCGGCTGTCCCTCCTCTGAAAGAATCGGCCTCATGGCGCTGTCCGGCGGACGGGTGCGGCGCGTTCGGAGAGCAATCCCGCAAGGCGCTCGCGCCGCCGCAGCCGGCTGGCGTCCAGCAGCATCCGGCCGGCCCAGCGGTACACATTGAATTCGGCGATCAGCGCACGCATCGCGCGCATGCGCGCGCGCTGCTCCGGCGGGGGCATGGACAGCGCCGCCGCCAGCGCCGAGCTAGCCTCCTCGATGTCGTAGGGATTGACCACCAAGGCCTCGGTCAGTTCGCGCGCGGCCCCGGCGAATTGCGACAGGATCAGCACGCCCTGCTCATCGTCGCGCGCGGCCACGAACTCCTTGGCGACCAGGTTCATGCCGTCGTGCAGGCTGCTGATGTAACACAGATCCGCGGCGCGGTAATAGCGGAACACCTCGGCCGGCTCGGTGTGCTGGCGCACGAGCGCGATCGGGCGCCAACCGCCCCTGGCGAAGCGGGCGTTGATCCGTTCAACGAGTTGCTCCACATCCGTGTTCAGACGCGCGTAGCGTTCGATCAGCGTGCGGCTGGGGGAGGCGATCTGCAGAAACGTGAAGCAGCCGCGGAGTTCCGGGTTCCGTTCGAGCAAGCGCTCCACCGCGCGCAGGCGTTCCTCGATCCCCTTGGTGTAGTCCAGGCGGTCCACGCCCACGCCGAGGAGCGCATCGGCCGGCAGCTTCAGTTCGGCCAGGACGGAAGACCGGCACTCCGCCACCGGCGGCGCTGCCTGCGCCCAGTGGTGCGGCCATTCCACCGAAATCGGGTAATCGCGAATCAGCGTGCGCCGCTCGCCCTGGATCAC
>JBOICV010000155.1:0-2587 GCA_050740255.1 Nevskiales bacterium | reverse complement strand
ATCCTGCACCGCTTGTATCGCTTCCGGATGTACCTTCGAGCCGATTGGCGATCGCGTGGAAAAACCAACGCGTAACTTGCCCGGATCGCGCGTGACTTCTTCGAGATACGGCCGTTCCGGCGGCGCGATGTGATACAGCGAACCGATCTCCGGCCCATGCGTGGCATCCAGCATCGCCGCGCTGTCGCGCACCGAGCGCGAAACGATGTGATTCATCGCCGCGCCGTGCATCAGCTCGCCGTACTGCGGCCCCCAGGGTGTGCGGCCGCGGCCGGGTTTGATGCCGAACAGACCGCAGTGCGCGGCCGGAATGCGGATGGAGCCGCCGCCGTCGTTGGCACCGGCCATCGGCACAACGCCGGCCGATACCGCTGACGCCGAACCGCCAGAGGAACCACCGGGCACATGATCCGTATTCCAGGGATTGCGCGTGGGGCCCCAGGCATCCGGCTCGGTAATGCCTTTCGCGCCGAATTCCGGGGTGTTGGTGCGGCCAAAAATTACCGTGCCCGCTTTCAGCCAGCGTGCAGTGATTTCGGAATGCACCGGGGCTTTGATATTCGCGGCCTTGAGGCCCTTGCAGCCATAGGCCGTCTGCACGCCGGCGTATTCCTGAAACAAGTCCTTGGTCAGGAAGGGCACGCCCGCAAAGGGACCGGCGAGTGCCTGCTTGGCCCGCTCACGTGCGATCTCGTGCATCGGAATAATGATGGCGTTGAGCTTCGGATTCACCGCCTCCGCACGCGCAATCGCGACTTCCAGCAACTCGGACGGGGTAACTTCCCGGCGCGCCACCAGCTGCGCCAGACCCAGGCCATCCTGCTTGCGGTATTCCTCGAAATTCATCGTTATTTCTCCCGAAAGGCCCGCCCAGCTTAACCGCTATGACAGTAGTGACCGCAAGTCAGGGGCGCTGCGGCCAAGCCAGTTTGAGGCCAGTTGTGGCAATCTCATGTCTAGCCAGTATTAGATTTCAGGGAGAGGCAAGTGGCAGCGCGCATCGAAAATAAAACCATCATCATCACCGGCGCCTCGAGCGGCATCGGCGAAGCCGGTGCCAAGAAGCTGGCGGCCGAGGGGGCCAAGCTTTGCCTCGTAGCACGCCGGCTGGACGAGCTGGAACGCGTCAAGAAAGAAATCGAAGCCGCAGGCGGCACCGCCTGGATTTATCCCGCCGATTTGTCGAATGAAACCGAAGTGGACGCCGTCATCCAGCAGATACTCGCTGAGCATCCGCAAATTGATGTGCTGATCAACAATGCCGGCCGCTCCATCCGCCGCACCGTGAAGGATTCGCTACAGCGTTTCCATGATTACCAGCGCACCATGCAGTTGAACTACTTCGCTGCGGTGCGGCTGACGCTGGCCGTGCTGCCACGCATGTTCGAACAGAAGCAGGGGCATATCATCAATGTTTCCAGCATGTCGGCGCTGATGCCCACGCCCTATTACTCCGCTTATGTCGGCAGCAAGTCGGCGCTGGATGGCTTCTCCCGCTGCCTCGCCTCGGAACTTGTAGACCGCGGCGTCCACGTCACCGTGATCAACTTCCCGCTGGTCAAGACGCCGATGACCGCCCCGACCAAGGCCTATCGCTATCTGCGGCAAATGGATGTGAATGACGCGGGCGACTGGATCGTGAAGGCCGTGAAGAAACGTCCGGCCCGCATCACCAGCGGTCTCGGCAACGCTTGGGCGCTCTCAACCACGGTAGCACCCGGCACGACGGCCGACTGGACCGGGCGCCTGTTCCGCGAGTTCGGCAAACGCCTTACGCGCCGGGCCGAGAAGGAAGATAGCTCGGCGGCTTCAGACTAAGCTGCTGCCGCAGCTGCGGTCGGTGGCGGCCGCGTGCTCCACCAGATGCAGATCAGCAGTACGGCCTGAATCGCCAGCCGCAGGCCGAAAAGCTCAGGGTGATACTGGCTGAACTGTTCCGGGTGCAGCCACATGTGCACGTTGGCAGGGGTCACCGCCAGGGTTAACAGAATCAGGCCCCAACCCGCCCACTGGCGGGTGGCGGCAATCAGCACACCAAACGCGCCGAGAAGCTCGAACACCGCGCTCAGGTAAACCGCGGCGCGCGGATACGGGACGTAGGGCGGCACAATGCTCACAAAGAAATCGGTCATCAAGAAGTGACCGATGCCACCGAAAAAGAACCAGGCGAACACGATACCCAGGCCGATCTTGCGATAGATGCTCACAGAATCTTAGCCCTGCTGCGCTAACCACTCGCGCAGATCTTCGAAAGACCTGGTCCAGTTCGCCTTGGCGCGTTGCACGTCTTCGGGAGAAGCAAGCTTTGAATGATCCACCGCAACCTGCGCCTTGTTCTTGCCCTTCGAGGTGAAATACACGTCCACCCAGGTCTTGTCCGGCCAGGTAATGCGCATGGACTTGTCTTTGGTGGCACGGCGGACGGTCATGCCGGGATTGTTCAGCCATCCCATGCGCTGCTCGGCATCCTCCCAGGCGCAGAACAACTGCTTGAGGGATACATCAAAGGTCTTGCTGATATTGGCTTTGAAATCCCCGGCGCTAGTCTGGAATTTCTTG
Organism: Nevskiales bacterium; assembly: GCA_050740255.1. Lineage (GTDB taxonomy): Bacteria > Pseudomonadota > Gammaproteobacteria > Nevskiales > JBOICV01 > JBOICV01. The sequence continues at coordinate 28 of JBOICV010000155.1, read as the reverse complement.
CGCAGCCCGCGTGATTGCTGGTAAGTCA
>JBOICV010000154.1:0-22049 GCA_050740255.1 Nevskiales bacterium | reverse complement strand
TCCGCCAGAGCGCCCGCAATCAGCAGAATGCAGTCCGCACCCAGCGCGCGGGCCTCCGCGACCTGATAGGGATCAAACATGAAGTCTTTACGCAGCACCGGCAAACCACTAGCCGAGCGCGCGGCCTCAAGATACTCCGGCGCGCCCTGGAAATAGTCGCGGTCGGTCAGCACCGACAGACAGACCGCGCCGTTCTGCGCGTAGCTGCGCGCGAGCGTGGCTGGATCGAAATCAGCCCGGATCAGCCCCTTGCTGGGCGAGGCTTTCTTTAATTCAGCGATGACTGCCGGCTTGCCGGCTGCGATGCGCGTCCTCAGCGCCTGCACAAAACCGCGCACTGGCGCCGCAGTCTTGGCAGCGGCAATGGTCTCGCTGAGCGGTCGGTGGGTCCGCGCGGCGCTGACCTCCTTGCGCTTGCGCGCCAGAATCTCTGCAAGGATGTCTGCCACGGGCCACCCTCAGGCTGCCATGGCGCCGAGCTGGCGGCTCAACGCAACGAGTGATTCCAGTTTCCTGGCGGCGCCGCCGTCCTGGATCGCGGCTACGGCCTGCTCGATGCCTTGCGCCAAATCTCTCGCCTTGCCGCAGACATATAGCGCGGCGCCGGCATTGAGCAGCAGCATGTCGCGGGCCGGTCCCGGTTCGCCGCCGAAAATGCGGCGGATCAGCGCCAGACTTTCTTGCGCGTTGTTCACCTTGAGCGCTTCCAGACTGGAATGGTTCAGTCCGTATTCCGCAGGATCAATCGCATACACCCGCAGCATGCCTTCGCGCAACTCGGCGACCAGCGTCGGTTTAACTATGCTGATTTCATCCAGCCCTTCTTCGCTGTTGACGACCATTACGTGCTGGCTACCGAGCTTGTCCAGCACTTCCGCCAGCGGCTCAACCCATTTCACGTCGAATACGCCAAGCACCTGATTGGGCGCATTGGCCGGATTGGTGAGCGGGCCGATTAAATTAAAGATGGTGCGTACACCCATTTCCTTGCGCGGACCGATCGCATGCTTCATGGCGCCATGAAAGGCCGGCGCGAACATGAAGCCGACACCGACCTCTTTTATGCAGCGAGCCACGTCCTTGGGCCCCAGCTCGAGCTTGACGCCGGCCGCCTCCAGCACGTCGGCGCTGCCGGAGCGCGACGATACCGAGCGGTTACCGTGCTTGGCGACCCGGCCACCAGCGGCTGCGACCACGAAGGCGCAGGCGGTGGAGACGTTGAACAAGCCGGAGGCGTCGCCACCCGTGCCACAGGTATCCACCAACTGTTCGCGGTAAGCCTTGTCCACCGATACTTTGGTCACGAGCTCGCGCATCACCTCGGCCGCGGCGGTGATCTCGTCCACCGTTTCGCCCTTCATGCGCAGCGCGATCAGAAAGCCGGCGATCTGCGCGGGTGTGGTCTCGCCGCTCATGATCGCGCGCATGGCGGCGCCCATCTGGCCGCGGTCCAAATCGTGGCGCTCAACTACGCGCGCCAGAGTCTCTTTGAAGTTCATTTCTTATTTCGGGTCAACAGGAGAAAATTTTCCAGCAGCTTGTGGCCGTGCTCGCTCAGAATCGACTCCGGATGAAATTGCACGCCCTCGGCGCCAGTCGGCTTGTGGCGCAGGCCCATGATTTCGTCCGACTTGCCGTCTGCGGTTTGCGTCCAAGCCGTGACTTCCAATTCATCCGGCAGACCGGTCTTGTCCACTACCAACGAGTGATAGCGTGTGGCCGAGAACGGATTCGCCAGATTCGCAAACACGCCAGTGCCATTGTGATAAATCTGCGAGGTTTTTCCGTGCATCACCTCGCGCGCGCGCACCACCTTGCCGCCGAAGGCCTGGCCCAGGCTTTGATGGCCAAGACAGACGCCGAGAATCGGAATCTTGCCGGCCAGCTGCGTGATGGTGTCCAGCGAGATGCCGGCCTCGTTTGGCGTGCAGGGGCCGGGGGAAATCACGATGCCGTCGGGCTTTTTAGCCGCGATCGCCGCGACCGTGATCTGGTCGTTGCGGTGCACTTCGACTTCCATCCCGAGCTCGCCCAGGTATTGGACGAGGTTGCAGGTAAAGGAGTCGTAGTTGTCGATCATCAGTATCATGACTTATATAACTCGTTGATTATTAATACTATTATTGATGTCATGCTTGACAATGCCCGCTTAATTACCCACTTTTTAGATTGCTTAATAAGCCAAACAAGGGCGCGCATTGTCGCGCGAAATAGGAGGAAGAGTAAGCTCTACTGATCACAGCGCACCTGAGGGTACGACTACACGGTTGACGATTATGACTACTGACATTTTACGAGCGCTCGTCTTGACCGTCGCCGCGATTGTTCTGGCGCTACCCACCCCGTCGTACTCGCAAATTTACATAGACCCTGAGGCATTTCACCGCGGGCGCATGCAGCGCTATGAGGAAGACAGGATGATGCGCGAGGACTACAGGAGACAGTTGGAATTTCAGAACCGACTTCGGGCGATGGACGTGGACAGAGTTTGTCAAGAAAATGGGCGGATGGGGCATCAGATTGCTACGGCGAGAGACTCCGGTACACCTCGGTCGCGGGTGGATTCCGAGCAACGGCAGGGGCTGTCACAAGGCTTGATGACCAGGGACCAGTACACCTATGCAAGTAACATCATTAATACGATCTACGCCAATCAAAAAATGACACCGGCAGACGCCGCACGCTATGTTTATCGCGACTGTGTGGCCATGTTTTCCGGTGGTAGGTAAGCCATCTTCTATACAGCCTAGAGGCTCTTGAGTAATCGACACACGCAATGACTCCGCGTGCATGCGTGGCCACGATGGGTGTGGTTTTCTTCGCTTACGCATCCGAGCTGTCGGCACGAATAAGCGTCGAAGTATCCAGTCAGTATTCTGCGATTGAGTACGCCAACACGACGACCCTCAAGCCACGCGAGGCGATAACCTCTGGGCTTCCGAGCGTCGATACAGCGGATCGGTATGCAGCGGTTGTCGGCATGGTCGGCGGGCTATTGAGGGTGGTCGCCGTCGACAACCGCCCGCGCAACAGCAATCTAGGAAATTCCGTGCTCATGGATACCGTCCTTACCAAGGGAGGGATCGTGGCTTTGCCACGCCCGCCAACTGACGAAGGAATCTCCGTTGGTTTCCAGAATCTCGGCCCTCAGCCCGCGGCCGTGTCAGTGACGGTATTTCGCTTTGGGGATCGCCCCGAGTGGCTTGTCAGTGGCTATCGCAAGATCGTAGAGCAGCCCATTCGAGCGCTGGAAGATTCCTATTTGCTACCGGACATCAACGTAAAAGTTCAGCCGTGCGGTTTCGCTAACGCCCTTTCGACTCCAGACGTGATTATATGTACAGAAGTGCTAACCACTCCCACTAGGGGCGACCAGTGGCATCTGCTCATTCACGCGTTTGTAATGCACGAACTTGCGCACTCGCTTCTTTATCTTTGGGGCTTGCCCGGTCACGACAATGAAGATATAGCCGACGAGTTTATGGTTGCTGTGCTCTCGATTCTGGAGCCTGAAGCGATAGACGCATTCGTCAGTTGGTTAGAGGCGCGGGACTCAGTAAGCGAGGCAATAGCCCAGCTGATCGCAGGTGACCGGCATACTCCCTCCATTCAGCGCGCGAGGAACATTCGTTCTGCGGTATCACGAATACATGAGGTGCGAGCCCGGTGGAGCAGACAACTTTCGCCGCATAAACGGACTTCGGCCGCGACCAGCCCTGCCGGATCGACGACTTCGCCGGGGAACACCCAATCACCCCCTGCGCGGCATGGGAGCGATTTATCGAATCGCACCCATCCGCCCAATAACGTGTGGACCAACCAAGCCGATGGCAGTCGCTGGGAGATCGACATTCGTGGAAAGTCTCTCTACTCAAAACTCCTGCATGCAGAGGACAGCACCATCTTGTGTCGTGTCGACCGCAAGGCAGCATCAAGATGGGAAGGACACTGCCAACGGACGCTTGATGTCATGTGCGCCGGCAAGCAGAAGAGTTGTACAGTTCCACTTCTCGAAATTGTTTCTAATGTATCTTCCGATCGTATAGACGGATTCAGCGAGGACTTCGACTCAGCGAGCTGGGACTGTCGAATATGCCAAGCAGGACCGGGGGAAATGATTCCGTTCACCCTTACGCGCCAGTAATCGTCTGTATTTTTGCTTTGAGCATTGGAGCTTTAATCGGTTTTGAACGACATCGGACGCATCACGCGTTCTTACGAACATGTCGTATATTGTTGTAGTTGAAGTTCACCATTTGTCCCGGCTTCCAAGTCGCCAAGCCTCGATCAATGTTGTCGCCGGGCCGGGGTTGCTCAACGACGCCTGCTAAGTGCGGTGTGATGCTTTCCACGCGCACGTCAACAGTAATTTCCCCCTTCGTCAAAGTTACCCAGTCTCCCGGCACGATGGGGGGCCACCAATTAGGAATTTGTTTACCGGGCGTGTAAGGCCCCGTTGAGTTTGGGCTGCTTCTGAATACATCAAAGGGTGAGCTCACAGGCTGCAAGATCGCAGTGCCGTTTTGGGTGATCTTATTCTTCAAATCTTCGTTCGCCAGTTTGTCCCAGTGCACGCAGTCCACCTTGAAAATGAGTGGCAGGCTGTCTATCTCGGCCCAGAGTTGGGAGAACTCAGAATCGCTCATCTTGGGGGCAAAGACTGCAAGGTCGATATCCGAAGCGTCCTTGAGTGTGCCCTTGGCGCGCGAGCCGAAGATTACTACGCGCTCAATGGCTGGATAGCGGGCAAACACTGCCTGCATGTCGGCGACGATGGCGGGCGACAGCCCAAAGATCACGGGCTCGGCTGCCATGTTGTGGCTTTCCCAGCGAGCTTGCGGAACGGAGTAAGCCCTGTTCCAGTAACGAAGGCATAAACCTCGTCGGCAAGTTTCTCTTTGTAGGTGTGGCTGGTGAGGTTGCGCTGTCGCTGCAACTCCGTCCACAGGTTGCCATCTTCTATAAAGCCTGCCTGCAAGGCTTCCTGGAGCGTTTCCTTGGGAGTCCTGGCAATCACACCCTCTGCCTCAAGGCGCAGCTTGAGCAGCTTCCAGGCAAGTTCATAGGTGAACTCGAAGCGCTGGATTACGGAGTCACGGATGAATTCATTTTTGGGCTGACGAGCGGCATTCTCAAGCTGCGTCAGCGCCTTGAGATAGTCCGCGATGCGTTCCTTCAGGCGTTCACTGTCCATGATGCTCTCCGGTTGTTTGGGTACGGCAGCGCGCAATGACAATCCCTTCAACCTCGCTACGGTTAGCAACCCTCCGAATCATGATGCCACCTCCCGCCGGGCGGGTTTGCCCTGCGCCAGCGCCACGGCGCGCATCAGGCCGCGTGCCTTGCTCATGGTTTCTTCCCACTCCTTGCGCGGTACCGAGTCGGCGACGATCCCCGCGCCGGCCTGGATGTGCAGCGTGCCGTCCTTGATCACAGCTGTGCGGATTGCGATGCAGGTGTCCATATTGCCGTTCCAGGCGACATAGCCCACCGCGCCGGAGTAAAGCCCACGCTTGACCGGTTCCAATTCGTCGATGATTTCAAGCGCGCGTACCTTCGGCGCGCCGGACAAGGTGCCCGCGGGAAACGTCGCGCGCAACACGTCAATCGGGCCCATACCCTCGCGCAGTTCGCCTTCGACATTCGACACGATGTGCATCACGTGCGAGTATTTCTCGATCACGAAGCGCTCGGTAACTTTCACGCTGCCGGTTTTGCTCACCCGGCCGACGTCGTTGCGGCCCAGATCAATCAGCATCAAATGCTCGGCGATCTCTTTCGGGTCCTGCAGCAGCTCCTGCTCCAGCCGATGATCTTCCTCTGGCGTCTTGCCGCGCGGGCGCGTGCCGGCGATGGGCCGCAGCGTGATCTTGCCGTCTTCCAGCCGTACCAGGATTTCGGGCGAGGAGCCGACCGCGTGGAAATCGCCCAGATTCATGCAGAACATGTACGGTGAAGGGTTCAGACTGCGCAAGGCGCGATACAACTCGAGCGGTGAGGCTTTGAAGTCAATGCTCATGCGCTGCGAGGGCACGACCTGCATCACATCCCCGGCAGCGATGTACTCGCGGATTTTCTCCACCGCCGTTTCGTAGGCGGTCTGCGTGAACCCGGAGATAAAAGCGCTTTCCTTCAGCGGCGCTGGCTCGCTGGGCACTGCCGGCACCGCGAGCGGCCGGCGCAAACCTTCCAGAATTTCGTCGAGGCGCTCACGCGCCCGCATCTGGTCGGTTTTGGAACTCGGGTCGGCGTGCACGATCACGTACAGCTTCGCGTCCACGTTATCGAACACGACCAGTTCCTCCGACAGCATGAGCAAGATATCCGGCGTGCCGAGCGGATCGGGTTTCTCCGGCGTCTTGTTCAGCCGCGGCTCGATGTAGCGCACGGTGTGATAGCCGAAATAGCCGACCAGGCCGCCGGTGAGACGCGGCATGTCCGGCAGTTCCGGCACGCGGAACTGCGCCGCATAGGCCTCAATCCACTTGAGCGGGTCGGCCACCCGGGTTTCTTCGACCAGCCTGCCATCGCGTTCCAGGCGCACGATCTGGCCGAAAACTTTGACCACTTCCGCGCAAGGCAAGCCGATGATGGAGTAGCGTCCCCATTGCTCGCCGCCCTGGATGGACTCGAACAAATAAGAATAAGGTCCATTCGCCAGCTTCAGATAAGCCGACAGCGGCGTGTCGAGATCGGCCGGCACGTCGCGCACCAGCGGAATTCGACTTCTCTCCCGGGCCTGCCGGAGCTTGCCGCGCGACACGACTATCCCTTTGCCGCGGCGAGCTCCGCACGCATTTTCTTGATGACCGCCGGGTAGTCCTTCGTGCCGAAAATCGCTGAACCGGCCACAAAGGTATCCGCACCGGCTGCCGCAATCTCACGGATGTTTTCGGTTTTCACGCCACCGTCCACTTCGAGGCGGATCTGGCGGCCACTGGCGCTGATCAGCTTGCGCGCGGCGCTCAGTTTTTTCAGTGCGGCCGGGATGAAACTCTGGCCACCGAAGCCGGGATTCACCGACATGATGAGTATCAAGTCGAGTTTATCGAGCACATATTCGATGTGGCTTAGCGGTGTCGCCGGATTGAGCACCAAACCGGTCTGGCAGCCGAGGCTCTTGATGATCTGCAGACTGCGATCCACATGCTCGCTGGCTTCGGGATGGAAGCTGATCAGCGTGGCACCTGCTTTCGCAAACTCGGTGATGAGGGCATCCACCGGCTTGACCATAAGGTGCACGTCCATGGGCGCTTTGACGCCATAGTCGCGTAGCGCCTTGCACACCATGGGGCCGAAGCTGAGGTTCGGCACATAATGGTTGTCCATCACGTCGAAATGGACCCAGTCGGCGCCCGCTTCCAGTACGCGCGTGACCTCGTCCCCGAGCCGCGCGAGGTCAGCGGAGAGGATGGAGGGGGCGATAAGAAAATCTGACTGGGCCATGGCATACGGCCGGCGTTTTCAGGGCCGTGTACTTTAACCTAGAATGCCCCGTTTCGCCGGGGGAACAGCCATGCAAACCGCGTTATATCAGACCAATTTGAAGAGCCTGCCGCTGGTACATCGCGGCAAAGTGCGCGATATCTACGGGGTGGACGATCAGCACCTGCTGATAGTCACTACCGATCGTCTCTCCGCCTTCGATGTGGTGTTGTCCGATCCAATCCCCGGTAAGGGCGCGGTACTGACCGCCGTTTCGAATTTCTGGTTCGAGCGCACCAGGCACATTATTCCTAACCAGCTTGCCAGGCTGACGGCAGACGATGTGTTGTCCGACGAGGAAGAACGGGCGCAGATCGAAGGGCGGGCGATTGTCGTGCAGCGGTTGAAACCGCTGCCGATAGAGGCGATCGTGCGCGGTTATCTGATCGGTTCCGGCTGGAAGGATTACCAAAAAACCCAGTCCGTTTGCGGCGTAAAGTTGCCGGCAGGCTTGGGCATGGCGGACAAGCTTCCGGAGGCGATCTTTACGCCTTCGACCAAGGCTGCACTCGGTGCGCATGACGAGAACATCAGCTTCGAGCAAAGCACCAAGCTGGTCGGCCTCAACATCGCCCGGCAGGTCTCCGACATCAGCCTGCGAATTTATAAAGAAGCAGCCGACTACGCGCTCACCCGCGGCATCATCATCGCCGACACGAAATTTGAGTTCGGCCTGGATAAAAACGGCAAACTGGTACTGATTGACGAGGTGCTGACACCCGACTCCTCACGCTTCTGGCCAGCGGACAGCTACCAACCAGGAAAGAGCCCGCCCTCCTTCGACAAGCAGTTCGTGCGCGATTACCTGGAAACGCTGGACTGGAACAAAACCCCGCCCGCCCCGAAACTGCCGCCCGAGATCATCGAGAAGACCGCGGCGAAGTACCGCGAAGCGCAGCAGCGCCTTACGCGCTGAGATCCAATGCGCGCACAGCTGCCGGTGGCGCTGCTTGCAGCAACCCTGGTCGGACTGATTCTGTCCGGAATCGGGCCGCGCGACCGGCTGACCTGGTGGATGGAGGTCGCGCCGGTTCTGATCGCCGTACCGATACTGCTGGCCACCTATCGCAGCTTCCGCTTCACCGATTTAGCCTATCTCTGCATGGCGATGCATGCGGCGATACTGATGCTGGGCGGGCACTATACCTATGCCGAAACGCCGCTCGGCTTCTGGCTGCAGGACCTGCTGGACCTGAGCCGGAATCCCTACGACCGTATCGGCCATCTGGCGCAGGGCTTCTTTCCTGCGCTCATCGCGCGCGAAATTCTGTTGCGGCTTTCGCCCCTGCGTGAAGGCCGCTGGCTGTTCTTCCTGGTCGTCTGTGCCTGTCTCGCGCTGAGCGCAAGCTACGAACTGATCGAGTGGACCGCGGCGATGGCGCTGGGCCAGGGCGCCGAGCAATTCCTTGGCACCCAGGGCGATGTGTGGGACACGCAATGGGATATGTTTCTGGCGCTGATCGGCGCCGTCAGCTCGCTGTTGCTGCTCAGCGGCCTGCATCGGCGCGTGCTTGGCAAGCTAAGGAAGGTCTGAACAATGGCGTCTTCGTCATTCCGGCGAAAGCCGGAATCCAGAAAATTTCGGCACCCGGAAATTTAAGGCACTGGACACCGGCTTCCGCCGGTGTGACGGGATCATTCAGGGGTCCCCTAAGTCTATTCTCGACCTCAGACGCAGGGTATAGTCGGGCCAGGAGAATAATCAATGACAATCGCCTACTGGTGTGTGTTGGCCGCGGCGGTATTGCCCTATGCATTTACCGGTCTGGCCAAATTCACCGGCGGAAAATTCAACAACAAGCGGCCGCGCGAGTGGCTGGATCAGCTCGAAGGCTGGCGCCAGCGCGCGAACTGGACTCAGCTCAACGGCTTCGAGGCCTTCCCGCCGTTTGCGGCCGCGGTAATCATCGCGCACATATTGCAGTCGCCGCAGGGTACTGTGGACAAGCTGGCGCTCGCCTTCATCGGCTTGCGCATCCTGCATGGCGCGTTCTATTTGGCGAATTGGCATTGGCAGCGTTCGCTGGCCTGGTTCGCCGGCTTTGGCTGCGTGATCGCGCTGTTTGTCGTGGCGGCCTAGGAGATTGCGATGAACATCAAGATCGAGATTGACGTGGAGCCGGAAGAACTGCGCCGCTTTCTCGGCCTGCCCGATGTGATGGCGATTCCGGAAGATGCGGCCCGCTATCTGCGCGACAAAATCGTGTCGAGCCTGGAAAATCTGGATAGCAATCCGCTGGCACAGAACATCCGCCGCAGCCGCCCCTGGCAGAAACTGCTGGAGATGGCCAATACCATCACCTCGGAGCTGGCGCCGCCGGAAGACGTCGAGCCCGCACGCAAATCGCGTCGCCGCACGAAGTCCCCCTAGCCGGTCTGGCAGTACTTTTCAATCTGATACGCATTCATCAGACCATCGAATCGTAATAAGTTAACCTGACCCCTCCTCCTCCTCCTCCTTTCTCCCTTTTCTCCCTTTTCTCCTCAATGAAAGGTCGGAACCTAATCATTGGCCTTATGGCCCTCTTTTCTTGGCTTTCAGCTTGCGTGGAGGATGCGGTTTTGCCGCAGCCACCACTAGTGGTGCCATTCACGACTGAGCAGGCCGGCATCAAGTCAGAATTTGAAATGCAGGTTACAAAGGATCGCCCTTACAAATTCAGCATACAACTGGGGTATAGGCACGGGGATGAAGGCGATAGAAACCGAGTGAGTAGATTGGCTGGAAGATACGGGAGAATGAATACCAAGCTGATAGAGCCCGGTATCTCAATTCCCTTAAGGTTGAAGATCAATCTGCTTGGTCCATCTGGCACGAAATTGTTGGTAGACAGAGAGTTTTGGGAGCAGGAAATGTATGCGGAGGGTTCCGACCGTTTCCTGAAGACGATCACGGTGGTGAGACTAACTCCAGGTCGTTACAACGTTTCCATCCAATACCTTAAAGATGTTCCAGAACTGCGTGGAACGCCAGTTGCGTTGACAATTTTTGAGGACTGGGTCAAGTAGAGGATAGAAAGCATGTACACAATAACGATAAATATTGCCGGTCCATTTACGCCTGTTTCAACGGGTGGATTCTCAGTCCCAGGGCACAGAGAGAGAATAGAGAGAGGGGAAAGGAGAGGGGGAAAGGGGGGAAAGGGGTGGGGGAAAGGGGTCAGGTTAATTTTCCTATTGTTACTGCAGTTGTTATTAGCTTGCTTGGGTTACCAAAAAGAAAAGCCAGCCGTTTCCGGCTGGCCTTTCGACGCCTTTCTGCTAAAGCGCAGTTCAGCGTTACCGCTTTAGAACCTAAAGCTTAGGCAGCTTTCGCGACCGTCTTTCTGGCGGTGGCGGTGCTGCGCTTGGCGGGGGACTTACGCACCGGCTTGCCGGTGATCTCAGCCTTGATCTGCTTCGCGCCCTTCTTCACGACCGCAACCAGCTCCTTGCCGGTCTTGACCACGAGGTCCTTGCCTTCGTTGAAGGCAGCGACCGCGCGCTCGGTGCTCGGCAGGTAGTCGGCCGGCTTCTCAGCCACAGCCTTCAGACCCGCTGTTTTGGCTTTGTTGAAAGTCTCTTTGGCTTCCGCCACGAGATCTTTCGCCGCAGCCGTCTGCGCCTTCACCAGCGCCTGCACACCGTCGGTGACCACTTCGATCGCCTGCTTGCCCTGCTCCAGCAGCGCTTCCGCCACCGACTGGGCCTGCTCGCCCGCGGTCTCGAGACGCTCCTGCACATCACTCAATACTTTCTCAATTGCCATTGCTTTCTCCTGATTGCCGGTTAATAAATAAACTGCTGTCAAACTTCGCACGAGTTCTTCGCGCGCTTTCCCATTAAATCTGCCGCTTGTTGCGTTGCAGCAAATTATTGTGCGGTGCATCATAATCACGCTCAAGGGCTATGTCAATAGCGTCCGCACGCTACTGGGCGGGACGCACGTAAAGGGTTATTCTGTAAGCAGAATTACAGGAGGCCGCATGTGGGCCCGATGGGCTGAACGGCTCGACCAATGGCTGTGGTCCGCCAATCTCGACACGCTCACCACGGCGAAGCGCCGCGATTTGTTGCTGGTGCGGCTCGGCTACACCATTTCGCGCGACCTGGGCGATCCGCAGTTCACGCTACGGGTGATGGGGCTGGTCTATACCAGCCTGCTGACCCTGGTGCCCTTTCTCGCGCTCGGCTTCTCGCTGCTGAAAGCCTTCGATGTCCACAACCTGATCGAGCCGATGCTCTTCAAGTTGTTCGAGCCGCTCGGCAGCGAGGCGGCCAAACTCACCGCCACATTGCTCGGCTTTGTAGACAACATCAAGGTCGGGGTGCTGGGCACCATCGGCCTCGGCCTGCTGCTCTACTCCGCCATCTCGCTGATTCAGAAAATCGAATCCGGCTTCAATTTCATCTGGAAGGTGCAGCGCGCACGCAGCCTCATGCGACGTTTCAGCGAGTATCTGAGCGTGCTGGTGGTCGGACCGCTGGTGGTGGTCGCCGCGCTGGGGCTGACCGCCGGCCTCTTCAACAACACGGTGGTGCAACAAATCCTGGCGCTGCAGCCCTTCGGCTGGCTGCTGGAGGTCGGCGGGCGCCTATTGCCTTACGTCCTCATCAGTGGCGCCTTCGCGTTTCTCTACGCCTTCATGCCCAACACCCGCGTGCGGATCGTGCCGGCGCTGACGGGCGGTTTATTCGCCGGCGTCATCTGGCAGACCGCGAGCTGGGTATTCGCGGCCCTGGTCGCCCGCCTCACCAGTTATAACGCGATTTATTCCAGCTTCGCGATACTGATCTTCCTCTTGATCTGGCTTTACATCGGCTGGCTGATTCTGCTGCTCGGCTGCCATGTGAGTTATCTGGTGCAGCATCCGGACCAGCTCGCGCGCCGGCCGCGGCTGCCGCGCATGGGCGGCCGCATTGCCGAACAAATCGCGCTGTCCATCATGGCGCTGGTGGCGCGGCACTTCGTCGAGGGCCGCGCGCCCTGGCAGCCGGCGGCATTGGTACGCGCGCTAAAGCTGCCGCCCGAACATATCTACGCGGTGATGGACTTGCTGGTGAAAACCGGCTGGCTGGCCGAAACGGGCGAGGAGGCGCAGGCGGGGCTCTTGCCAACCCGCGATCTGGCCACGGCCAAGGTCGGCGATTTGTTAAATAGCGTGCGTAGCAGCGAGCCGGAACTGGAAACCCTCGACGCGCAATATCCCACACCTGCGGCCGTGGGCCGCGCGATGAGCGCGTTGGACAAAGCTCAGACCGAAGCTTTAGCCAAACTCAGCCTGCGGGATCTAGCGGATTAAGCCCCAGAAACGATATTTAGAAACGATAGCTCAGCGTCAGATTCACGATCGGGTAAATCTCGTAGTCCTTGGCGTCCTCTTCCAGCTCGCGCTCTTCCTGTTCCAGCGCGGCGCGGCAGCTGGCATCGCTCTGGCAGGTGCCGGTGGAGGTCAATTCGACACCGGGTTCACCCAGAAACATCGCACCGGCTTCCACTCGGAATGACCAACCGGTCTGGTCAGCCAGGGGATTACCCCAGCCCAGGCCCAGGTATCCGGCCACCTCGCGGAAGTCCACATCGGCGGTTACCGAGTTGATGGTTACGCCGCCGATGCCAACACCTGGCACAATCACGACGCCGCCCACCTCGCAGCCGTTCGGATTACTACAGCTGGCGTCCAGTTGAACATCGCTGTCGTTATAGACCGCGCCGCCCGTCAGATGCAGGCGCCGCCCGTCCCCCGGATAGAAATCGAGCAGGCCGAATACATTGCGCAGCTTGAAGTCGCCGGAATAATCGAGTTCGCTGGCGCCACTGCCGCTGGTTTCGCTCTCGATATCGGCATCGAAGCTATAACCGCGGTAACCCAGGCGGCCGTTGAGCGCGGGCGAAAATTCACCAACCACTCCCAATCCGACGCCGGTGCTGCCGAGATCCAGACTGGCGGCAACGCCGGAGTTGCCGGCTGCAGCAGGCAGCGCCAGGAAGACGAGAGCAAGGCTTAACATCCATTGACGCTGACGCATATTGCCCCCGTGAGTCCGGTTACTACCGTTCCGGCAAAGTGATGTTGAGCGCGAGTACGTCGTGCATTTCGTCGCGCGACATTTCGATGCGCACCGCGCCTTCGCCCACCTGCACGTATTTGCGAATGACCTTGAGCAAATCTTTTTGCAGTTGCGGGAAATAGTGCGGCGAGTCGTCGCGGCCGCTGCGCCGGTGCGCCACCACCAGTTGCAGGCGCTCCTTGGCGAGCTGGGCCGTGGATTTTTCCGGGGGGCGGCGGAACAGGTTGAGCCAGTCCATCACTTGCCTCCGAGAAGACGCGTGAAGAAGCCCTTCTTCTCGACTTCCAGAAAGCGGTGCGGCAGCGTTTCACCGAGGAAGCGGCCGACCAGGTCCTTATAAGCCTGTCCGGCCTGGCCCAGCTCGTCGAAGATCACCGGCACGCCGGCGTTGGACGAGCTCAGCACGGTCTGCGACTCCGGAATCACGCCGAGCAGCGGAATGGCGAGGATATCCTGCACATCCTGCACCGACAGCATCTCGCCCTGAGCAACACGCTCAGCCGCGTAACGCGTGAGCACTAAATGCTCTTTGACCTTGGCCTCGCCCTTCTCGGCGCGACGGGTCTTGGCTGAAAGAATGCCAAGTACGCGATCGGAGTCGCGCACCGAACTGACCTCCGGATTCGTTACCACCAGCGCCTCGTCGGCGTAGTACATCGCCAGCATGGCGCCCTTCTCGATGCCGGCGGGTGAGTCGCAGACGATGTACTCGAAGTCCTCGGCCAGCTCCTCCAGTATCCGGCCTACGCCTTCCTTGGTGAGCGCGTCCTTGTCGCGGGTCTGCGAGGCGGCCAACACAGACAACTGCTCAACCCGCTTGTCCTTGATCAGCGCCTGCCGCAGCGTGGCTTCGCGATTGATCACATTGACGAAGTCAAACACCACGCGCCGCTCGCAACCGAGGATCAAGTCCAGATTGCGCAGCCCGATATCGAAATCAATTACCGCGGTTTTGTGACCGCGCAATGCCAGACCCGCGGCAAAAGAGGCGGCGGTGGTGGTTTTGCCCACACCGCCTTTGCCCGAGGTGACGACAATAATTTTTGCCACTTACGCTCCTAATTTAATGATTCGATCTTAAGCGATTCGCCTTGCAGATGGACTTGTACGGCGCGTCCGCTCAGTTTCTGCCGCTCCGCGGGCGGCAAATCTTCAATCAGCTTATAGCAACCCGCCACCGCGACGAGTTCCGCGGCAAATTTCCAACAGAAGATGCGTGCCTGCGCGTCGCCCTGCACTCCGGCGATGGCGCGGCCACGCAAGGGGCCATAGACATGCACATTGCCGTCGGCCACCACTTCCGCGCCCGCGCTCACCGCGGCGAGCACGATCAGGTCGGAGTTACGGGCGTAGATTTGCTGGCCCGAACGCACGGGTTCGCTAATCAGCAGCGCCGGTACACGCTGCGGCGTCACCGGCACGGCGGCCGGCGCAGCTTCAGGCGCGGGCGTGGCTTCGGTGGCAACCGGCCGCTCGCGGCCGGCGCGCAGGTCGCTGAGCAGCCCTAATCCCAGCTCGCGCGCAAGCCCTTGTTGCTCCGGTGTCGCTTGCAACAGCGCCACCGGCATCAAGCCTCTGGCGCGCAGCAAGGCATGCAGCGCACGCAAGTCCAAGTCCGGCGCCAGCGGTTCGATCACGATCGGCATTTCGCGCAGGAAAGAACCGGCCTGCTCCAGTTTGCGCTGCAACTCCGATTCAATTGCCCCCAGATCGCCGCTCTGCACCCGCAGCACGCTCACGGTGAGCATGCGTCCCTTGAATTCAACGGCTCGGATTTCGGTGGCGGGGACGGACATTCAGTACCCTCAATTTGCGCGGATTGTAGGGCAAAGAGCTATGCGGCGCAGCGCGATATGCTTGTGACCGCGCCGTCGCGCTGGCAGACTAGATTCATGTCAGTACCCGATCTTAATCTCAGAAGCCATCCTGACGGCGGCGCGTTGTTTGTGGCCTACGTGCTCGATGCCATCGCGATCTTCGTACCGATTGCGGCGATCGCCAGCGTCATCATCAGCCACATCAAGATTCACGAGGCGCAAAGCGAAGCCATCAAAACCCACCACCGCTGGTTGATCCACAGTTTTTGGTGGACTCTGGTATGGGCGGCAGTGGGCACGTTGCTTTACATCATCGTCATCGGCTGGTTCATCTATATCGCCGTGTGGATCTGGTGGGTGTACCGCGTGGTTTACGGATTTCTGCATTTCTACGAAAACAAGCCGATGCCGGTGTGATGATGACGACCAAGACCATCGAATTATTCTGGGACTGTGGCAGCCCCTACACCTATCTGGCTTCAACCCAGATCGAGCAGCTCGCGCAGGAATGCGGCGCCGATCTCAGATGGCGTCCGTTCCTGCTGGGCGGCGCGTTTCAGGCCACCGGCAACCGCATGCCGGCGGCGATTCCAGCCAAGGGCAAATACTTGTTCGATGATGTGAAGCTGTGGGCGAAGTTCTACGGCGTGGCGTTCCGCTTTCCGGACCAATTCCCCATCAATACCTTGGCCGCACAACGCGCCGGCGTCGCCGCCGACCGCATGGGCAAGGGCGCCGCATTCGCCAAACGCGTGATGCGGGCGCACTTCGGCGAAGGACGCGATGTCAGCCAGCCCGATGAATTGAAGGCCTGCGCCGTGGACGTGGGGCTCGATGCCGAGGCTTTGCTCGCGCAAACCCAGGAACAGGCAGTGAAAGACGAACTCAAGAGCAATACCGAGGAAGCCGTACGCCGCGGCGCATTTGGCGCACCGACGTTTTTTGTGGGTGAGCAAATGTTCTGGGGTAACGACCGGCTGGATCTCATGCGGGCTTGGCTGAAAGGAAAATTGAGTTAAGCAGAACCGGCAAACAGTCGTCATTCCCGCGAGGGCCTGTCCTGAGCTTGTCGAAGCCTGTCCTGAGCCTGTCGAAGGAGGCGGGAATCTTCCTGGTGAACTACTAGATTCCGGATAGCCGCCGTTCGGCGTCTTCCGGAATGACGGGAATGGGGTTTTATGCAGCAATCACGTTCCGAATTCATTGACGTCCGCGGCCTGCGCGCCCATTTGCGCATTTGGGGCCGCGCCGGCGCGCCGCGGGTCTTCGTATTGCACGGCTGGTTGGACGTCAGTGGCACCTTCCAGTTTCTGGTGGACGAGCTGCTTAAACATGGCGACTGGGAAGTGGTCGCGCCGGACTTTCGTGGCTTCGGCCTGTCCGAATGGCCGCAGGACGGCTACTGGTTTCCGGACTACTACGCAGATTTTGAGGTCATGCTCAATCACTATCTGCCGGAGGGTGCGGCAACGGTGATCGGCCACAGCATGGGCGCGCATATTGCAAGCGCTTATGCTGGCTTGCGACCCGCGCGGACCGGCAGGCTCGTACTGCTGGATGGCCTGAATATGCCGGACATGCCGGCCGACACTGCGCCCAAACGTATCCGTGTCTGGCTCGATCAGCTTGGCAAACCGCCGCGGCTACGTTCCTACGAATCCTATGAAACGCTCGCCGAACGAATCCGCAAGCACCATCCAAAGCTCACGCCCGAGCGTGCACTGGCTGTAGCGCATTGCTGGGGCCAGTCAGGCGAGAACGGACGCATTGCGCTCTGCGCCGATCCCAAGCACGAGCTGCGTAATCCGCTGCTTTATCGTGCCGCCGAGGCCCATGCGATCTGGCGCGAAGTTACCGCCGACACGCTATTCATTGACGGCGCTGATTCGCCGTTCGGCAAAATGCTGGATGCGAAGGAAACGGAGTTGCGTCGCAACTGCTTCCGTCAGCACCGGCAGAGCGTAGTGCCGGACTGCGGCCACATGATGCACTTTGAACAACCGGAAGCGACGGCGCAGCAGATTGCTCAGTTCCTTAACGCTGGTTGACGCCCCAGGGTGGCCAGAACGTCACCTCTTCTTTACCAATACACAACTGGCGCCCGCGATATCGCAAGCATCAGCGACTGATAACAAATCATGCCGCAGCGGCTCGTCCCTATTTACGGCGATCCGTCTGAGTGCGGAAAGTTGCCGTTCCGTTGGCCTTGCGCCATCAGCGCGACCAAATAGCTGGGAAAAAACCGTTGGCTCGAGCGCAATGCAAGCGTCGTAGGCGGAACACGCGCACTCGCCGGCCTCGCCACTTTTAATGTCGCAGCTAGGTTGAGATCGACGGGATTCTGGACCCACACAGGCGGCGACGAGGCCACAGATCAATAGCGCTATCCGCCGCATTTTCTCCCCCCTCAAGCTCATATGCCTAGCCCTATGGTAAGCGACACCGCCGCCGCGAGCGAAGCAATAGTCCGGATATGATTCCAGGCCGTCCACCTCGAGAGGTAATCGGCCCATAGGCTGGCACCGCCGGGATCGGTGGGGGCGATCCGTGCCAGCGCCTCATTCCTGGGTATGTTGAACACCACGGTCACCAGCAAACTGCCGACCAGATACAGCGCGCCCCCAACGAGTAAGTAGACTGAGCCGGGATCGTGCCAGCGGAGTAGCGATGCGACCATCACGAGAGCGCAACCTACCGCCGTTCCCAGGAAAACCGAAAGAAATACCGGATTGACTATGACGATATTGATGGACTGCATTGCAGCAATACCTTCGGCCGGAGGAAGACGTGCGAGGGCCTTCATCACGGATACTGAAAAGGCGAAGAACAGCCCCGCAATCAAGCCACAGCCAAGCGCCGTGGCGAGTGTCAACACGAAAAGCAAGCCATCAGCCGTTGTCATGGAAGCTCCTGCCGGTTAGCCAGCACGGTCATTGAACTGCAAACTGGTAGGGGTAAGCTAGAGGTGGGGAGAAACGGGTACCTAATCATGATTGAACAACTTACACGCCGCGAGCTGCTGCGCCGCGGTTTTTTCTGTGCGGGACTGGCTGCGAGTGGATCGCTGCTCTGGGCTTGCAAGGACAACGATAACGATGACTTCGCCGGCGGCAATCCGCTGGCAGGGCTGAACTATCGCGTGCCGGCGCTGCGCAGCCTGACCGACACCAACGGCTTGTTGCTGCCGGAGGGTTTTTCCTCCCGCGTCATTGGGCAGGCGGCCATGTCTACCGGAGGGCTGCTACTGCCCTTGCTGCTGTTTCCGGATGGGGCTGCGACCTTCCCCGATCCGCAAGTTCCCGGCGGCTGGATTCATGTGGTGAACAGCGAGGTACCCAATCTGATCGGGCTGACCGGACTACCCCTGCCTGGCCTGCCCTTGCTGCTCACCGGTGGTGTTTACGGCTTCCGTTTTGCACCGGACGGTGCGATCACTTCTGCCTATCCGTTGCTGACCGGGAGCGATACCAACTGCGCCGGTGGCCGCACGCCCTGGGGCACCTGGATTTCCTGCGAGGAAGTCGATGACGGTACATCTTACGAAGTGCATCCGCTCGGCCAGGGCATGATTGACGGCGTGAGCTATCCGATCCGGCTCGACAGTCTCGGCATCTTCAAACACGAAGCCGCGGCACTCGATCCGGTGCATAAACACGTGTATCTGACAGAGGATCAGGGCGACGGCCGCCTCTACCGGCTGGTGGCGGAGGATACGCGCAGTTGGGACGGCTCCGTGAAAATCGATTTGTCGCAGGGTCGGCTGCAAGTCGCGCAAGTGCTGGGCGATAACCCGGCCGCCAGCCGCGCGGTGGTCTGGCATGATCTGCCTGATCCAACGGGGGCCGGTCCCACACGCTCGCAAGTCGCACAAAGCACACCCTTCGATGGCGGTGAAGGCTGCTTTTATCGCGCCGGCGTCGTTTATTTCACGACCAAGGGTGACAACCGTGTCTGGGCCTACGACACCAATGCTGCGTTGCTCGATGTCATTTACGACGACGATATGTTTCCCGAGCCGGTGCTGAGCGGGGTGGATAACATCATCGCCACCGCCGACGGGCATTTGGTGGTAGCGGAGGATGGCGGCGACCTGCAGGTGGTGGTGATCACCGCCAGCCGCCAGATCGCCGCGATTGCACAAGCGCCGGGCCAGACCAGCTCGGAGATTACCGGGCTTGCGCTTACTCCCGACGGCACCCGCCTGTATTTCAACTCCCAGCGCTGGGGCGATATCCGCATTCCAATCCCCGAAGCAATCGGCGATGCGCTGGGCCTTCCGCTAAGCGGCGATACCGGCGGCGGCATTATTTACGAAGTGCGCCGCGACGACGGCAAACCGATTTTCAGCTAAACCACCCGTCACACCGGCGCAGGCCGGTGTCCAGACTTGAACACGTCCATGTGACTGGTTCCTGGCCGAATCCATCCGTGGACAAAAGCCCAGTCTGGCCATCCGTGGCCAGCCGCTCGGCGGGCGAAGCAGTGCTTCGCTGACGCCACCTCGCCCATGGCCGGGATGACGCGTACGCTAAAACGCCGGCATCGCAAACATCAAATCCACGTTGCGGTCGGTGGCCGTGCCTTGGCGCACACCGCCCTGCGAGCATAGAGCGGCCAGATTAGCTTCAGTGATCGCCGCCAGAACTGCCGCCGGATCGGTGAGGTAAAGCGCGCAACGGTCGTCGAATCCGGCCAACACTTTGGACCGCTCGAACGTATGCGTAAGCACCGGCCCACGGATGGTGCCGGTACCGTTACCGTTGTCGAAAATTTCGAGCAACCGCTGCTCCTGCGGGTGATCAATCAACGAAGCAGTCTCGATCTGCCAGAACCCCAGGCAGCTGCCGGGGCCTTTGCACTGCACCGGCGTCGAGATGCTGCCGTTGGAGCCGGTGCCGTTCTCGACTTTGAACGGGCGGATGCGATGCACGTGGGTATGACCCGCGACCCAGGCGATCAGATTCGGCCAGCTCGCCAGTTCGGCATTGAGCTGAGCTGCAGTGACCTCGATCGCCACCAGCGGCGCAAACATGCCGAATTCCGCGAAGGTCAGATCGGGATGGTGTGAGAACACCATCACCAGTTGCTGGCGTGCGTGGGCTGCGGCCAACTCCGCCTTGATCCATTCGAACTGAGCGGCATCTATCGTGCCGTCCGCCAATGCGAAAGGATTGCGTACCAGATCGGTGGGTATGCGCGGGTCGGTGCCGTCGAGGATTGTGTTCATCACAATCATGCGGAATTTTTTGTCTCCAGGGCCGCTGCCGGCATCGAAGGCGTAGTAGCCGTCGTTACGCCCGTTGTTGTCGTTGCGACGCGCGGCGTCGGCCAGATTGAAACCGTGGCCGATCGGCCCCGGCGCTGGCTTGGTTTGGAAAAACTCGTCGATGAATTCGTGTTGGTGCACCATGTGGTACCGGCCGGTCACGAGCGAGATTTCATTCACTCCGAAGCCTATCGGTACGGTGCCGCGGGTATAGCCATCGTGGTTGCCGAAGGCGACGTACCACGGCACGTTCAGCCGGTCGTTGATGCAGCCCGGCTCGCCTTGATTGCAGCGCAGTACTTGCGGCATGCCGGGTGCACGCGTCGCCGTCTGGCGTGTCAGGTCTAGCGAACCGTCCGCCGCGCGCCCAGTGACCGCAGCCAGCTCGGTGTTGAGCAGTTGTAGCACCGTGCGCGTGATCAGGAACTGAAATACCGGGTCAGCGGGGTTCGGATCGGGTGCCTGAGTATCGGCCACGCCGCGGCCGGTAAACCGGGTGCAGAGCTGCACCGCCAGCTCCTCAGGTATGCCAGCGGGTAAACCCGCGCGGCACTTGGTTTCGAACGCGCTCATCTGATCGAAAGTGCCGTCGAGGTTATCAATAAAACGGCGGGTTTCGGCCACCGTCGTCAGGTCGGCGCTGTCACCGGTTACGATCATGAACTCCGAGGGGAATTGCTCGTTGCAGGCATTCACCCGCGTGATCATGTCGTTGAAGGCCTCGTCGCTGTATTCCTCCTGCAGCCGCATGGCCGACTCGAAGGTTATGAGCACCGGATCGATTGCGCTGGCGCCGTTGATGGCCTGGCCGTCGTCGTCGATGATGTGGTCGTCAGTGAACTGCACGAAGCGCAGTAACAGCGGAGCGCTTGCGCTGCGGCTGCCCGCCGCTAGCTCGTTACGCGTAACGAAAGTGTCGGGCGCGAAGTTCGCACAGTTCGCCGCCTGATTTGCGCCACCCGCACCGCCGCCAGCGCCACCACTGCCGCTGGTACCGCCGCTGCCACTTGCCCCAGCTGTGCCCGCGCTTCCACCAGTACCGGCAGAGCCGCTGGTCCCGCCCGAACCAGCTGAACCGCCAGTTCCACCGGAACTGCCTTCGCCTCCGGCACCACCCGTACCCGCACCGCGTCCAGCGCCACCACCGCTACCGGTGCTGCCGCTACCCCCGGCACCAGCACCGGCCACGATGAGTTCGTCGTCGGACGAGTCGCTACTGCAGGCGGTGAGCCCTAGCGCGACAACAATTAGCAGACACGCGCCCGTCGTGGCGCGCGCCATCAGTCCCTGATGCATGTCTCTCCTCCGAAAGCTACGCGAGCCAGGGTGGACGCGAGTTGTTCACCGAGTATAGTGATGTCCTGCTCCAGTAGCCAATTCCTATCCCCATGACCCCGGCCCTTCGACCAAGCTCAGGACAGGCCTGTCCT